>CANRFV010000025.1 GCA_947629985.1 uncultured Clostridia bacterium | reverse complement strand
TCGGCACCGTGTTGTGCTGCCTCCCGGATGGCGGCAAGGCTCCGGGTGAGATTGTCCTGCACATTGCCGACAGGCTGCATCTCGTATAAGGCTAATTTCATGATATTCCCTCCTCCCGGAATGTCGGGCGCATCTGGTACCACTGCACTCCGCCATGCGTGGACTTTTCCGTCACGCCCTCGCTGACAAAACCGAATTTCCCGTAATAATGCAGCAGCGCTTCCTTGCACGTCAGGACAAGCCCCCGCCGCCCCTGCGTCCTTGCATCCGTGATGCACTGCCGCAGCAAACGCTCTGCGCATCCTTGCCGCCTTGCCTCTGGGACGGTGTTCACGCCGAAGATCATCTGCCATGCGCCGTCCTCGTTGTGAAGGGCGGCATTTTCGTACATCTCATCGCATAGATCCGGTTTATCTGTCACCAAGCCGTCCACAAACGAAAGCAGACGGTCATGCTTATCAAACAAAAGCCAGAAATGACTGCCATAGGCGGTCACGCGCGCAGCAAACTGCTCTGCGGATGCTGCCTCTGCCGTCGGAAAACAAGTCTCCTCCACTACGGCAAGCTGCGGTACATCGGAGGGCAGCGCATGTCGAATATAGCGCATAAGCGATACCTCTTTTCTGTAAGGAATTTACCTTTTCAAGTATACCATATCTATTTCAAAATAGCAAGAAGCCCCACTATCAAAAAAACTGATAATCCCCTATCAAAACCAAGTATTGGACAAATCACAAAAGCCGTGCTATAATAAAAACATAGAAAATCACGAAAGGAGTGGTACACATGAACTCTCAACAACAGAATACATGGCACCAGCTCCGCTCGATCGTGGAGGGGCTTGACCGAATGTGGTGCTCCACACGATGTCGCCGCAAGGCGTAGGATCTATGTGTAAGAGATGCAGAGATAAGAGGTTAGAATTTCAGATACCGTTGCTCATTGGTGTATCTGAAAGTTACTTCCAAATCAAAATTTATCGATAATCAACACGGGACAGAAGTCCCCTACAGAAATAACAGGAGGAAATAATCATGGCAGAGAAGAAGCTTCATTTTGAAACGCTCCAGCTCCACGTCGGACAGGAACAGGCAGATCCGGCCTCCGATGCAAGAGCCGTTCCGATCTATGCGACCACATCCTATGTGTTCCATAACTCCCAGCATGCCGCTGACCGCTTTGGTCTGCGGGATGCGGGCAATATCTACGGCAGACTGACGAACTCCACGCAGGATGTGTTTGAAAAGCGCATCGCGGCACTTGAGGGCGGCGTGGCAGCGTTGGGTCTGGCATCCGGCGCAGCAGCCATCACCTATACCATTGAGGCACTTGCCAAGGCGGGCGAGAACATTGTTGCCTCCAAGACGATTTATGGCGGCACCTATAACCTGTTAGCGCACACTTTGCCGCTCTACGGCATCGAGACGACCTTCGTTGACCCTGAGGAGGAGGGCGCCTTCGAGAAGGCGATCAACGACAAGACCAAGGCGATCTTCATCGAAACGCTCGGCAATCCGAATTCCAATGTCATCGACATCGAGGAAGTCGCCAAGACCGCACATGCGCATAATATCCCGCTGGTCATCGACTCGACCTTTGCAACACCCTATCTGGTGCGCCCGATCGAGTACGGTGCAGACATTGTGGTGCATTCCGCAACCAAGTTCATCGGCGGCCACGGCACAGCCATCGGCGGTGTGATCGTGGACGGCGGTACGTTCGACTGGGGTGCATCCGGGAAGTATCCGTGGATCTCCGAGCCGAATCCGAGCTACCACGGCGTATCGTTCACGGCGGCGGCAGGTGCAGCGGCATTTGCGACCTATATCCGTGCGATCCTGCTGCGTGATACGGGCGCATCCATCTCGCCGTTCCATGCGTTCATCTTCCTGCAAGGTCTCGAAACGCTGTCTCTGCGTGTGGAGCGTCATGTCGAGAATGCGCTGAAAATCGTGGATCATCTTGCCAAGCATCCGCAGGTAGAGGCGGTGCATCATCCGTCTTTAGAGTCTGAACCGAGCCATGCTGTGTATCAGAAATACTTCCCGAACGGCGGCGGCAGCATCTTTACCTTTGAGATTAAGGGCAGCGAGGACGATGCGAAGAAGTTCATCGACAATCTGCCGATCTTCTCGCTGCTTGCGAATGTGGCGGATGTGAAGTCGCTCGTCATCCATCCGGCATCGACCACGCACAGCCAGCTCACCGGCGAGGAGCTGCTCGACCAGGGCATCAAGCCGAATACCATCCGCCTGTCCATCGGTACGGAGCATGTGGATGATCTGATCGATGCGCTCGATACAGCGTTTGCGGCGATCAAGTAACTTTTAAATAGAAGTGCCGAATTTTGCTGCTAAGCCGCATTGTTAGGCAAATGCCAGCGGGGGTCTCCCGCAAATACCTCCTAAAAAATAGATAGCCTGTAATATATGTGATTTCCCAGTTTCATAAATATTCCAGTATGGCGCAGCTTCTCTTGTCCGGGGGAGGCTGTTGTCATATTTGTCCCAGAAAGAAGGTAATGTTAAGATGTCAGAGAGACGTATCTATGCCGATCATGCGGCAACCACCGCTGTATCGGATGAGGTTTTACAGGAAATATTGCCCTATTTTCAAGAACATTTCGGCAATCCTTCCAGCATCTACGGCAGAGGCCGTGAAAATGAGCGTGCCATTATCGATGCACGGAAACGGGTGGCGAATGTACTCGGTGCGCAGCCAAATGAGATTTTCTTTACCGCAGGCGGCTCGGAGTCCGATAACTGGGCGATCAAGGGTGTGGCGGATAAACTTTCGGAAAAGGGAAAGAAGCACATCATCACAAGTGCATTTGAGCATCACGCCGTATTGCATACCTGCGAATTTCTGGAGAAGCATGGCTTCGAGATAACCTATCTGCCGGTCAGCCCGGAAGGACTGATCGACCCGCAGCAGGTAGAAGATGCGATTCGTGAGGATACGGCGCTTGTCACCATCATGTATGCCAATAACGAGATCGGAACCATTCAGCCTATTCCTGAGATCGGAGCGATCTGCAAGAAAAATGGCGTACTGTTCCACACGGATGCAGTACAGGCGATCGGCAATGTTCCAGTCAATGTGAAGGCGCAGAATATTGATCTGCTGTCGCTTTCCGGACACAAGTTTCATGCACCGAAGGGAATCGGCGTGCTGTATGTACGCAGGGGCATACAGCTTTCCAATTTGATCCACGGCGGCGGTCAGGAATCCGGTAAACGTGCCGGAACAGAAAATGTCCCCGGAATTATCGGCATTGCCAAGGCGCTTGAGCTTGCTACAGCGGACATTCCCGGAAAAATTGCAAAGCTGACTCCCTTGCGGGATAAGCTGATTGACGGTATTCTGAAAATCGACCAGACTCGTCTCAACGGTGACAGAAACCGCCGGCTTGCCGGAAATGTCAATGTATCCATTGTCGGAATCGAGGGAGAAAGTCTGCTTCTGCTGCTGGATCAATATGGGATCCAGGCATCCTCTGGATCGGCGTGTACCTCCGGCTCTCTGGATCCGTCCCATGTGCTGCTGTCACTTGGACTTGCTCACGAGGTGGCGCATGGCTCGCTGCGTCTGAGCTTTGGAGAGGAATTCACTGAGGAGGATGCGGACTACATACTCGAAGTGATCCCGCAGATCGTTGACAGGCTGCGCAGTATGTCACCCATGTGGGAAAGTCTCACCCAGAGCGGCAAACGGCTTGTCTGAAGGGGGTACAGCAGATGAATTATAGTGAAAAAGTGCTTGACCATTTCACACGCCCTCGTAATGTCGGAGAGATCCCGGATGCAAACGCGATCGGAGAGGTGGGAAATGCAAAGTGCGGCGATATTATGAAGATGTATCTGAAAATTGAAGATGACACCATTCAGGATGTCAAGTTCAAGACCTTTGGCTGCGGCGCTGCCGTTGCAACCTCCTCAATGGCAACTGAGATGATCAAGGGGAAGTCGATCGCAGAAGTACTAAAGCTGACAAATCAGGCTGTCATGGAGGCGCTTGACGGTCTGCCGCCGGTGAAGATACATTGTTCCGTTTTGGCTGAACAGGCAGTCAAGGCAGCTTTAACGGATTATTATACACGTCTGGGTATTGATCCCAAGCCGATCGTGGGGGAAGTGCCTGAAATGGCAGAGTGAACCCCATCATACCAGCTGCATGAACTTATTGTATGCAGCTGGTTTTATCCTTTTCATAACAACGATCCTCCTTCCGCTGCTGCCTATGCTGAAAAATGTCTGATCCTTGCGGATTTTCTATTATCAATTTTGATGATAATGAAAAATCAAAAACAAGTATAAGCGATATTGTTGACAAATCATCCCGTTCGTGTTATGATAATGGTAATGATGCAGAATGGAGGGTTTGGTATGAAAGCATATCGTGTTTGGAGTGGAATGATGTGTACATGTGCGATGTATTCTGAACCTTCAGCATCGTATGGATTTTGTATGCGCATTTTCTGAGGAAAAACGCACCAGAATGATACTGAGGTTCGGAAGCAGGCGCTTCCGTTTTTTTGTTCCCAAAAAGAGGTGAATTATGACTTTACAGCAAATCTATTACCTGCTGACTATCGAGGAAAGCGGCTCCATGAACAAAGCCGCCGAAAAGCTCTTTGTCGTACAGCCGTCACTGACCAGTGTGGTCAAGGAGGTCGAGGCGGAGATCGGCATTCCCATTTTCCTGCGCACGCACAAGGGCGTGATCCCGACCACGGAGGGCAGGGAATTTCTGGTCAAGCTCCGCGCACTGTATCAGCAGTACGAGGACATCGTACGGTCCTACGGAGAAAACGGCACCTTCCGCAGAAAATTCAGCGTGTCCATGCAGCACTATTCCTTTGCGGTCAAGGCGTTCATTGAAATGACCAAGCATTTTGATACAAGCCAGTATGATCTGGCGCTGCGGGAGACCCGGACGGTCAAGGTGATACGCGATGTCGGCAGTCTGAAAAGCGAGATCGGGATACTGTACATCAGCGAGCAGAACCGTCGGGTACTGCAAAAGCTGCTGCGGGAGCAGGAGCTGGAATTCCATACGCTCATCAAATGTCCCGCCTGTGTCTTCCTTGCAAAGTCCCACCCGCTTGCCGGTGAGAAGGAGCTGAGCATCCGGCAGCTGGAGCCGTACCCATGTCTTTCTTTTGAGCAGGGTTCGGACACGAAGATTTATTTTGCAGAGGAGATTTTGAGTGAGCATATCTATGCCAAGACCATCAAGGCAACTGACCGTGCGACCATGATGAATTTGCTGGAGGGACTGGACGGGTATACACTATGTTCGAGCATTTTCAACGAGAGACTCAGCAACGATCAGTTCCTTGTGATACCGTTTAAGGAAAGTGCGGACAGTCCGAATACGATCATGGAGATCGGCTATATTACGAAGAAAAACGCCGCACTCAGCCGGATGGGGGAGCAATTTATCAAGGAAATCGAGCGCTATCTTGCCGAGATCAGGAAAGAGAGGTAAGCCATGCCGATACGATTACAGGAAAACATGCCCGTTCTGCAAAAGCTGGAGCTGGAAAATATCTTTGTGATGTCCGAACAGCGGGCAAACAGTCAGGATATCCGTCAGCTAAAGATCGCCATTGTCAATATCATGCCGAAAAAGGAGCAGACCGAATTGCAGCTTTTGCGACTGCTGTCAAATACCGCACTACAGGTCGAGGTGACCTTTCTGCGGCTGGTGACGCATCAGTACAAGAACGTGACGAGTGAATATCTGAATCAATACTACAAGCCTTTTTCAGATATTCGTGCGCAGAAATTTGACGGTCTCATCATCACCGGAGCGCCCGTGGAGAATCTGGAATTTGAACAGGTGGACTACTGGGAGGAGCTGTCGGAGATCATGGCGTGGAGCAAAACGCATGTCACCTCTGCGTTGTACCTGTGCTGGGCGGCACAGGCGGGGCTGTACTACCATTACGGTATTCAGAAATACCCTTTGCCGGAAAAGCTCTCCGGCATCTACCAGCACTACGTCACAACGGCGAATGCCGAGCTGACACGGGGCTTCGATGATGTATTCTTTGCGCCGCATTCCCGCTACACGGGCATCCATGCGGACGATGTGCGGCGGACGGACGGTATCGACATTCTGGCAGAATCAAGGGAGGCAGGTCCCTATATTGTCGCATCCCGGGACGGCAGGCAGATCTTTGTCAACGGTCACCCGGAATACGATGTGGGAACACTGGCAAGTGAGTACTGGCGCGATCTGGGGAAGGGGCTGCATCCTGTCGTTCCGCAGAACTATTTTCCCGGCGATGACCCATCGAGTGCGCCGGCGATGAAGTGGAAGGCGCATTCCAATCTGCTGTTTGCCAACTGGCTGAATTATTTTGTGTACCAGATCACACCGTATGAGCTATAAGATTCTGTTTAGCATCTTCCGGCGGCCGTCTTTTCGGCATTTTCCGCCCTGATGTAGTCTGTCCTCCTTGCAATACAGCAAGTATTGCTGCGTCGGACATCCGTCATCATAAGCAGGCAGCCAAAATCTTGGATTTTGTGCTGATCGCTTATACACCGTAGGGCGAAAATCTGCTCGAAAATCCGGCTACCTCCAGATACTAAACAGGCTCTAAGAAAGGAGTCGGAATGATGAGAAAAGCGATATTGTTATTTCCTCTGCTTGCATTGCTGTCCCTGCTGACAGCGTGCGGCGGAAACGGCGAAATGGCTGCCGCAGCAAATGTGCAGACAAATGACTGCTGCATTGCCACGGAAAGCGCCGCTGTCCCGGATTGCTGCCAGGTGGCAGAGCCGGAAGCAAGTACGACCGCACCTCCCGCCCCGGGCGGCTGCTGCGGTTAATCAGGAGTGCACTGCCGTGTGAAAACGGCAGTGCTTTTTTGATAACCGGGCATCAAAAAAGCTGATAATTCACGATTTTTCTGATACTCCATCCTCAAAAACGAGTATTGGACAAAGCTTCTCCCCCATGGTATAATAAACGCATAGCCCGGAACATACCGGCTAAATAGAGAATATGCAAGGAGAGATTTATGATGAAAACAAACAAAGCACGCACAGCGGCACTTTTCATTGCTGCCATTCTTTCAGCGGTTGCCCTGACAGCCTGCTCCGGCAGCAGCAGTTCCAATGATGATACTGTCGGAAATACGAACAGCACCGCCACACCGGCAGCAGAATCCAAGGCGGAGACGGCTGCCCAGACCGAGGAGGAAGCCACGACCGCAGAGCTGAAGCATTTCAGCATCGGCTATCTGCCGTCCACTGGACATCTGCTCTACTTTGTGGCGAAGGAAGAGGGCTTCTTCGAGGCAGAGGGACTTGACGCCGAGCTGCAGCTCTTTGACAGCAACAACAACATGCTCAGCTCTCTTGAATCCGGCAAGCTCGATGCAGGCGCACTCGGCAGCACTGAGGTCGTCTCCTACCTACAGCAGGGCTACGACCTGACGCAGATCGGCGGTATCATGACAGAAGGACATGCCCTTCTCGTCAAGCCTGAGATCGTGGAGGGTGTGGATCCGGAGGACTACAGTCTGGAGCTGCTGCGCGGAAAGCGCATTGCCGTTGTTCCACTCGGAACGCAGGACATTGTCTGGCGCATCGGCTTCCGTGAGGCGGGGCTGGACGTCGGAACAGATGTAGAGTTCGTGGACGTGGAGAGCGGCACGGCGGCATTTGCGGCACTCAATAATGCCGACATTGACGGTGCGCTGGTGTTCACGCCGTTCCGTGCGCAGGGCGTCAACGACGGCTATGTGATCTTGGATTATTCCGGTGAGATCGAGGGCTTTGAGAATCATCCGTGCTGCCGTAACATCGCCGAGACGGAGAATATCAATGCCGACCCGGATGCCTATAAGGCTTATCTGAAAGCACTGATCCAGGCTTATAAGTTCTATCAGGAAAATCAGGATGAGACGGTCGAGGACATTGTGAAGTATGTCAGCGTTGACCCGGATATCATCCGGCAGGAGACCTACGGCGAGCATATCAGCTCCTATCCCGACCCGGATAAAAAGACCATCGTAGAGTGGAAGGATCACATGGTCGATCTCGGTTTCTTTGAGGATTTTGATATTGAGTCCCATGTCAATACCGAGCTTTACAAATCGGCACTGGATGAGGTGATCTCCGAGCACCCGGAGGATGTGGATTTCTATGCCGATATGGTGACGCATTATGAGGAGTACGACAGTTAAGGAGGCGATAGCATGAGTAAAATAGAGATCAGAAATATCTCCATGGATTATGTGGAGAAGAATACCCGCTTCACGGCATTGCAGAATGTATCACTCACCATCGAAAAAGGCGAATTTGTCAGTCTCCTCGGCTCTTCCGGCTGCGGAAAGAGCACCCTCCTGAGCATTCTGGAGGGACTGCGCAGTCCGGTCGAGGGGGAGGTCTATATCGATGGCGAGCGTGTCACCGGCCCCGGGAAAAACCGGGCCGTGGTGTTCCAGAACTACTCCTTGTTCCCGTGGATGACGGCGAAAAAAAATGTGGTCTACGGCATCGAGCAGACCGCCCGCACGCTGTCCCGTCAGGAACGGCAGGCGCGTGCGGAGAAATTTCTGCAAAAGGTGGAGCTGACGGACTATCAGAACAAATTCCCTCTCCAGCTCTCCGGCGGACAGCAGCAGCGCGTTGCCATTGCAAGAGCGCTTGCGATGGATACGGAGATCCTGCTGATGGACGAACCGTTCGGCGCACTTGATCCGCGCACCAGAGTCTCCCTGCAAAAGCTACTGCTCTCGCTGTGGCGCAGTGAGGAGGGCGAGAAGAAAACGGTCGTCTTTGTAACGCATGATGTGGACGAGGCGATCTACCTGTCTGACAGGATCATCGTTATGCAGCCGAATCCTGGCAGGATCTACAGAGAGGTACATGTACCGTTCCCGCGTCCGCGCGATCACGATGCGCTCATCGGAACAAAGGAATATCAGCAGTTCCGCAGTGAGCTGGTGGAGCTGTTTTACCACAGTGACCTGGCAGAGGAGGTGGTCGGATGACATGGCGCAAACGCTTTCTCCGGATCCCGCATATCTGGTTTCTGGCGCTTCTGCTCATCCAGCTGCTGCCGGATGCAAAGGAGGGAGACTACTATCCGGTGTATGTGATCGGATCTGCGGTCATCCTGGAACTGTTCTACCTCCTGGTATCCCTCTTCAGCCGTAAAAAAGAGACGATCTCCGAGACCGGGAAGCTCCTCTCCGTGGTCGAGATCCTTGTGCTGCTCTGGGTGCTGTTCGGGCCGAAGCTCGACAGGCTGAATGCGAAAATGTTCCCCGCTCCCGGCATCGTGTTTCACCAGTTTATCGAAGACACACAGCCGCTTTTAGCAGCCGTCTGGATCTCATTCCGGACGATTCTGGAGGGCTTTTTGCTGGCGCTCGTGATCGCCGTTCCGATGGGTCTGATCCTTGGCTGGTTCAAGGCGGTGCGCTCAACGGCAAGCTATGTGGTGCGGTTTGTCAGCGCCATCCCGCCGATCGTGTACATTCCGTATGCGATCGCGCTGTTTCCGAGCATGAATGCGGCAAAGGTGTTCATCATCTTTGTGGCATCCTACTGGCCGATTTTGTCCGGTACTATGACAGGGGTCGTCAATATCGATCGCGGCATCCTCGATTCCGCAAGGGCGCTGGGCGTGGGGCATCTCTCTATGCTGCTTCATGTGATTCTTCCGGGCGCACTCCCCTACATTTTCAACGGCATGAATCAGGGGCTTGGCATCTCCTTTATTCTGCTGACATCGGCGGAGATGATCGCGGCAGATCCCACCAATCCCGGTCTTGGCTTCTACATCTGGAACTACTCGAATTTTGCGAATTACAAGCGTGTAATTCCGGCAATCATTGTACTTGGCATCACGATCTGCCTGATTTCGTTTGTCATCAAAAAAATTCAGGATCTTCTGCTCCGATGGAGAGCGCCAGTATAAAAACGAAATCACCATTATCCTTTCCCGGAGTCGGTCATGTTCTGTGACCGGCTCTTTCCTATCCTGCCTATCAGTTTCTTTTAGACTGCATACTCAAAACAAACAATTGGACAAAACGGCGTAGGGATGCTATAATATAAGCATAGAAAAACGAAAGGAGCTGTTTGTGATGAGAAAAGCGTGTTGTTGATCCAAAGTACAATCTATCGTTATGAAACAGAGGAACAGCACTTCGTATAGACCCCAATTGCGCTGCTGCATATCGGAATGAAATTTACGGAGAATGCAGAGTTCTTCTGTATTCTCCGTTTTTGTGTCTATACAGGACGGAGGCAGGTATGATAAAGCATCAGGAAAGTCAGACGGCAAAGCTCTGCGCATTTGCCCGAGGCTGGCATTCCAACACAGCAAAGCAAAAGCTGTTTGACGACTATCTTGCGTATGACATGATGGGGGGAGACGAATTTGAACGGCAGAGGGCATTGATCCGCGATGCCTACACAGACGGCAGCCCGGAGGATTTCGTGCGTTTTGTCAACACCTATTTTGTGCCGATACCTCTTGCCCGGATCCGGTTCACAGAGGATAGGCTCGCAGCGTTTGCCGGGGACAGAGTGCAGTATGTGATCTGCGGTGCGGGTGCGGATACCTTCTCGTTCCGGAATGCAGATCCGGATATTGAGATTTTTGAGGTAGACCACCCGGACACCCAGCTCTATAAGCTCGGACGCATTCGGGAGCTGCAATGGAATATCCCGAAAAATGTGCATTTCGTTCCGGTCGATTTTGAGCGTGAAACGATGATCGGCAAGCTCCTGCAGGCGGGATTTCGTCCGGGATGGAAAACATTTTTCAGCATCCTCGGTGTGAGCTACTATCTGACACTTCCCGTATTCACCAAAACGCTCGAACAGATCGCTGCCCTGTCGGCACTTGGGAGCGTACTGGTATTTGACTATCCGGAGAAAGGCGCATCCCCGGCGGAGCGTGTCACCCGCCTTGCCCAGATCACACACTCACTCGGAGAGCCGATGCAGGGCGGATTCCGGTACAATGATGTATCGCGGGCGCTGTTCGGTCTTGGCTTCCAGATCGACACCTTCCTCCCACCTGCAAGGGTGCAGGAAACCTATTTCCAAAACAGAAGCGATGGACTCACCGCTTTTGAAAATGTCAATCTGCTCTCCGCCGTTTTTACGAACGGCAGGAGTTATGAGTAAAGGAGAGAATCATCATGAGTATCACCATTTTTACGTCCGAGTCCGTAACAGAGGGACATCCCGACAAGGTCGCCGATAAGATCTCGGATGCCATTCTGGATGCATACCTGGAACAGGATGCCCATGCACGCACCGCTGTGGAGACGCTGCTGAAAAACAACACGGTCGTGCTCGCCGGGGAGACCAATTCCACTGCGGATGTCGATATTGAAAAGGTCGTCCGCAAGACGATCAATGCCATCGGATATGACCGTGAGGCTCTGGGGTTTGACGGCCATACTGCACAGATCATCAATCTGCTTGACCGCCAGTCCCCCGATATTGCACAGGGTGTGGATTCTGCACTGGAGGTCAGGGCGGAGCATGGCACCGAGATCGGTGCCGGAGATCAAGGCATCCTCTTCGGCTATGCAAGCAATGAAACACCGGAGCTGCTGCCGCTGCCGATCACGCTGGCACATCGTCTTGCCATTCGCCTGACGGAGGTCAGAAAAAATCACACGCTCCCCTATCTTCGTCCGGACGGCAAGACACAGGTCTCGGTACGCTATGAGAACGGAAAAGCCGTTTGCATCGACACCGTCCTTGTCTCTGCACAGCACGATGA
>CANRFV010000024.1 GCA_947629985.1 uncultured Clostridia bacterium | reverse complement strand
ATACGGCGAGAGCCGAAAACTTTGAGAATACCCTTGTAGTCGTTACAGGCTTTGGTCGGCCTTCAGATGCTACTTGGATGTTCTCTTTTGTTTATATGGAATTTATAGACAACGTAAATAAGACGTTAAAAGACGATATGGCAACTACCTTGCGCACAGGCTCCAAGGTGGCTATTGCCGCGTCCTGTTTTTCCATATACGCATTTCAAGAATTGAAAGAGCAACTCTCTGACATATCCGAACTTCGCTTTATTTTCACTTCGCCTTCTTTCATAACCGAAAAGGCTGACAAACAAAAGCGTGAATTCTACATACCGCGCCTTAATCGTGAACGCGACCTCTATGGCTCCGAGTTTGAAATCAAGCTTCGCAATGAGCTTTCTCTGAAAGCCGTCGCCAAGGAGTGTGCCGAATGGATTCGACGCAAAGCCTGTTTTAAGTCGAACCGAACCAATGCCGGGATGCCGTCATTTGCCACCGTTGACGACACCACATATATGCCCCTTGGAGGCTTTACTACCGTTGAGTTAGGTTGCGAGCGCGGCAATAGCCTCGCTATCGCAATCAATAAGATGGAGGCTCCATTCTCTCAACAGTATCTTCAAATCTTCAATCAGATTTGGAACGACGGCGATAAGCTCCAAATCGTTACCGAGGAAGTACTCGACAATATCACCAACGCTTACAAAGAAAACTCTCCGGAGTTTATCTACTTTGTCACGCTCTATAATATCTTCAACGAGTTTCTTGAAGATATTTCGGAGGATGTACTGCCTAACGAGGCCACCGGCTTCAAGTCGAGTGTCATCTGGAACAAGCTCTATAATTTCCAACGTGATGCCGCTCTCGCCATCATCAACAAGTTGGAAAAATACAACGGCTGCATACTCGCTGACTCCGTGGGCCTCGGCAAGACGTTCACCGCTCTCTCGGTCATAAAGTATTATGAGAACCGCAACAAATCCGTTCTCGTCCTATGCCCTAAGAAGTTGCATGACAACTGGGTTACGTACCGCAGCAACTACTTAAACAACCCCCTTGTAGCCGACCGCCTAAGGTATGACATACTCTATCATACCGACCTGTCGCGTCAGTCAGGTCAAAGCAACGGCCTTGACCTTGAACATATAAACTGGGGCAATTATGACCTTGTTGTAATTGACGAAAGCCACAACTTCCGCAACGGCGGCAAAATCACCACTGATGAGAACGACGAAAACCCGCGCGAGAACCGCTACCTACAGTTGATGAACAAGGTTATCCGTGCCGGAGTCAAGACAAAGGTACTTATGTTGTCGGCAACGCCTGTCAACAACCGCTTCTATGACCTGCGCAATCAGCTTGCCCTCGCTTACGAGGGTGACAGCTCGATTATGGATGCCCAACTGAAAACGTCAAGTTCTCTCGACGATATTTTCCGTCAGGCGCAGACCGCTTTCAATCGTTGGTCCAAACTCCCTGCCGAGGAGCGCACTACAAAGACATTGCTTGAAATGTTGAGCTTCGACTTCTTTGAAGTTCTTGACAGCGTTACCATTGCCAGAAGCCGTAAACACATCGAGCAATATTATGACACTTCCGATATAGGCAAATTCCCGGAAAGATTGAAGCCCATCTCTCGCTCCCCGAAACTCACTGATTTACCCACGGCTGTCAACTTCAATGATATTTTCGTCAGCGTGACGGAGCTTAACCTCGCCATATATACCCCCTCGGATTTCATCTTGCCGAGCAAGTTGGAGAAATATATGGAAGTGCGCGAGGACGGACGTTTCAGCAACCTTTCCCGTAGTGGTCGTGAACGTGGCATCAGGCAACTTATGAGCATCAACCTGCTCAAACGCCTTGAAAGTTCTGTCAACTCCTTCAGGCTTACACTTGAACGAATCAGGAAATATATCGAAGCTACCATAAATGCCATTGACGACCTTGCTTCCAAACATGAATCTTCAATGGTCTGCGACTATGATTTCTCTTACGGCCTTGACTTTGACGAAAGGGAGGACACAGTTTTCATCGGTAACAGGAAGACGAAAATCGCTCTGGAGGATATGGATTATGTTCAGTGGCGCAGCTATCTTGCCAAAGACCTCGACAATCTGAACACGTTGCTGTTCATGCTTGCCGACATCACCCCTGAACATGACAGCAAACTGCAAATGCTCATAGAGGAGATTCGCAATAAGTTTGCCAATCCCATCAACGGAGACAACAGGAAGATTATAGTCTTTACCGCTTTCTCCGACACTGCTCAGTATCTCTACGAGAACATCGCACCGCTCATCAAGGAGCGTACCGGGCTGAACACAGCCCTCGTGTCGGGAGATGTCGAAGCTCGCTCTACTCTCAAACTCCGCGAGAGAATGGACTTTAATAAAGTCCTGACGCTTTTCTCGCCCATCTCGAAAGAGAAAGCCTCACTATATCCTAACATCAACGAGGAAATCGACGTGCTTATCGCTACCGACTGCATTTCAGAGGGACAGAATCTACAGGATTGTGATTATCTCATTAACTATGATATTCACTGGAACCCGGTGCGCATTATTCAACGGTTCGGTCGAATAGACCGCATAGGCTCTCGCAACGCGGTTATCCAGCTTGTCAACTATTGGCCAGACATGGACCTTGACGATTATATCAATCTCAAAGGTCGAGTCGAGGCCCGCATGAAAGTGTCCGTCCTCACCGCCACCGGCGACGACAACCCGCTTTCTGCCGAAGAACAGGGCGACCTCAAATATCGCCGTGATCAGTTGGAACGACTCAAAGAGGAAGTCGTCGATATTGAGGAAATGAACACCGGAGTCTCAATCATGGACTTGGGTTTGAATGAATTTCGTCTTGACTTGCTCAACTACATGAAGCATGGGCACGACATTGAGCATACCCCGATGGGACTTCATGCACTCGTGGCTTCTGATAAGGACGCGCCTCCCGGAGTTATTTTCGTTCTCAAAAATCGTAACAACGAAATCAACATCGACCGAAAGAACAGGCTCCACCCGTTCTATATGGTCTATATCTCGAAGGACTCCGAGGTGATTGTAGATCACCTCGACCCGAAAGATCTTCTTGATCGAATGCGTCACCTTTGCCGTGGCAAGTCTGAGCCTATACTTGAACTGTGCCGCAAGTTCAATGCCGAGACTCGCGACGGTCAGCGTATGGGGACATACTCACGTTTGCTCGGCGACGCCATCTCGTCGCTTATCAAGACGAAAGAAACAACGGATCTCTTTTCCTTCCTCGACGGTGATACCGGCTCGCTTTTCGGCAACGAAGTCCGTGGTCTCGATGATTTTGAACTGATTTGTTTCCTAATAATCCGTTAGCGTATGGAATATAATGAGACTGACTCAATGCTGAATCTTGTTATAGATATCAACCGCCGTAATTTTCAATTCCTTACGCGGATATCTCATGGGTTGCAAGACCGACAATTCTTTTTGATTAAGAATAAAAATTATCCTCGTAGCGAGGCTGGCATAGCCGTCGTCGCAGATTTGGCTAATTTTTATAATGATAAATCTCTACTTGACTATTGGAAAGGGATTTTGAACTTTTGGGATTGTCCTAACCGTTTTTATGCAGTATCAGGAAATGAAGAATCTTACCTGCGTTCGATTCATTTCCGTCATTTTATTATCCTATCGAATTATTGGAAAGAGATAGATGGCGAAGATGGTTTTAGCAGATACCTTTATGGTATAGTCAAATATGATTGGACGTTTGCAGAGTTAACTGCAGTAATCTTAAAATATGGTAATAACTTCAGTGAATTACCGCATTATAATGACATTGCTGACAAACTTAATTCGGGTTGGGTTTGTCGAGAAGTCAAGAATATTAGTTTGAAATATACTTTATAATATAATGTTAGGACTGCCGCAATCCACCGAAGTCAAGCGACCGCTTCCCAAAGCGCAGCTTTATAAGCGGTTCGACTGGATGCCATCGCAACGTGATAGTTTCGATGGCGAAGTGTCGCGCCTTGACTTCATTAACTGGATTGCTCCGCGCACTCTGCCTGCTATCGCCGAGGGCACTGAGGTCAAGGAGATATTCGTTATTGAAGTCTCCCTCAAAAATCGCGACTTCGACACTAAGAATATCGTCCTTCTCGCTAAAAGTATTCCGCAGCGCGTAATATATCTACTTCGCTTCGAGGATGAGGCTATGCTTGCCGTGTACTACACCAAGCTATTTACCTCATCATGGCAGCCACTTGACAATGTCAGTGTACGACTCGATGGCTTAAACCTCGATGCCGTTTGGCAGAGTATCGTTGCTTTTGTCGGAGACCTGGAGGTCGCCGATGGCAACTCTCTCACCGAACAAATCCGCCTTGACGATGAACGGACAAAGCTCGTTCATCAGATTGAGTCGTTGGAGTGTCAAATGCGATCCACCTCTCAACATCGCCGACAACGTGAGCTTTATTCTGAAATAAAGAAATTAAAATCTTTCTTATGAATTACTTGGAATCACTGAGCGATAATGAGCGATTTATAATAAGTGAAATCGTAACCGGATGCAAAGAGAAGTCAATATCTCTCTTCGATAAAGATATGCCTATATCTGACAAATTGGGGATACATCTTTATGAATTGTTAAATCGATTGATGCAGAATAATAGCATTCATACAGAGGATATTGCCTACCGAATAGATGTTGAAGATGGTGAAATTCATTTATATCATTTCTTTGAAATAAAATATGTCACCGAAACATTCGGTGAAGAATACGATAAAAAACTAGAAGAAATGGTTACTCATCAAATTCATTCGTTGATCATAGGAACAAGCTTTATTTCTAAACTACATCAAGATGGGTTAATATATTTCCCAGATGAAAGTTTTGAAAAGTCAAAATTTGAAGAATGGCATGTACCTCTTGAAGATTATCCTAAGCCCAATTACATTTGGAAGTTTTCTAATATTTGCTCTAAAAGGATTGCAAAATTCTTAGACTCATTTCTACAATCAGCAATTCTTCCAAGTTTTCAACTTATTGAATTATATGACAATAAATATAAAACAATAGAGGTGCTACGATATGAGAAACAACAAACGACCAATGATATAGCATTAAAACGAGCTAAGCGGGCTAATATCATAGCAATCGTAATTGCAATAGTGTCTATGGTTGTCTCTATTATTTGTGCGGTGTGTATTCCCGTAACTATTAGTGATAGACAGCACAATGAATTAATTGAAGCATTAAAAACAAATCAAAATGATCAATAAACTGAAAATGCAAAGCCGTGATGTTGTGGGCGGCAACGTGGAGAAGATTGCCGCGTTGTTTCCGCAGTGCGTCACTGAGCGACTAAATAAAGATGGTCAGCCGGAACTTGCCATCGACTTTGACAAGCTCCGTGCGGAACTGTCGAACGATGCGCTCGAAGACGGCGAGGAACGCTATCAGTTCACTTGGCCTGACAAACGAGCTGCTTCTCGTCTTGCAAACGAGCCGGTCAATCTAACTCTGCGTCCGTGTCGTGAAGAATCAGTAGATTTCGACACCACGGAAAATCTTTATATTGAGGGTGACAATCTCGATGTCCTCAAAGTCCTTCGAGAAACTTACCTCGGTCGGGTCAAGATGATTTACATTGACCCACCCTATAATACCGGTAATGACTTCGTCTATAACGATGATTTCGCTCAGGGTAAGGATGACTTCGAGCAAGGCAGTGGTTTGTTTGATGCCGATGGCAACCAAACAATCGACCCCATGCAGCGCAACACCGAAGCCAACGGTCGTTTTCATACTGATTGGCTGAATATGATATATCCTCGTCTGAAAGTCGCTCGCGATGTATTGAGCGATGATGGAGTTATCTTCATTTCCATAGATGATAACGAACAAGACAACCTGAGAAAAGTATGTGATGAAATATTCGGAGGTCGCAACTTTGTCGCTCAATTGATATGGGAAAGGGCATATTCGCCCAAGAATGATGCAAAATTCGTTTCTAATAGCCATGATTACATAATAATGTATGCAAAGAATATTGATTCTTTTAAGATTGGACGATTGGAACGAACAGAAGAAGCTAATGCACGCTATTCAAATCCAGACAATGACCCAAGAGGTCCGTGGAAGCCAAGCGATATGTCAGTGAAGACATACAACAAGGAATCGGACTATCCAATAACAACACCCTCCGGGCGTATTGTAGAGCCTCCAGCAGCTCGCTGCTGGAGTCTCTCGCGGAACGCGTTCCGCGAGAGACTCGCCGACAATCGAATATGGTTCGGCTCAGATGGCAATAGTGTCCCCTGTATAAAGCGATTCCTTTCAGAGTTGAAGTTTGATGGCATGGCTCCAACTTCAATCCTTTTTTACAAAGAGGTTGGGCATAGCCAAGAAGGTGCTAAAGAAGTCGTTGCCTTATTTGGTGATAAAGGCGTGTTCGATGGCCCCAAGCCAGTCAGACTTATGCAACGATTAATTACATTGGCTAATCTTAATGATGATTCTATTGTTCTTGATTTCTTTTCAGGGTCGGCATCTACCGCACATGCTCTCATGAAATCAAACTCTGAGAAAAATACTCATTGTAAATTCATACTTGTTCAATTGCCCGAACCTGTGAGCGAAGTAAAGAAGAATCAAGGCTTTAGCAATATTTGTAAGATTGGAGAAGAACGTATTCGCCTTGCTGGGAAACAGATTAAGGAGGAAGCGGGGCTGCAAGGACAAGACCTTGACACAGGCTTCCGTGTCCTCAAACTCGACTCGTCGAATATGGAGGATGTATTCTATACTCCCGATAAGTTTGAGCCATCACTCCTCGACAGCCTTGTTGATAATATCAAGGCTGACCGCTCCGGCGAAGACCTGCTTTTCCAAGTTATGATTGACCTTGGCATCGAACTCTCTGCTAAGATCGAGCGTAAGGAAATTGCCGGTAAGGAGGTTTTCTCTGTCGATGATGACTACCTGCTCGCTTGCTTCGACAAGGACGTGAACGAAACAACCATCGAGGAAATGGCGAAGCTACTTCCGACGCACCTTGTAATCCGTGACGCTTCCGCTGCCAATGACAATGTGCTCGACAACTTCGACCAAATTATCGAATCCTACTCCAACGAAAAGAAGATAACAACCCACATCCTCTGACTATTATGACTGAAATAGAAACGTTATATAATGAATGGCTTTCGTATCAGCCGTTGCCTGAAGATGCTTCTAATCGGTTAAGGCAGAAGTTTATGTTGGAGTTTAACTATAACTCCAATCATATAGAAGGCAATACTCTTACTTACGGACAGACAGAACTATTACTTTTGTTCGGGAAAGTTGCCGAGGCCGCTCAGATGAAAGATCTGGAAGAAATGAAAGCTCATAATGTTGGTCTCAAAATGATGATTGAGGAAGCCCACAATCAAGAACGCCAACTAAGTGAAACTTTCATACGTCAACTCCATCACACCCTTTTGCGAGAAGATTATCATGTCTATCGTGAAAGTCCATCAGGTGTAACAACATCCTATACTGTTCACGCAGGACAGTATAAAACACGCCCAAACTCCGTTATTACGGCTACAGGTGAACGATTTGAATATGCTTCACCTGAGGAAACCCCAGCATTAATGTCAGACCTTATTGAATGGTACAAAGGGGAAGAACTAAAGAAAAATCTCACCCCCATTCAATTAGCCGCAGTATTTCACTATCGCTATATCCGTATTCATCCTTTTGAGGACGGCAACGGTCGTATCGCTCGTTTATTAGTTAACTATATATTACTTCGCCACAATTATCCCATGATAGTTGTGAAAACCAAAAACAAGCAAGAATATCTCAATGCGTTAAACCAATGCGATGTCGTAGTTGGCATGGTACCGTCTCTTGGAGCACATGCGGATTTAACTCAATTAAATCCGTTTGTCTCTTATATGGAAAAGTGCCTAACCTCTGCGTTAGAGACCTGCATAAAGGCCGCTAAGGGAGAATCAATCGAAGAAGACGATGACTTCGACAAAGAACTTTCTCTCCTTGAAAAAGAAATAAAGTTGAAAGAGGAAACCAAGAAAAAGAAAGAACAGCAGTTTAGTATTAGGAAATCTCCTGAGCGTGTCTGGGATGTACTGGAATATGTGTATTTCCCAATGGCTAAAAAACTTGCTGATGTTTCTCTGTCAATGCAACGTTTCTTTGGCTATACTCCGGTTTCCAATATTATTTCAACATCCGATCGAGCAGAAGGCGGTTTGCATCTAAATCAATCCATGCGCGGATATACCGGAGATGCACGTTTAACTCAAACAATTCAGAATGCTCGTAGCATGTGGTTCAAAAACGAATTAAGGAATCCGACCAGAGAATGCCTTGGTGATATGACAATGACTAATTTCTTTTCAATCGAATTCCTCGATGATAGGTATGTAATACAAGGTCACCTAACCTTCCCTTACGGTAAATACCCATCAACAGGGCAGATGGATGATTATATCAGACAGTATAAAGAGGGATTGCTCAATACAATTAAGGGAAAAATCGACGGCGCATCATGAAATTTCAGTTTAAGATACAAGGATATCAGACGGAAGCTGTCGAAGATACGGTGAATGTGTTCCGGGGGCAACCTAAGCGTGACCCTAAACACTATCGCCGCGATATTGGCAAGATAGCCAAAGGCTCTATCTTCTCAGAGGAGGAAGAAGCAGGCTATCGTAATGCTGATGTTGAGCTTGACAAGAAGCGGCTTCTCGACAATATCCGCGATATTCAGATTCAGAACCAAATCGTACCAAGCACATCACTGAGCGATGGTCACGGTGTGGTGAATCTTGACATCGAGATGGAAACAGGCACCGGTAAGACTTACGTCTATATCAAGACGATGTTTGAGCTAAACAAACAGTATGGCTGGAGCAAGTTCATCATCGTTGTGCCGAGCATAGCCATCCGCGAAGGCGTGGCTAAGTCTTTCCGTATGCTTGAAGACCATTTCATGGAGTATTACGGAAAGAAAGCACGGTGGTTCGTTTACAACTCGTCGAACCTCAATCAGCTCGACCAGTTCTCGCAGGACAGCGGAATATCCGTCATGATCATCAATACTCAAGCTTTCGCATCATCAATGAATGAGGCCAAGGCCAAGGGGCAAGGCAGAAGCGGCGACAAAGCAGCCCGCATCATCTACTCGAAGCGTGATGAATTTGGCTCGCGCCGTCCGATTGATGTCATAGCCGCTAACCGTCCAATCATCATCATGGACGAACCGCAGAAGATGGAGGGCGCCGCTACCCAGGGAGCGCTCGCCAAGTTCAAGCCGCTCTTTGTGCTCAACTATTCTGCCACACATAAGACCAAGCACGATACCATATATGCGCTCGACGCCTACGACGCTTACCGGGAACAACTCGTCAAGCGTATTCAGGTGCAGGGGTTCGAGGTCAAGAACCTCAAAGGTACAAGCGGATATATGTATATCGACGGCATGGTGCTGTCGCCCAAGCGTCCGCCGGAGGTACGCATTGAATTGGAATGTAAGCGAGCCGATGGCTCTATCCGTCGCGAGGTGAAAAAGTTCGCCACCGGCGATTCTCTATTTGCAGCTTCTGGTCTTGCACAATATGAGGACTTCGTTATCTCCGAAATAAATCCTCGTGGTCGTGGCTACGTCACATTTCTTAACGGCATTACAATTTATTGTGGCGATGTGGTTGGTGATACCAACGAGGAAGCGATGCAGCGCGTTCAAATCCGACAGACCATCATTGCGCACCTCACGAAAGAAAAGGAACTTTTCAACCGCGGCATCAAGTGCCTATCACTTTTCTTCATTGACGAAGTAAGCCACTATCGCCAATATGACGAGGACGGCAATGAGGTCAAGGGTAAGTTCCAGCGTATCTTTGAGGAAGAATACTCTCGTATTGTCAACGACTTCATTACAATCTTTGATACACCTTACGATAGGTATCTGCAAAGTTTCAAACCATACGAAACACATAAGGGCTATTTTTCTATTGACAAGAAAGGTCGGGCAATCAATTCAAAAGAGAAAGATTCTGAGGACAACACCTCGGCATACGATCTTATCCTAAAGAATAAGGAACAACTGCTAAGTTTTGAAGAACCAACCCGCTTTATATTCTCCCATTCGGCACTCCGTGAGGGCTGGGATAACCCGAATGTATTCCAGATTTGTACGCTACGCCACAGCAATTCGGCAACCGCCAAACGTCAGGAAGTCGGTCGAGGTTTGAGAATATGTGTTGACAAAAACGGTATTCGTCAGGATAAGGAACTTCTCGGCGAGGATGTTCACGAGGTGAACCAACTGACAGTCATTGCTAACGAAAGCTACACGGACTTCACTACAGCCTTGCAACGCGAAACCCGTGAGGCACTGCGCGACCGCGTAACTGCTGCCTCACAGGATTACTTTATCGGCAAGGTTGTAACAGATTCCAATGGAGAGAAACATACCATCGACCTTATGGATGCCACTCTGATTCTGGGTTATCTATATCAGAGCGGATACGTTACTCGCGAAGGTAATCTCACGCCGAAATATCATGCCGATACAAAGGCAAACGAGCTGATGATTCTGCCCGCCGACTCTCCGATAAAAAATATCGAAGAAGGAATGCAGACATTGATTGCCGGAATCTTCAATCCCAAGGTGCTTGAAGATATGGTTGAGGAAGTATCTGCGTCAACTCCGGCGAATGAACTTAACGACAACTTTACAGACAAGCGTTTTCAGAAACTCTGGAACGAGATTAACCACAAGTATGTCTATACCGTTCATTACGACAGCGAGGAGCTTATTGAGAAAGCCATTGCCAATTTGAAGAAAAATCTCACTGTAACCAAACTTCAATATGTGATGGTTACAGGCCAACAGGATAAAGAGAAAGTCATAGAATTTGGCAATACCAAGTCGACAACACGCGAACTGACTGATGTATGTACCTCGTCTGTTCCATACGATGTTGTCGGTGACATTGCCAAAGGCGCTCGTTTAACCCGTCGCACTGTTGTGAGAATCCTTAAAGGCATCGGCCTGAAAGCGTTGCTCTTCAAGAATAATCCGGAAGAATTTATCCGCAACGTCATCAAAGCTATCCGCGAAGAAAAGGCGACAATGATTGTTGACCATATCACCTACAATCCCACTAAGGCCGAGCCGTACGACAGCACGATTTTCGTGCCGGAGCGTAGACTGAATGTCAACAAGGCGATTGAGTTGTCAAAGCATATCACGCCATACGTAGCCTACGATAGCGATGGTGAGCGCAACTTCGCAGCTTCATTGCAATCAGCCACGGAAGTCCTTATCTTTGCCAAGTTGCCGCGCAAGCTTAAAATACCAACACCGGTTGGTTACTATGCTCCCGACTGGGCGATAGTTTTTGAAGAAGGAACTGTTCGCCACGTGTTCTTTGTTGCCGAAACCAAAGGCTCACTCGACAAGATGGAGCTTCGCGGTGTAGAAAAGGCTAAGACTGAATGTGCCAAGCGCCTCTTCAACTCTATCTCGACCAACACCACCCGTTACGGCGTGGTCGATAAGTTCGAGAATCTGTATAACATCATTAACGGAATCGACTGATATGGCCTTTTGGAAATACATAGGCGAGTTTTTATTGTTTCGCTGGCTGTTTGGCAATCGGAACAAAAATCACAGTGCCGACAGCACTTATAATACCGATATGACCGACTACTCGTACAGACATCATAATGCGGATGACAGTTTTGATACAAATAATCATCACCAATCCTCCCGTTCCTTATATCGTGGTGCTGACATCTACGATGATGAAGACGATGCACTCGATGATTTTGATCCCACTGATAGTGACGGCTACCAATTCAATGACTTCACCAAAACTTACGCCTATCACAACCATGGTTTTTCTCGGTCGTATGATGATTTCCATGACGAGCAGGACGACTGCGACATGATGGACGATGATTTTTGAGTTATTTTTGCATTAAAAGAATAAGTTTTGTTATGGCTTTACCAATCAATATAGAAGATTTGCTCAACAAA
>CANRFV010000023.1 GCA_947629985.1 uncultured Clostridia bacterium | reverse complement strand
ATATCAATAAAAAGTAGAATAGACAAAAATAAGCCCTAATTTTAGAGCTTATCCATAATTTCTTCAAACGAGGTTTGATTTCTAGGGCTTTTTATGAAATAACTGGTATTAGATTATGCTGTTATTTTTTCTGTTTTCAATTATGCACTAAATCCAATTTTTTTTATTGGGTGTGTTTTCATTTTATTTACTACACTTATTACATCTTCTGCAACTATTGTATTTATATCTTTTAATTTATTTCTTCTTACTCTTGTAGCTTGTTCAAACAAAATATGTTCATATAAGTTTCTTACTAACCTTCCATTACCAAAATCATTTAATTTATTCTTTATTTCATTATATAGAAAGTCCATTACTACAGCTTTACAGTTCTTATTTAATTTAAAATCTCCTTCTTTTACCAATTTTGTAAATATCCTATATAATTCTTCTGTAGAATAATCAGGAAAATCCACAAAAAATTGTATTCTACTTTTTAATCCAGCATTGCTTTTCAAAAATGCTTCCATCTCCTGTGGATATCCTGCCATTATTACACACAAATTATCTTTGTAATCTTCCATATTTTTTATTAAAGTAGAAATTGCCTCTGCTCCATAATCTTTTTCAGAATTTGAAGATAGGGAATAGGCTTCATCTATAAATAATACACCACCTAAAGCTTGTTCAATTACTTTCTGTGTCTTTAGTGCTGTTTGTCCTACATAACCTGCAACTAGGTCATTTCTCCCAACTTCTACAAATTTATCTTCTAGTATTCCATACTCTGCAAATATTTCTCCAACTAATCTTGCTACTTCTGTTTTTCCAGTACCAGGATTTCCTTTAAAAATCATGTGTAGGGTAGGGGAGTGTCCTCTTTGTTTATGTACCTGCACATAATCTATTATTTGCTGTATCTGTTGTTTTACATCTTCTAGTCCTACTAATTTATTTAATTTCTTTAATCCTGTTCTGTAGTTAGGGTTTTTCATAATATTTAATTCTTTTGCTGTTATTTCTGTTGTTCCTTCTTTAGTAGCTTTTATAAATGCTGACATCAAACATTTATCTATTGTTTCTAAATCATAACCAGTTATTGCTTTTAATTCTTTATCTGTTGTTCTATTACAAAAGTGGTGCTGTTTAATTACTTTCTTAATATACTTATTCTTTTCATCTTCTGTAGGCTCTGAAACTGATAATTCCCAGAACAACTTGGATTTAAGACTATCTACAATACTGTAATATCGTTTTGCATTTATATCCTCTTTTTCATATACTACTAATATAAATACTGCATTTGTATTTGAATCTATAATTTCTTCTATTTTTGAATTTTTAATATTTGGGTCATCTATTACATATAATTTTTGTTGGTCTAATGTAGGATTTCTAAGTCGCATTATATCTTTTAGAACTTCATATTCTTTGAATGTCGTTATTCCTTCTTTAAATAGTAAATGATTTATTATATCTAACAATTTACTATAATCTCTATTTATTCCACCTTTATATATGATTATATTTCTATTTCCAATATGTACTTTTTCTTCCTTATACAATTTAAGATATTCTGCATAATCTGTTATAACTTCTTTTGCATTATTAAATCCAATGTAATTATCCAATTCTTTTACAATATCTTCTGTAGTTTGTTTTTCTTCATTATCTAAAATATTTTCCACATTTACCACCTCTTTTTATATTCTTCTGTAGTTCTAAATATTTTCTATTATTATTTCAACTATATTTCCTCTAACATTTACTCTTTGATATTTATTTTGTCCTTCCTCATATTGACTTGGAACAGATATTGTGTAATATTTATTTTTAAATTTTAGGGCAATAAATGAAATATCTCTATATTGTACTAGCCTTTCTACAAGGTTAATATTTTTTACTTCTCCTTTAAATTCGCCTAGTGTATCTAATGACACTTCTCTATTTTTTTCATTGTAATTTATTCTAGTTCTTTTAGCCCACTCTTTCATTATTATAATTTTAACTTTTTCTGCACATTCATATTGAATTGCTTCCATTTTATCTTTAACAAATACTTGCATATTTTTTCTTATATCTTTAAAATCTATCTGTGTAAAATATTCTTTTGGTAGTTCAATAACATCTAAATTATTAAAGTATATTTTTATATTCCTCAGCCCCTTCATATCTATACCTCCATAATACTAATTTAATTCTTCTATATCTCGAAATGAAGGATATGTATTAAGTAAAATTTTGTTTTCTTGTATTTTATCCCATACATCTTGACTAATTTCTATTTCTTTTGTGTATATTTTCTTTAATAACATTAGTGGGGAATCCTCTTGTATTGTCCCTTCGTACTTTCTTATTTTTCTTTCATGATAATCGTGGTAAAATTCAAATCTATCTCTATCAGTTATAGTTGCTAAAGTATAGACATTTTCAAATAATTTATATGGGTCATTTCTAATTGGTACTGTTGCTACAACAAAGACTTGGTCTATTTTTTTATTTTCATCTATTACAGTAACAAAATCTCCAATTTTAAATTTATTCTGTGCATTTTCATCATCTGTTTGGTATCTTTGAATAATATATCCATATCCACCTTTTGGACTAAGATATTCAAAGTATCTTCTTTCTAAATCTCCTTGTAAATTATAATAGTAAATTATATGTGTTGGTGCTAAATCTTTACATTTATATTCCATATCAGGTACTTCAAAACTTTCTGCATATACTGGGTCTAATTCTGTTACTTTAAAACAATAACTTATTATCTCATCATCTAACATATCTTGTAATGTTAGGGTGTCTTTCTCCTTAGTACAGTAATCACTATTTTGGTATATATCTTGTAATCTCTTGTCTAGCCAGTTCTTTCCTTCTGCTACTGCTTTTTCAAGTGTAGAATAAACATCGTTAAAAAAATTATCTCGTTCAATTAAATCTCCATATCTTGAATTATAGACTTCTATTTCCAAGTGAAAGACATTATTATTTTTTAATTCTTCCATTTCTCCATTCCTCCATTTATTTTTAATTGCTTTCCTAGTAAATAACCAAACAAACTATATTGATAAAATTCAATGGCTTTATATTTATCATATACTTTATCGTGTTCCTCTAATAATTCTCCTTGTTGTTTCACTACTTTTAGTGTTTCTTCTAGTATTTCATCTTCTTTTTTCTTTAACAACTTATATTCTTCTGTAGGTGTAAATATTTGTTTTCTATATTTCATATATAATGCCTGTAAATCTTTCTGTTCTTCATAGTTTATACTTTTTAATTTATCTAAATCAACAGTTCCTTTGCTTACTATAAATCCGATTATAAATGCTTGTTCATTTTCAATACTAAATATTTCATATTCTAGTTTTTGTTCGTACTTTTCAAGTTCTTCTTTATTGGTTGCATTTTTAGATTTATCAAATACTTTGTAAAGTTCTTTCATTAGCTCATCATGCCTTTTAGTTTTTTTATATAGTATTTGTTCAAAGTCTATAGATAGCTTTTTTAAGAACTTTATATCATTAACATTTATATTGCTTAGTATATCTTCTTCAAAAATACCTATTTCCCTAAAATGATTTATTATTTTATTATACAATTTCTACATTTCCTTTCTTAACCATATAAAGAAGAAAAAAACTGTAGATAACTTCTACAGATTATTTTTCTTGCTTATCATATCTGATTGTATTCTTTTAATTATATTTTCTTGACTTTGAGTTACAAAAGATTTTATAGATTTATCCTCTCTATATGATGCCCATATTCCACTAACTGTTGTTCCTCTAGTTCCTGTAATTTCGGAAATGCTTGTATAATTAGTCCTTTTATCATTTATTGATATGCTTCCATATTCATTTTTACTGTACATATCAGTAGAATAGGTGTAATTAATATTATTAATTTTCAAAAATTTTTGTATTTTAGATAATCTCATTTGTTTTATTTCCTCTCATAATTTTTAATTTTTCTATTTCTTGCATTAATTTTATAAATTCCACATTTTCAAAAATATTGTCATAAAAACTCATTTTTGCACTTATTAAGTCATCTAATATTTCTTCTTCCATTTGAAGTAGAGAAGTAGTTTTTATTTTATCTTTTAATAAATTTATTAACGAATCTAAATTGTTACTGGTTAAATATACATAAGTATAATTGTCTAAGCATTTTTTAAAGTGTCTTTTTCTTTTACAATATAGAAGCAGTTTCTTTACATTTTCAGAATAGTCATCTGTGATCTCAATTTCACAAAATAGTAATTTGCATTTAATTAAACAATCAAGAAGATAAAAGTTTTCTTCATCTAATTTGCTAACATTTTCTATATTATTTAATAACAATGTAAGTAGAATATCTACTGCTGAATGATTTATTTTAAAATGTATTGTTTTTTTATTTATATCTCTTTCATTTACCATTTTTAACATTTTATATTTCCTCTTACATAACTTATTCTCAGGTAGCTTAACACATTAAATTGATTTTTGCAACTCCTATAATATTATATTTTATTATATCTATTAGCTTTCTAGCTTTTTAATTATAAAAATAAGCTCACAAATTGGAGCTTATTCATAATTTATTCAATTTCTCTGTAACGAGGTTGCCCTAGAATTGATTTTTATATTATATCTCTTGTAACTTCATACCTTAAATTAGTAAACTAATTTAGATTTTCATAGTCTAAATCCCAATAACATGTATTGTTACTATTATTAATTATTAAATCTTTTGTTTCATTTCCCCAATCCTCTGGGCATTTTAGGGTAACTCTATTTCCTTTTACTGTGTATGTGCCTGTTCTTGTTCCACCATTACTACCATCAGAGTATAAAGTAGTATATTTATACTCATTTGCTGATGTAAATATTATTTCTCCACCTATGTTTTCAATCATTTCCATAGTATATTTTGTATTTAATTTTAAATTAGGTTTTTCTATAACTCTATAAGTTCTAGTACCTGTTCCAACTATTGGCTCTCCTTCTAGTCCTTCTTTTGGTATATAAGTATATGTTATTGTATATGTTCCAACTTTGTTCACATCAACTGTTCCTTCTGTTTTTATTTCTCCTTGTTCTTCTTTTGGTAAATTTGTTTCTATTGTAATACCTTCCATTATATCTACATTTGTTCCTTTTGTTATAGTTATGTCTGCTTTGTCTATAATTATATTTGGTCTATAATAGTTTAAAACTGATATTATTCCAGTTGCTGATTTTGTGTTTCCTTTTTCAGATGTTACTGTAAATATAACATTATAATCTCCTCTTGTGCTTTCATTCATATTTGGGTCAACTTCAACTGATAGTTCTCCACCAGTATAATTTTCTACAAACATTTCTATCATTACTTTTTTCTGTTTTTCTTTATCAATTTCATCTCCTAGTTTAAATGGCATTACATCTTCTAAATTTTCATATCTATCTATAGTTATCCCCTGTGTAACACCATTCCAAGGCAATTTATAATTATCTGCTTTTAATGTTATTGATATATTGGCTAAATCTGCCTCATTTTCTTGTCTTATTTGTTCTTGCCTTTGTTCCTCTTGTTTTTGTTCTATATATTTTGGTATTAAGATTGCACCTGTTGTTGCTCCACCAACTACAACTACTGTAGATGAAACTATAACTATTTTTGCTATAATTGATTTTGCCATAAATTTTGAAATTAAGGTTTTAAACATAGTATCAAATCTCCTATTCAATTACATTTTAATTTCCATTTACTGTTATCATACCAGTTTGTTGTGCTACTATTTCTTGACTCTCTGACTTTAGTATTTTTAATTGTATTACATCTCCCTCGTTTAATGAATACACTCCTGTATTATTTAAACTATTTAACATTTGTTCTGTATATGTTTCATAATATATATTCTCTCCTATTGATGTATCCTCTTTATTTATTTTTTTTGATACATCTTTGTCTAGTTGTTGTATCTCTATTGATAATTCATAACTTTCTCCACTTGAACTTAATTTTGACATCAAGTTGTTATAATCTTCTTTCGTTATCTTTCCTGCTTTACAAACATTACCTACAAAATCTTCAAATTCCACTTGAATATCAGAAGATTCCATATTTTCTTTTAAATCTAAATTATAACTTAATAACACTAGACCTATTATCAATATCCCTATTATTATCAAAATTATATATATAGATTTTTGTTTTTTCTCTTTCATAATATCCCCCTTAATTTTTATTATTATCTACTTTTTTATCTTTTTTAAATGCTTTAAAATAAATAATAATATTATTAAAATTGGTACTAACACTATTATAACTAATCTTAAATCTTTACTGTTTAATTTATATTTTCCCTCTATATGAATAGTGGAATTAGTATCATAAACTTTGAAATCTGCATTTGTAATATTGATTTCAACTGGTACTGATGAATTATCTATTTCAGAATACACATTTATAGTATATGGAGCAACTTGTTCATTAAAAGTTTTTATAAAAGCTTTCCTATCATCACTTGTTTCCCAACCATCAATATCTTTTAGTTCCTCATCAGATTTTATAATTGCTTGAACGTACCCATTACGTTGACTATATGCAACCTCAGTAACAGGTGGATCACCTATAATTTTTACATTCTTTACACCTAGTGGTTGTTCATATATCCAAATATCCTCATAGGATACCCAAGCAGTTCCGTTATTTCCCCAGTCATTTCCCCAAGAATTCAATATTAACCATGCACCATTATTCTGAGGTTTACAATTTGAGTTAAAATTATCTCTTGAATAATTATCGTTCCACCCTATAATTGTAACTCCATGAGATTGTTCTGTATTTGAATTAAAATCATTGCAGTATATTGCACAGTTTGAAAAGTTATACCATTTTTGATTACCATCTATTATTACTTGTATTCCACCATTTTCCATAATATGTTTTTTCATTGTTTCTCTATTATTAAAGGTTACTTCTTCTGCTGATTTTATTACAATATCTGCATTTTGAAACTTCTCCTTATTAGAAGCATTAAATTCATAATCTTTATTAGGAAAATCACTTTCTAATACTTGTTTTCCAAATATCATTTGAACAGCACCAGTAGAATGGTTTACATCTTCAGCATTTTTTAAATCAGAAAAACTACCACCAAAATATTCTGCAAATGAATAAGCAAGATATGATTCTGACAGATTATAATTAATATTTCTTGTTTTTGCTAATGTTGTTTGTACTACTTTTGTAGCTGAATAAATCGCACACCACTCTCTTTGACCTTGATTTTCTACATTTATAGCTATATCATTTCTTAAATCATAAGATGTAGGGAGATTTTGTGTATCATCTATTGCAAATACTGTATTACTCCAAATATTAAATATTGATACTATAATTAAAATACTAAATAAAATCTTCTTTTTCATATACACCTCTTTTACAGTTTTTCTTCTAATTTCATTTTTTTAATCTATTTATTTTAATATTAAATTTTGTTGGTATTTAGATTACAATTTACATTAGTACATATTTTACAGTACCCTTTATTTTTTTTGTGTCTTTTGCATTTTTGTTCTGTAATACCCTTCAAGTTTTCAATTTCTCTTTCTGTAAGTCTTATTGCTTCTACAAATCTATTTTTATCAACTAAATTTTCTATTCTAACTAACAATGACAACATTGTAGATTCATTCATTTATTACACCACCTTAGTTTTGAAAAATCTGATACATTATATCTGCCATTTTATTTGAAGTATCAGAATATTCCTTACTATTTTCATCATATTTTTTTAATTCTTCTGCTAGTTTTATTAAATCCTCATTCGTGGCTATTAATAAATTCTTTTTATATTGTTTGATTGTGCTTAATGTTTTATCCTTAAAATTATCAGAATTTAAGCATTCTCTAACATCTTCTAATATTTGTATTGCAACTTTCTTTTCCATAATTACCTCCACATACATTTTACTATAACAGCACCTGTGGTGTCAATAAATCTTAATTTCTATTATAAAATTTATTAGTAAAATAGTAAATTTTGGGGAAAATTAAGGTTATGAAAAATAGTGTAAAATATAATGATAAATTAAATGTAATTGGTCCAGTAATTAGAAAGTATAGGGAACAGGCGAATCTATCTCAAGCTGATGTGTCAGCAAAATTAACATTATTAGGTATAGATGTTCCTAAAAATTCTATTCAAAGATTAGAGAGTGGAGATAGAATAATTAAAGATTATGAATTGGCTGCAATTTCAAAAATATTAAATGTTTCAACTGATACTTTATTAAAAGATTTTTTGGATAAACTAAAATAAAAAGCTAACTTACTAATTTACTATAAACTTGCAAGTTGGCTTTTATTTAACTTATTAGTTCATTAAAACACTTTTGATATTTTTCCTTTTGTAACTTCTATTCCAATATTTCGTATTGCTACTGTTGCACCTTCTTTTTTATTTTAATTTTAAAACAATTATTTATTTGTAGCAACAAACTGTACTACTTCAATTTATATTTTGTGAATTTCGCCAATCTCGTTTGAATGTCCTATATATTAATATTCTGTCTATTTTTGGCTAAATGCTTCTGCCATAAGCTGTACTGCAAATGAAAATCCTCTTGTAAAAGCTTTTTCTGTTTCAATTAAATTTACTTTCTCGTAATCATCACATAATGTTTTTAATTTCTTTCTATGTTTTTTGTTTAATATTTTGTTCAGTTTTTTAGTATTTTCATCTATCCTCTCATTTAACAAAAAACTTTTTGATGATGTTTCTCCATATCCAACATAATTTACAAATAAATCTTTTATTATTTCTTCTGAATTCATTAAGTTTCATCTCCCTGCTTTTCAATTCTTTCTAAAACATATTTTACAGCTCTAATACAATTTTTATTAAATAATCTTTGCCATGCTTTCTCATATCTTGACCATTTAAATCCATGACTTTTTAAAATTGTTCTTGTTTCTTCATTTGGTATTGAATCAAAGAGTATTTGTACTCTATTTATTTCTTTGTTATGTATTACTTTTCCACCATTAAAGTTTATATCTTCAAAATCCAGTTCTTCTAGTTCCTTTAGTTCTTTTATCCTGTCTTTAATTCTTTTTATTTCTGAATTAAGGTTATACAATTCATAAGGCTCGTGTTCTCTTGATTTTACTTCTGTTTTATATTTTTCTAATGATTCTAACTTCTGTTCCAGTTTTTCAATTGCTTTTGGGTCATCTGATGAGATAATACTATTATTTTGCATAGTTTCAACTTTATCTGCATAGTAATTACATTTTTCATCTTCTTCTATTGATTTTTCAATATCTTTGTTCATTCTTTCTATATCTTTTCTGTGCCTGTTTGCTGAATAATGGTCTACTAATATTGGCTGACCAAGTGGAATTGCACTTGATATTTTCCTATGTTGTTCTGCATATTCTTTGCTTTTGTTACTTGCTTTTTCCGATAGTTCTTTGTATCTTTCTATTTTCATTTGTTTTCTTTCTTCATAATCTGATCTCCCTGACATTTTCCTACCTCCATTTTTATATATTTTTTAGTCATCTCCTAAAAATACATCATCTTCATCTACTATATATTGTTTTTTAGTTTCCATTTCTTCTATTAAATAAGTTTCATCATCTTCGTGTACTTCTAAAATTTTTCCATATTGTACATATTTTCCTACTACAAATGGTTTTATTTGTCCTTCTTTAAATAACATTTTAATTCCTCCTTTTATTTTTATTCCATTGTTGCAGTATCAATAGCATTTATTAGTCCATCGCTAGTACACAAAAAGGGTTTTCTTTTAGACTCTCTCTTGATAGCATTTTGTATCTGTTCATCTGTATAATTACTATATAATTCTCTTTCTAAATTATCTATCATTCTAAGTATTGTTGTAGCTTTTCTCAATTTAACACCTTCTTTCTATTTTTACATTACCTCAAATTCATAAAAATTCTCATCACAATTTAAACATAAATATTTATATTCTTTTAAATCACTTGCTAATAACTGATTTTCACACCTAAAACACTTCTTGTTAGTTCCAAATTCTTGGTATATTTTTTGTTTTAAGATATTTCTTTTTTTAGTATCTTCCTCTTGATAATATTGTTCTAATAATGCTTGTAAGCTTTCTTTTTTATATTTCATAAATTCTTCTATCGCCTCCAAACTTCCACAATTACTACATATTTCTGTTTTATTATCTTGTCTTGATATTGCAGGATAACCTATAATCGCTTTTCCACAATTAGCACATATTTTGGTTAAACCCACATAATAATTAGTCCCACCAGATATAACTTTTCTTGTTGTACCTGTATTAGTTTTAGGGTCATACATTATGTTTAAGTTCATTTCAAACATCTCCTAACTAAACTGTTTCTATGATTTTTTGGTGTTCTTTTCAGATTTTAGCTGTTTGTCTAAACAAAATCCATACACAAAACCTTGTTTTGCAGAATAACAGTCTAAGTCATCTCTATAATAATCATATTTTTTGAATAAGTCTTTTTGTTTTTGTGTAAAGCTATCCTCTAATTTCTTTTGAATTGATAACATTTTATTTGAAATTATTTTTTCTATTTTTGTTGTTTTAAAGTGTTCTTGAATATAATCATAAAATAACCTATTTAATACAGGAATAAAATTTTCTTCTTCCTTTATTTTGCTTTCAAGTTCTTCATCAAAATAACCTAACACTTCTTTTACATCATAGTCTATTTTAGATTTATCTTCTTCTAATATTTTAAATTCATCTAATCCTATAATTAAACCTAAACCACTACCAGTTTCCCATCTTACATGAACTGTACCTATATCATCTACAAAGTCTACAATTCCTTTTGTTCCACTTGGTACTGGGTGTGTATTATCATACATCTTTATTAGTTCAATTTTTGCTCCTGGTATATATTTTTCTTTTATATTTTTAATTTCTTCACTTGTAGGCTTTTTGAATTTTTTATTTAACTGTTCCATTTTTAAATTCCTTTCTAGCTTGAGATTGTTCTTGTAATTTTTTTATTTTCTCCTCAAAGCTTTCTTGTAGAGTCATAAGTATATCTTCAACTTCATGTGTTGCAATATTATCTCTACCAGTTTTCAATAATTTTCTTATTGATTCAATATCCATACTTACATCATTTTTACTATTATCTAATTTTTCATTACTCCACATTCCTATTTCATCTCCATCTAGTTCTTCTGGAATTAAAATCGTACCATTGAAAAATATAGCTCTAATATCTTGCCAATCTTTACATTCAACTTCAACCACATCATAATTTCCCCATACACCATTTTTTCTGACTCTTTTAATTATTTTTGTTATAGTACAATTTGTTAAATATGAATTTTTAATTACATTTACTTTTATTTTCACTTTTACACCTTCCTTCTAAAATTCGTTACTTGATAAAAATAGTCCTCCACCTTCGGACACTTTAGTTTCACTATTTATTTTTAGTAATTCTTCATCTGTTAATCGTGCTGTTACTATGATTAAATTATTTACATTTTTTCTACTATACCTTGTTTCATTTAATATAGATATTTTTCCTAACCCTTGTGTTGATGAACAGCTTTGACCTTCTAAATATGTAAATTTACTAATATGTAATGAAACTTGATTGTTACTATTGTAGTAAATTCTAAACTCTAAATAACCTTCATTTTGTAGTTTTATTCTTTTGATAAATGTTTTTTCTGTATGATAAATAAAATATGTAACATCAAACTTCCAACCATTTTTACATCTGTTATTTAATTCTTCTACTTGCTTTTTAGTCATTGAATTTGCCATTTGCAAAACCTCCTAAATTTGATAATGTATGATGTAGCCTAAATCTTTTAGATGTTTTAATTCTGCAATAAAATTTTGTAGTAATTCTTCATTGTTCATTCTTGATACAGGATAAGCTTTACTCATTCCATATTGTTCATCTTCAACATCTTTAATTTCTATTATTAAATGTCTTTCTTCGTGTAAATCGCCTATTTTTATTTTTGCTTCAAATACTTCTTTTTCCATTTTTAATTTTCTCCTTTTTCCTGTTTTACTGTAATAAACTTTATAATTTCATCTGTTATTTTGTATGTTCTTTCTAGTTCTGTAATAAATGTAGGATCAGATTCAAAATAAAATATAAAATAATAAGCTTCCTTACATTTTTTTATTTCATAAGCTAATTTCTTTATACCTAATTCATCAACTTTAGTAACTTTTCCATTGTTATTTATTAAAGTTTCCACCTTACTTGTTATTTCTTTTATTTTTTCTTCCTCTAATTTTGGATTTATTATAATAACACTTTCATAACTATTCATTTTTCTACCTCTTTTCTTATTTTTGATTTTAAACACTTTTAATTCTTACTGGTGTAATTTGTTGCTTATAAATTTCTTCTTTCAAATATGCCCAACCTCGTTGCAATCTTGAATAGAAGATTTTTAATTATTACATTGAATTATAAATGAGTGCTAATTTATTTTTGTTAGTAATGCAAAAAAAGAGAA
>CANRFV010000022.1 GCA_947629985.1 uncultured Clostridia bacterium | reverse complement strand
TGCTAACACTTTCTATCAAACATTATAGAGTTTTTGGTATGTCAGAAAAAGCCGTTGTTTTATTTAGCGCTTACGGTAATAAAGCTGATGTTCTGATACAATGGAATTGTTAAAGGGAATAAATCTATTAGAATGTAGAATATATTTAAATAAGTAACTCGTTTTTAACTCATAATATCAAGTTAAAAAATAAATCTAACTCGACAAACGAGTTAAAATGAGTTATACTATATTTGAATTAGAAGATAGGAGGGGTTGAAATGCGTACAATTCCTAAAGAGGAGAGCTTAGATATCGAATTCAAAAGTGATTTAAAATGCTATTCTGATCATGATCTTATCGAAGAGATTGTTGGAATAACAAATACGTCCGGAGGATTTCTGTTTCTGGGAGTTGAAGATGATGGATCAATTACCGGTGTTCATAAAAAACATGAGGATCCCGTAGGTGTAACTGCACTAATCGCAAATAACACTGTCCCGCCCATAGCTGTAAGGGCAGAGATAATTACTGAAGAAGGTAAGGATGTTTTGAAAATTGAAGTGCCCAAAAGCCGGGGTGTGGTATCTACCGCATCAGGAAAAATATTGAGGAGACGTAATAAACTTGATGGAAGTCCGGAAGTAGTACCAATGTATTCGTATGAAATTCCATCTCGTCTTGCAGAACTGGGATTGCTTGATTATTCTGCTCAACCTTTGGCAGGAGCTACTTTGGATGACCTGGATCCAAATCAGCGAGTCAGACTGCGCCGGATCATTCAGAATAGACCAGGCGGTGAAAAAACTCTGCTCTCTTTATCGGACGACGAATTGGATATTGCATTACGTTTTATTACAAGTGTTGCCGGTAAATATGTTCCAACGGTAACGGGGATGCTCTTAATTGGAAAAGAAGAGCGCATTGCAGAACTGATACCAACAGCAAAGTCGGCGTTTCAAGTTCTTGAAGGAACAGCTGTCCGTATGAATGAGGACAGCAATAAGCCGCTTCTTGAATTATTCGAGAACTATGAGACATATGTCAAAGCCTGGAATCCGGAAAGGGAGACTGAGTATGGATTATTTCGAATTCCAATTCCGGAATTTGACTGGGCTGCCTTTCGAGAGGGTTTAGTAAACGCGTTCTGTCACAGGGATTATACGATACTTGGCGCTGTAAGGGTTTTGATAGATGATGAAGGAATGGTCATTAGTAATCCTGGGGGATTTATCGATGGAGTTAATCTGAAGAATCTTTTGACTGTAGAACCGCATGGACGCAATCCTGCGCTTGCTGATGCAATGAAACGGATCGGCTTAGCTGAGAAAACGGGAAGAGGAATTGATCGAATTTTTGAAGGTTCTATTATCTTTGGAAGGCCTTGGCCGGATTATTCCGAATCTACCAGCAGAACCGTTAAACTATTTATTCAAAGAGCGAAAGCAGATTTGCCGTTCGCAAAGTTTGTTGCAGAAGAACAAAACAGGCAGGGAAAACCATTATCAATTTACACATTGATGATTCTGTCTGTTCTTAATACAGAGAGAAGAAGTACAGTTGAACGAATTGTAGAACGGACAAATCTGAGTGAAAATAAGGTTAGATCCGCAATTGAGTTCATGATTGAGTCCGGTTTGATCGAAGCGTCCGGAAGAGGAAAAGATCGCAGCTATATTTTAGGCAAAAAGCTCTACCGTGAGAACAAAGAAACAATACAGTATGTTCGACAGACAGATATTGACAGCATCCGATATCCTGAACTTGTAATAAAGTTGGCAAATACTCAGAATGGGATCATCACAAAACAGGATGTAATCGAATTGCTGAAAGTGACTCCTTCGCAGGCGTATGCAGTTATTAAAAAGCTTCAAGCTCAGGGACGTTTAGAGTTGCTATGTGGAGGGAAGTACTCCAGGTATAAAATAATCAATTCCTAACTCATTTTAACTCGACTCGGTTTGACCCCTCTGGGGCGAACTCTTAAGCGCTGGTTGTGAGTTCGATTCTCGCAGGGAACGTAGAAGGCCGGAATTCTTGAAAGAGAGTTCCGGTTTTTTGATGCGCAAAACTATCTATTCGGATAGTCGCAATATCCACTTAAAGGCGCGTATCATTTCTTAGTGTTATAAGGGAATGGAACGTATGTGTACTGCTGTCATAATATACTTCCATGTCGCCGCCATACAGTTTTACGGTTTTTTTGATACTTTTCATGCCGAACCCATGACTTTGTCCTGTATTCTTTTTTGAGCTCAATAATTTTCCGTCCAGGGACATCGGATTTTTGCTGCAGGAATTTATTACTGTTATCATTACAAAAGGAGTATTTTCTTTTTTCTGAACCATCAGTTCAATGAAACCGTCAGGAATACCTGCTGCAGCCTCAATAGCGTTATCCAGCAGATTACAGAATAATGATGTTAACGAGGAATTCTCCAGAAAATCGATACTTTGGCTGCGGATGTCAGCGAGAAACGTCAGGTGTTCTTCCGCACATCGCCGCTTATAACGGCAGAGGATTGCATTGAGCATTTTGTTGTCACATATTTTTATTGTTTCATTCAGATCAGAAGATTGCAGAAGCTGATCAATATATGCTTCTATTTTATCTGCTTCACGGTTTTTGTTCAACAGGGATATAGACTGAAGATGCTTCTTAAAATCATGGATCAGAATCCCCTGGTTTTCATTATGGGCGGAAAGCATTTCGTAATACGCGGCGAGGTCAGATTCCTTCTGAAGCAAAAGCTGCATATCCGTGAACTCCTGACTCTTTTTCTGGTTATATTGGTTAATCCCGAATACAAAGAGATTGATCAACAGAAGAAGAAAAGCGCTGATGGTCATCAATGTGTTAATGCTCAGGATAGAAAAGGAAGCTTCGCTGATTGTGACGAAGGTCAGTATGATAAAAATCGAGGCCAGAGGGATCAGAAGCAGCAGCAGGGCAGAGCGGTCAGACGGATTTTGCCGCAGCATTTTCTTTCCGGCAGTCAGCATAAGCAGATATGCTGCCAGAAAAAACAATAATTTGCTGAAAATCCCGAACAAAGCCATGGCAAGACTGCTCTGGGGATTGGTATAAAAGTGAGGCGCAAACCGGGAGACAATGCTGTATACGACAATCTCTGATGCGGCCATGAGTGCGGTTAAAAGAGCCAAATGGAGAATTCCCTGGGAAAAAGACAGGCGGTACTGGCTGAAAAGAAAAATGCCGTTCAGTATAATAAAGAGGATGACGTTCAGCCATGAGATTTCCCAGATAGCGAAGAAAGCCATGACAATGTACAGAAGACCGAGAGTCAGAAGCCGCGTTGCAGTGCGGTATCTGGGAGTAAAAAAGCAGGAAGCGTAGCGAAATACAATGTACCCTTCGGTAAGGTAGGCGAAGAGATATAAGATGATTCGTTCCATAATGTCCTCTTTTCCGGCGCACTTGGGCCGCAGCAATTATCTTGTACTTTCCAGATACAGGAGATAGGCATCCTTAAACGCTTTGTATTTTCGTCTGGTAAGGTATGCGCTCAGGGTGCCATTGGCAAGGTGGATCGTAGAATGGTCAAAGTCCGTGACATGTTCCAGATTAATGAGAAAGCTCCGGTGACTCTGAAAAAAGCAATTCGCGGGAAGCAGTTCGGTCCAGTAATTCATATTGCGCACGGATTCCAGTTCGCAGGTGAGCGTGTGGACAACTATTTTTCGGAACTGTGCCTCCACTGCGATGATATCAGAGGAAGGCAAAGTCCGTACACCGTCCTTTGTCTCCACGGGAACCTTTATGGACTGATTGTGGTAATAGTTCAGGGCATCCGCCAGGTTACGGAAAAGTCTTTGACGATCCAGAGGTTTGGAGAGATAGCGGAACACATGGAACCGCATCGCCTCATCCAGATATTCTGCATAGGAGGTCACCACAATGATCAGCGTATTCCTGTTCTGCTTTTTTAACTCATTGCCGACATAAATCCCATTCATTCCGGGCATTTCAATATCCAGAAACACCAGATCCTTCTCCCCTTCATCCGCCAGCAGTTCCATACCGCTGGAAAAAGACATAAGCGGGGGTATTTTAAGGTAGTTTTTGGAAAAATAAAGGTGAATGGCCTTTTCCAGCTGTTCAGTAAACTGTGGGTCGTCATCACAGATTAAGATTCGCATATTTTTCATTCCTTAAAAATCAGATTTGCCTTGCATTTTTTCTATTATAACATGCGAAATATCATGAGAAAATAACCAAAAACGCCTGAAAAATGTCGTCTCATGCAAAACGTATTGATTAAAAAAGAAAAAACGATATATTGAGGATTGATTATACATCATATTTAAATGTAGGTTAATGAATGGCTGTACATCCTGTATAGCAATCCGTTAGCTGGAAGGAGATTATATGCGGCCAAAATATACTATAGTTTTGGTAATGATAATGATTGTTGTACTGGGTGGTTGCTCAAGGCGGCAAAATGCGGCAGGTATCATGGAAGATCAATCCAGTGTGAGTGAAGAAAACGGAAAAAGCAGCACAAAGGAAAGAAAAAGTCAATCTGATACAAATGAAAAAAATGTTGATGAAAATAATTACTATAAAATCTGTATTTCTGACGCGGAGCTGGATTACAGAGAAATTATCAGCTTTCTGACAGGCAGTTCATGGAATGGAAACAACGAAGGCTTTGTCGATATAGATGGAATACAGCATTCATGGATGATAGAGGATAAAACTTTTACCTATAGGAATAACCGTGAAAATGGGACTGTAAATGAAGTGGATGTAAGAAAAACAGCAGATGATTGTGTCAAAAACCTTAATTTGGGTGTTGAATTAGATACTGCTCCTTCCTGCACGAAGGATGAAAATGGGAATTATACAGTTACTTATACACTAGCGTATGAAGGGATTCCGATCATGGGGAATAAAAATGTCTATCTTCCCTCAGACTCTGAAAGGCCTGTGCATGGCGCATATATAGAGATTACGGTAGGAGAATCAGGGATTCAGCACCTTTTTATATCAAATCTGATCAAGCCGAGAGAAATCCTTGAAACATATCCGGAAGAAAAAATGTTGAGTGAGACAGAAATCTCGAAATACATAAAAGTATATGATCAGCAGTTTGAGGATGACAGCAACAAGCTGGGTGTCAGTATAGATACAATATCTCTGATCTATATGCCATACCGGGAGAACACGAAAAAGACCTTAGTCCCGGTATTTGATATAAAAGTAAGCAGAGAACAGAATGATAATCAGGAAATCCTGATGGATTCCATGACAGGCTATATTTATTATGCCGGATAGGTGAAACAGATGTGGTACTTGAAAAAAATATTAAAAAATCCTGTGCTGTATGTATCGATTGTATTGTTAACAGGACTGATGTGCATGGGATGTTATGGGGACCTGGCAGCAGCAAGGGAAAATAAAATATCGGTTATCTATTGCTATATTGTCGCAAATTCCGTGGGGATATCCCATGTTCTGGTTCCGGTGGTCACTTCGATTCCATTCTTAGCGGTATATGTGGAGGAGCATGATAAAAAGCTGGTGTATTATCAGATCATCCGCTCGAAAGGCAGACGGAATTATTATGGCATGCAATGGAGTGCCGCTCTGGCCACTTCTTTATCAGTTGCAGTCATATCATTATTTTTATTTACAGCAGTCTGCCTGCTGTCCGGAGCAGGGTTCGGCAGTAATGACAGCATGAAAATGTATTTTGAGGGGACCTGTTTTGCAGATTCTGTAAAGAATGGCTTCACGATAAAAGCGTACCTGATTCATTGCTTTGCGTTTCTTCTGTATGCGTCGCCCTGGCCATTGATCGGGATGCTTGTGTCTTCTTTCAGCAGTAATAAATATGTGATCATGGCGTCGCCTTTTATCGCACTGCTGGCAGGAAATTATATTACAGAATTATTATCTGTTGATACACTCCATCCTGGCATGACATTGTTAATCGGAAATAGGTTTAGGTATCAGCCCTATGGCGGGATTTTTCATACCATTCGGTATTTTGCTGTATTGATAGTAATTCTGGCAGTCATGTTATCCATAAGAATTACGGGGAAGATGAAAAATGAAGGACTTTAAAACGGCTGGGAGATATGCGGTATCTGCCGTAAAAGAAGAACTGAGGAAGGCTAATGTCTATATCTTTATGATCGTGATTTATTTTATCCTTCAGTTTTGCTTTTCCGGTGTTCATGAGTATCTGAAGCAGGAACAGGAATGCATGAATCTGTTTGAATTATATATTGCGTTCATGTCTACGAGAAATTCGCAGATCATGTATCTTATTGGCATATTGATCCTTACCTGCGGGAGTGTGTTTTTCAGTTCCGGGTCTTCCTATTATCTGATACGGTCCAGTAAGAAGGTATGGATTGCAGGGCAGATTTTATATATGCTGATCCTCAGTGTATCCTATAATTTGTTTCTGCTGATCTGCCTGATTCTCTCATGTGGCGGGTATATAACGATTGCGGATGAGTGGAGCAATGCCGCCATGATGGCGTGTCAGTTTTCCCCGGAAGTGATAGGAATCCGCCCGATCGTGACATTTTCTTACAATATCCTTAGCTGCAGCCCTGTTTTGACTGGCGTACTGTCATTTCTGTTTTCTGTATTGATCGGAATCAATACAGGGATTATCATGACTTATTTTCAAATCCGAAATAGAACCATTTATGGGACAACGATAATATTAGTGTTGTGGTATTTTGATATTTTAGTTGAAAATATGGGCTTCCTGTCCGGCTTGGAATACATTTCCCTGTACGGACTTTCAAGAATATACAGATCGGCATGGGGAGGCGGCAGCCATTCTGTCTGGTATGCGTTTTGCTTTATTTTCTGTACGATGCTGCTGTTGACCTATATTGAGTTAAAAAATGCGGATAAAATGATTTTATGAAGCTGGAGTAAGAACGTGAAAAATGTAATATGGGGATTTGATTTTAACATACGGAATTATGGAATGCGGGAAGTATATTTTTATTTACTTGTTGTCGCTTTGATTGCTCTGATCACAGGCAGATATGCGGAGAAACAAAAAACGGAAAACCAGTATCTGTTTTTGATCCGTTATAAAATCGAAACAAAATGGTGGATGGGGCAATGTCTGAGGATGGCATTTCTGGCGGCTGTTTTAGTAGTGCTTCTGTTCACAGGATATATCCTTGAATGTTTGTTTGAGAAAAACAAATTCGACAGCACGCTGCTGTATCCATTTGTGATGTGGTATCTGGCAGTTTTGTCATTCGGTATGCTGCAAAAGCTTGTTTCGGAAACCAATATTGGGAGTAAGTGGATTTATCTTATGGCCACGGTTATAGAATTGATTTCGCTGTACGCAGAGACACTTGGCCTGAAAACGCAGCTGGCAAAATGGCTTCCGGGAAACTATCTGATGTACCTGCGATATGGAAATGGATATGAAAGCACGGAACTGAAATGTATTTTGGCGATGGAAATCCTCTTTTCGTCAGCAGTCTGCCTTAAAATGTATTTTGGGAGGAAGAGGTAGATGGAGACGGTAATCAGCGTAAAAAGTGTGTGCAAAAGTTTTAAGAAGGCAAAAGTATTGGACCATGTATCCCTGAATATTGCAAAAGGAACCATCTGCGGCCTTACGGGAAACAATGGATCCGGAAAGACAGTGCTGATGAAAACTATCTGCGGATTTGTAATGCCAGACAGTGGCTCAGTACAGGTCAGGAATAAAACTGTAGGAAAGGATTTCGATTTTCCGCCGGATCTGGGCGTAATAATTGAAACCCCCGGTTTTATGCAATATATGTCCGGGTATAAAAATTTAAAGAATCTGGCTGATATTAATAAAAAAATAGACGAAGACAGGATTAAGGAGGTAATGCGTCTGGTTGGCTTAGATCCTGACGATAAGAAATGGGTAGGAAGATACTCTTTGGGAATGAGGCAGCGCCTTGGGATTGCACAGGCGATCATGGAGCATCAGGACATCATGCTCCTGGATGAGCCGATGAATGGGCTGGACAAAGCCGGGATAAGCGATGTCAGGAAGATCCTTATGGGATTACGGGAGGAAGGCAAAACGATTTTACTCACCAGCCATAATGCGGAAGATATAGAGGTTTTATGCGATGAGGTTTATGAAATGAAAAACGGAGTCATTAAGAAATAAGGGCAGATGAAATAAATAAAAGAATGGAGAACCTCTATGGAAAAAGTAATCGTAAAAACAAATTCTTTATCAAAACATTATCATGTCGGCACCCATACGATAATTGCCCTGGATGGGGTGGATTTTGAAGTAAAGGAACGGGAATTCGTTTCTATTATCGGAAAATCCGGCTGTGGAAAAAGCACGCTTTTGCATATGATAGGCGGACTTGATCGACCTACTTCCGGGACAGTAATCGTAGATGGCATGGATCTCGCAAAAATGAATGAAGAGCAGCTTGCCCTTTTCAGAAGAAGAAAAGCAGGGTTCATTTTTCAACAGTATAATTTGATTCCGGACTTAAATGTTTATGATAATATTACGTTTCCGTTGGAGCTTGACAGTGCTGTTGTTGATAAAGAATTCATTCAGGAATTGGTGAAAACACTTCATATTGCAGATAAATTGGAAATGTTTCCATCTATGCTCTCCGGCGGGGAGCAGCAGCGGGTTGCCATTGCAAGAGCATTGGCGACAAAACCGGCAATCCTTCTTGCTGATGAGCCGACAGGGAATCTCGACACTTCCGCCAGTCATGATGTCGTAGGGCTTTTAAAAGTCATCGCGGAAAAATACCAGCAAACGTTGATCGTGATTACCCATGATTTGGATATTGCACAGATGGCGGACAGAACAGTCCGGCTGCAGGATGGGAAAATAATGAGGGGGAAGTGATTCTTATGCTGGCAAACAATAATCGTCCTGTGATAGACAAACTTGCCAAAAATACCGTGCGGACAAATAAGCGGCAGTTTTTGATTCTGTTTCTTACGATCCTGCTCTCAGCTTTTATGCTTTTTTCCGTTTTTACGATAGGGCTGACGTACTTAGATCTGAGCAGATTACAAAATACCCGCCTGTATGGTTCAGAATATGATGTTGCCGTTATGAACGGGTTCACGGAGGATCAAAAAGAAAGTCTTGTCCGTCATTCTGGTGTAAAAAGTGTCGGTGTACTGGCGTATTGCGGGAATGTAAAAAGCTCTGATTCCGACCGCAGCGTCAGTGCCGGTTTCTTATGGGGAGACGAAACGTACTGGGAAAATCAAAAAGCGCCGGCAATCACGGAAATGAAGGGGCATTATCCACAAACCAGAAATGAATTGTTAGCCACAGAAGAAGTCCTTGAAGCCTGTGGAAAAAGTTCCCTGTCAGTCGGCGATCACCTTCCTTTGACCTATGAAGACAATACAGGTATTCATACGACAGATTTTGTGATCAGTGGTATTTGGAAAGGGTATGGCGGGGATCAGGCGAGCTTCTATGTTTCAAAAGATTTTTATGAACAGACAGGTTATAATCTGGAATCTGACGGGATTTTGCAGGTAAAGTTTAAAAGTAACTACGTTACAGGAAAAGCGATTGAAGAGTTGAGAGAAAGTCTGGGACTATCTTCGACACAGGTTTTTCAGGCTTCGGAATACATTGAAAAGTCGTTGGCGATATTATTTGCAGTATTGGGACTATGTTTAATGATCTGCCTCAGCGCGTATTTGCTGATCTACAATATCCTTTATCTGTCGGTTTCCGGGAAGATCCGATATTATGGCCTGCTGCAGACACTGGGCATGACGAAAAAACAATTAGTCCGATTGATCCGTAAACAGATATGGATGGTTGGTGTGGCAGGAATCACTGCAGGCATTGCCTTGGGAATAACCATTTCCCTGATTCTTGTGCCCTATGTTGTGAAAGTTTTGGGAATTTCTTTGGGAAATGCAGGTTTGTTCTTTTATCCGGAAGTGTTGGCATTTAGTATTGTTGTTACAATGATCGCAATCGTATGCGGCGTCAGGAAGCCAATCCGTATTGCCGCGGACGTAACGCCCGTAGAAGCCGTAAAATATCGGGGAAATATGGCAATGCCCCATGTAGGGAAAAAGAGACAGAGCAATCTGTACCAGCGCATGGCAAAAGACCAGCTGAAAAAGAGAACAGGCAATCTGTACTGGCGAATGGCAAAAGACCAGTTGAAGAATAATAAAAAGAGAACAGCTGTTGTTTTCCTGTCCCTTGCAATGAGCCTGATCGTATTTTTCTGTCTGACTACGCTGATCGACAGTCAGGGCAGACGAACCGTATATCCGAATTATTGGGATGCGGATTTTATCATACATAACGCCACACAGACGACAGAAGATATCACATCTCTGCAGCCGGCGATCGATGAAATATTTTTGTCGGAGATACAGAAAATAGAGGGCGTGGAAGAGGTTCATGCTGTAAAAGGGATTCCTGTTACTTTTCCATATGACAAAAATGGTTTTTCCGATTTCTGGATCAAAGGCTATACAGAAATGAAACCCTATCTGACATACACGGATGTAGTTTCAGAGTATCAGCGGAATCCTGAGAAATATTATGGAATGCTAAAAGGAATTGATGAAGCAGAATTTGATTATCTAAATGAAAACCTTGGCGGCATCATGGATAAGCAGGAATTTTTAAACGGCCAAACGGCGATTTTGCAGTATGCAGGATTTGAGATACCAAAAAAATGGATAGGAAACAACATTTCGTTTTCTGTACCCACAGGGCACCCCGTAACTCATGCCCCTACGGGGCGGGAAAAAATACAAGGTATAGAAAATCAAAAACAGAAAATTACAATCGGGGCAGTCAGCTACGAGGACTATTACGGGGCAAGCGTAAATGTTGGAGCAAATATAATCGTAAGTGAAACCTATTTGGAATCATTAACTCCAACGCCATATATTTTAAGCCTGAATATTAAATATAAACGATCTTACGACACCGAAACAGAAAAGGAAATCAAAAATATCATAGAAGCAAATCCATACCATAATGATCTGCTCTCTATCTCAAAGTATGACGATATGAAAACAATCCAGGATTCTCAAAGTGGTATGTTTGAAACAGGTACCGTCATTTCACTTCTTCTGTTACTGGTAGGGATGCTGAACTATATCAATACAATGGCAAACAGTATGCAGAACAGAAAACTGACTTTTTCCATTATGGAAAGCGTCGGTATGTCAAAGAAGCAGATAAAATGCTTATTGACTTGTGAAGGAATTTTATATGCAGGCGGTTCTGTTTTTATTACATTAACAGTCGGGACGGGTGTTACCTGGTTTATTTTTCAATCCATGAACTATATGAAGATTTCATTTACAATACCTGTGTTTCCGCTGCTGTGTGCAATATTACTTGTAATGATCATATGCGTTATAACACCGATCGTTACTTACAAAAAGACAGTGAGGAATCGCTCGATCACGGAACGCTTGCGGGAATATGAGTAGATTGTGAATACGAGAAGAGGTGGTTTTAGATAGCAAGATAGAGACCCCGCATATACGTGGGTAAAGATAAGATAGTGGTGTAGTGGAGAAAATTTGTATGGTAAAAATACAGAAGATTTGGTACAATCCTTTAGGAAAGTATCAGATTCAGGGCAATGGATGTGTCGAAGGAAACTGTTTGAGGTCGCAAATTGCGACCATAAACAGATGGAATACAAAAACCTGAAGTTGCAATCTGTGATTTCAAGTTTCAGAAGTATGTAAGATGTCGTGAGATATCAGCTAGGAGGAAAAAATGTTAGAAATCGGTACCCGAGCCCCGGCATTTACTCTGCCGGATCAGAACGGAGAAATGAGAAGCCTTGCAGATTATCAGGGTAAGAAGGTGATCTTAGTCAACCTTGCATAAAGCATGACGGGTTTATAGTTCCACAAAGCCTACAAAATTGTAGTAGATGTTGATGTCCCGTTCCATGTGGTCGTCCACCTGATATTTCTCGCCGACCTCGATTTTCTGGATGAGCCGGACAAGGGTGGGACGGTCAAGCTCCTCAAGCTGGGTGTAGTCCTGTATCATGTCAAGCCAATCATCAACTGACTGCTCGTTTGCCTGACTGGTTGCCAGCTTCGCAGAGATGTCCTTTTTGCGCTCCAGCTTCTCCGTCCGCTCTGCTTCGTATTTGTTCAGAAGCTGGATACAGACGCTCTCCGGGATACGTCCCATGACCTTATCCCCATAGGCGGCCTGAATCAGCTTTTCAAGTTCGGCAAGTCGCTTGTCCAGCGCGGACAGCTCCGCTTTCAGAGTGTTTGCCCGTTCCGCATTAGCAGATTCTTTCTTGGCAAGTATCCGCTCTTTAAGGGCTTCGCGGCTCTGTTGGGCGAAGAATGCCTTGTTCCGAATATCGGTCAGCACCACAGATACCAGAGCCTTCTCGTTGATGTAGTGCGAAGAACAAGCAATTTTGCCACCCGACATAAAACGGTTGCAGGCATAAGCCTTATACTCGGACGTTTTTCGCTTTGTACGGTAGTCCCTTACAAAGCGAGAAGAAGATCCGCAATCCATGCACCGCATAAGTCCTCCGAATAGAGCAATCGTCCCGCTCTTGCCCGTCCTGCTTCTGGAAGGGTGGTTGTCCATCCGCTGAACGGCATCCCATGTTTCCTGAGAGATGATAGGCTCGCGGGTATTCTCAACCTTGATCCAATCCTCTTTCGGCTTGCTGACCTGCTTATGGTTTTTGTAGGACACCGTACCCGTCTTGTTCTGTACCATGTGACCGATGTAAACCTCGTTTCGGAGAATTGTCTTTACAGTCACGTC
>CANRFV010000021.1 GCA_947629985.1 uncultured Clostridia bacterium | reverse complement strand
TAAAACGTGTCATACTGTGCATTCAGACGCTGCTGCAATACCTTGATAACATCATCGGGCTTGTCAAGCTCCTGTGCTGTCAATAATTCTCTTGTGGTGTCACGCAGCGCAATAAATGCCTTGATACGGTCTTGGTTTTTATCGCTCTGTCGGTACTCATCGGCTGTCTGTTGCGAACGCTTGAAATAAATCTTGTCGTCATGTTCAAAGAAACTGTAATTTCGCAGTTCCGACGGCGGTGTGACCAGTCTTGAATACTCGGAAGAATAGACCTCTGCTGTTCTTACGTCAGAAATCTGCGCTGAGAGCGTTGAGATTGCTTCGGAGAGCTGCTGCCGCAGGTCTGCTCCCTCGAAAGGTATGCACATCGTATCTTCTGCGGAATTGGCATATAGCTTGTTTCCCTGAACGATTTGCCCAAGTACCATTTCGGGATGCTGTTCATAATAACTGTTGACAGAAAGCCCGTCCTCCGTTTTTCCAAGATGTACCCATTCAGGCTCATGTTCAGGCGGTGAGCTGCGTTTTTGCAGGAAGATAATATCGGTCGTTACCTCAGTGTTTGCATTTGCCTTAAATGCACTGCTCGGCAATCTGACAGCACCAATCAAGTCTGCCTTTTCCGCAAGACGTTGGCGCACAGATTCGTCTTTTTTGTCGAGCGTTCCCTTTGATGTAACGAAAGCGATAATGCCGCCCTCCTTAACTTTGTCAAGTGCCTTTGCAAAGAAATAATCATGCAGCTTTGCGGTATCATATTCTTCATCATGGAATCCCAGGTCGCCAAAAGGCACATTTCCAACAGCCACATCGAAACAGCCGTCTTGATATGGTACGTCCTGGAATCCGCTGATACGAATATCTGCCTCGGGATAAATCAGCTTTGCGATTCTTCCCGTTATATCATCAAGTTCCGTAGCATAGAGCTTTGAATCACGGTGCATATCTTGTGGCATACACCCAAAGAAATTACCGACACCGCAGGCGGGCTCTAATATATTGCCGCTTTCAAACCCGAATTGCTCTAAAGCCTGGTAGATACTCTGAATCACTGTGGGTGTCGTATAGAAGCTATCGAGCGTAGAAGCTCTTGCACTGAGGTATTCTTTATCTGTCAGCAATCCCTTGAGCTGCGTGTATTCCTTATACCAAGACGCATTTCCCGAATCAAACGCCGACGCTAAACCGCCCCAACCTACATAGCGAGATAGGATTTCCTTTTCCTCTTGTGTAGCAGGTCTTTTTTCTGCTTCGATTTGCTTTAATGTCTGGATAGCAAGGATATTAGCGGCAAATTTTGACTTTGCGCCGCCCTCTCCCAGTGCTTCATCGGTGATGTGGAACAGCGTATCCGCCTGTTTCGGTGCAGGAGTTTTCTGTTTTGGTGTCCGGTGCTGCTCATAGCGTGGTGTCAAATCAATAACGATTTCACGCAGTTTAACAGGCTCATCGCTGTCCGTTATCTCTGCTGTAGGTGCTTCTGTCAGAAATGGTGTGTCCTCCACAGGTGCGGTTACTTTCTCCGTTTGTGGAATAACAGGCGATTCCACAGGCTCGGTTTTCTCGGGTACGACCTCGGGAATATCCGTTGCCATATCCTTTGCAGGCGTTTTTGTCTGTTCGGCTTCGGCAACGGGAAACCGCCCCTCCGCTACCAACCTTTCGGTCTGACGGACGACTTCACTCCATTTCATAATGGTATAGCTATCCTCTTTCTGTCCTGGAACGCTGCGCTGCAATTTGATACCGTTTGAATCGTGCCATTCACTGCGTCCGCCGCTGCTACATCCGCCAAATCCATATTCATTCCGTAAGAAGTCGATTTTATCCTTTTGCGTATGACTTTGAGAGAAAAATTCACTGATTCTCAGCTTGTAATCAGCAACACTGCTGCCACGATTTAATAGGAATTGCTGTTTTTCGTCCTCGGAGATAAATTGCTTCGGTGTATAGGCAAGCCCGTGCTTAGCAGTAAACGTTCTGCGGTCAAGCAGTAAATCTTCCATTCTATGCTGAACGTCCTGCGGCTTGTGAAAATGCCACCGCATGATTTCGGGGTCGTCTGCATAACGGGCTGCAAAATCACGCATACCGTCAATATACCGCTGCAAAGTTTCTCTGTCTTGCAGATGTTCCGCAATCAATGCCGTGTTATCAGGAAAGCCGCCGTTATCGAAAACTTCTTTGGGGATAAAATACTCTACTCCCTCGGATAAATCCTGATGAATGTACCACAGCAATTCTGCTGTGTCCTTGATTTCCATATCATGTGCAGCGTCAAGAGCTTCCTGCACAGCATACTCACCGTTTTCCAACAGTTCACCGATACGCTCCGCAGCCTGTTCCCAGGTCAGATGTACACTTGATTTCTCATTGTATGCCGTGATTCCAGCACCGATAGTAATACCGCTTTCGTCAAATACAGCGGCTATCTGCTTGTCGCCAGAGAATACACCTATTGCTTCGTCACCATATTCCTTTTGCAGAAATGCAGCGATTTCAGATGTAGATTTGCCTTTCTGATATTCGGCTACGATACGCTCCAGACTATGCGGCTCAACACTGCCGCTTCGGAGAACATCGTCAATCATAATCTGTTCAATCGGAAAATCAGGCTTTGCAATTGCTGTTGGGATTTTATCGTCCCTTGTTTCTCGGCTTCTTGTCCGCTTTGTCTGCACAGGCTCATCACCTGTGTCAAAAAGTGTAAGCTGTTCTCCATAAGCGATTGGCTCGTCAGAAAAATCTGTCAGACCATTATCTCTGATAGTATCGTCTGATAGAAAAGGTGTATCTTCCACGAGTTCTTTCGCAGTTTCCTCTGTTAAAAACGGAATATCTTCCGCAGCTTCTTCGGCAGGGGCTTCTGTTTCCTGGGGCTGCTCCGCTTCTTCGGTGATTTCCTCGGATTTCGGCTCAGGCTGTGGAAATTCTTCTGTTTTGAATACCACGGACTGCTCATATTTTGCAATCTTGCCTGCCATGTCTAAAGGCTCACCGCTGATTTGAACGAATTGCGTAATATTGCAGCGGTCATAGATTTCCTGCATTTTTTTCTCATCAGGCAGTTTGCTCCAGTATTCCGTAAAGTGTTCACGCTGAACACGAGCTTGCTGTTCGATTCGCATTTTATCGCCGTCAGCGATTTTGTCAGTGTGGTAACTGATAATACCCTCCTCGGAGATATGTGCAACAGTCGGGTAATCGTTCGTTTCTGGGTCGGTTCTTGATACATCGTAAGCAATGATACCATTACCGAGATCGCCAAAATGGATCGGACTTTCATTTGCCTTTGCTACGCTCATATACGGTGATGTCGAATCCCAAAAGGCATTGTATGCGTTCTCGGTCTGTTCCTTATTGCCCAGCACATCGTATAATGCTTTCTTGATTCTGCTGATTTTCACCTGATTGTTTTCGGTATTCCAACCGACTTGTCTGCTCTGATGAAAAGCGTCAAGCAGTTTGGGAACAAGTTCAGCATTATCCTTGCCGACAACGGCAAGCAGGTCTGCTTCAAGCTGTGCCTGTTTTTCTGTGTAAGAACGTGCAATCATATGTGGATTGATGATAACATCGTGATACGATGTCATGACCTCGTTCAGAATAATCAGCGCATTATCAAATTCTTCCTGGTCGATAATGTCAATATCCTCTGTCATAGCACAGCGGAGTATTTTTTCAGCTTCGGAATCAAAAAGCAGCATTCCAATATCTTCGTTGTTACTGTTCGCTTCAAACAGACCTCTGAATGCGTTGTAATACTGTTCCCAATCATAACCGCCGTCTGCCACACCATCAGGTGCAAGACCGTCGTTCAGGTCACGAATTGCATGGAATACGTCACGCACAATGGATAGTCCGTTTGTCGGGTCGCTGACGGTACGCAGTTTCGGGGATTTCTCTTTGATTGCTTCCACAGTCGGCTCTGCTTTTTCACGCTCGGCATATCCCGTGATTTCATAGCCTTGTGATTCAAGATTGTGGCGAACAAGCTCTTTACCGACCATTGTGAAATTCTCGACAACAACGTCTTTTTCCTTGTCCGTGTCAGCAATCACGCACCAACCCATTTTTTCGATAAATTCCAAGCGGAAATTATCAAAGTGATTCTTTCGGGCATTCGTTACGGAATAATCGTTATTCTGTTCAGCAGGCACAGGCAATTTCAGATATACCGTCCTGCGCTCGTCCATAGCAGCATACAGTTCCGCATTGTCCAGCAAATCCTGTTCATGGGCTGCTTGTGCCTGACGTTCCAGTTCTCTGTCTGCTTCGGCAGCGGCTCTGTAAAATCCCCCGATTTCGTCCCAGGTATAGCTGACAGACATATCAGCAAACCGAAATTCTGCGGAATCCTCTCCAGAAATCACGTCTATTCTGTTTAGCTCCTGAACACGCCTTGCATTGTCTGACAGTTCAGAATCGGGTACTGTAAAGGTGAAAGAGAATCCATTCAGATATTCCTTTGCGACTTTAGCGGCATTCTCATTGTTATCTATGATACGCTCTGCAATTGTTTCCAGTTCGTCCCCTGCGACAGACAGATTGACAACGGCAGACATTTTCGACTTATCGGTCAGATAAGCACCGACCTTTTCATGAATCTCAGCAAGTGCAGAATCACGGCGTTCTTTACTGCGCTGCGCACTGTGAAGCAGTAGTTTGTTTTCCATAGTCTGCTTTGCAAGTGCATAGAAATCCTGCTGTGAAATCATACGCTGATAATGTGTGCCGTTTTCTTCTACAAGATTGACAACGACAAACATATTTGCAGGGTCGAATCCTCCGAGCGCATTTATCCGCTTCACGGCATTCTCAAACGGCACGACATCATTATTATGGAAGAAACAGATTCCCACAATAGAGCTTGCATAATCATCTGCCGCTTCAATGTCAAGGTATGTACCTGACATATAGCCCTCGGACGATTGCTCCTCTGCTTCGTGGATTCTTTCACCATAACTGAAAATAGCCTTTGCCATTTCCTCACCGCTGTGATACAAAGGAAATGTGCTTCTCTTTGCTGAAATAACAGAAGCGTCGTCATATATTTCTGTGGTATGATTGCGGATATATGAAAGCTGCTCATCGTTCGGCTCTGATACCTCACCCGTACCAAATTGAAGCACATCGGTACTGAAAGATACGGTTTTATTCACGTCAATATCTGCCGCACCTGTCAGCATATCTATCAGCAGCTTGTCTTTGTCTGTCCCGTCAAGTGACTTGCTCTCGATTTCAGCAAGCATACTGCGCACCTCAGACATGGTAAAGGACTGAATCAGCGTGTTATCGGTTGTTCTGTCCGCTTCGCCAATGCCGTTCATAAGGTAAAATTCAATCATTTCGCTGTCATAATCAAATTTTACCGAGAAGCCGCAGCGATTGCTCTGCTCTAAGTTTGCACAGTCGGGGACAGACAGCTTACGGGCATTTTCTGACAACGAAAAGTAAGGTTTGGCAGAATCCAGCCCCTTGTGCAGCAGCTCGTACAAACTGGTGTCGGTCTGAAAATAATCAATCGTGCCGCCCTGCTCGATAGACAGTACGTTCTCCATTTTGGATAAATCCTGATAGAACACCTCATAATCCATAGTTTCGGTCAGTTTACGGGTGATGTCAGCAAATTCTGCTGTTGCCATAACCTCATCGACCGTATATTCACCAGGCAGGATAAAGTGCATATCATCGGTGAAGTATACATCCGTGAAACGATATGCCTTGTCTTTCTCAAAAGGTGTCTGTGCAAGCGCATGGTCGGCAAAAAACTCGTTAAGCCGATTCATGTCGGCATTCAGAATGATTTCTGCATACTCCCGAATATCTTCGGGAGTATACGTTTCGTCAATCGGGTCAATCAGACCACCGTCAACGCCTTTGCGGAACACTTCACTGATTGCCGCTTTCTGTTCCTCGGAAAAGCTATGCTTTGCATAGACCTCTGCCAGTGCAAGCTGCGTGTCAAATTCATGCTTTGCGTCATACAGATTGGAAAAAACGTGATTCTTGTCAAGAATACGGTCAGCTTCGGGCGCTCTGATGTATGCAGCAAGCAGACCTAATATCGTTACAAACTGCTCATCGGTGTAGTGGGGATTGACAAAACTTTCAATCGTACTAAGCATTTCACGCTGTGCAGCGTCACGGATAATGTATTCCATTGCATTGATTTGTGCTTCGGACAGCCCAGCTTCCCGCAGTTCCGAAGTGATGATAGCCTGATTGTGGGCAGTATCCAATGCCGCATAGAAAGCAGAAGCGTTTTCTTCCTCAACGGTAAACATCACCTTATTGTCACGGATAATGCCTGAATATCCGATACCCAGCTTATCCAGATACGGCTGAATCTCCATATACAGCTCGGGCTTGATTCTCGAAAAGAAGAAATGCTTATCCCGAATATTTCTGTACGGAATCGTGCCGATAATCTCTGTCTGCTTTTCGGCGATTGTTCTCTGATGTTCAGACCGTATTGCGATAATAAGCTGCTGCTGCGCCTTTGCACGTTCCAGGTCAGCTACATCGACGGTCAGTGTCGCCTTACCGCTTGCATAGATGATACCCGAAAACGGAATATTCGCCTTGTTCAGATATTCAGCGGTCTTTAATGCTAAATCGCTGTCCATAGAAAGATAATGCTTCCTCGGAATAGCACGATAGCTTGTATTGCCGATGATATTCTTCTCAGGTGGGATATGCGAAACGTTGGATTTCTCCACCGTCATATCAGCAGCCGCAGCACCGACAAGCTCTTTCAGCCAGTCCAAATCTTTGTCCCCGACAGCGAGCTTTGCCGCACCGCTGCCAGTGACATAGGCATAGTAATTGATACCCGAGTTTTCCAGTGTTGCCTGTATCTTTTTGAATGTTTCCTCCTGCATAGGAATAATGGATTTATCCCTGTTGTCAGTCGCTTCATTCCAATAAACATTACCATAGGTCTGCAATAGATAGCCCCCCTTATTCTAAATTCTGTCCCTTGTGTTTCGCAGGCTGCGGTTTGTCTTTTCTCGGCTGCATACGGGCAGCCTGCTGTTTGAGCTGCTTACGGGAGAACGAAGCCCTCGGAGCGTCCTGTTTGCGAATCGTCACACGGGATTCGTCACCGTTCAGCACCGCAGAATGTGCAATACCTTTTTGTGACAGCTCAGTTATTGCCGCCCTTGCTTCCTGTTCGGGCATTTTTTTGATAAAGCGTTCCTCTTTGGAAAGTGATTTGAAGAATTCGGGATTGATTATCTCCCGTAAATGTTCACCCTTTGCAGCCTGTTCCGCTGCCTGAAATGCTGCCGTATCAGCTTTTGCAACAGTAATCGCAATCATACCGCCTTTGCGTTCCACGCCCGAATATCGGATACCCTTACTATCCAGTTCGGACATGATTTTTTCTGCAATTGCTTTCGGCTCTGCGGTCGTTACTCTGTTCGTTTTTGTAAGCGAAGCGTAGTATTCTGGATGGATTGTCGAATATTCTCGGCGTGGTTTCGGCTGTTCCTGCTGTGTCTGACTTCTGCTGTCCTGATATTGCTGCGGCTCTGTAACCTCATCGGGCAAGACCATTTCAGAATGTGAAAGAAGAATATCTTGAATGTTGTCATTGAGAATATCCATATCTGCTTTGCTGACGGTAATTGCCACAACATCATCACTGCGGGTAACGGCTGAAAACGCCACGTCCTTTGCCGCCAATGCAAAAATAACATCGTTAGCGATTTCGGCAGGCAGGACTTCAATGTGTCTGTTCTCCTTGCCAAGTGTCTTGTAGTAATCGGGATTGATTTTGAATGAACCGTCATCATTCACAAAAGCCTTGCCGTCACTTACCATTTGCTCCAGCCAGTCACGTTCTTCCACGACTTCTTGCTGTATATCCATTTCTGCGCTTTGAAGATATTCAGCACCAGATACTACAACATCTTCGGACAGTGTAGCAATATCCACTTCACCTGTCTGAACGGCTGCGTCTATATCGGCTTCTGTTTTCTGCATGAGCTTGTCAACAGCGACCACAGGCTGCTCTGTAAACGGAATCTTTACAGTATCGAGCTTTGCAAGGCGTTCTTTCAATTCTGACGCTCTCTGATTGACCGCAGTGAACCGCTTCTGAATACTCAGCTTATCTGCTGCGGAATCCGTTTCCAGGTATTGTGCTGAAAGAGCATTTTTCTGACGTTCGCACTTTGCAATTTTCACCGCAAGACTGGACTTTGAAGCGGCATTCAGTGTATCGAGGGACTGTGCAAAGAGCTGTCTGCGCTCCTGTGCGTTTGGAATGGTAAAGCTCTTGATAATGCCGCTTAACGCTCTGCACTTGTCGGCTTTGCTCTGCTGTGCCGTGATTTTCTGCTCAATACCTGAAATTTTTGCCTTGTGTCTTTCGATTCGCTGTTCGCATTTCGGAATAGATACGTTCCGTATCCTGTCAATGCGCTGTTGATTCTGTGCAATCATCGCTTCCACAGGACTTGCAAAAATCGAATTACCAAGCAGGGATTTGAGCATTTCGTTTGTCGCTTCCAGACGGTCAGTCTTATCGGTGAGCTTCTGAATCTTGTCCTGATTTCTGACGATTTTGTCCTCATGGTCTGCCTTGTTCTCTGTCAGTGTTTCAATACGGTCAGTGTGTTCCCCATAAACTGCATTGATAAACGGAAGCAGCTTGTCAGACTTTTTATCCTGGGCTTCTTCCAGTTCACGGCGCAGACGTTCGATTTCAGCCTGTTTTGCTTCGGCTGTGTTGTCTTGAATAGGCATATAACTTCTCCTTTCTTATTCGTCAAGGTTTTCAAATTCATGGTCGTACTTTGCCGCAGCACGGCAGCAGCACCAGACCATAAAGAGGATTCCAGCAGTCACAGCGACTGCACCTGTTATCAGGATTTTTTTCATTTTCTTCGCTCCCTTTCTTCTATATCAAGCTGTTCTTGATAGGACTTGTGTTGTATACTCTGTGCCATACGCCTACGCTGCTGACGAGTGAGGTATCCTATTTGTTCCTCCTGCATTTCTTCTGCCGAACGCTGTTCCGCTTCGTGTACATCACGGCGCACCTCCGACATATCGTTGACCGCTTCCTGTTTTTGATGAACACTCCCGATTTCTGAAAGCGTTTCCTCATTGAGTGCCATAACCAGACCAAGCGCAGATTTTATCGTGATACTATCACTATTCCAGTAATTGATATAGGTCTGCGCCAGTATCATTTGCAAATCAAATGGTCGGCTTTCCAGGTGTGAAACCGATATATTCAGAATAGAAGCTATTTCGGGAATCAGCGATTGATAGGTTTCTTCGTTGCTTTCCTCCTGACGTATCCGTTCTATCAGGTCAGCCTGGGGAAGTGCAGCACGTTTCAGAATCTCGGAAACCCTGTCGCTGTCGGCAGCGGAATAGACAAGCATGAGCCGCTGTTCATTGTACTTTGCGAAATAGGCTATGTTGGCACATTGCAGACCGTGGATAATACGCAATGCACTTTCGGTCTGCACTGTCTGATATTGCCTGTCGGCAATGCTGCGCACATCGCAGCCGCTTGTCATATCAGCCATAGCATATTGTACAGTTCACGGAGATTAACAGCGAGGTTCTCATCACCGTACTCCATTGCATACATACCGCAAAGCTGCTCCTGCACTTCATTTGGCAGCTTTTCAAGTTCCGCAAGGGGAATGTTCAGCACATCGGACACATTTTTCAGTTCCAGTGAAGAAAGTGCTGTCTGGACAAGACGGTAGATACCCTCAATATCCTTGCTGTCATAGCAGAAAGCGTAGTAAATTTCCTGACGTGCCTTATCGGGCAGAATGGATAGCGTTTTATAGGGAATCCCTGTTGCACCGGCTATCTCTCTCATACCGCTTTCAAGCAGACCGCCCAGCCACAGCCTTTCAAGCTCTGTATATGCGATATTCACACCGTCCTGCTCGTCAATTTTCATGACCTCGACAACAGTGACCATAGCGTTCTGCGTATGCTCGGGTAATCCTTTGAGCGAATCTGTATCAACGCCCAGGAGTGCAGCCGCCTTGTATAAGCTATTATTCTGTTTCATGTACATTATCCTTTCTTGAAAGATTTTGTTTTCCACGCAAAGCCGTGAATATCCTTGCCGTCTTTGGTGGTATAGTTATTTTCAATGACCTCGGGAAGTACCGTGGTCTTTCTACCGTTGCTTGTAAAGGAAATCTCATCACCGCCGAGCAGTGTCTGAATCTGCTTCTCCGTCAGTGATTTTCCAAATACCTTGCCTATCTGCATACCGCATTTTCCAGTACAGTAAAAGCCGAATTTACCGCTGACAATTTCCTTACCGCAATGCGGACAGCTACCCAGCGTTTCACGTTTTGGTGCAAAAGTGCCGCTATCGTCCTTGACGGAGAACGTACTGCACATATCGTTGATAAAATGCGTGATACCGTCCATAAATTCGGTATCGCTCAATTCAGAACGCTCAATCGCCTGCAACCTTGTTTCCCAATCGGCAGTTAATTTTGGAGAGCTTACCATTTCGGGAACAGCACCAATCAGCTTGCGTCCCACCTCTGTGGAAAGAATCTGTTTTTTACTGCGTTCTATGTATCCACGCTTTACAAGCGTTTCCAGAATAGCAGCTCTTGTCGCAGGTGTTCCCAGTCCTTTCTTCTCAACGTCACTGTCCTCTGCATAATCACTGTTGCCCGCTGTTTCCATAGCCTTGAGCAGCGTGTCCTCTGTATAAGGCTTCGGCGGTGTGGTGAAGTGTTCCGATTTTTCCGCTGATACAGAATCAAAGGTCATTCCCTCGGTCAGAAGCGGCAGCGGCTTTTCGTCCTTATCCTCCGCAGCCGTTCCATTACGGATAACGGCTTCAATGCCTTTCCAGCCGTCCTGCATAACTGTCTTGCCTGTTGTGGAAAACTCGTTGCCCTCACAAGTGAGGATTGCCTTGACCGCTTCAAATTTATGCGGCGGTGCTGTTGCAAGAACGAGTTTTGCAGCGATAAGTTTGAGGATATTTCGCTCTCCCTCGGGGAGAGAGGAAAGGTCATAGGTGCTGATTTCTCTTGTAGGGATAACTGCATGGTGGTCGCTGACCTTTTTGTTATTGATACAACGCTTCACATCAGGCGTAAAATCAACCACCTTGCAATCAGGAAACACAGAATAGATAATGTCAATCATATCTGTCGCTGTCTGTTCCATATCATCGGTGAGAAATTGGCTGTCCGTTCTCGGATAAGTAGCAAGTTTCTTTTCATAGAGAAGCTGCAAATAGTCCAAAGTCTGCTGTGCGGTGTAGCCATAGTGCCGATTTGCTTCACGCTGCAAAGTCGTCAAGTCATACAATCTCGGAGGATTGACGGTCTTGATTTCCCGAATCACCTTTGATACAACAGCTTTATGGCTGTCACAGGCGGCTTTCAGCTTCTCAGCGGCAGGTTCATCGTTCAGCTTTTCGGAGCTTGCTTTGAATGTTTCCATGTTCAGCTCAACAGTGAAATAACGCTGCTTGACAAAGTGCGAAATGTCATAATCACGCTTGACGACCATTGCCAAAGTCGGAGTCTGTACTCTGCCGACAGAAATCATCGCACCATGCCGAACAGTAAAGAGCCTTGTTCCGTTGATACCGACAAGCCAGTCTGCTTTTGCCCGACAAAGCCCTGACGCATACATAGCGTCATAGTCGTGACCGTCACGCAGATTTGCAAAGCCCTCACGAATCGCCTTATCTTCCATAGAGGAAATCCAAAGCCGCTGAAAGGGCTTTTTGCAACCTGCTTTATTGTAAACGTAACGGAAAATACACTCGCCCTCACGCCCTGCGTCTGTGGCGCAGATAATACTGTCAATGCGGCTGTCGTTCATAAGCTCCTTGACGATTTTGTACTGCTTCGCTGTGTTTTCAATAACCTGGAAAATCCAGCGGTCAGGAATAATCGGAAGCTGTTCAAAGCACCAACGCTCTGCATATTTTTCGTCATAGGCTTCTGGATAAGCAAGCCCGACAAGGTGTCCTACGCACCATGTCACGATATAGCCGCTGCCCTCCACATAGCCGTCATTGTTCTTGTTCGCCCCGATAACCGCAGCGATAGACCTTGCAACACTGGGCTTTTCGGCAATCACCAGTTTATACAATTGAACCCGTCCTTTCATAATTTTTTATGCCAGCGATTTTTGTATTCGTGGGGAATCTCTTGATTGCGGTCACGTTCACCTGTCCAGTGTGTGCCGCCCGCAGCACCCTCACAAATAAAATTCGCTGCCTTAACGCTTGCACCGTTCTCGGATCGCAGCGTATAGGTGATAATATCTGTATATCCCATAGCCTTTGCAATGCGGCAGCAAGCACCGTACAGCATAGAGCAGACATTCGGTGTTCCGTCCGAGCATACCCGAACGATTTCACAGGTGAATCCGTTGTCAAGGTGTCTGCTGACAGGTCGGCTGCACATAGCAACACCGTGAACGGTATCACCGTCGCTGACGGCTACACAGAATTTGCAGCCGATAGCGGAATGGTGGTGGCGGTGATACCGATTGACGTATTCTGCCGCTTCACGATAGGTGCAAGGGATAATGCGTAATGTCCCCATTACTCCGAGCCGATGTCCTTTGTTTCTGCTGCTTCTGACCCGTTATGCAGCTTTATGGGTGGACACATTCTGCGAAACACATCATTTTCAGCCTTGACACAGGCGAGCTTATACCGCAGCTCTCTGTTGTTGTCACGCAGCACCTCAATTTCTTCCTCAAGTGTTTCAACAGTGATTTCGGCATTTTCAATACCGTTACACATTGCTTCGATGTCCTCCAGGTATTCCTCTCTCGCTTCGTGAAAGCCGTTCTGATAGGCTTTCTGATGAACGACCGCATAAGCGGCAGCAGCGCAGGCAGCGGCAAATGTACCGACCGCAATCCTCTTCTTTTTTGTCATGGTAAATCCATCCTTTCTTATATACGGTTTGGGTTTATTCTTCGTCCTCGTTGATTTCAAGGTCGTC
>CANRFV010000020.1 GCA_947629985.1 uncultured Clostridia bacterium | reverse complement strand
ATTGTATTAAACCACAATATCAATAAATAAAAAGAAAGGAAAAGTGGTGTGTTCGGTTACGAATACATCATACAAGGACATTATGTTGAGACAGTCGGTAATATTACAGATAAAGCAGTACAGAAGTATATAAAAGAGCAGGCAGAGCAATCGAGAAAAGAAGATTCCAGAGGTACCGCTTTATATGCGGACCAGTGACAATGCTTGCGACACCGCCCTACGGGGCGAGCAGTAATATTAGTCAGTCCTTTGGAGGGCTAATAGCAAACCACCAGTTAAACTGGTGGTTGGTAACTAGTACAATTAATAAAGAATAAAAAGGAAAAAGTGACATGAGGTATCATCCGTGCAGCAGACAGTCAAGGGTGCGTAGTACCGCCTAACGGCAAGTCCTTGAAAGTCATTTGATCGAATGATGAGAGTAGTCAGGCAGAAATTAGCGACGGAATGCAGATTTCTGCCACGAATAACAAGGAAAGCATCTGACGGTATCCGGGAGGAGCCAGGGAACAAAACGATTCGAGCTAACTGCGATCCCCCTATGTGTGCATGGGAAAGCGTGATCCACGATTTTAGGTAGCAGGACTCTCGGCGGATCATTAGCTTGTAGGTAACCAATCCACGAATAACTGAGTGCTACATGTCGGAGACTGTTGAAAATGGCTCTTGCCGGATAGCGTCGGATAATAACAAATGTGACTGATTCTGGGTGGGGAATTTTTGAAATTACCCCTTGATAAAAGTCAATTAATTCATAACAGGAAAGTAATATATTATAAGAGCGATATTGCATTTATTAAAAGACTTGGATAAAGCACATATGTTTTTGGAAAAATAGAATCAATATCTCGGTATAGAATTTTGGAGATACCTTGATATATGCCGTCAATGTGAACTCTTTCTCCCAGACCTGGAAGAGTAGTCTGATCAGATAAAGAAAAAGTTGCGTAATATATAGATTTAGAATTATCTTCTTCAAATAAAATATGAACAGAATTAGAGTCTGCGTCAATGATTTGTGATACAATTGTGCCACGCTTATTAAAACCCATACCGGAAAAATGATACGGGTACTGTATTATATTTTCATAAGCATCAGAAGCATCCAGTACATTGAATTCAACTGCTCCAACATAGTCTGCTGCGAAAAGACGTATTATGGGTAAGTAATTGGTTAAATCTAAGTCATAATCTGAAGGCCATTCTTTTTTGTTTGGATCAATATTCAAGGATTCTGCAGATAGAGTATTTGAAAACGATGGGAGATAATGCTTGCCGTTGTAGTCACTTGCTAAAATAGAATTTCCTATATTTGAGACGTTGTTTAAGGATGAATATTGTTGAAAATAACCGTAGGCGATTATTTTATCTCCTATACATAGATTTGGAACTATAGCTTGTTTGAATTTATTGGCTATACTGTTCGTATAAGTACCAATATATATGTTATCTTCCGAATCTTTTAACTTTACATATACGGAATCGTCGCTTTCATAAAGTGCATCAACATTACATATGAGCTTAAGGGGCTTTACCATTAGCTCGATATTAGGCGCTAATAAATAATGATAATCAACGAATTCGCTATTGGCTTTCAATTCGGATATTTTATCAAACTGATAAAAGTAATCATATCCATCTATTTCATTGTTCGTATTATATTTTGAAATAAGGCCATAGGGACGACCGCGATTAACCGAGAATGTCTCATAAGTGCCATTTGAAGCGACTTTTGTGACAGTGCCTGTAAGTAATCCTTTGCTATAATTGCCAATAAGTTTGGAGTTATCTTTGTAGTTTATTGTAACATCACCTTGGAGTTGTCCATTTTCCCATGTTCCATTTAGAATAAAGGAGTTATAGTCATCATCTGATTCGAAAGAAAAAGTCCCAGCTCCATTGGGTATACCATTAGTTGACTCGCCAGAATATGCACCAAAGTAGGAGGCATTCAAGATGTCTACACATATTTGGAAATCTGATAGGGAATCGGCGTATATATATTGAGCGACGTTACTAGTTATTATCAATAAAGTTAATACAAGAAATAATATTTTGATTCTTTTTACTTTATTCATAACAAATTAGTTCTCCTTTGGATTATAAGATTGTTTAATGTAATTCTACTATGATTTTACATCAAATGCAAGTACAGTATAAATTCGAATTCAAAATGCAAAAATCCTTGCTATAATACACTATTGATTACTCCGTAACTAGAAATGTAATCTTATGGCATACAGAAAAATGTATTTATCCGTTTTGCACTTTGATTCTCGACTATTAGGATATTCAAACAATCTACTGGAGATTATTGAACGAAACAAAAGGATTACTGTATAGTCTTGGAATGAAGTATATGTATTTGAAAATAAAAGGATGCTTTTGCCGCGACACCTGCTTATTTATGTAATTATCATGTTTTATTGATGTGTTGTTGGGCGTAATAGCATAATTAAAGATAGATAAATGTATTTCTCACATTTTATCCATAATTCTGCCAAAATTCTACCGTAATTACAAGCATTACTTGCTTTTGCACAAATGAATATGATATACTAAATTATACATAATTTAGATTCGGAGAAGAAAATGAAAAATAGACAAATGGAATGGCCTAAAATTGTGTTGCTCACTTATATAATTTGTGTGATGATTGTTGCTGCCTTTATGATGAAAAACTCAAGGAAAGATACAGTATCCCGGTTACAATTTGGGACTGGCATGGATAAGGAGATTATACTTTTAGATAGTAAGATTATTGAAATGTCATTTATAGTACCTGAATCTGAGTTGGTTGGATTTGCGATTGGGTATGATGCAAATAATCTGCAATTTGAAGATGAATATATCGAATTCGGTATTTTTAATCAGTCATTAAATTTGGTTCAAAATGAAAAAATTAAACTAGTAGAACAAAAAAGTAATAAAGAGATTTATTTTAATTTTGCGTCTGAAATAGAAAAAGGAGAACTCCTAACTATAGTTATAAAAAGCCGTGGCTTGACTAATAACGGCCCTAAGATATGGACAAGCACGAACCGAGTAGCTTTTAGCAATCTTAAAATAAACGGTGATTTGAAACGTACTCGTAATTTATATGCAAGTTTATTGTTTAAAAAAAGCCAGAATGATGCTGCAAAAGTAGTGGCTTCTGGCCTGATTGCTGTTGTGTTAGGGTTCTTCCTCTTATTTATATACAGGACAGAGAAAATACCATTTATTATAAGAAAAAAAAGAAAGTTGCATCAAAAAAAGTCAATTGTTTCTGGAGGGAAAATGGCAATTTTAAAAGCTATGATTGAGCTAGTAATCATTCTTGGTGTCTTGTTTACTATTTTAGATTATACTTATATATTTGCCGTTAAAAAACCAGCAAATCAGAATGCATATTGCATATTAAATGAATGTGTATCTAATACTGTTGATATTCCACTTAGAGCTGAAGCAGTCTTGAACCAGAAGATTATTTGCCCAACAGAGACATTTTCTGGGATAGGCTTTTGTGTCGGAAGTGTAAAATCAAAAAATGGAACACTTAATGTGGAGGTGTTCGATCCGGCTCGAAATGAGTTGTTAACAAAAGCAACTGTAAAGTTGTCAGAACTTGAATCGCTAAATGATGTTTTGGAAGGTCAGTTGAATAATTCATACGAGAAAGAAATCATAGATAGAATTAAAGGCGTAACTTTTGAGTCAATATTACATGGTGTCGAGAACAAGATATTGGATGTACGTTTTAGTATTGCTGAATCAAAAAATGCAGAGATTGTATTATTGGCTAATGAGAAAGATGTGGAACAGCTATGTGGAACTCAAATTTTCGGAGGTCAATTGGGGTATAATTTATGTTGCATGAGTTTATACAAACCATCTCTCTTTTTGAAAAAAATGTATCTTATATTTGCAATATTTTCTTTAGTGATAATATTCATAGCATACTATTTTGTTTTTTGGAGATTGAATGAAAATATTGAAAGTATATATATAAAAGTGGCATTTGCGCTTGGATTTGTCTTTATGCTCCTAATAACAATTTATGGAGTGCCGGACGAAACAGCGCACATTGATACTGTTTATCGCCTCTCAAACAGGATGCTTGGCATATCTGAAGCACAGGGTCCGAATCAAATGTATAAAAGAATTAGTGATATTGATATTTATGATATTAATAAAGTGGATGTTACAATTGATTCATGGAGAGATTTATCGAAAACGCTCTTTGAAAAATGTGAAAATCCAGAACTTAAAGCAACATATGGTGAAAATACTTTGGGCAATTCGACGCTTTTGAATTTTCTTCCTGCTGCTATAGGATTTACACTTGCAAGGATTATGAATTGGGGTTATACTCCTATGGTATTATTAGGAAGGCTGTTTAACATATTGACTGCTGGACTTATGATATATTTTGCTATTAAAAGAGCACCGTTTGCAAAAAATGTATTTGCAGTTGCAGGACTGCTGCCAATTACTTTACAGCAAATTGCGTCCTGCTCCTATGATGCGGTTCTAATCGGAGCGGCATTTATGTTTTGTAGCTATTGTCTGGCATTAATGTTTGAACCGTATGATATTTGTTTGCTAGATTATATAATTATGTTTTTAAACGCAATTATTATACTCTCATGCAAAGGAGGGGTATATTTGCCGATTGTCTGCGTAAGTTTACTCATCCCGCTTGTACGATGGAAAGGCAAAGGGAAAAATATAAACAGAAGAAAGGCAATAGCTATTTTAGGTATATTTTCGCTTATACTTTTGTGCTTTGTCAGGCAATATGCTACGAAAATATTTGGTATTTTTTCAACAACCCAGGGAACTACTTTTGGAAGAGTAGAAAATGTTGAATTATATTCTATGAGTTATTTTATAAGTAGACCTCTTGAATTGATTCGGATTTTCGAAAATACATTTGTGGCTCTTGGAGATTATCATTTTAGACAGATTGTTGGAGGACTATTGGGAAGATTAAACATCAATGTTTCATGGATAATTGTAATTGGTTTTATAATACTTTTGATTCTTGCATCACTAAGAAGTCAAGAAGAACAGCAGATATTGAAAAAATGGCATAAATGCTTTATTGGAATAATGTGTTTTTCTTGCTTACTGCTGATTTATTTGTCGATGCTTGTATCTTGGACACCATTTGGTGATTTAGCAATATTAGGTATTCAAGGACGATATTTTTTGCCGTTCCTTGTATTTGCTGTATTACTATTTAGAAATACCAAATTAATTTTTGAATGTGAGACAAAACAAAGATTTTTATTTATTGCTTGTATGTTGGATATATGTGTATTTAGTCAAATTATATTAGCTGTGTTGTGAGGAGAGGGCTATTTATGAAACTGTTAACAGTTGTCATACCTGTTTATAATGCGGAAAAATATATAGAACGCTGTTTGGAAAGTTTGCTTTGTCAAATAGAGAATGAATATGAGATTTTATTAATTAATGATGGATCAAGAGATAATTCATTAAGAATAGTTAGAAGATATGCGAAAGAATATCCAGGCGTTGTAAGGGTTATAAATCAGGAAAATAGAGGCACTGCGGCAACTCGAAATCGTGGAATTAAAGAGGCAAAAGGTACTTATATTTTTTTCGTTGATAATGATGACTATATAGATCTTAATTATTTTGTGAGTTTTTTAGAAGAAGCGGATAATCAAGATATTGTATTGGGGGGATATAGACGGGTATCTGAAGATGCTGTGAAATTTGAGATCAAGCCAATTCCTAGTAAATGGTATCCTTTTACGGTGGTAGCTCCATGGGCTAAATTGTATAGAAAAGATTTTTTAGTAGAAAATGATATTAGATTTTTGGAATATGGGATTGGCGAAGATGTATATTTTAGTCTGTTAGCTTATAGTAAGACAAATAGAATAAAAGTAATTGATTATGTTGGATATAATTGGTTCTATAATAGTGAGAGTATTTCTAATACTGTGCAGCGGGGATTTCAAAAAGACCCTATTTTTTTACTTGAATCAATTTATAATAAAATTGAAAAGCAGAACAAAATGTATGAAATGTATTATGTGAGATACGTGATTTGGTATCTATTGTTCTCTGGAAAGAGAGCGACGAGTAGAGAGTTCAACAAGGAATATAAACGCTTGTTTGGCTGGTTGAAAGAAAAGAAAATTGCACTTAAATTTCCTATTTTTTCAAGTGCACTGTATGGTGAAAAGTGGGGAGTGAAAATAATTGTTAACTTGTTTCTATTATTAAATAGAATGAGGATGATTTCATTGTTTGCTAAGCTATATTGCAGGAGAAATGTATGAAGATATTATATATAGCTCATGAGGGAAAACTGGGTGGTGCTTCAAAATCGTTATTGACACTAGTAGAACATATGTCTCAGAAGGGCCATGAGGTTACTGTCTTGATGCCATTTTTCAGATGTGAACTTCGAGAACAGCTAGAGTCTATACCAAATATTGAGAAAGAGTATATATTTTATACATGGTGGCAGTATCCTTCCAACACCGGTATATGTTTGAAATTTGCTTTTATACTGGGATATTTCTATAATTTTATTGCTCAGTTTTTTTTGTGGATTAAGTTCCGAAATAAAAAGTATGATATTATTCATAGTAATTCCAGCGTAATAAATATTGGGGCGAAATTAGCAAGAAGATTAGGGGCAAAGTATGTGTGGCATTTTAGGGAATTTGGAGAACAAGATTTGGGACTGAAATATATTCTCGGAAAAAAATATAGCATGAATTATGTTGCAAAGCATACAGATCGTGTGATTTTTATTTCAAAAGCGCTTGAACAATACTATCATCGGTGGTTGCCACATGACCTTGGCGTTGTAGTATATAATGGGATAAAAAGTAAGTATTTATTGAAAAAGAATGAAGAGGATTATTGTATAAATGATAAAGTGAATTTTTTGATTTCGGGAGCATTGCAAAAAGGGAAGGGACACGAGTGTGTAATAAGAGCGGCACATGAATTGCTTGACCGTGGTTTTACTAATTTTAAAGTAATGATTGCTGGTAGGGATATATGTGGTTATCAAGCTGTATTACAGCATATGGTATTGGATTATAAATTGTTAGAGAAGATAGAATTTCTTGGATATGTTAAGGATATTTTGACGTTAAGAAGTGAAGCAGACATAGAGTTAGTTTGCTCTACATCAGAGGCGTTTGGACGAGTTACTATAGAGGCAATGATGGCTTCGAATCCAGTAATTGCTTCGAACAGTGGTGCTAATCCAGAGTTAATTGAATCGGGAGTAAATGGTTTGCTGTTCAAATGCGATGATTATGTTGAATTAGCTGACTGTATGGAACGATTGATGAGAAATCGACAGGAAATAATTAAGATGGGACAGCTTGCTTATGAGTATGCAAAAGATAGATTCTATTCTGAAAAAAATGCGGATGAAATTGAAGAGCTTTATCATAAGTTATTGAATTGAGAAGGATGAATAGGGGAATATGAATAATGGGCCGGAATAAAGGAATTGATTTTTTTAGAGCTTTTGCTATTATACATATTTTGTTGTATCACTTTTATGTGTATTGCGGATATCCTTTTATGGAACATAGAATTTTAAACCGGTTGCTATGCGTTGGGGGAGAAGTAGGAGTTACTTTGTTTTATCTTATTAGCGGATTTGGCATATATAATTCCATAATGAATATGGAAAAGAAAACAGGAGAATCTGTTTCTTGGTTTTGCTTTATGAAAAAGCGTTTAAGAAGAATTGCACCGGAATATTACGCTGCGATCGTTGTGTTGCTTTTACTTACTGATCAAGCAAGATATTTAAGTTTAGATGGTGGCTTTCAAATATTGACACATATTTTTTTTATTCATAATTTATTCCCTGAAACTGTAGATAAATTTAGTGGCGTATGGTGGACTTTAGGAGTAATTGTCCAGTTCTATATAATTGCAATACCTTTGTACAAAGTATTAAAGAAGCATACATGGGTTATAGTATGGATAATTTTGATTACGATCTTGACGAAAGCTGTTGTATATGGAAGAATAGCAAATTTAAATATAAAAAATACGGGAGTAAATCTTTTTTTTCTATATGGACGACAACTATATACGGCAATAGATAATTTTGCAGTTGGGATGCTGGTATGTAAATTGATGGATGAGGCTGATAGATATAAAAGAGAATTACTTTTTATTTCTTTTGGAGCCTTATTTGGATTGATCATCCTTATAGCTATGACAGAAAAGTATTCTCCATATACAAATACAGTATATGGATATGTATGGCATAGTGCCTTGGCGATTTGTTTGGCAATAATAATGTTTTGGGGAGCATGTGGTTTCTTTGAGTGGCCTGAATTCATATATAAAGGGATAGGGTTTGTTGCAAAGTATCAGTATGGCATCTATATTTGGCATCATTTAATTGCAACGAATTTGTTGAATAATAGTTTATTCATAAAATCTTTATCACAACATTATTTTTCAATATGTTTTTTGCTAATAGCATGTATTTGCACTATGGCTGGGTATGTGTCATCGAAGTGTTTTTCTAGATGAAAGGAAAATTATATATGATACGCTATGTTTTCTTGATATTGAATTACAAAACGTTTGATGAAACAAGAAATTGTGTTAGAAGTATTGATGCGTTAGATACGAATGATGCGAAGAAAGAGATAGTTATTGTTGACAATGATTCAAATGACAAAAGTTTTGAGAAACTAAATGAGGAGTATAAAAAAAGAGAGAATGTCCATGTGATTTTGCATAAGATAAATGATGGATTTTCAAAAGGAAATAATTATGGCTATGAATATATTAGAGACAATTTCAAACCAGATTTTATTATTATGATTAATAGTGACATTGAGATTAAACAAAAAGACTTCCTTTTTACAATAAATGATATATATATGAGAACAAATTTCAGTGTATTGGGGCCAGATGTTTATGCTTATAAAATGAATTTGCACCAGAGTCCGATAAAAAGAGAAATACGTAATAGAATAGATACTGAAAAAGAAATCGAAAAGGAAAGAACTCGATTGCTGAGATATCAAGAACAAGAATATGAGGGACATAAATATGTGAGAGATTCTGCTTTCGAAAAAATAGTTGATTTTTTTGTAAAATTTGGTAGAAAAATTGGTTTGGATCGTTTGAATTGGAGAAAACTTCCGTATTGGAAAGAGCAATTTGATGTTATGATTCACGGCTCCGCATTAATATTTTCAAAGAATTATATTCGAAAATATAGGATATGTTTGTATCCAATGCCATTTTATTATGGAGAAGAGGATTTGTTATTCTTAAAATGTAAAAAAAACCATGATAGGATTGTTTATTCACCAAAAATCAAAGTATATCATTCGGCTGGAGCATCGGCAACCAAGGCATCCGGAGCAAATAGAACTGTAAAACGAGAAATCTTTCGATATAAGAACCTTGTGGAAACTAAAACATTATATTTACAGGCGATAGATAGTGAGAATTACTTTGATTCGTCATTGGATAAATAAAATAGGGAGACTTAATGTGAAAATATTTTTTTTTGATACATTGGAAAATTTGAAATATCCTGGGAGAAAGAGAATTTTAAAATCAATTTGCGAAAAGGGAACGAATTTTATCGTTAGAGGAAAAATTAAAATTATCGGGGGACAGTTTATTCATATTGGTAATAACTTTTACGCTGGGCCTGAATGTAGAATAGAAGCTTGGGAGCGATATAATGACAAGCGATTCTCTCCTAAGATTACAATTGGCAATGGGGTAAGAATTAATTCAAAGTGTCATATAGGTGCAATAAATTGTATACAGATTGGAAATAACGTATTGTTTGGAAGTAATGTTTTTATTACTGATCATTCGCACGGTAGATGTATTGAAGCGGAAAATGATATTGCGCCTTCAGACAGAGACCTATTTAGCAAAGGTCCCGTGGTTATTGAAGATAATGTATGGTTGTGTGAGAATGTTATTATTCTGCCCGGTGTACATGTGGGACGTGGATGTATCATTGGTGCTGGAGCAGTTGTAACAAAGGATGTTCCTCCATATTCAGTCGTAGTTGGAAATCCGGCTAAAGTGGTAAAGCAAATAGGGGGATGAAGCGATTTCATGCAGAATAATTCATTAAAAATGAATGCTTTTTTTAACAGTATAAGGACATTTGTAACTATTATTTTTCCAATTATTACTTTTCCTTATATTACCAGAGTTTTAGGTGTTGAAAATATTGGTGGAATTAATTTCGCAAATTCGATAGTAAGCTATTTTGCTATGATTGCAGCTTTAGGGATATCTAATTATTCTGTCCGACAAGGAGCTTCCTTGAGAAACAATAGATCGGAAATCGAAGCGTTTATCTCTCAGATTTTTTCCATTAATTTGGTAATGGTGTTAGTTTCATATATCTTTTTAAGCATAATCATGGTGACTTCAGGAACAATAAGGCAATATGCAGATTTTATTATAGTACAAAGTCTTACTATTTTTTTCTCTGCAATAGGTGTGGAATGGATTTATACAATTTACGAGGATTTTTTTTATATAACAATACGAACGATTGTGGTACAAGTATTATCTTTGATAGCACTTTTCCTTTTTGTAAGAACCTCTAGAGATCAAATGGTTTATATATGGATAACTGCAATAGGTAATGGCATTGCAAGTGTGATTAATTTTTTTCATGCAAAAAAATATATCAGAATTAGGCTTACCAGTCATTTAAATTTGAAACAGCATATATTACCAATGCTGATACTTGGTTGCAATACAATTGCTATAACGATTTATGTAAACTCTGACATTACTATTTTAAAATTCATGCAGAATGATTATTATGTAGGTATTTATAGTACTTCAGTAAAAATTTATACTGTGATAAAACAAGTTTTAAATGCATTAATTATTGTAACCGTTCCGAGACTATCTTTACTATATGGAGAAGGAAAAAGTGCAGAGTATAATAACTTACTCGATAAGATTGCAAAAGTGCTTATAGTGCTAGTGTTTCCTGTAATTGTAGGCGTAATAATGACAAGTAATGAAATAGTATTAATTATAGCTGGGGAGGCATATCGAGAAAGTGTTAATTCATTAAGAATGCTAAGTATAGCTACTATATTTTCGCTTATGGCTTCCTTTTTTACAACATCTGTTTTGCTCTTGCATAAAGAGGAGAAATATATATTGCTTTCTACAATTGTCAGTGCAGCTGTTAACGTTGGACTGAATTTTCTCTTAATTCCAATATGGAAAGAGCAAGGAGCGGCATTTACTACGATTGTAGCAGAATTTATTGTAATGTTAATGGCAATATGCTTCTCGAGGAAATATTGTAGACTAGGAGACTTAAGCAAAACGGTTTGCCAGAGTTTAGCGGGTTGTATAGGTATTATGATTGCCTGCTTAAGTGTTAGATACGTTGTTAGTGGTATATTTTTGAAATTACTTTTTTGCATTTTGTTGAGCGTAATAATTTATGTAGTGATTTTGTATTCTTTTAAGAATGAAGTTATATATCAGATCTTTGAAAGTATAAAAAAACTGAAAAAGGTAAGGGAAATATAAAATGAATGATTTAGTTAAGAATGCAATAAAAGGAATAAAGTTACTAAAAAATGGATATTTGGAAAGAGATTATTCATATTTGGCGAAGCCATCTTTTGTAAAAAGCAATAATCTTAATGCTCGTTTAAATTTAGTAATATCGTGTATTGACAAAAATAAAATGTATGGAGGATTGACTACTGCAATCAATCTATTCTTTTATTTATGCAGAACTTTAAAATATGAAATGCGCATTTTAGTGACTGAACAGAAAGTGACGGAGGGTGTACTGAAGCAGTATCCGGGGTTTATTCTTGAAAACGCCGATGCAGATAGTTCTTCTGGAAAATCTATTTGCAATGTACAGGTAAATTGTGGTAGTCGAGAGAAAATAGCCATACGTAAAAATGATATTATTATGACGACCTATTGGTCGACACAGTATATAATGTCTGATGTAATTGCGTCCCAAAAGAGAATGTTTTCTGTGAATCACCCAATAATTTATTTGATACAGGATTTTGAACCTGGATTTTATCCATGGTCCTCAGAATACTTTTTATGTGAATCTACTTATAAGGAAGATAACGTGGTGGCAATTTTTAATTCTGAAAATTTGGAAAACTACGTTTTAAGGCAAGGATATCAATTTAGGCATCACATTTCTTTTGCCCCGAAGTTGAATGAGACCTTGTTGAGGCATATTGGACAAACAGAAAAGCTAAACAGAAAAAATCAGATTATTGTTTATGGACGTCCTCATGTCCCAAGAAACTGTTTCTCGATAATTGTAGAAGCTTTGAAAAAATTTACAGAAAAGTATGAGTTTGCGGCAGAATGGCAATACTTGTCAATTGGGAGCAAACATAGTGATGTAAAGTTATCAAAGGGTTGCGTATTAAAATCATATGGTAAATTGTCGTTAGAAGAATATGCGCGTACCCTAGCAACGGCGAAAATCGGGATTTCCCTAATGTGCTCACCTCATCCAAGTTATCCTCCATTAGAAATGGCCGCATATGGTGTTACAGTGGTGACTAACTCCTTTTTTTGTAAAGACCTATCAATGTTCAGTCCTAATATAGTATCTTTGAACGTTGTTAATTTTGATACAGTTGCACAGGCACTAATTGATATAATAAAAAATGGAAAAGTGCATACAAACATGGAAGAGAATAATAAATATATGAAAACCGACGAACAATTTTACGAAGTGGGTGAATATATTAAAAAAATTTATGAAAATATTTAGAAACTGATCATTTAGATAATATGAAGTGACCTTACAAAGGGAAATATGTACGTAGCATATCTGGGTCTGACACCGGGAGAGCACTCGAGCGTGAAGAAAATAAACCGACTTGAGATCACCAAAGTTGGGAACAATCACCTGCGTCTACTGCTTTTGGAAGCGGCGGGAGGGATTTGCAAAGCAAAGAACACCTTTGAGTTTTAGAACTTTCAGTTCCACTTCACCTGCCGTAGTCTGAAAGTTCCGTTTATAATGGGCGGAGTGGTAGCCCTGACGGGTATCAGAATGTTCATACCTCTGGGCATTGACCAATCATCCGCTTCCTTGTCGAGCAGGGCGTTAAGAGTCTCTTCCACGTTGCTGCGGACAAGATCCGAAACTTGAAATTTTAAATTCAGATGAAGAGTTAAATTACACGCCCTTCTAAATTTTCCTGAAAATCAGGCAACCCCTTAAATGACCCTGCCGAACGAATATCTTGAGTTTCTGCAAACTGTAAAAAGAGAAGGGGTTCATTTATCTGAAGCATCCACTTGCCACTTTTCGAAAGGATGGAGGCTGCAGATCTGCAGATTGCCATGCTTTAATAAGCCCCGCACGAACAGGACTTCAGGAGCTATATCCTTTTTCCTGATTCAGATGATCAGCTGGATCTTTGTTTCCGGTGATAAAACCGCGTATATCTATTATAATACCCTCAACTTCTTAAAAAAATCTGTTTTCAGGGCATGGAAAACGGACCACCGGAAGACAGTGTGTTGGACTGAATTCCACCGGTCATATGCGGCAAATGTGAAATATTTACTTCCATCCTGACAGCAGGTTTGTTGGGTGGTTGGTTAACGGTTAAAGCCCTCGGAGCGATAACGTTTTTTTCAGCGGAAATACTCCTCGATGCGCCATCTGGGAAAATACAGCTTTGCAGTCCGGATGACATCTTCCTTTGAGCGACTCTCTTTGCTGGTGGCAAGCATCATGGGATGTTCCGTGATGCCGTTGGATATACCGATGCGGTGAAACCGCCTGTCCGGAGGATTGGGAACCACAAGTCCGGGCATAAGGAAACCGGTATAT
>CANRFV010000019.1 GCA_947629985.1 uncultured Clostridia bacterium | reverse complement strand
GTTGAAATTGTTTTTGGCATTTGAAAATGCCGTAAAATAGGTATATTCACTTGTTCGTAAGGTGCGCTGTTCGCAGAGCCTAACAGCACCCTGATCTCGCCAGTCCTTACTTTTTCAAAAAGTTCCGACTTCTGCTTTTCCGTCTTAGCGTCATGGATATATGCGATCTCGCTTTCGGGGACACCGCCTGCGATCAGTTTTTTCTTAATATCGTCATAGACACAGAAGTCACATTCTTCCTCTAAGGAATCCTGTTCCGCAGCCGACTTTTCCTCACCGTCAGCGTTCTCTTGTTCGGCTGTACCGCTTTTGTGAGGCACACCGAGGTCACAGAAAATGATCTGTGTGAGCCTGTCAGCCTCCGTTTCCTTATGGATACGGAGAACATTCTCAACACACTTGTTAAGTTTGGTGTTCGGATTGTCCTCAAACGAGGGGTCAATCAGACGAGGGTCAAGACCGAGTTTACGTCCGTCGCTCGTTATCTTCAACATATTATCCTCGGTGGGGTCAATACCGCCCTGATTGACTACATCTGCTCTTTCGGAGAGTTCCTGCACAAGTTCCTGCTGAAATTCCGTTGCCTCTACGTTGACAACCTTGACCTCATGTTCGGGAACATCGAGTTTCATGGTATCGGCTGTGCGAATATCGGCGATCTGCTTGAACATGGACATGAGTTCGGGCATACCCGTGTAATTTGCGATACGGGTGCGTTCCTTAAACTTGTTTCCGGCAGGGGCAAGTTCCCAGTCCGTCTGTTTCTCACCGAAAACTTCCGCCGCCCATAATGGAAGAACGGAATTTAAGTGATAGCAAAACGGCTATATTTCGGTATAAAAATAAGGCATAGTCCTTTTGAGGGACTATGCCTTTTCTTACATACTATGCTTAATTTTAAGTGTTATCTATCGGGATAAGAACATCTACAATAAACCATCCGTTATTTTGTGTAAATTCAATTGTACCATTACAATTATCAATCGCCTGTGTGACACTATATAAGCCTAAGCCGTGATGTATGGTGTCCTGCTTTGTTGTTTCGGGTATTCTTCCACTTATTGGAATTAGAGCAGAAATTTTATTTTGAATTGTTAAATGCAGGTAAGAACCAAGCGTTTCTATTGATATGCGGATTTGCCTGTTTGTCCTATCTTCCTTAACCTCGGCTTCTATAGCATTATCCATTAAGTTTCCAAATACTACGCTAAATGTAATATCATCTATCTCGGGCAATTCGCTTAAGATGTAGCATTTTAAGTCGATGTTTTCCTTTGTGCATACAGACCGTTTCAAATCTACAATAGCATTGATAGCCGGATTGTTTGTATCTGTGTAATGAGGATAGTGGTACATCGTGCCGCTGACTTGCTCGATATACCTGACAGCATTCTCCGTATCATTATTTCTTAAATATTGCAGGATAATAGCCATGTGATTTTTCAAATCGTGCTGTAAGGTACGTACTGAACTATTCCATTGTATTGATTCTTTAAGTTTTATTTCATCGTCTTTTAATCTTGTTTCAAGATAAACTTGTTTTATCATTGCTTGATTTCTGAATGATAGCTGTGTCAAAATAAACAGCAATAAAACACTGATGATAATAAGAAAAACCATTATAATCGTGGTATAAAAGGATGGAAGAAGGTTATCAAGCATAATTTTTTGGATAGCACTTCCGGCAACAGTTGAAGTAATAAGAAGTATTACTCCTAAAAGTGTTTGCAAGGGCTTTAATATAAATTTTCTTTCTCTGACAGCATTTCCAATAGGAAGTAAAATACAGATCAGGGAAATCTTTGATAAAAATAATAATAGTATTCTCGCAGGATTTCTCATTAAAAGCAATTCGGAATATTCTTCTTTTAGAACAATTGACGAAATAATAGTAATAGTGCCGTTGACCAAGAAAATGGCTGCAAGCTCTGTGAGAATCAAAAGTAGCTGATGCCACCACTTCCCTTGTAACAGTATTCGGGAATATAGAAATAATATAAAACAGTAAGCGGATATAAAGATACCTTCTATAGTAAAATGTTGATTTATTATTTCTATTACGTCAATCAGTAGAAGAAAGAAGCCACTGGTAAACACTATTTTCCTTTTCAATGGGATTTCCTTGAATGACAGCGTATATATCAAAAACCAAAATAATATAGCTGACTCTGCTACGGTAGCTATATTCTCAAATAAGGTATATATCATATTAGCTCCTTCTTATTATAGTTTAAGTAGGCTTTAAGAACACTTTGAACTTTTCTCCGGCTTATATACAGAACTTCATTATTAGATAGACGAACAGTGTCCTTGATTACCGTCATATGTGCAAGATTTACAAATGTTCCGGCATCTATCATGATAAAATTTGAAAGCTCTGACCTTGTAAGATAAGTTCCGATATTTTCCCGTACTGTATGATATGTACCATCAGACAGATGAAATTCAACATAGTGTTTGACATTTTTCAAATAGGTGATCTCATTTATCATAACACTATATGATTTACCGCCACGAGATTTCGGCTCTACGATTGTTATTCTTGTATCATCTTTCTTTAGTAAATCCAGAACTGTTTTTATGGCAAAAGGCAGCTCGGATTCAATATGATGTTTTCGCACAAAGCCAACAGGTCTGTATCGAAATGCGTTAATGATAAGATCATCCCTGCCCGTTACATATACGATCGGTATATTTTCGTTTCTCCTTTGCAGTTCAACTGCAAGATCAAATCCACTATATTCAGGCATATCAATATCCAAGAACAAAGCATTGATGTTTGTAACAGAGTGATCTTCTAAGTATTCTTTGCCAGATCCAAAGCAAATTATTTCAACCCCAATGCCGTTTACGTTGGCTCTGATAAGTTCTGGAAGAATAGTTAGGATATGAGGATCATCATCGATTACTGCAAAACGCATAGTATCACCTCTTATATATTATTATAGCACATGAAACACCTGAAATCAAGTGCTTTTCTTCTATGCAGATGACCATCTGTGCTAAAAATTTACCATCTGTGCCAAAACTATTGACCGATGGAGTAACTGATGGTATACTGGAACACAAGGAGTGGTAAGAGTGATTGAAAATATTTCATCAGATATAGTAAAGAGATTACTTCACTACAAAATTATAGATTATGATAGAACATCTGTATATCAGTATGGTTTTGAAATTTTCATATCATCAATGATAACATTTATGATTGCTTTTGTAAGTGGTGTTATTTATAAATGCTTGTTGGCTGCACTGATTTACTTTGCAATATTCGCATTGCTTCGCTCAATTTGCGGGGGCTATCATGCGAAAACATATTTGCAATGCAATACTATATATGCCTTTGTAACATCATTTGTATTGTTATTTTACAAGTGGATACCTATGGAAAACTTTACCGGATTTCACTATGTAGGCTTATTGTTTTCAATAATTGTTACAGCAATCTATGCACCCGTACAAAATGAAAACAAGCCTTTACAAACTGCTCAAAAGCAGATACTTCGTATTTTTAGCATGGCAACGGTAATTCTGCTTTCGCTATTATCGTGTCTGTTAGAGATAGAATATCGGAGTTCGTGGTGCATTCTAATCGACATGACATTGTTTGTTGTATCGTTTTCTATGTTTATCACAAATCCAAGGAGGGGGGTGAACAAAAATGAGCAAAATGACCAAAAAGAACGTTCTTAAGGTTGTGGCTGCTATCGGTGAGAAGTCAGCAAAGATCGGTTGCTATTCTGCATCAATTCTTGGTTATCACCAGCCGAAGGAGCCGGCTAAGCTTATGGAGTCTTTCAAGAAAAAGGCGTAATGCTTAGGAGTAGGCATCCTTAAAAAACTTCCTTAGGAGCTACAGCGGTTTTTAAGGATGCCTCAATTATTATCCTCGAAAGGAGAAATCTATATGACTAAGAAGATCAAGCGATTTATTGCCGGTACTCTTAGTTTGATTATGGGTTCAACTGTTATGTCCAGCTTTCCTGCTTTTGCAGATGATGTTCCTGCAACGGCTTTTAACTATGATGGATATTCAGTTTCCTATAATGTAACTAACTCTTGGGGTGATACAGAGGTTGTATCTATCACTCTGACGAATACGGGCGATAATCCTATCGAAAACTGGATGCTTTACTTTGACCCCAATGGTGACGTAACAAGTATTTGGGATGCTCAGATTTCATATACGACTGATGAAGTTCCTTATTTTATCAACTCTGGATACAACTCCACAATAGCACCTGATAGTTCTGTTACATTTAGTTACTGTGTTGATGATTGTGAGGAGATTCCGAGTAATTTCGTGTTGTGTAATCATAGAGCAAATAAAGCCGAAGGTTATACCGCTACAGTAGTTGTGGATAACACTTGGGGTGAAAATTGTTTTAACGGTTCAATTGTTCTTACAAACAACACTGACAAAGCTATCCGTGATTGGGAACTTACGTTTGATACCAATTTCACCATTACCGAAATTTCGAGCAGTTGGTCAGGAACTATGACATTACTTGAACCTTATAGCTATATGCTGAAAGGTTCATATACAAATGTAATAGAACCAAACGGAAACGTAACACTTGGCTTTTCAGGAGTTATGAATGGTACGCCAACAATTACGGATACAACCCTTACAGAGGTTGTTGCCAATGAGGAATTAATCAACTTCCATTACTACTATCCTGAAGGTGCTGAGATTTTCCTTTATGGCGAATATAATGAGACAGCAAACGAAATATCGCTCGAATGGACAACTGACTATGATGGTGAGGATTTTGAAATCTGGGAATCTGATGACAATGTAAATTATACACTTGTGACAACCGTTCATGATACAGACTCCTATATATATCCCGTGAACGACAGCTTTACGACTAAATATCTCAAAGTTTCTGCTAATATTTGCAATGAATTTGAGATTGAATCTATTCCGGTTGTTATAAGCTTTAATGGCGAAACATACACTGTAGATTTCTTAGATTCTGATACTGATGGTATTGCAGATATTTATGAAAATATTTACGGAACTGATCCCCATAATGCTGATACTGATAGTGACGGTTTAACAGATTATCAAGAGATTTATGTCACGTATACCGATCCGCTTGTTTATGATTCAGTTACAGAGGGTGTGTCTGATGCAAACGCTGACTCTGACGGAGATGGATTAAGTAATACGGTGGAAATTGGACTGGGTACTAATCCTCGGAAAATTGACACCGATAACGATGGTTTAAGTGATTATGATGAGGTGAACACTCATCACACAAATCCGTTGCAGGTTGATACAGATAACGACGGATTGAACGATGGTGACGAAGTAACGTTGGGTTTGAATCCGCTAACGGCTGATTCTGACAACAATGGTGTACTTGACAAGGACGAATATATTGAACAAGAGGTTTCTGCAAGCAGATATGAGAGTGGGCTTCTGAATAATAATCTTGCTGTACCTTCAATTACAGTGTCTGCAAAGGGTAATGCCAACTCAAATATCAGTGTGTCTGAATATAATGGACATCTAAAAAGCAACAGCCGTTCTTATGTAGGAAAACTCATAGAGATTAGCAACTCTGATGTTAATAGTGGCTCTATTTCATTCACGTTAGATACTGATTATACCTTAAAACAGTATACAGTAGGTGAAAACACAACAAACGGCTTAGTTATTTGCTACTGTGACGGAGAAAATACAATACCTCTTGATACAACTTATAACGCTGAGGCACGCACGCTTACCGCTGATATTGATGACATAGGAATTTACTATGTGCTTGATGTAATCAGTTGGTTGGATGAATTTGGGATTGATCCAAGTGATTACTTTCAGACAGGCACATCATCGGTTCGTCGTAACTTGAAAAAAGCACCTTCGACATCTATTTCAACTGTACAGATCAAGGGACAAGTTGATATAGTATTTGCAATTGATACAACAGGCTCAATGAGTTCTGCTATTTCAAATGTCAAGAACAATATCAATTCCTTTGTTGATGCTTTGGATGATGCCGGAATCAAAGCTTCCTTTGCTCTTGTCGAATATCGTGATGTTGAAGCTGACGGGGCTAATACTACAAAGACAAAAAGCAATGATGATGGTGGAAATTGGTTTAAGGATGTGGATGACTTTAAAGCCGAAATCGCTAAGCTTAGTGTAGGCGGAGGTGGAGATGCACCGGAATCAGCAATCGATGCACTTGAAATGGCTCATCGTCTTGATATGAGACAGAACTCACAGAAGTTCATCATTCTTGTTACAGATGCAGGCTATAAGATTGCAAATAATTACGGAGTAACATCTCTTGATGAAACTGTAGCGACATTAGTCTCCAAAAAAATCAATGTTTCCGTAGTATCAAACTCTTCTTATAGTGATGATTATCACGATTTATACGATGAAACAGGCGGTATCTTCGCAAACATCAATGGCAATTTCAAGGAAGAATTACTATCCATTGCAGATGTAATCGAGGACGAAACAAATAATGGCAGCTGGATAGCATTAAATAATTCTCCTATCGACATTATCAAATTGGACGCAGCGCCAACAGTAGGAAGTACTGTAGATACCGATGGTGATGGTGTGCCGGATATTGATGAACTTATATCAAATCCTACGCAATTAAATGTAGATTCTTATGTGCGTGCATTAGGTTTGCCTGATGATTACAATCTTCCTACTATTCCGGTATACAAGTACCATTCTAATCCTATTTTAGTTGATACTGATTATGATGGGATTGATGATGATACTGATACTGAACTTGGTAATGAATTTACATTTACGATGTATGATAAGATAAGGGATGATGAAATATCGTATCCCGTCACTTTTGAGGTGAACTATAAATCATTCTTTAAAGAAAACACAGAATACCACAAGGACTTAGCGATTCTTGGAACAATATATTCAGAATTAGCATATAAACACCCTTATATACTTAGTGGAGATAATGATTTATATTCCAATCGATACTATATTTCACGAACATATAGCAACTTCGGCTTAGGTGATTATGAGGATATTAAACTTTCAGAAACATATCACGATGATGATATATCAGAGATGTTCCTTGGTCATAGAAAAGTTGAGTATGATGGAAAAACAAAGGAAATCATAGTCGCAACAATTAGAGGAACAGATTCAACTATTGAAGAGTGGTCTAGTAATTTCGATGTGGGTGCTAATACTGATAATTACTGGGATAGAGATAATCCCTATTGGAAAAACAAATTAAACCATAAGGGTTTTGATGTTGCTGCCAATAGATTATATGATTTTCTTATCGATTATATAAATTCATCAACTGAGCAAGGTGTTCAAAAAACTGTATTTTTGGTTGGACATTCAAGAGGAGCTGCAATAGCAAATATTATAGGTTCTGAATTAGCAGATATGCAAACCATTGAATCATTTGTATATACTTTTGCGACACCGAATACAACAACCGATTCTAATTATCGTAATTATGAAACCATTTTTAATATTGTCAATGATGATGACCTTGTTCCAATGTTACCTTTGGACGAACCCTGGAATTTTCACAAATACGGTCATACATTAGGCACCAGTATTCATGATAATTATGAAAATAAGTTTGGAAGTTCAGAAGACTATACATGGGAATATTTATTTAAAGATGACTATAACTATAATGGTAATCTGAACGATACAATTAAAGCATTTAAGAAAATTGCGAACAATCGTAATGACCTGTATACTTTTTCTGAAGATAAGGATACAATATATTCATATAAACTTCCTTTTGGTCAATTTTTAAGTGATGAATTAACGACCCGTAGAAATAAATATGGCACTCGCATTGGAAGGTTCTGTGAAGTATACAGTAAGCCTACATTTGCAAATTACTCAATAAATGTCAAACAGTCTCCTGCATTTTTGATGATGGTATTAGCAGAATTAGCCTCTACAAAATGTCATACTTATGAAAATGGAATAGATGAGATAATAACTTACACACCATTATGCGATGATGAAGATACATATGCTAGAAATAATGCAAGTTTTTATGTAGCAAAAAAATATAAGAATGCAAAAAAAGAATTTATTCATAGCGGTGCAGATTCAAGAGAGGGAATTGCTACTAAAATTAATTATGGTGGCATGGTTCACAGTCATATGATGGGAACATATTATCTTCTTGCAAATGATACCCACAATCGGTTAGAAGAGCAATGAAAAAAGATTTTGTTTTTCCAGCAATTTGTATGATTTATTCCCTGATTTGGATAATATATATGATAACAGCTATAGTAGATGAAGGACCTTATTTTTCCTTTTTGTTTGCTTTTCTGTGCTTTTTTATAAGCGGAATACTGCCTATAGTAATGTCTATAAAAAAACATCTTGATTTGAGTGAAATTTTCATAAAACGTCTTTTTGTTCTTTTAGGTGAAATTTTAATAGGTATTCTGTTTTGTTTGCTATACGATTTCGACAATGACGGATTTGTTGAATTCTCAATTTTAATAGTAATTGGTATAGAATGTGGAGTATACTATTACTTTTGGCAACAGAATTGGAATAAAAGTGCTTGTTTAGTTGTAGTACTATCTAATCCAATACTAATTTATGTGTATTTTCTTTGTGATTTTATAATTTCATTTTCATTAACACCGAACCAAGGATTTATGATTCCGGGATAATCCTCTTTACAATAATCCTGAATCCGTGAAATCCGCACCAATTTTTGGGCAACAAAAAAGAGAACAATACCTACAGCTTAAAATGGCTGGATAAATGTTCTCCTCTGGGTAAATACCTGAATCCGTGCGGTTTTTCGCTCATTCCAAGCAATCAATCTCACGGATTCAGGATAATGTTAATGGCACACTTGAAAACCATTCAACATAAGTCGTTCAAACATTGTAGAGTATACCACAACAATCAATTATACTACTGAATCGAAACACTTAACCGCAAGCTCTCAGAAACGCTCTGTATGCGTTTCTGAGAGCTTTTCTTTTTTCTGCGGTTAGAGTTTCGCTCGGCAATGAAGGACGGCTATGAGTGTCGTTTCCGTTCGTCTGAGAGCAATCATTCAAGCACACTCTTATTTTTCTTTTTCTGTTGCTGTTTCTGCCTTGTCTGCTCCTGATTGAGAAACTGTTCTATCTCCCTTGCCGCTTCGGACAGTTCCCTTGATTTTTGGTCTAAGGCTTTATACTCTGTGCGGTACTCGTTCAGCGTGTTGCGGAGCTTTTGGATATGATCTTCCAATTGCTTAACGGTCGGAAACTTCTTCGGGTACACTTCTTGTAACTGGCTTTTCCACGAATCGTAACGGTAAAGTTCCGCATCAAACCTATCCCCATATTCTTTTTGTTTCCGTCCTTTCAAAGACACATATCTATCATGAAACGGCTTCACATCAATATAGTGCGTGAGCCACGATAATTCTTCCTCTCGATGTTTTATCTGCTCGTGCAGTCTATTCATCTTGCCGACAAGAGCAGTCCTCTTTGCAAAGGCAGCAACGGCGGCATCTTGGGCTTCATCTGCGGTCACACCATACTTGGTAAGAATATTCATAGCCTTGCTTGTGAGCTTCATATTCTCACGGTCTGCCCAGTTAGTCAAGCCCTTGGACTGCAAAAATTTTTCCGTATCGGTGCGAATGATTTTAATGCTCGGAGTGTAATCCTTATACTTTTTCCAATTCTTGATACGGCTTGCGATCTGCTTGCTTTCATAAAACCAGCCTAAAGTTTTTGCCCTTGTAAACTTGGCTCTTGGGTTACGTTCTTTCTGCTCCGCAAGCATAAATTTCAGGTCTATCTTATGGTCGGGGTTATAGTCAACCATTATTCCGAAATCGGGACACTTTGCAAGGAAATCTTCAAAATCCTCGCTGACTTTGATAACCTCGTCAATGGCATCTTTCAGACGTTGTTTCCACGAAAGTTTCTGATTATTAAGCTCCCATTCGTAGTGGCTCACGCCCTTGCCCTGTTCGGGATTTTCGATAACAGACAAATGGTGCTTTCTGCAAATCTCGTCTGATACCTCACGGAGTTTGCTCCACGCTCTGTCGGGTATTTTGCCTTGATTATACTCCGTTTCAAAAGACCTGCCTGTATAATAATTTACGTTGTTTACAACGATGTGATTATGGGTATGTAGATGGTCTATGTGGGTCGCAATTACATACTGATATTCATTCCTGAAAAGCTGTTGGCAAAGCTCCTGCCCGATGAGCAAAGCCTGTTCGGGAGTGACTTCCCCCGGTGCAAATGATTGAATTATGTGGTGGGCTTCTGTGGTGCTTCTGCCTGTGCCGATATATTCTCTTGCCTCTCGGAAATCCTCTGCTGCTCCAGATGGAGAAGATACGCACAGATTGCTAATAACATACCGCCCGTCTGCGGTCTTGCTTGGGTTGCAGATATAAGCAATTGCATCATACGCTCCCTTGTGTATCGGATGGATTTTAGTAATTGCCAAACCTCGTCTAACCTCTCTTTCATTTCGGAAAAATCATCATCATACAGCTTGCCCGACTTATTCGCTCGGTAGGCTATCTGATTGAACGAATTGGAGATAGAGGATATACACCTCGCTATCTGCTTGATGTCCTCGGTATCTTCTTCAACGTTCATTAGCGTCAAGGCTGAGTATCTGCAAAAATCACCACGGCTCTTAAAGCTCGTCTGAGCATATCTGCGGTTGATTGCTTCAAGCTCCTGATCGTTCACTCTGAACGTGATGATATGATTTCGTGCTTCGCTGTTGTACGCTCTCGTCTTGGTGTTCTCTTGGTCGGTCTGCGGTGGGGATTCACCCTCTGCATTTTCGGTCTGACCGTCAAACTCTACCTCGCCCGATTCGGTAACTTCAAGCATAGGAACTTGCTCGGCTGCTGTGTCCTCGGTGGTATCTGTTTCAGAATTTTCTGACAGCATACTCTCACGCATTTCATCACCGTATGTGTCGGCAAGTTCCTGTGCAATCTCCTCGACTTGTTTGTGCTTAAATAGTCGGCTGAAAAAGTTGCCGATGCCCTTTTTTGTGTCTTTCATTTCGTTATCCCCTTTCAATCTCGGACGGCTCTGCCGTCCTTATTTCGTTTGCTCCGCAAACGTTCATAGGGGTCTTAGGGGAAATTCCCCTGACAAGCAGTGTTCGGGTTACGTTTTTCCTAAAACGTAATACCGAATACCTTGCTTGCGAACTTTGATAGGGCGTTTCACGCCCTTCTCTATTTTTCGGGCTTTCAGCCCGTCATTTCACGCTCCTGCGTGATTTGGAGCTGTGCGACTTTCTATATATTTGCAAGTTCTAAGAGTATTCTACTGGGCGTCGGCGCAGTTGCCGTGCTGGGTGGGCGGCAATCTGGTGAAACATCGTTATCGGCTCTCCGTAAGCCGATGTTTGAATGTAGATAAGTTTATCGTGACATTCAAAATTTTAGGTGTGCTGACGGCTTAGAAAAACGTCCTCTATATATCAACCGATGAATTTCGGGTTTGTCTACTAAAATTCTGAAAAATTTACAATTTATTCATCACGATTCTACCTTGTGCATAGTTTCAACAGCAGATTTCTGTGAATGGTGACAATGATTTGAAGATGTATCTTTCCAGTGTATCAGCCCGAAATTTTTGATTGACATTTGCCCATAACGATGATGTAACGAACACATACCGTATCGGCTCGGAACAGGGGTGTCTATACACTCCAAAATGCCCAGTCTTATTGTCGAACGTAAAATCAGATTCAAGCTGAAACTTCGTGCGCAATGCGAATGGACATAGAGCCTTGTCCCGTGGTATAATATTATCATCGGGGCAAGCATTACGCTCCCCGAAATTTGAAAAGAATGGTGGTGATTGAATGGCTTCATATACTGATAAGCTGAGTAAGCTCGAAGCTAAAATCAGCAAGCGACAGGCACATATTGCAGATGAGCAAGACAAGCTCGATGCTGACCTTGCGGAGTATGACAAGCTCTCGCTTATGGCTCTTGCCGATAAGTTCAAACTGAGTGGCAAGGACTTGTTCTCTGCGATCCAGCGTGAACACGAACAGCTTGAAAAGCTCCGTGGTGAGGGTATGTCGGATTCTGACATTGATAGTCTGACTGATAGCGGTGATGCTGATACAGATACAGACAACAGTTCTGATGGTGCGGATTTCGGACAGACTTCTTTCTTCAATGAAAAGAAAAATCCCTATGCGGTCTGAATGGTTTTTCAACTGGCATACCAGTCTAAAATAACCAAATCGTCAACCGAAACTTCGTGCGCATTACCTATGGACAGGCATAGGCTCGGCGCGCTATAATATTCTTGTGTGGGAGTAACGATCCTGCAACATCAAGCCCTTGCGTGTAGAGAAAAAGAAATCGCAGGCGGAAAGGAGATACTTGAACAAACAGAAAGAGACACTCGCTGAGATGGTGGAGCGATACAAAGATAAGCCCACCGATACAGCAACTTATGAAATTGAGGGACACACTTTTATCGTCACCTCTCACTTTGTCGGGGAGAAAAATCTCGGCAAGGAAATTCACGATTACGCTTTTCAGAGAGCGTTGAATGATACCGATTAAGCGTTAGGACAGCGGCATATTCGGTATCTTCAAAAATTCTGAAAATACCGAATATGGCTGCTTTGCTTTGAAAGGAGTTTATTTTATGACAAAGCAGTCACATTACAACGTGGGTATCTATGTACGCTTATCGCAGGAAGATGAGCGTGTCGGAGAATCCATTTCAATCGAAAATCAGAAGAAAATGCTGACGGAGTATGTCGGCAACCAGACGGGCTGGAGCTTGGTCGGAATATACGAAGATGATGGTTACAGTGGAACGGACTTCAATCGCCCCGGTGTCAAGAAATTGCTTGACGATGCGATGTCGGGAAAGATTGACCTGATTATCTGCAAAGACCTCTCTCGTTTTGGTCGTAACTACATCGAAGTCGGTCAGTACGTCGATTATATATTCCCGTCCAGCAATATCCGTTTCATTGCCCTGAGTGATAACGTTGATACGCTCGAACGCAACAGTACAGCAATGGATATGATGCCGATAATGAATCTTTTTAACGAATGGCACGCAGCCAACACCTCAAAGAAAATTCGTGCCGTTATGGTGTCGAATGCGAAGCAGGGCAAGTATCACGCTCCCATTGCTCCGTTTGGCTATCTTGTCGGTGACACGGAGGACAGATTGCCCGTAGTAGACGAGACGAACGCTCCCTACGTCCGTATGATGTACAAAATGCGTTCCGAGGGTGCAAGCTCTCCGCAGATTGCTAAGGCTTTGAACGCTCAGGGTGTTATCACTCCGTCCGATTACACTTACAAGCGTTTGGGCAAGCCGAATCCCTATCTCTCTAATCATCTGTGGAATGCTGCGATGGTGCGTGACATTCTTGAAAACCCGATATACAAGGGTGCGGTTGTCAATCAGAAATATACAACGGTATCCTACAAAAATCATAAGAAGTACATTCGTGATGAGGAAGATTGGATCATTGTTGAAGATGCAATTGAGCCAATCGTTAGCAAGGAGCTTTGGGATAAGGTGCAGGAGATCAACAAGTCTTGCAGTCACGGCAAGGTCACGAAAAGCGGTGTCATTCTTCCGCTGACAGGTCTGATGTACTGCTCCGACTGCGGTTCTAAGCTGAAAAACAACACTACATTCCACGAATCCAAAAAGCGTGGCAAGTACAAACTGGTGTCATATATCTGCAACAAGTATGCAAATCACGGCAAGGCGGCTTGTTCCTCCCACCACATCTTACAGCGTGTTATCGAGGGTCTTGTGCTTGCGGATATTCGTGCAAGGGTGAGCCGTGTGATAGAGGACGAGGACGGCGAGAGGGAGCGTTATCTTGCTATCAAGGCTTCACAGCGTAAACAGCAGACAGAGGACGAGAGCCGACTTCTGAAACAGGCTGAGAGCCGTCTCGCAGATCTTGACACGATCATCAGCAAGACCTATGAGGAAAGAATGCTCGGTAAACTGCCCGAAGATTTGAGTACCAAAATGCTTGAAAAGTACACGGCTGAACAGAAAGAACTTACGGCACAGGCGGAACAATACCGCAAGGCAGGAGAACAGGAACAGCAGGACGAACAGGACGTTGAGAAATTCATTCAGCGTTTGAAGAAATGGGCTGATGTGGAGTGCCTGACCCGTGAGCTGGCTATGGACTTGATCGAGTTCATTGTGGTCTATCCTCTTCCTGAAGAATACGGCGTACCCCGACATATCGACATCTACTATAAATTCATCAATGCTCCGCTTTCAGACAGCAGAAGTCCCTTACTTTCGCAGAATTGCGTGGAAAATCATCATTCGTAAACGGTCGTCCTTTTGGGTGGGTGATTACCGTGACCCAGTTGTCGAAGTTTTGGAGATTCTTGCTTGCCAAGAAGTCATATTCAAGGTATCTCATCATGGTGTGCAGCTCTGTAACGGAGTTGCTCAAAGGCGTGCCGTAGGCAACACCTTAACAACGATTATTTGGTAATGTTTGGACGGTTGGTTTTACAGCAATAAAACCGA
>CANRFV010000018.1 GCA_947629985.1 uncultured Clostridia bacterium | reverse complement strand
ACAACGGCTCGGTCGCTTCATTTTACCTATGCACTTTTGGAGCCCTTTTTCTGCATTTCTATTTTACCATAAACAGCCTAAACTGTACCGAGCTGCGATGTTTGTTTTCGGAAAGTCCTATGAGTACACAAAGAAGTATCGGGAATTTCAGAAAATGATGAATCAAAAGGTCAAGGAGGAAAAGCAGAATGATTCGTAACGTGTGGGCAGAAACACTTGCGGTGTGGCTTGCCTCTAAGATTCTGCTGTGGCTGTATGGGTGAGCTGAAAATCATACCCTGCACCTATCGACAGGCTGCCGACTATGTAAACCGCTATCATCGTCACCACAATGCCCCTGTGGGTTGTAAATTCTGCGTGGCGGTGTCTGACGGTGAGGCGGTACATGGTGTTGCGATCTGCGGCAGACCGCTTGCAAGGCACTTTGACAACGGCTTTACCTGTGAGATTCTTCGGGTATGCACAGACGGAACGAAAAACGCTTGCTCCATGCTGTACGGTGCTTGCTGCCGTATCGCCAAAAACATGGGATATACCGATGTTTACACCTATACGCTTGAATCCGAAAGCGGAACAAGTCTGAAAGCAAGCGGATTTGTCAATGAGGGTACGGCAGGCGGTACGCATTGGACAGGCACGAGGAATAAGGGGCAGAACATTCCTCACGAAATGAAAACAAGGTGGCATAAAAGGCTATAACAGAAAGGCTGTGATTTTTTGAAGTTAGTGATCGGTGAAAAGCCGAGTGTGGCAAGGGCTTTATCCGCTGTACTCGGTGCAAATACAAAGAAAGACGGTTATGTAGAGGGAAACGGCTACATCGTGTCTTGGTGTTTCGGTCATCTGGTCGGCATGAGATTTCCCGACGAGTACAGCAAGGAGTGGGCGACAAGGTGGAACTTTTCACAGTTACCCATGATTCCCGACAAATGGCTGTTCAAGACCTCCGACAGCGGAAAGGCACAGTTTGACGTACTCAAAGACCTTATGAACGATTCAAGGGTCGATGAGATCGTGTGTGCAACGGACGCAGACAGAGAGGGAGAATGTATCTTCCGCTATGTGTACAACCTGATCGGCTGTCATAAGCCTGTGGTAAGGCTGTGGGTATCTTCGCTTGAAGAATCCGCTATCCGTTCGGCTCTGTCAAAAATGAAGCCCATGTCGGAGTACGACAACCTTTTCTCCGCAGGCTTTTGTCGGGCAAAGGCTGACTGGCTCGTCGGCATGAACGGCTCTCGCCTGTTCTCATGCAGATACAGGGACAGACTGAATCTCGGCAGAGTGCAGACACCAACGCTTGCCATGATCGTAAAGCGTGACTATGATGTAGAGCATTTCGTCAAGCAGAAATATTTTACTGCTGACCTTGCTCTGAACGGCTTTACGGTATCATCTGAACGTATCGACGATGAACAGGCTGCAAACGCTCTTGTATCAGCTTGCAATGGCAGTACGGCAACCGTTTCAGTGGTAAAGAAAGAGGTCAAGACCGTCTATCCCCCAAAGCTGTACGACCTCACCACTTTGCAGAGAGAGGCGAACAAGGCTTACGGCTATACGGCACAGCAGACACTTGACTATGTGCAGTCGCTCTACGAGGGCAAACTCGTTACATATCCCCGTACCGATTCACAATACCTCACCGATGATATGCTGCAATCCACACTCGACATTGTAAACATCATCGGCAATGTGTACGACTTCGGAACGGTGAGAAATCCCGATATTGCAAGGTGTATCAACAACAGCAAAGTAACTGGACACCATGCGATCATTCCGACGGTCAACATTGCGACCGCTGACTTGTCGGCTCTGCCGGAGGGCGAGAGGAACATTCATCGGCTGATCTCTGACCGACTGCTCTGTGCCTCTGCACAGCCTCACAAGTATGAGGCAATCAAGGTGACTGTTTCCTGTGGCGGTACAGAGTTTACGGCAAGCGGAAAATGCGTCCTCGATAACGGTTGGAAAGCCTATGCGGTCAATCTCAATCCCGACAAGGAGGATAAGCCTCTCCCTGACGTTTCCGAGGGGCAGACGTTCACAGCACAGGCAAGCAAGGGCGAGCATTTCACAAGCCCTCCAAAGCCCTATACAGAGGACACGCTGTTATCCGCTATGGAACACGCAGGACAGGCTGACTATGACGAAAACTCCGAGAAAAAGGGGCTTGGCACTCCGGCTACTCGTGCAGGAACGATCGAGGGGCTTGTCGCTCATGGCTATGCGGAACGTAAGGGGAAGCAGCTTATTTCGACCGAAAAGGGCCGCAGATTGATCTCGGTCATTCCCGACGAGGTAAAGTCGGCAGGACTGACAGCAGAATGGGAGATCAAACTCCAACAGATCGAGCGTGGACAGTATTCCCACGACAGCTTTATGGGCGAGATCGAGGAATTTGTCAGGGGTATCTGCGGAAAGTACGGCTCTGTGGACGATTCCGTTTCATTTGGCGGTGCGGATTCTATCGGCAACTGTCCGAAATGCGGAAAGTCTGTTATCAAGGGCAAGTACGGCTATTACTGTTCGGGCAAGTGCGGAATGAATGTCGCAAAGGTCTACGGCAAGACTCTCTCCGACAGCCAAATCGCAGGACTGCTGAACGGCAAGTCTACAAGCTATACTGCCAACGGCAAAAAGACAACTGTCCTGCCCGAAGTCGTTTCCAACGACTACAACGGCAAGACCTATTACCAATGGAAAACGAAAAGGAGTTAATGACATGGACAAGGAAACAATTTCCAAAATTGCAAAGTTTCTCGGTGTTTCCGAGGAAAGCATTGCCGCACTCTCTGATGAGATTCAGAGTGCTATACTCTCTGCGGTCAATCTCAATGATACGGACACCGAGGAAAACGCAGGCAGTCTGTATGCGGAACTCAATGACCTGTGGACAAAGGGCATGATCGAGGAAAGTCTGCGTGAGATTTCACAGCACACAGGCATTTCGCTCGATACTCTGCTGAATCTCGACGAGGACACAAAGCACTCGCTTGTGTTTGAGTATTCTGTGGACAGTGCGGATATTGACCGCTTTTATGAGATCGTGCAGAAGTCGCTTGCGGTGAGCGATATTGCAAATATCGCTGAACTGCTCGGCATTACCGCGGAAACGCTGACAGCGCTCCCCATTGAAAAGCAGGAGCAGATGTGCGGTCACTATTCAATGGCATACGAGCCGGACGGAGATAACTCGGCTCTTGCCGATGAGCTGCGTGAGATGATGAACGCATGATGTACAGCGGTGACGAACTGAAAGACATTCCCAACAAGCAGTATATGACGATCAAAACGGCTCACGCTATGGAGATCGTCAAAGGCTTAGATTTAAGCAGTGTTCCCTACTTTGCAAAGCATGACGAGAAAATGATGTATCTCACATTCTCCGCTGAAAACAGGTCGGCTGTGGACGAGATCATCAGAAAAGCCGAAAGCGGTGACTACGAGGAAATGATGTTACAGCTTTCCGAAAACAAGTCTGACGGTTACGCTCCGATGATTCCCGAAATTGCAGAGATACTGCATTGTGCGGTCGTCTCTGTCACAGCAAGACCGCCTGAACTGGTGGACACGCTTGCAAAGACCTACATCAACTACTGGCACTCTGACAGGCAGACGATTCAAGAGGCTCTGGAACGTATCATTGACCTCAATACCGAAACGGAAAATGAGGTCATGGAACATTCCGTTTCGGTGATTCAGCAGAACAACACGCCCAAAAAGAGGGCGCAGTCCGATATGGACGATATTCAGCATACACAGGCGGTCGCTCTCGGTGCTGAAGAACGCAGACGTATCGAGGACGGTATCATTGTTGAGCAGAATCGTTCTGTTTATCTGTCAAGGGAGGCACACAAACGTCTTGCGGAGGAAAAACGCAGAAAGTCCTTTGCAAAGGTACATTCGGAAAAGGAAACAGAGATCGAAAGAGAAAGGAAGAAGTTTTAATGAAAGCAGCAGTTATTATCGGCTCTCTCGTTGCGGTGGGTATCACGTTTATGACTTGGTGCTGTATCCGTATCAACCACAAGGAGGACTAAGCTATGCCGACACAGGACAAGGACAATCAGACAGGGGCAGAACAGGCTGCCGAGGCGGAACGCAGAAAACAGGAGTTGCAGGCACAGAACAGAAAGAAGTCTGAAAAACTCCTGCCGTTCCTCAATGCAAAGGCTGAAAATCATCAGCAGAGAATCGCAAGACTTAGCGATAAAATCTCTACAAGAGAACAGAAAATCGCTAAGAATCATGACAAAATCGACAAGCTGACAGCAAAGGCTGACAGATTGGAGGACACCAACAAGGCTCTGAAAGCTATGGTCGGCACTATGCCGTTTGTCAAGAATCTGATCGCTCGTAATGAGCAGAAGATCGAGCAGATTCGTGAGGTCAAAATCCCGAAACGAGAGAACAAGATCGCAAAGCATACCGACAAAATGCAGGCTTACACTGCAAAGCGTGATAAGATTCAGCACAAGCTGAACAGAGTGGTTTCGCTCAACGACGTTATCAAGAGTTTCGGTATCGGTGCGAACAAGGAACGCAGACAGGCGTTTACGGAGGCTCTGGACAGCTTTCAGAAAAGCAGTATCGACTGCATGACGGACAAGCTGAACGGTATGAAAGAAAAGAGGCAGGCGCTCTTTGAACAGTACACTGCCCCCGGCACAAGCGAGGTCGATAAACTGGACATTCAGCAGAAGATCGACAGCATGACGGACAAGATCGAAAAGCTCTCTGCTAAGATCGAGAGAGTTTCCGACAGAACAGCCGAGCTGACAACCGATCAGGAGATTGATTCGGCAATCGACAAGACCGCTGAAACACTTGCAAAAGCCTCCGAAAGCGAACAGGTTTCCATGCCGGAGATCTCCGAGGAAGTCTTTAAGGCTGCTATGGCGAATCAGCAGAAAGACATGGAACTGGACAACAGCGAAAAGCAGGCTCTTTTCAGTATCGAGCATTTCGGTGAGATTCGCTTTTTCAAGGCTGACGAAAGCACCATTGACGATATTCTGAAAGCCGCAAACGGTGAAAAGCCGTTCATGAAACTCATGGGTATGGGCGAACTGATCTCGGAGGCTGAATATGCGGAAATTCAGCAGAGTGACAAGTTTACACATTCGGTGGAGTTGAACTTTGACGAGGATACTGCCCACATCTATGAGGTGAACGGCGGCAAGGGCGGTATTGAGGAAAGCGACAGGACTGACGGTAATGTGCATTTTTCGGAGGTCAAAATCTCCGGCTACGGCAAGGAACAGACCATGCCCGAAATTCCCGTACCGCCTCCGCAGGATTTCAGTGAGCAGACACCCGAATTTTTCGGTGACGGAGAGCCGATACCTGAGCCTCCGCCTGAGTTTTTCGATCAGCAGGATTTCTCCGAGCCGCCTCCCGAATACTTTGAACAGCAGGATATGTATGCAGAGCCGATTCCCGTTCCTCCCCCTGCCGTTCACGAACAGCAGGCACAGCCACAGCAACCGAAACAGCAGGACAGCGGTTTTATGAAAGTCAATCCCGACTATTACAGATCGCTGCCGAAAGAGGACAGAGCGATTCATGCACAGCCGAAAAATATCGCTGAAAAGGTCATGGAGAAACTCGACCAAATGAACATTCCCTATTCGGCTGTTGAGCGTAAGGGTGGTCTGGTGGCGATTACGGTGTCCAAAGAGAACGAGGGCATTTTCAAGGCTGTCGCACAGCAGGAACGCAGCAGTCGTGCAAAACAGCTTGTCAATCCCGACTTTTTCAAGGCTCTGCCGAAATCGGAACGCTTTACACAGCGTATGAGCGAGGAACAGGCACAGGTCAAGATCGCAGAATTGAGCAGTAAGGGCATTGCCCATTCAGCGGTGCTTGACGGTGAGAAGTCGGGCGTTACCGTTCACAAAAAGGACGCACAGACAGCGTTTTTCTCCCTCAAACAGTTTAAGCAGAAAGCAGCTAAAAAGAGCAGGGAGAAAACACCTCCGCAGAAACAGAAAACGAAGTCCAAAAATCAGGGATTGGAGTGATTGAATGGAGTATTACGGCAACAAAACGTGGAATAATGCGACAGACAACGCTGACAAGTCGATTATTCCTCTGCACAGGGAGCATTTTCAGAAAATGCTCCCCCTGCTTGAACAGTCGGGGCTGAATTTCTATGCCTATGTCAAGGACGATTCAGCTGTCCTCGCTGTCAATGAGGCTGACAAGGGCAAAATGAGAAAAGTCCTCGGTGATCTTGCAAAGGATTTGCAATTCAGCAAATCGGCAAGACCGTATTCGCCTCCGCAGAAAAATGTGATCGGCAACACCACATACCGCTATATTCCCGATAAGAAATACATAAACCTCGACAGAGATACTGCTCTGAAAGTGGCTGAACAGCTTGAAAAGGCAAATATCAGCTATTCGGGCGTGATCTATCCGTCGGGAAAGGCAACGCTGACGGTCGGTGGTGCTGATCTGGAGAGAGCCGAAATTGTCAAGCAGTCTGTCATTGATATGCGCAGGCAGTTTGTGAGCGACAAGAAAGCGGAACAGATCATCGGCAACAAGCCGTATCGTGACATTCAAAACAGACGGGTACTGTTCACCAATGTTACGCCTGCACAGTACGAACGCAGAAAGGCAGTCCTTGATTCTCAGGTGGAGTATTCGGGGCTGATTCGCAACGGAAAGGTCATGTTTACTGTGGACGAGGCAGACGCAGAGCGTTTTTTGCAGGCAATGAATACGGCAATCGACATGGAATCAGCGATTGCCGAAATGAGGGAAAAGGGATTCAGCGATGAGCAGATTCAGTCCGTTTATGACGTTCTGCTGCGAGCTGCGGAAATGGAACTGGACTACTATGTTATCCACAACCTTGACCCTCGCTTTACGCCCGAAGAATTTGAGCAGATGACAGCGGTCTTGGAACGTGTACTCGCTGAAACAGAGATCGAACGTCTTAGAAACGATTCGGCTTTCTCGGAAATGATCGACCTCCAAAAAGAGTTTACCAAACAGGCTGAACTCAGGGAAATCTATGCTATGCACGATTATTCCGACGAACAGAAAGCTGTCATTGCGGAAATCTATGCCGATATTCCAAAGGCGATGTTTGAAACGGCTGACGAAAGCTATTCCCCCGAAGAATTAAGGGAACTGGGTGATATAGTCAGGAATTTCAGAAACTACTCCGACATTGAGGACTTTCTGAACAATCATCAGAAACGCTTGGAGATCAGCGAGGAAAATGCGGAGATTTTCAAGGCTCTGAAAGCCCATAAGCCTGTGTATCTCCACAAGGAAAACAGCGGTGAGGGGTACGAGTTTTACAACGAGCGTATCGAATATTACGCAGGATTCGGCTTTGCTATCCTCGGTGATACCGACAAGGATTCCGACTTGGTACATCAGCATTTCTACACCAACAGTCCCGAAGAAATTGTGGTTGATCTGATTCAGAGCGGCGAACTTGCAAGGGACGGTTATGTGATCGACGGTGTGACTGCTCCTGCAAGGGAGGAACAGTCTGCGGAGATCGTTCCCGAAACGCCTGATACGCCCGAACTCACCGAAAAGGAACAGGCTTTTATGAACGGTGACATTGTGCCGTTCTTGGCAAAGTCGCAACTGGCATGGGACGAGATTGAGAGTATTGGTTATCGTCTGTATGAACAAGGCTACACGGAACGCTTTGCCCCCTCTGAAATATCACGGTTCGGCAACGGTCTGACTGATTCCGCACTCTTTGAACTTTCGATTCGTATGCAGCATGGTGAGGACATTCGCAAAGACCTCGCTGTTGCTATCCTCGGCAAGCAGAGTGAATTTCGGACAAGCAAGGGTAATGAGTTTTCTGTGGAATACGGAGAAAACGGTATTACCGCAAGACATGGCAATGCAGAGCGTGAGATCACCTATGAGAGCATAGGCGGCGCTATGCTTGACCTTATCAAAAAGGAATACGACAGCATTGTCCATGACCGCACTGTTCAGGATTTGCAGTATGTAATTCCTGGTCTGTCTGCGGAAACGGCTGAACAGCTTATCCATGCTTTTGATATGTCCAAAAGGGCTGACTGGGAGAACAATTTACAGAAACAGCGCCAAATCAAGAGGTCGCTGTACGATGTTCTCGGTGATGATGAGCAGACAGAAAAAGCATTTGCCTCCATTGCCGACATGAAGTATGACTACAAGGCAGAGTCGGAAAAGCCCGATTCGCTTGACTTCCATTTCGGGAAAGAGGAAAATGACGAATGGTTTACCGAAAGCGATCTGCTTTACGACTTTGTGCAGGAGCATGGCAGTATCAGCTTTGCACTTGCCAACGCTCTGATCGAGTACCTCGACGAAAAACAGCACTCCGAACGCAGTATCTCTGAACTCCATGCAGGGTGGTATAAAAAGACTGATTTTGAGATCACTGCTGTAATAGGCGGTGAGGACTTCCACTACGAGGGCAGATTTGACATTGGTGACGGAAAAGGCACAGGCGGAGGCAGTCTGATCGACCACATCAGGCTCTTTAATGAGAATGTTGTCAAAACTGACCGCTATCCATATAACACGGAGGAAAGCAAGGAGAGTGCAAGAAATACGCTTGCCGTATTCGTGCCGTTCCTCGAAAAGAACGCTGAACTGACAGCGGAGGAAGAAAAACTGCTGTCCGACTTCAAGGAACAGCACCCCATTCGTGGGATTGAGGACGTTGTTCAGACAATGACGGTGTATCATGGAACGACTGCGGATTTTGATACATTCAGACCCGATTATCTCGGTGCAGTCTGGACAGATACGACCGTAGACCATGCAATGCGTTATGCAGGAACGCTTGAAACAAGTCAGGTCATGACTTGTGAGGCTGAACTGCACAATCCCGCCCATTTTACTTTTGGCAGCCGTGAGAACTGGGATATTAGCAGTACGATTCGGGAGGCAATCGACAGCGGTCATGATTCTGCGGTCATTACGTTCAAGTTTATGGCAGAGGACAACGACTACTATCGGTTTGCTCTTGAAAACTATCCCGATCACCCTGCAAAGGAGATACTCGCCTCTATTGTCAACGCAAGCGAAACGGACGCACATGAGGGCGAAACGATTGCGGAGTTTGCACAGCGTATGGCAGAAAATGATAACGTCACACATTGCTATGTGGCTGTGTTTGACCCTGCACAGATCAGGATTGTTGATAAGACACCTGTTTCCGAACTGCAACAGGATTCCGAAAACACTGTTATTTTCGATTTTCGTTCAAAGACAGCCGAACTGTTTCACAGTATTGACGGCTATTCGGCAACGGATATTGAAAGCATGGTAAGGGAGTTTGTTGAAAACACCTTTACCGAAAACGGTATTGAGGCTGAAATTGGCGGTATTATTGTCACAGGCTCTCGGTCAAGAGGTATCGAAAATGACAGCTCGGATATAGATGTTGTCATTGAGGTAAACTCTGAACTGAAAGAGGACGCACTGTTTAACATTCTGCATGAAGATTCGTTTGAAATTGGCGGTATCACTGTTGACATAAATCCAATCAGAGCAGAGGAAACAGGTACTCTTGAAACATATCTGCCAACTGCTGAAAGCTATCTTACAGAGAAAGCACAGACAGCGGAGAAGATCGAGCCGAAAGAAGATTCAATGGATAGGGCTATCAGGCTCATCAATGAATACTGCGAAAGAGAGTTTGACACACAGGGCAATTTCTCTAACTTAGATCACGTTGACCTCGCCTATACGACAGACGAGGAAACGGAGCTGCCGATTGAGGTATATGCTGACCTTGAATCGTTCCGCATTGTCAAGGAATACAGCGGTACTGTGGTAAGTGAGGAACTCTTTGATTCTCTTGACGATATGTGCATAGCGCTTGACAATCTTGCATTTGACGAATTGGTTGCACTGTCTGACAAGGAAAAGGCAATCGTACACACTGCCGACAAGGACGATATGGACAAAGGTCCGGTCACAATGCGTATGGTCGGAAATTTCTATGAAATGTACGGCAAAAACGCTGAAATTGGCGCAGAAGTCCTCGGTCTGCGTATGCTCTCAAAGCACGGTGAGCCAATGGTCGGATTTCCCGATCATGTCAAGGACGAATACTCTAAAAAACTCGGTGAAGCCGGATATACGGTACTTATCGAACAGGCTTTTGAGTTGAATCCTCCGGGGCATAATGAAGAAATAGATGAGCAGACGCTTGGACTGACAAGCGATTCTGACGGAGCAGCAGAGGTTTCTGCTCCGATTGACGAAGATACTCCGCTTTTCACCGATGATGTGATCGAGGAACTCGAAAAGAGCGAACGTTTCTCCGATTTTGAGGAAACACCATTTACAGAGGGCGAACAGCTTTCCCTCTTTGGCGATTTAGAGACTCTTGTTTCTGAAAAGCCTAAGTCCAAACCTAAGACCAAAAGCGAATTTGCCACAGGTCCGGTCGTGGACGGTGTTCAGGTCTATGAAGCACTTGCTACTGAAATTGACCGAGGCACTGGATTTGAGAACGGCAAGATTCGTGTGCAGGATTTCTTTGAGAGCAACAATCCGACCACAAAACAGTTAGCCGATTTCCTCAAAAAAGAGTACGGCACAGGCGGTCACAGCGGTGACGGTAAGATCACTTATGTTGACTACGATTCAAAGGGTCTGACCTTTTCGTTTGAAAACGGAGAGAAATTCCGTCATAGCTGGGACAATGTTGCGACTATGGTAAAAGCCCGTCTGGATACTGGCACTTATCTCACACCTGAAGAACAGGAGAAAAGAAAAGCGCTTGCCGATGAAAAGGGCGAAATTCTGCCTGACAGAACTAAGAATGTTTCAGTTGGCGATAGATTCCGCAACAAGATCACAGGCAACATCAGCGAGGTTGTTTCGCTGACAGGCGCACTTCCGCATATTACAGAGGATTGTACTATCACAACGAACAAGGGCAGCTATACCGTAACCGAAAATATCCCATACAGAGAGATTCTGAACGCTGATAGGTATGAGTACCTCGGCAACAGAGAAAGAGCGATAGAAAACTCTGCACCCGATAAGGGCGATATTTCGTCCGATACGGAAGTGTCAAGGGAAAATAAGACAGTGTCAGGCAAAGATAAGACACCCGACAGCACTCGTTTCACTTCGCTTTCTGCGGAGGACAAGGCGTTTATGGAACAGTATCCTCCCATTGCACAGCCGTATGGCTCACCTTGGGGTAAGGTGCAGGATTGCATTGAGATCGCCAACGGTGTATTTGAGGTATCGACCGCAGGACATGGCGGTGTGATGATAAGAGCTGATTTAGCAGAGCATATTCTGTCTGACGAGGCTTTGAAAGTTGGCTTTATCGTGGACGGTTATCACTGCTACGAGGAGGACGCTGACGCTGTTCTTCCGCTTAGAGAGCTGCTTGACAAGGGTATCATGGACAAGGAACAGTATTTCGCTGACAAGTACCATTCTACCTTTGAGGAAATGGGAGAACGATTCAACAAGGCAATCAACGATTCTATTGAAGTGTTCTTCCCTGAATACTGGAAACAGTACAACTCCGCACAGACAGCAGACAAGACTGAAAGAGGCGGTCACGCTGAACAGTCTGCCGATGTTCCCCCACATGAAGAAAAGAAAAAATTCCCGAACACGATTGCTCACAGGAATTTCGTCAACCTCCAAAAACTCTATCCCGAAATTTTCAGCGGTGAACACAGCTATGAAAAGCACAAGGGAGAGGGCAGTTACGAGGACTTTTCGATTGAACGCTATGGTGATACGCTCACGCTCATGCACACCTTTGAGCAGAACGGTGACTTAATGTATGACCCTCGCATTGACTACAAAATAGACTTTGAGAATCAGACACTCCATGCTGTCAACTATGAAATGTCATCACTCGCCATTTATCAGGAGTATGAGGACGGGTCAAGAGGACAGCGAGAGGCTGACAGCTTTACTCAAACATGGATAAGCAATCTCGGAGAGCAGGAGCGTTACCTCGCAAGGGCTGTTGCACTGTTCGAGTTTGAGAGCGATGTGCATGACATTGACATTGAGTACGACGAGAACGGCAGTATTACAGAGATCAGCGGTGAGGACAGCGTTATTGAGGCGTACAAAGCCGCAAAGGGTATCGGTGAGATTGCCGATTCTGACAATTTCACGATCACGGACGAGGCTCTCGGTGAGGGCGGTCTGAAAGCTAAGTTTAACGCCAATATCGCTGCTATCCAAACACTGAAGCTGATCGAGGCTGAAAAGCGTCCTGCAACGAACGAGGAAAAGGAGATACTTTCGAGGTATGTCGGTTGGGGCGGTCTTGCTCCGGCTTTTGAATCCGACAACAAGAAATGGGAAAAGGAGCATACGGTACTGACCGAACTGCTGACCTCCGAGGAATATCGCTCGGCTCTCGCCTCTACGCTTGACGCATTTTACACAACTCCGACTGTGATTGACGGTATCTATGAGGCTTTGCAGAATTTCGGCTTTGAGGGCGGCAATCTGTTAGAGCCTGCCTGTGGTGTCGGCAATTTCTTCGGCAGACTGCCCGACGAGGTACGCAAAGACACCAACCTTTACGGTGTGGAGATCGACAGCATTTCGGGCAGAATCGCACAGCAGCTTTATCCGTCTGCCGATATTACGATCAGCGGATTTGAGAAAAACGAATTTCAGAACGGCAGTTTCGATGTAGTTGTTGGCAATGTACCGTTTGGCGAACTCGGTTTCAAGGACGAAAGGCATGGAACGACCAAACTGCACGACTTTTTCTTCGCTGAAAGTCTGGATAAGGTAAAAGAGGGCGGTATCATCGCACTTGTTACCTCCGCAGGAACGCTCGACAAGCGTAACGAGGCTGTGAGGGAAATGCTTGCACAGCAGGCTGACCTGATCGGTGCGGTACGTCTGCCGAGTACGGCTTTCAAGCAAAATGCAAACACCGAGGTAACGACAGATATACTCTTTCTGCAAAAGCGAAGTGAGCCTCCTGCCGAGCTGCCCGATTGGGTGCATATTGGCGAAACGGAGGACGGTCTGCCGATCAACAAGTATTTTGAGCAGAATCCCGATATGGTACTCGGTGAGGTCGTTGAGGGTAATAAACTCTATGGCACAGGCACTATGGTCGTTCCCTTTGAGGGGAAAGACCTGAAAGAACTGTTGCATGAGGCTGTCGGCAAACTTTCGGCACAGATCAGCGACGAACGTCCGAGGAACGTCTATGCACAGGCAGAACAGGGAGAGATACCGATTCCGTCCAATCTGCGGAATTACAGCTTTTTTGAGCATGACAACAACATCTATTTCAAGACCGCTGACAGGGTGTGTGCGTTCCGATTCGATACGAAAAACTCACAGCACAATCGGACTAAGGCTTTCATCGAACTGCGTGACACCACTCGTGAGCTGCTGACCGCACAGGAACTCAACAAGTCCGACAGCGAGATCAAGGCTTTGCAGGAAAAGCTGAATACCGTCTATGACGATTTTTACAAGCGTTTCGGCTTACTGCACAGCAAGACCAACAAGAGGTTATTCTCCGAGGACGTTTCATATAACCTCGTACTTTCTCTTGAAAAGGAGATCGACAGGGATAAACTGGTCGCAAAGTCCGATTTGTTCTTCAGGAGAACGATCATACCGCCAAAGCCCATTGAACACGTTGAAACGGCTGTGGAGGCTCTGACTCTCTCCGCTGCGGAAAAGGCTTGTGTGGACTTTGACTATATGTCCGAACTCACAGGCATGACGGAGAGCGAACTCAAAAAGGAACTTGAGGGGCAGATTTTCAAAGTACCCCATACGCTGAACACCTATCAGACCGCAAGCGAATACTTGTCGGGCGATATTCGTGCAAAGCTGAATCAGGCACAGGAGGCTGCTGAATATGACAGCGACTTCAATATCAACGTGACTGCTCTGAAACAGGCTATGCCAACGCCTCTGAAAGCCGGAGATATTGAGGTGAAACTCGGTGCCGCATGGGTCCCGCCCGAAATTTATCAGCAGTTTATCTATGAACTGTTGCAGACACCCGATGAGTTTCGTGCAGACGTAAAGCATGGGCTGTGGTCGAGAACAAAGCCGATCTCGCTCGAATATTCAGAATCGGTCGGAATGTTCCACTTTGCGAATAAGCGGCAGGATATGTCCGTAAATTCCACAAAGAATTTCGGTACAAGGAAAATGAACGCTTATGAGATACTGGAACAGTTTCTCAACCTCAAAGACCCGAAAATCTACAAGATCGTTGAGGTGATCGACCAATACGGTGAGCCGAAAGAAAAAAGAGTTGTCGATGTAGAGGCAACTCGTGTAGTACAAAAGAAAGCAGACAAAATCCGTTCTGAATTTAAGAAATGGGTTTTCAAAGACACGAAACGCAGAGAAATGCTCGTAAACAGATATAACGAGTTGTTTAACTCTGTTCGACCTCGTGAGTATGACGGAAGTCACCTCACATTTCCGATGATGAACGCAGACATACATCTGCACGAACATCAGAAAAACGCTGTCGCACACGCTCTTTTCGGAGGCAACACCTTGTTTGCGCATTCCGTTGGCGCAGGCAAGACCTATGAAATGATCGCAACGGCTATGGAGAGCAAAAGACTTGGGCTTTGTACAAAGTCGCTGTTTGCCGTTCCGAATCATCTGACAGAGCAGATCGGCTCGGATTTCCGCAAGCTGTATCCCTCGGCAAACATTCTTGTCGCAACAAAAAACGACTTCAAGAAAGAGAACAGACAACAGTTATTCGCTAAGATTGCAACAGGCAATTTCGACGCAGTTATCATCGGTCACTCGCAGCTCGGCATGATTCCTGTTTCTAAGGAACGGCAGATCGCTCTGATTCAAGATCAGATCACCGATATTCTTCGGGGTATTGACGAATTGAAACGGAATGAGGGCAGTAAGTTTCAGATCAAGTCTATGGAGCGCACTCGAAAGAGTTTGCAGAAACAGCTTGATAAACTTAAAAAAAGCCATGACGATACGATCACGTTTGAGCAGTTAGGTGTGGACAAACTCTTTGTCGATGAGGCACATGAGTTTAAGAATTTGTTCACGCCCACAAAGCTCTCAAACATTTCGGGAGTATCGACCTCTGCCTCGCAGAAAGCCTTTGACCTGTTCTTGAAATGCCGATACTTGGACGAAAAGACAGGCGGCAGAGGCGTGGTTTTCGCAACTGGAACGCCCTACGCAACACCTTATCAACACTAAAAAATGCCGAAATTCCGCACTTTTTCAAATGCTGAATTTCACCTCAATACCTGTTTCATCGGATATAAGCACGACATCAATCA
>CANRFV010000017.1 GCA_947629985.1 uncultured Clostridia bacterium | reverse complement strand
AGCGAATTTTCCTTTGCATCTATCTCTCTAAGCATTGGTGAGGGCATCGCTTTTTATCTCTTACCCTCTATGCAGCCGTAAAGGTCGGGTATTTTTCCTTTCTGCCGACCGAGTATTTTTACAGCTATTAAAAGTATAGCGCACTTTCAAATACAAGTCAAGCCGCAATCTGCACAAACTTTTTGTGTGTCAAAATGCCTTAAAATCAGGGAATAACGCTATTGAAACACTTTTTATATAATTGACGATAAGTTACGATAATTGATAACAATTTACGATAAATAACAGCATTCGTCAAAATGACGAATGACAGAAAAAATTTTTTTGAAACAAAAATACACCGAGAATAAACTCGGTGTGCTGATATTGAAAATCAAAGACGTGTTCTTACAAATTACGTCATTGTCTGACGTGATTGACAGCAGAGCTGAAATTGTTCCTGAACGGTAAGGATACCGCAGGAACAAATGTGCGGAGCGCAAATTTACAAACGGCGAAATTGCCGCTTGTAACCCCATAGCACTTTTGGCGCAAGCCTGACACCAAAAGAGCATATGGGGCTGCCTTACGGCAGAAATCGGCTATAGCCGAACTGAAATGGAGGAGCAAATAAACAATAAACAGACACAGCCTATTATTACCCGACAGACAGTAACCACAATGCTCTAACGGCATATCTACGGGGAAATCAAAACAACCGTCACAAAATTCATAAAAGCCATAATAGTATTCATTATAGGAAATCTGAACTTTCCGCATTTTGCACACTTTGCAATTACAAAATACTCAAAATGTTCAAAGTTCATAAATCCTAAAATCTGAACTATCAACATTATCGACATTTTCGAAACTCAGGAATTTTCGATTGTGTTGAAAATGTTGATTGTGTATGAAATTAAAAATGCAAAAATACACTCCAAAATACATTTCAGTGATTGATGTAATAGCCAATCCTCATAATGAAACTGAAATTTTTATAAATTCTAAAATCTGAACTATCAGCATTTTCAGCACAATCGAAAATTTCTGAATCCGAAAATGTCGATAATGTCGATAGTTCATACTTCCAAAATTGAAAGCGTGACGATGTGCGTCGATGGTGACGGTCTTTTTGAGACCTCAAGAATATCGTCACGACCGTCACGCATCGTCACGGGGAATATGTATTCTGTCAGTGCTGTACCACACAAGGCAGAAAACGCACACCTCTGAAAAGAAAAAGAGCATTACCTGAGATGTAACGCTCTTGATGAATATCGGTAAATAGGTCGCTTTTGGATTTTGTCCATATAGCGCACTTACAAGATTCATGATTGGCATTAAGTCCATTGCTGTACTGTTGCGGTCAAGCGTATCCACATTGTCACTCAGGGCAATGAAACGGATATTGAACGAAGGAAAAATGTAATCGATGTATTGACCAACTTCAATGTAATTACGCCCGAAACGAGAGAGGTCTTTCACGAGTATCAAATTGATTTTTCCCGACTTTGCATCGTCAAGAATTTTCTGCACACCGGGGCGGTCAAAATTTGTGCCGGAATAGCCGTCGTCCTCGCAGATTTCGACCAAATTCCATCCTACCTGTTGACTGACATAATCCGTCAGCATTTTCTTTTGATTTTCAATGGAGAGGGATTCACCATCTCGCATATCTTCCTGAGATAATCTCACATAAATACCCACATTGTAGGTTGACTGCCTTGTCATAATATACTCCTTTCCAATCAAGACAGCCATATTCGATATTACTATTATAACACAGAAAACCGAATATGGCAAGTCCTTTTTTCACTTTTTTCAAACTTGACCTACGGTTTCTGCATAGGCTTTTTCAAAAGCCATTTTGTAAAGTTCCTTGTCAAGAGATTTCTCTCCGACATAGTGGCTTGTGACGGTAAAAAGCTGACCGTCAATTTCATAGGCTGATTCACTCACGGGCTTGTCTTTATATCGCTCGTTCAGTTCAGCAAGAGTAGCATCGTTTGTTGTCAATTTTCTCCTTTCCGCCTGCGATTATCTATCTCTACACGCACGGGCTTTTCGTTGCAGGGCGTTACTCCTGCACAGCAATATTCATTGTCGAAATTCAATCCTCAAATGGATTGGTTTACTTTCAAAGAAAGAAGTCTGTCCGGGCGTTTCGGCATCACTTTCTGGGACATTCTTTTTCAGCTTTTCAAGCTGTTCAGGGTGTTGGTTGATTATTTCAAGCAGACCGCTTTCATCACAGCCGAGTAACGACTTGATTTTGGCAAGCTGTAACTGGGCGATTTGCAAGTTGAGTTTTTCGATTTCAGCCTTATCATCTTCCATACGTTTCAGCACTAAGTCACGCTTTTTCAGAAATTTTTCAAGAGCCTTTTCAAAATCCTGCATACCCTCACCTCCTTACTGATTTTCAAATATTTCAAAAATCATCCCTCCTTAAATCAGTTTAGAAATTCTCAAAAACGAGCAAGTAAAAATACCCCTCTATATATCAACCGAGGATTTTGCGTTTTTGGCAAAAATTTTTGGAAATTTCTTGCTGAAAAATCGAAAATTCTACCTTATGCACAAATTGCAACAGATATTTCTGTATATTATGACGGTATTTCAAGGACTGAAAATTTTCTTTACAGGGAAATTTTTCACTACAGCATAATAAACAAAAAAGCATTATCCGACTTGTGCAATGGGTAGAATTTTTGTGAACAAATTGTAAATTCTGGTGGATTTCTTTGACAAAAACCGAAATTCATCGGTTGTATAGTAGAGGGACATTTTCAAGAACCAAAAAAGCAAAAAATCTGCTGAAATGCAGATACAGGCAAGAAACCCCAAAAATGGACAAACTCATATTGCAAGCACGGTACTTCGGGGGTACATTTTGAAAAATGACACCCCGAAGCACACAGACTTGTTAGAGGGTTTCGCACCCCTAAGACCCCGCTTGATTTATGAAAGAAAAAGTGATATAATAGAGAAGAAAGAAATGGGCAAATCGAAAAATAAAGGGGACTGATCTATGAATGTAAAGACCGATGAAGAACGTAAAACTATGCGAATGAAATTGAAACTCAACAGTAAGGAATATGAAAAGCTGAAACGCTACACAGAGGAAAGCGGTCTGCGCTCAATGTCGCAGTATATGCTCAACTCGATTATTGCAACTCCCATAATCGAAATTACGGACGAGGAACTTGCACCGATCAAGGCAAGAGTGAATGAAATTTCTGACAGCATAAATGCTATCGCAATTCGGGTTAATCAGACGGGCAAAATATATCACGAAGATATGGAAGAAATCCGTCAGGGAGTTGAAGAAATATCCGTTATGCTTGCAGAGTATCGGGCAAAGCTGGAGAGCCTTGCTGTCACTCCGCAGACATTCAGAGCGATAGTCGATAAGGCTCACGAGGACGTGAAAAAATAAGAGAAAAATGCACCGAGGAAATTGCTTGTATTGCTGCGCCCTGCACAAGAATTATTACAAATAATTCGCAGAGCTGGACTCCAAAAACGTAATAGGCTATAATATAGCTACAATACTTTTGGAGGTGCAGAATATGTTAGCTATACCCGAATTGGCAATGCCGAGAACACGCAAGGTCATTACCGTCTGCAACGGCAAGCGTGAGGTCTGGACGGACTATGAACAGGCAAAGGCATATTTCCTTGAAATGATGATGACCGCCGAGGGCGAGGTTCGTGACCGTGCGGAGTGTGTTTATATTCAGCTCATACATGGCTTGGCGGAGTGTTCGGACGAGGACTAGCAATCAAAAAAGGCTTTGCAGAAATGTGATGGAGTTATCTCCGCCCATGTGTGCAGGTGGAGTATTAGGGATAAGTTTTTGGCAAACAGCGGATTATTGCGAATTTCCGCAGGTAAATTCAAAGAATTATCCTCTGATATATGTAAAAAATCGGGGACTCCCGAAGGAGTCCCCATAATTTCGCCGTCAATCGAAATTACAGGGCATCTCTTGGTTCCGTCAACGCTGATATTCATACCTGTGTTGGCGTTTTTATTATAGCTGAAATTCCATATAAAGCGGTTATTTTCAACCAATATGGAATTTACGATTTCGTTAAAGAGGTCGGAAGTGTATTCAGGTGAACTCATATCCACCATTCCTGCGAGAGCCTGCGAAACTGCTGTCATATCACACATACAGCTTTCAAAGAGTTCCTGCTGTTCTCCACATCTTGCTTTTTCGTCCTTGAACTTCTGCAAGTCTGCAGAATAGGTTGCTTTAAACTCAGCAAATTCTTCCTTACTAATCTGACCGTCAGTAAAAAGGTCAATAAGATTTTTCAGCTTCCTTTCAGCCTTGTCAATCTGAGCGTCAAGGAACAATTCGCTGTGCTGAGTATTGTTTCGTGTTGCGTCGGTATAATACTTCTTAATGTATTCAAGGGCAATCATCAAATCCTCTTTACGATTTTTCCAAGCTTCATTAAGGAAGTATTTTGCCATCATTTCCATTTTCCAATCTGTAACGGAATGTTCGTTACAGTATCCGTCTGTTTCAAGTCCCATCTTCTCACGCTGAGAAGCCTTACCGTTATTCACCTGATTGTAGCAGACGTAGTTGTATGACACAACACCGTCTTTGTTTTTGTGATAACGGTTTTTCCTGAAAGATGAACCACAAGAGCAGCGTAACTTCTTTACCCAAATGTCTCTGGAAGTGCGGTTGCTCTTTTTCTTTTCTTCGCCGTTCTCAACGAGTGTGGTTTTACGCTTCTCTTTGAGAATAGCCTGACATCTGTCCCATTGTTTTTCGGTAATAATCGGCTCAAAATCACCCTTAACATATTCATAGGTATCTCTGTCAAGATTATGAATACGCTTCTGTTCAAGGTAATTATTGCTGTACGACTTGTTGTAGCCGATATATCCCTTATAAGTTGCGTTTTGCAGGATACGACCTACATTGTGGCAAGTCCATTTTGTAGTACCTGTTGCAGTAAGGCGTTTACGCTCCATTAAAATCTTTGCGATTTTCAGCGTTCCGTAGCCTTCTTCGTAAAGGTCATAAATCATACGGACTGTTTCTGCCTGTTCGGGATTGATGGTATAGGTCTCGCCGGGTTTTCTGTCGTAGCCTAAGATGTTACCGCTACCGTAAAGCTGTTTATTGGCACGGCTGATACGCTGACCTGCACGGACACGTTCGGATACCTTACGGCTTTCTTCCTGAGCGAGTGTAGCCATAATTGTCAGACGAAGCTCACCGTCACCGTCCATAGTCCAGATATTATCATCAACGAAGAATACTTCAATTCCACGCCCCTTTAATGCACGGGTATGGGTGAGAGTATCAACGGTATTTCTTGCGAAACGGCATACCTCACGGGTAACGATAAGGTCAAACATACCTTTTTCTGCGTCGGCAATCATTCTCATAAACGAAGGTCTTTTCTTTGCCTGAGTACCTGTGATACCCTCGTCTATGTATCTGCCTACGACTTCCCAATTTGGAAAACGCTTCGCAGTATCTTCATACCATTGCATCTGATTTTCAAGTGCCGAAAGCTGTGCCTCGTGTTCAGTTGATACTCGTCCATAAAATACGACCTTTCTCGGTCTGTTTTTGTCAAGAAAAAGCGGATTTGTTCCATAATACATAATATGTCCTCCTTTGGCTTTATGCCATATATTCTCTGAGTTCGTGTTTAACAATTTTATCAAAGGTTTCCTGATTGATAAGTTCGTGCTTGAGCAGAACTTTCAGAGCCACCCATATACCAAAATTGCGTTCGATTTGTGTTGTATTAGTCATTTCTATCTCTCCTTATATTTTAGCACTTTAAAGCGTAAATGTCAAGAGTGTTTCCTGACTTTCGCTCAGTGCGAGGTTGAGCCTACTTGGGGTAGGCTATGTAAAAAGGGCAGCTCTTTAAGAACTGCCGTTTGAAAAAGGAGGTAACCAATATGAGAGAAAATTATCTGTTTACGATGTCAAATATCTTATCAAACTCATTGTCGCTGAGTTCAATACCGTAGTTATGGTAGAGTAAACCCATAATTTCGCAGGTTTTCTCCAAATCTCTGTCAAGCTCCTTCATCGCTTCATCGGGAGTAATAACTGCTATCACCATTACATTTTCCATAAATAAATTCTCCTTTATTTTCAGTTAGTTATTATTATCTGCTTTATCCAATCGAAAACAGGTAAAATGCCGTTTTCTTTCAGGCGGTTATACAGGAACGCTGCTCCCTTATGCGTCCAACGGGTGTGAATAAAGAAGCCTTCACCGTAGAATGTCGGGCGTTTGTCCGTCCTCACATATCCGCAATTCTCATATTCAGGGGCAATCATCCAAGTGCCATAAGCTCTATGCTGAATACCGAGGATGCAGAGCAAGCGATTAAACTCGATTGCTGACATCTGATATGCGATTGCAATATCTGATACATTCAGCAAATCGCTTTCATCATCATACATATTGATAAAGTCAACGACCTCTGCAAGAGAGTCGTTTTCTTCGGCAAGCCTCATATTCTCGTTTTCAAGCTCCCTCGTGCGGAGCTTTTCTTCTTTAAGCTGAACAAAGAGCTTTTCGGCTTCCTCTGTGCCGCTAAGCACATTGTCGATTGTCTGCTCTGTTGCATACATTCCGTATTTCCTGATTGAAGGGAGGACTTCATCAAATACCCAACATTCAAAAATCTCAGCAGACGGTAACTTACTGTGTGTGATGAGCCTGTAAAGGTCGCCTTCTGTAATATAGGTAAGTGTCTGTTCACCGCCGTTTGTAAGGGAGCGGCGTTTTACCGCCCCCTTGCAATGAGCTGAAATTGCATCTCTTGGTCTGGAATAACCAAGAGCCTTTGCCACATCAATTCCGCAGAAATAGATTTTCCCGTTTTCATCAAGTGTTCGGATTGAACCGAACTGTTCGTTTTCAAAGATTTTTATTTCGTTATTCATTCTCGTCACCTCCAAAGCTTTTGTTAATTCCGACGCTTACCGCAAGAGCCTTATCGACTTCAGCGAGTGTCTTGTTGCTTATGCGGCACAGCATTTTGCCGAGCCTTGATTTGTCGATTACCTGAACCTGTTCACAAAGCACCATCGAGTTCTTGTGAAGCCGATTGCTGAAAACGGGAACGTGAACGGGTAACGCTCGTTTCTTCATTGCCGTTGTAATCGGAGCGACGATTGTTGTCGGACTGTACTTGTTACCGACATCGTTCTGTAAAATTAACACGGGGCGTTTGCCACGCTGTTCACAGCCTTTACCGGTAAGCCTTGATAAGTAAACCTGTCCTCTAAAAACTTCCTTGACTTTTTCCATATTGGATTGTCCTTTCTGTATTTTATTCATAGTATGTTACTATGTAAAAGATGTAGGCTGACATAAGTGCCAGCCTACAAACCCTGTAATCGCTATGCACCCGTCATACTTGTCCACGACACCCCTGACGGAACAACTGTGAACAATGCCACAGTATAGGGAACAACTCAAGCCAGCCACTCGCTAAAGCAGCTTCATAGGACTCTCACCTCAACCCATTCTTATGGAGAAGCCGTTACCTTTCGGTCTAAACGGAAGTATCATTATACCTCTTGCTTGTCTTGGCGTAATAGGAGCTACCTATTATTTTAAAGTAGTATTTTCTCGCTCCGTCAATATTGATAATCTGAGGTGCAGTGCCTAACGAATTCGGTCAAAACCAATGCTTTTGTCGTTGCCTGCGACACCTTGAAATGTATCATTAACATCGTGGCGTACTCTTTTTGTCGCTTACACTTTCGTGCAACAAGAGGAACGTAACTTGAGAGTTGTTATTCAATTTTCAATGTACTTTCGAGGTAGCTTTTTGCCCCTCACTATATACAGGAAAAAAACGAGGGGGTGGCAACCTTAATTTTCAAAAAATTTTTTCATTTTCAATAAAATCTTATTTCTACGTTTCTGAATAGCAGTACGAGAAACACCATAAACACCAGCTAACTCTCTTTCACTAATATGATTAAAGTAAATTTGCTGAATTAGCTCATTTTCTTCATCTGTAAGAGTAGAGATAGCTTCTGGAAGCTTTTCAATCATCATTTCACGCATAACCTTCTCATCAAGTGGTTCACTCGTATCTACAACAAGATTACATTCGTTAAATTCGCCAGAAATAAGGCTCTCCATAGAAACAACATTGTTTTTGATAGCGAGTTTCTTCCTGTAATCCTCACGATTTTCTTCCTTGTAGAAATCGTGATATGCAATTTCATCAACTTCCATTATGGAATGACCGAGATTGATAAGGAAAACCTTGCCTTCGGAATTCTTCTTGTAAGCCTGAAGCTCGTCCTCTGTAATCTGAACGTACCCTGCTGATGTATTGTTCTTGTCCTTGAAAATAAAAATGTTCATTTAAGTATCCTCCTGAAAATTTTAATTTGAATTGCGTGTGTCCGAAGTTCAAAATAAAATCAGGGATACCTTGCGATTGCTTCGCTGTAATGAAATTTCATCTGGCTGCTCCTTTTTCGTGCAACAAAAAAGGACCCACGGATAAATCCGTGAGTCCTCAGATGTGCCGACTTGTATTAGCCGACAGATTTCGGGCATAAAAAATAGCCCTGCCGCATTTAAGCGACAAGGCTATCTAAACCCATATTCAATTTTAAGGTGTATGCAAGAGCATATAATCTGCCAGCATACTAATTGTAACATATCCAAACTCCAATGTCACTCCCAAAAGACTCCCACTTTACTCCCAAATTACTCCCACCGAATAGTAATAGCTACTTTACTTGGAAGAATTCAATTTGTTCGCTCAGTGGACCGAAACAGAAAGCCATTCTTGCGTTATATGGCGGATTTGAGGGGATAGAAATATCCTTTGGCTCAATAAAAACCTCATATCCAGCTTTCTTAACGTCAGCAACACACTTGTCAACATTGTCCGTTGCAAGTGCAAAATGGCGTATGATACCGAGTTCAGCTTCATCGTCCTTGTTCGTAAAAATCTCAATAAGCCCATTACCGGTATCAAACATTATGCCGTCGGGAGCTTTCTCATCGCCCCAGACACGGGCAATTTTAAGTCCGAGAACCTCGTGATAGAACTTCACGATTTCTTCATACTGCGTTCCTCTACTGCATTTCATTGAAATATGATGTATTCCTGTTATCATTATAAAATACCGTCCTTTGTTTGTAAACTGCTAATCTGTAGCACTTCATCAAAACACTTATTCACTTGGCTGTGTACTGTTCTTCTCTCTCAGATTAGCAACCTCGTTTTCAAGTCTCTTTATCAATTCATTTACATCAATATATTCACGTTCCATATGAACAATTTCATCGTCCTTAAATCTGAATTGCTGATAAAACTTATATGGCTCACTGTTTTTATATGTGTTTAATGATGTAGCCGATTTCCCTGATACAGACTCAAAAAACGAGTTCATCATTTTGGTACCAAGGCCTCTGTGCTGATATTCAGGCTGAATCGCTACCACATCAATATATATGGTGTAGTCGCTGAAAAATGCCGGCAGCTGAATCGCCACCATAATCCCTACTAATTTATCATCACATTTCAAACCATAGGCAAATTTATCATCATCGGATATATACTTACCAAAATACCTGGCAGCGTTATAAAATGGTCTGATTTGCTCTAAAATTTTAAATGCAGAAAAATAAATTTGAACACAATCAGGAATGTCGTTCTCAGTCAGTTTGACAAATTCGGTTTTATTCTCTTCCATTATTTTCACCTGTTCATTTTATTGAATCCAGAACAGCTTTCAGATGTTCCTTGTATTTTTCTTTCAGCTCGCAAGGCTCAACAATCTCTACCATCGTTCCGAACTGAAAAAGCCAGCCGAAGAAAGGCTCTGGACGTTCTGTCTTTATTTGCACCCTTACTGTGAAGTGCTCATCGCCGTCGGGAGCAATGCTCACATTTTTTCCAAAGCGGTCGATTACTGCATTTATTAGCGACTTATCAAAACGCAGCTTAACCTCTTCGGCTTCACCGCTGAACATTGAAAAGGTTGAGTTCAGATATGCAGACAAATTAAAATCTTCGGGATATTTCTGTGCAGGCTCGTCCAAAATTTCAACGATCTCCATACGGTCAACACGGAAATTAGAAATGCTGTCATACTTTTCGTAATGAGCAACAAGATAATAACGCTCGTCGTCCCAAGTAAGAGCGTAGGGAGAACAAGTTCTTATGCCCTTTCGATAACATTTTTTCTTGCTCAGGTCATAGTCAAAATACTTAAAAGAGATTTTCTTTCGTTCAGCTATTGCACGATGAATGGCGTCAACATTCATATAGATACGCTCGTTTATAGCTTTCACACGGTCGGCAATAAAGACCTGTCGCTGTATCTGCTTTGCCTCATAAATGCTTGTGAGCTGTTCCAGCTTTTTCAGAAGCTCCGCTGATTTCTTTTCCGTAAGAAAACGGGAAGAAGAAACTGCGTCGGCAAGAAGCTTGAGTTCGGGCAGTTCAAAATCTCGGTTTACCACTTGATACCCGGCATTTACGCCTCTGCTTGAAACAATATCAAGTCCGAATAGCTTAAGAGCTTCAATATCCTCGTAAAGAGCTTTACGGGCAGCCGTAATTCCATAAAGTTCAAGTTGAGAAATAATTTCGGGCATTGTTATGTAATGTTCCTCGTCGGTACGTTCGAGGAGTATCTTGTATAAGTATAGAATTTTTAAACGTTGATTGGTGTTTTTTATGTTTTCAGACATTTGTATTATCCACCGTCTTTCTTCTTTTGATAAGTCTCATAACAAAAATGGTTACGCTACAAATTATAGCTGTTCCAATAATGCATATAGCAAACATCAGAATTATCTGCCAATTTTCTATTATTCTCTTACCAATCCAAATCACGCCGTATGTAATTGCCCATAACAAACAAAATGCAAACAAACGAATTATCCAATGGAATAATGAACCTGAAAATCTTCCGTAAATCATTTCACTATTATATAAATTGCCTACAGTATTGAAAGCAAAGAGATATGCTATTACCCCAATGACACCTAATATTATATATTCATATATCCAGTCAATAGGTAATCCTAACGGGTCTGTTAATAACTCAAAAAATAATTTAAACATCAAATTCTCCTTATTATGCCCTGAAGCCAATAGGCTGTTTTGAATTCTTCGGCTTCTTGGTTTTCTTCTCGGTCTTTATATCATTAACCGGAACGGAAACAGTTTCTTCTTCAACTTCATCTTCGTCCTCGTCAGGCTCTTCCACATCTTCCTTGTCAAGCACAAGAACGATTGCAGAGGAATGAGTGACAAACATTACTTTTCCGTAAGCATAATCTTCGATTTTATCGTAAAGCCGTCCGGCACTGATAGTTCCATCATAAACAGTATTGGTACTGTTGGCAACATAGCCGATTTTGTCTATAAAGGGCAGAAATGCAGCAATAGCTTCCTTATCATACTCATTATCGGGTTCCTTTATAAGTCTGATAATTCTTCCGATTTCAAAGGGCTTCTTTCCGTAATAATGATTAAGTCCGGTGATTGTAACGAAGTATGTATTCTCCATAGTGATACCTCCTGAAAATGCAGTTGTGTGGCTTCTTTACTATATTATAACACAGATAAGTGTGTCATTTTCAGGACATTTTACACTAATTCCAATAATTCAAATGTGCTTCTAAGCAATTAATATATTGCTCCGGAGTTTGCCCTTTATAATTATTCACTTTTTGGCATTTGCAGAGATACTTAATATCCGCTTCTGCACGATAAATCATTTCAAGTGCCTCGTCATCATTCTGATATTTTAGCATCAAGCCGTTGAGTATTGCACGGTATTTATCTTCCAAGAAAATCACCTCTCGGAACACAGGAGAGATTCAAGTTATAACCTCGTTTATTCATATCCTCCATCTTTATCAAAATCAGCTGATGAGGAACTTTAAGAATACAAGCGGCTTGTTCACTTGTATATTGTTCCTCGGCTAATGAAATCACATCTTCGTCCGTTATAAGAAAATTAGCTGCAAAAAGATTTGCTTCCTTCTCCGGCTTTGAGGTCATATCGAAATATCCGAATTCCTGAAAATTGCCGACAGCAATATGTCTGTGTAGGAGATGATGTCCGATTTCGTGTGCAATTACAACACGCTCCATTACTTCATCAAGGGTATCATTCAGAATGATAAATGGTTGTCTCTTTGAAATAAAATAAGTTCCTTTCAGGTCGCCGAATGATTTATATTTAACGGTAATGCCAAGTTGTTCAGCAAGTTCGTATGGGTCGGCTGTTCTTGCTTTTCGTATTGTCTTTTGAGTGAAATCATAAATGCGGTCGATAAACATATCTCACCACCCCTTTCAGTCGAATATCCGCCTATCCTTATTATAACATATGTAAATGTATCACTTTCAGGACATTTGAATATAGGTGTTAATCACTTTTGTCGGAATTGCTGTCATCATTTTTTCTGTATTTTTTTGGCGTATATTTCTTATTGATAATCTTGGCTTCAAAATATGCTTCCTGAATGGCTTCAAGGACAAGAGCCTTATCTCTCTCGCTGATTGTCCCGCCTGCAAACAACGCAGTAGCATTTTTCACAAGTTCTTCTGCGTCCTTTTTTCCTCGTGAGCCGTACTTCTCATGTGCTTCAATTACAAAATAATCCTCGTCGCTCATAAGTACCTTCTCATCAACACCGAGAGCTTCTGCAATTTTCACAACCGTATCCATTTTAGGAACACGGGTTCCAAGCTCATAATTCTGAATGGAACGAGTAGTTACCCCAACCTTTTCGGCAAGCTCCGCCTGAGTCAAATTCTTAATGCGTCTTAATTTTGCGATTCTTTCTTTCAGTTCCATGATGAAACCTCCTATAAATCGTTCGTTAATAACGAACAAATTTTCATATAACCTATTGACAAGCGTTCGCCATCAGGTTATAATGTAATTGTACCGATTGTTCGTGTTTATTGTACCACAATAAAAAATCTTTGTCAAGAGGTTTATAACAAATCCAAAATATTTATATTTCTCAGGAGGTGCATATATGGGAAACTTTGATTTGAAATGTGATAAAAGCAAAGCAAAAGCGATGAAATCACTGCTTCGACTTTACCGCCGTGTGCTTCACAATGTGAACAATAGAATTTTCTATCTGGACGAAATGACGTATGTTACGAGCCGAAAACATCTGACCGACCTTGTGGGTTCGTTCGTGGAATTTGAAACAACTGTGAACACGAATACCTTTTATGACGAGGTTTATCGAAGCCATAAGAGCCTTACACTTTTAGAGCTTCTTGATAAAACTATGGTTATGGTTCGTGACTACCCCGACAACGGGAGAACCTATTACGAAATTCTGTCACGCTACTATTTTGACAATTTCAAATATACCCACGATGAAATTATTGAGGTTCTTGAAATGTCAAGCTCAAACTATTATCGCTATTTTAACCAAGCTATTGCTTGTTTTTATATGCATTTAATCCCTGTTCTTAAGGCAAATGAATATGATTTTGAGGAAGATGTGCTACAGAATGGATGTTGCTGATTTCATTGAAAAAGCCTTTCTAAAAGGATAACGGTCTTTGAAAAAATTATTCAAGCACTGCGGTGCGAGGAGTTGACAGCAAGCATAGCCTGTGTCTATACACTCCTGATTTTTCATCAAAAATCAATCCGTTGACACACGCCCGTTTGTAAAATCTTGCCACGCAAGATTTTACAAACTTCGCTTGCTGGGAATTCCCAGACCCTTTCAATGGCGGCAATGCTGCCTTAAACAAAGCAAACAAATTCTCATTTGCAAGGAGGTATGCTTATGGCGAATAGAATAAGAAAGACAATGCTGACATTCTATGTTACTGACGAAGAAAAGGAATTCATCAAACACAAAATGTCCTTGATGAACATTACCAATATGTCTGCCTATCTTAGAAAAATGGCGATTGACGGACATTTGATACAAGTTGATTATTCGCAATTTGATAAAATCGGAGAACAACTTACAGGCGTTTCCCGAAATATTAACCAAATTGCGAAACGCATAAATGCAACTGATACGGTTTATGCTGGCGATATGCAAGACATAAAACAGAAACAGGAGGAAATATGGCAGTTACTGAAATCCATCCTATCACAACTACCTTGAACAAAGCCCTTGATTATATTATGAACCCGAAGAAAACCGACGATAAATTGCTTGTTGACGGATTTGGTTGTTCTCCCGAAATCGCATTTTATCAATTTAATCAAGTTAAGAAAAACACTGAAAAGACAGACGGAACACTTGCACTGCACCTGATACAATCGTTTGCACCGGGCGAGGTGGACTATGAAACAGCACATAAAATCGGAATAGAACTTGCTGACAAAATCCTTAAAGGACGTTTTCAGTATGTTATTGCAACCCACACAGACCGAGGACACGTCCATAATCACATTCTAATAAATTCTGTGAGTTTCAAGGATAAGAAGAAATATCACTCTACGCCAAACAGCTATTACTATATTCGTCGAACAAGCGATATGTTATGCAAGGAGTATAACCTATCGGTTATTGAAAATCCGAAGGAAAAGGGCAAGTCCTATTATGAACATTCACTTGACAAGAAGGGGCAGAGTTGGAAGTCCTTGCTTCGTCAGAATATTGACCGTTGTATCATCAAGGCGAGAGATTGGGACGAGTTTCTTTTGCTTATGCAAAGAGAAAAGTACGAAATAAAATCGGGCAAATATATTTCTTTCCGTGCTGAAGGTCAGGAACGCTTTACCCGTTCCAAAACACTCGGAGCTGATTATACGGAAGAACAAATCCGTAATCGAATTGCAGGCGGAAAGCGAATTGAAATTGAAAGCTCACAGAGAGTTTCGCTTATCATTGATATTGAAAATGCTATGAAGGAGCGTCAGAAAAATCCCGAAGCATATAAGCGTTGGGCTACACTACAAAATCTTAAAACTATGGCGAACACTGTAAACTATCTTACCGAGCATAACCTTTTGGACTATGACAAGCTCTCGGAGAAAACTGAAGCTACAAGAGAGAGCTACAACGGCACTCGTAATCGTATTAAGGAGATTGAGAAACGCTTGAAAACCATTGACGAGGATATTCACAACATCGACAATTATCGAAAGACAAAGCCGATAGCAGATAAACTTGAAACTGTTGTTTTCAAGGAGCGTTATCGCAAGGAACACGAGGCAGATTTGATTATCTATTCTGCTGCTGAAAAGTATCTGAAGAGAAGATTTAACGGCGGAAAAGCTCCTTTGATTAAGGAACTCCGTGCTGAGCAGAAATCTCTCCAAGCCGAGAAGGACAAGCTATACAAAAGCTACTATTCTGAAAAATCGGAACTCTCCGAATTACAGACAACGAAGAAAAACATTGATATGATTTTGGGCAGAGATGTTAGTCAGGAACAGGAACGTTCAAGAAAGCGTTCAGGAGAACTGGAATAAAAAAGAACGGCAGACAATGTAGAAACACTACAATGTCTGCCGTTTTACTTTTAATCGTGTTTGTTATTGATGATGTTATCTGAGAATAGTGAAGCGTTTCCTTGATTAAGGGATTTCCTGCACAATCTCATACTGGATTTCTTTCATTCTTCATACCTCAATTTTCTGCATTTACCTCCCGAAAAGAGAAGATTAGCGGCTGTCCCTGCCCCGTTTCCTCTGCAATTCACGCTCCAAAAGTTTAATGATGGTTTCCTCCATCTGCTTCGGCGTTGTGTTCTTCGGAAAATACTTTTTCAGCTTGCTTGTGTTGATTTTCAAGGTTTCTTTCTGGTTTCCCTTTTCCTCCGTCATAATTGCAAATATCGTATCCATGTCAAGCCGCCCGCTCTGGCTTAGGCTTTTCATCCGCTGTGCCTGTGAGAGTGAGGGCGTTGCTTCTTCGCTCTCCATCGTGGCAAAGAGGTTTTCCTGCT
>CANRFV010000016.1 GCA_947629985.1 uncultured Clostridia bacterium | reverse complement strand
TCTGTTTATAAGATAATCCTTTCTCCCGATAGCTTCGTTCGTATTCGAACAGCTTGTTGCAATATAGAAATCCCTGATGGATATACCGATGCGGTGAAACCGCCTGTCCGGAGGATTGGGAACCACAAGTCCGGGCATAAGGAAACCGGTATATTTGCGGCGGAGCCGCCATCCCGTAGATAATGCGCTTCAGGATGGGGCCGCCAATTAATGAGTTACTATTATTCGCTTGACGCCGGATCCAATCCGTATACCTCTCTCATGGAACGGTAGTTGGCCGGATCAGTCGGAACGATATTGATTTTATAGGCATCGTGCTTGATGCGGTCAAGGATAGCTTCTGACAGGGGGCTGTCATCTCCGCCGAGCTGATCATACCAGCCACTGGGATCATACTGTGAGCAGAAGATCGTGGAAGATTTCTTCCGTCTCCTGTGCAATAATTCCAAAATGTCATGTTGTTCCGTCTCCGACGGTTTCAAAAGAAGCCATTCATCAATGATGAGGAGAACGGGGGTGGCATACCTGGCCTGAACTTTCTTGTAAGTGCCGTTAGCACGTGCCATGTCAAGCTCAAGGAGCATATCCGGCAGACGGACATACTGTGTCTTGTAACGCTGTTTACAAGCTTCCATGCCGAATGCGCAGGCCAGGTAGGTCTTGCCGCTTCCCGTAGCGCCAGTGATGAACAGGTTCCGATGTTCCGTGATGTACTCACAGGTTGCCAGCCTTTCGATCAGGCTGCGGTTGAGCTTCCTGCCAGAAGTATAGTTGATGTCAGCGATACAGGCCTCCGGCTGGTCAAACCCGGCACCTCTGATAAGGCGCTTCAGGCTGTTGCTCTTACGATTATTGTATTCGATGTCGACCAGAAGGCCGAAGCGGTCCTCGAAGGGGACGTTCTTCATCTTCGGATCATTCATCTGTGTAAGGAAGGCATCCGACATGGATGTCAGGCGCATTTCAATGAGTTTATCGATGGTGTTCTGGTTGGTCATGGTTCTTACCTCCTGTAGTAGTCGGCACCGCGGGTAATAGCGTGCCTGTTCTGAATTGATGCAGTATTGTGAGCCTGAGACTCCGTGCCGGGCTTATCCTGCCCGGCTGCCAGGATGTTTTTGATACTCTTGTAGCTCGGTCTGGCTGTGTAGGAAAGTGCCTTTTTGCACGCCGCTTCCAACTGCTGGCCAGAATACTTATCTGCCAGTTTCAGAAGCCCCATACAGCTTCGGTAGGATTGCTGCTCAACCCTCTGGGAGGCAAGGACTGCGTTAACAACCTTGCAGGTATTGGTTCCAATCCGTTCCGCCCACTTACGGAAACGGTCGCCGTTCCATTCCAGGTAAGCCTGATGATCGGCCGGCATGTGCTCCGTAATGGTGCTGTACTGCCCCTTCCGGCCGTATAAACGGCGATGGGAGGCAATCCGGTTGTGATTATAAAAGATTTCAATAACGGTGTCGGTTACCCGCACATCCACCTTGCGCTTGATGAATTCGTAAGGAACAGAGTATAGCATTCCTTCAATGGATATGTGATAATTAAACTGAACGGTGGCTTGTTTCCATTCCGCCAGTTCATAAGGGGTAGCCGGTAGCTTAGCCAGTAATGGCAGTTCTTCGTCGCGGAAGATCTCATATCGGGTACCCTCTTTCTTTTGGAATGGCCGATTCACGAATTCCTTCAGCTTCCTGCGGATAGCCTGATTTAATTCAGCCAGTGAAAAGAACTGTTCATTGCGAAGAGCCGCGGTAATCCAAGTGGAGATAACCCCCACAGACCCCTCGGCATTAGGCTTATCTTTTGGGGCCCGGACGCGGGCTGGTATAATGGCTGTGTTGTAATGTTCTGCCATCTCATGGTAAATGGTGTTGAGTTCCTGATTGTACCAGTCATTGTTGTGAATTACCGCCGTCCTGGTATTGTCCGGAACCAGGATACGGGTTACGCCGCCAAAGTACTCATACATGTGAACATGGGCGGTGATCCATGCACGCTGCTTCTCGTTGATAAAAGCCTCGACGTAAGGATACTGGCTGTACGTCATGACACCGACAAAGAGGAATGCCGGGATGATCTCACCAGTATCCGGATCCGTGATCTGAGCCGGATCTCCGGCCCAATCCACCTCGATCTGTTCACCGGGCTTCCGATTGATGTGCATGGTGGCGCGACGTCTTTGTTCGTCCTGCTGGATGTAGTAGCAGAACTGAGAATACATGAGCGGATCACTGCCGGACTGGCGGCATTCCTCCAAGTATTCCGTCCAGAGGAGTTTTTTGTTGACTCCATTTCGGAGCAGCTCTTTCTGGATATAATTGAAGTCAGGCATTCGTTTTGTTGATGAAACCTGCTTCTGAGCGGATGAGAACAGTTTATCCGCAAGGACGGCATCGGTCTCGTTAGGCTCAAGCGGCCAGGAGATGTTAAGCTCTTTAGCACGTTTAAGCACACGATTAACCGTTTTCTTGGAGACACTGCAGCTGTCAGCAATGCCCTGTTGGCTGAGACCCAGGCTTGCCAGGCGCAGGATCTCTCGGTACTTGGTCATATGCACGACCTCCTTAGAATTATTTACGCCATTGAGGCGCATACCTTTATTCTAAGGTGTTGCAGATGCGGTTTCCATTGCCGGATTGATGGTTTTCAGTTCCCGGAATTACAGTTTCCTATTTGTCGGAATGGCGGTTTCCAAAACGCCGGACACTGGTGTCACGGAGGCCGGAATACTCAGCCGTAGACCAGGATGAGATAAATGTCCTTTTTCGAGGCAGTGATCTGTACTTTCACATGGGAGAGATAGGCGTCATGACTTTTGCCTTTGTAGGCAAGAGGCATTTTGATCTTTCCCTTGCGCTGGTTTCTGAGTTGTGTTGCGGGGATCCATTTTCCGTGGAAAAACAGCTTGCGCTTTGCGGTAAGGCGGATCACGTAATCCTGCCCCAGCTCATCGAGCTTTAAGAACATCTTGTTGTCATCATATCCCCTGTCCATGACAAAAGTGGCTTTTCCGAACAAGGATGCGCCGCGTTCCATAGCGGCGAAGGTAATGTCGTTGACGGAGGTAAAATTCTTTTCTTTGGAAGAATGGATCCGGGAGAAGATACTGACCGGATGGTTGTTGTCCGTCAATACACAGGCTTCCGTGACATGGAACCCTTTTTCATATACATTTTTGGGATTGGAGCTTTTGGAGCCGTCCCGGACAAGTCCGGGTGCCTCAAATTTGTAACCATCCGGTTTTACCACGTCACTGTCGTCGATATGGATGACGGGATGTCCAGGGACCCATTTACTGGGGGCTCCTTTTTTCAGGTGTCTGGTGAGCCATTCCACGGAATTAACCTTTTTGGAAGGCTCATGGAGTTGGTCGACAATGTCCGTCAAAAGACAGCTTCCGGAAGCGAGGATACCGTAGGTCATTTCAGCAGCGAATTTTTTAGCGGGACGGGAGAGGCACCTGGAAATTTTATTAGAGAAATTTAAAATTTCCCTTTTCATTTTGATAGGTAATTGATGTAGAATTAAGCATAAGGAATTTCCTTTCTTTATTGTTTAGCGTGGATTATGTTTGAACAACTTAATTCTACTACAAAAAGGAAGAGGATTCCTTATTTTTAAGGATTTTTCAAAAGTTGTTTATCACTGCAAAGATAAAAGCAGATTGCTGTGGATAAAAGTACGGAAACTCAAGACGAATATGTATTGTCATTTCACCAAGAAAATGGTATATTTGGAAAAGCAAGAAGCCGTTGCCTGATGGCAGGAGGAATTGTGATGAAATTAAGGGTAGAAAATTTTGCTAAGATAAGACAGGCAGATATCAGTGTAGATGGAATTACGGTTATTGCGGGCGAGAATGATACAGGGAAGAGTACGATAGGAAAAATTCTTTTTTCTTTGTTTAATGCTACCTCAGATATTGATGAGAAGATCAGAGACAGAAGAGGCAGCGAGATAAGTGCAGGATGCAGAGAGATAATTAGAAACTACAGGTCGCATGTGATATTGAGGGACCATGGCACGATAGGTACTGCGCTAAAGATTTCCTCGCGTATTGAAAAGTTGCTTAAGGAAGAAGAGATCCACTATGATATGTTGAGAAGAGTAGTGAAGTCTGAATTGAAGTCCGGCCTGAAACCGGATTCAGAAGTTACTTTGTTGGAAATGACGGATAAAATCTGCTCAATGGCGCAAGAAATTTTCAATCTGCCACAGCAGATAATTCTGGAGGAAATAATCTCACGGTACTTCGGAAATGTTTTTTCAAGGCAGATTAATTCATTGCGGGAACCGGAGACGCTTGCCAGACTGGTTCTTGACATTAAAGGAAAGAAAACGGAGCTGCAATTTATAAATAATATCTGTGGAGGTTATAGCTCGGAAATCGAGATTATGAATAAGGCTATCTATATAGCCAATCCGTTTTTGGTCGACCAGCTCTGCGAACGTCCGAGCGCTGAGATCATAGAGCGATCGCTGGTGAATATGTTGTCACATTATTCGGGCGACGATGTGATGGAGGGAGTGATCGGTTCTATTTTAGCCAGAGAGAAGCTTTCTGAAATATATCAAAAGTTGGGCAATGTGATTTCAGGGAATATCATACAAGAGGATCTTGAGCAGTTTTGTCTTGAACAGGAGGGTTTTCAGGATCCGATTTCCGTTAACAATCTGTCCACAGGGCTGAAATCATTCTTGATATTGAAGATGCTGCTGGAAGGCCGGCAGATCAACAATAAGGATGTGCTTATCCTGGATGAGCCGGAGATTCATCTTCACCCGCAATGGCAGATCGCCTATGCGGAGTTGATAGTTCTTCTGCAGAAGTATTTTGATCTATCCATTGTGGTCACTACCCACAGTCCGTATTTTCTGGATGCGATAAACCTGTTTTCGGTGAAGTATGGTTTGATGAATAAAGTTAATTATTATCTGGCATCTGTGACGGATGGATGGGTAGGGATGGAGGATGTCACAGAGAATATAGATAAAATATACCAGATGATGGCATCTCCGATCCAGATTTTGGATACATTGCGTCATGAATTGAATAATAATTTGGAGTGAGTATGACAGAAGACGTTATCAGAGGACTGCAAGATGTGTTGGGAAAACATATCTGCACGCTGAAAAAGACTTCCCGGGATTTGTCCGAGAATGAATATATGTGCAACAGCGATATCACAGTGGTTGAATTTGATAAAATTCCCCATGAATATGCGAAGGGGAAAGGATGGCCATCGATTCCCCGGTCAAATGATGCACTTTATATTGCGGAAAATAATAAGTGGTATTTTGTAGAGTTCAAGAATGGTTCCATCGATAAGGCAAATATTTACCGGAAGTTATATGATAGTATATTGATTCTGCTGGATATGCGCATTATTTCGGATCTTGAGTTTGTAAGAAGCAATATAGAGTACATTCTTGTATACAATTCTGAAAAATATGGCAGGATTCAGTCGTCGACAGGAAGAGATGCAACCTACGAATATATTTATGCGCGCGCGGAGACGGAAGAAAAGTTGTTTGAGATAGGAAATCTGGAAGGCTATCTGTTTTATAAGACACATACATATTCCAGGACGATGTTTGAAGAAAAGTTTATCAGGCCGGTAAAACAGGCAGAAGGATACCATGAAGAGCTATAAAAACCACACTTTCGCGGTGTGCGCGTATAAGGAAAGTCCATATCTGGAGGAGTGCGTCCATTCTTTGGAAGCGCAGACGGTGCAGAGCAATATCATTATTGTCACGTCCACTCCGAATGAATATATTAAAGGTCTTGCCGACGGGCATCGTATTCCGTACATTGTGAATACCGGCGAGGGCGGGATCACGCAGGACTGGAATTTCGCGTACGCGCAGGCGAAAACAAAATTTATCACTATTGCGCATCAGGACGATGTGTATGACTCAAACTATCTGGAGACGATGCTGGCTCTCGCGAAGAATGTCAAGAGACCTCTGATCTTTTTCAGCGATTACTATGAGATACGTGAGGGAATGAAAGTTACGAAGAACCGGCTGCTGACAATTAAGCGTCTCATGCTCCTGCCGCTTCGCATTAGACTCTTGTGGAATTCGCGCTGGGTGCGCAGACGGATCCTTTCTATGGGCTCGCCGATCTGTTGCCCGTCTGTGATGTTTGCGGCGGAGAACCTGCCGGAAGTGGTTTTTCGGAACAGATTTCGCGCCTGCGAGGACTGGGAGGCTTGGGAAGCGCTGTCTAGGCTGAAGGGGGCGTTCGTGTATTCGACGAAGCTGCTGATGGGTCATCGGATCCATGAGGACTCGGAGACGTCGGCAATCATCGGGGACAACATGCGTTCGGTGGAAGAGTATGAGATGTACCGTAAATTCTGGTCGGCCTGGATTGCGAAGTTTTTGGTGCGGCAGTATGCGAAAGGGCAAGATTCCAACAAACTGAAGGATGAAAAGGGAGAAACATGAAGAAACTGGTGATAATACCTGCTTATAACGAGCAGGAGAGTATACTGGAGACCATCAGGGACATACAGGATAATGCGCCGGACTTTGACTATGTGGTGATCAATGATTGCTCAAAAGACCGTACGCTTGATCTCTGTTTGCAGAATGGGATCACGGTGCTCGACCTGCCGGTCAATCTCGGTATCGGAGGGGCGGTGCAGACCGGGTATTTGTATGCGCTGAAGAACGGATATGACATTGTAGTGCAGTTCGACGGAGACGGGCAGCATGACGCCAGGTTTCTCAGGCCGATGGCGGACAAACTGATCGAGGAAGAGGCGGACATGGTGATCGGCTCGCGTTTCATTGACAATAAAGGCTTTCAGTCTTCCGGGATCCGCCGCGTGGGCATTCGATTCTTCTCTGTGCTGACGAAGGTTCTGTTCGGGAAGAAGATCACGGACGCCACATCCGGAATGCGCATGTGCAATCGAAAGATACAGGAGCTGTTTGTGAAGGACTATCCAAGGGATTATCCGGAGCCGGAGACGGTCTGCCGTCTGCTGCGCAAGAAATGCAAGGTGGTTGAAGTGCCGGTCGTGATGCGGGAACGTCTGGGCGGCGTTTCGTCAATTTCCTGGAGCCGGTCCGTTTATTATATGGTAAAGGTCACATTGGCAATTTTCATTGAGCGCTTGAGGTGAGCATAAATGAGGTTGAGAACACAAATATTAATACTTGCTTTTCTGCTGATTGTGCTGGCAGTGATCGTCAGTATGGTTCGAAAAAGACGGCTGGAACTGAAGTATGTGCTGGTCTGGCTGGCTTGCGACGCGGCGCTTATTATTCTGACTTTGTTTCCAGGATTGTTGAAGAGCATTGCCGACTTGTTGGGTATTTATTCCCCGATGAACATGGTCTTTTTTATAGGCCTTCTGGTTTGCCTGATTATTATTTTCACTCTGACGGTCACTCTGTCGAGAATGTCGGCGAAAGTGCGGCGAATCTCACAGGTGCTGGCAATGCTCGCCGAGGAGGTTCAGGAGGAAAAGAAGGCGAAAGCCGAAGAAGAAAAAACGGAAAACGCATAGACGGATATCTTGCATCTGTATTTATATCGTTTGTCTGATCGCCTGCATTATCCTTACAGTCTGCGGTGCGGGGCAGAAGGTTCCTGCTGGTCATCTTAATGTCGTCTGTAGGCACTGCGCAAAAGCCACGCGTTTCCGGCACGCAAAAGGCATATATAGGCATTCCGGGTCTCGGATCGTTCGGCCTTCTTGGGTTGTCGATGCTGCTTGCTCATTTTTCCGGATCAAAAGAAATATCGATCATATACTTATTTTTGCGCTGGGCGCGTTAGATATGCTGACGGTGCTTCAGGTGGTTCAGAGAACGCTTGAGCGGTAGGCAAGGAATTTTAGTCATTGGCAAGGAAATGAAATAGCATGAATCGGGGGATTCGGGCTCTGACGTCAGAGCATGACGGGTGCTCCTACAAATTGTACGGAACTCAAGTTGAAATTAAGTTGCGATCGTGCTATGATTGGATTAAAATAGGTAAGTTTGGCTATACTGTACATTGACAGCAAAATAAGCGCATGACAATTTGACTCTTATTGACGTAGTGCACGGTAAAAAATGGGAATATATCAAAAAAACTGAAAATTTAAAAAAATTGGGCTTTACACACATATTAGATTATGCTATCATACACTAGTATTAGCATAAATCCAGAGAAAGGGTATGATGAAGGGAAATGAATGCTATTGATATTGAAAAGGCAGTAATTGCACTAACAGGTGATCCGTCAGATTATGTTATAGAAATGCAGAAGCTTACTGCTAAGGAAAATGAGATGCCTGATTTCAGCAGAAAAGGAGAGACATTTTGGAACACTGATTGCCCGTTAGACATATTTAAAGCACATCCGGATTCATCAAAATCATTTCTTTATAATCCCGATGATGGAGTATAATGAATATGCTTGAAAAAAAGAAAGCCATTGTCTTAGATCATATTTAGGACGATGGTTTTTTTGTATATTGACATGGAGGGTGGAGTGAGTGATGGACAAGCAGATACCGCAGACAGGACAAAAGAATTATGTATACATTGAGATATTAAGGCAAGTGAGCCCGGATCAGTCATATGAAGATTTTGATTGGTTCGTTCTCGGAGGCTTCGACGGAATGAAGGTTGAGTTGAAAGAGGATATTCTTAGTTTAAAAAAGTGCTATGAAATAGGCCAGAAGACCACACCGGAGCTTTTTGACAGACAGCCGCTATTTTTATATACACCACAGGATATGGCACAAATGGGCAGAAAGGATATTTTTTCAAAAAGGGACGACTACGAGACGCGGCCATTAATAGTCACACTTTTTCAGTTAGATAAGATTCGTCTGGCATGGGATGATAGATTGCAGACACCAGATGCATTGATTGATGCTTTTACAGAATTGGTGGAAGAAGAAATGCGTCTTCGGGGGATAACTGAGGAAGAGATCGAGAAACAAGTGTTCTGGAATCTTGGCGAATCAGATGTTGTGGTCATTTTCCGCCCGGATACATTAAGTGTGCTTGCGAAAATAATTCATGCATTGCGCATAGGAGAGCGGAAAGAGAGTAACAATGGAATCCGGATTATTTCTACCAGCTCACACTGTGCATTCCCCAAATTGGATATTACAGGGGAAACTTCGGAGGATGTAGCAGATATTTTTCAAACGCGCCTGAGAAAATGGTTGGACAGGGAATTTAAAGCTCAAAAATCAGAATTTGTAACATTGGTGAATATCTCAGATGAGTACCATAATCAAAGAAAGAATGCGGCACTCCTGTTTGGAGAATGGGATTATATGTACCGCTATGATAAGAGCAGTGAGGAAGAACTCGTTTCCTCTTTAACAAATATATTTATTCATTTGGTTCGTGAAGAGCAAGGTGCTGATTTTAAAGCTTCTTATACAATACCAGTGCTTAGGGATCTTCCGGATGTGGAGACGAGTGGAAAAGACAATCGAGAGAAAAACACGAAGACCGAAGAAAGACAATGGATCAAATCTCTGCAGGACTCCATGCAGAAATTGCATAAGCAAGCGAATCGTATATTCGGGGAAGGTAAGCGGAACACAGAAGCTGATGATAAGTCGCATGGCTCACAATTATTGAACACGTTAACATCCTTGTCGTGTTCGGTGGAAGGAATAGCAAAGTTTTTGTACCGCTTAAAAGAGGGCAGGTTTGAAGAAGATTTATATGTATATGTAAAGCCGGTTTTTACATCACTGGCGACAGTAACGGATAGTTTCAAGAAGAATATAAGGCAACTTAAGACGACAGGACATGAGAATGAGATTGATTCTTATATAAGATCTTATATATCAGATACGGCGGATTTGCTCGGAAAACTTCAGCATCTGTTTTCTATTATGGCGGTTTCCCCATATACGTTTATGGAAACCTATGGAAGCAATATGCGTTCACTTGCGGCATCAGATAAGTTACTGAATGCATATCAGGGATTGATACGGTTCTTAGGTGATAAGTTCCCAAATTGTATTAAAGAGACACAATCTTCTCATGCGATCTTGGTGCTGCCCTATCGGGATGCACGGTCTATGCATATGCTTTTATATGGAAAGTCTGACCCGACGTGTAGGATTTCTTATATACAGATAGACTTTGCGAAGATGTTTGACCTGAGATCGACAGTTTTTATGCTTTTGCATGAGTGTGGGCATCATCTGGGGGAAAGGTTTCGGGAGGCACGTCTTCAATATCTTACAAAAGCCGCTATTTGTCTGTGTTTTGAATGGATTGGCGGAGAAAAATTGATTCAAGAACCGATTCAGACGTTTTTATTACGCATGAATAAGAATACTACTATAGAGGAATTGGAGAGGGAGGAAAACGTTCTGTTTGGGGGGTTGAGGAAGAAATCAATAAAAAGAAAATATGGAGACGGGATTAGAAATGCGACAATAGAAGGAATTCGGGGGATGAGCAATGCTCTTAGTTTGTCTGTTGAACGCAGTTATAAGGAAAGTTTAAAAGGAGATATTATAAAAGAGGAAAAAGAAAACTATTTTCGAAGGAGTGTTGTAAAATATCTTGCGGATATATATATCCCATCTATGTTTTGCATTAAATCGATAGATCCGATTTCTGCGAAAATGAAGAAAAGGTATGACGAACGATTCAATAAAAATGTAATAACGGTACAGGCAGGGATTGGTAAGAGTTTTTCTGCTATAGCAAAGGCGTTATCTGACGAAATTATTGCCGACAAAGGAGGAAACAGCAGGGAAGCCTTGCGCCTGAAAACCGTATATGCGGATGCAGAGGGCTTTGCCAAAGGATTGTTGGAAAGTTCTGCCTATTTGATCCAAAGCAAGATCAAAGAAGGAGCGATCGAAATGCTGGGCGAAATGTTTAGCGATATCTATTCGGATGTGTTTGCAATTCGCATTTTGGATATCGGTATGGACGACTATGTGGAAATTATCCCGCGTTTGTTGGGAACGGATTTGCATGAGATACTGAAGCCGGCATCGCTGTTTCGAGTTTTTACTGTATTGGAAGTTTGTTGGAAAAATTCGGAGGCAAAGAAAAGACAGAGCTTGAATAATTTAGCGAATGGCGATGGTCAAATAAAAGATGAATTACAAAAGAAATGGACAGAATTTAAAATGTTATCATATCGAATCCATTTGATTGAATATGCCCAAAAATGTAATACAAACATGAAGGTGCGGGTAAAACAGGAAGAGAAATTTGAAAAAAAAGGAGATTTTTCACTTGGACAGTTGCGCAATATGTTTAATGATAATGATACAAAGGGACAGATTAATGGAGTTTTCTATTTCTGTAAATATCTGATGAAGGGAGAAGCGGATAATGATGAGCTCAAAAATGAAACAGCCTCCCAAAACAATTGATACATTGGAAGAACCATTTCGCACGCTATTTATGCAGAATTTGTCTGAATATCAGGGGCAGGCGTTTGGCACTTTGGAAGCAGCGTTGAGTTCCACGAATGATAGTGCAAAAGATAGGGTAAAAGAGTTTTCGAAGCTATGTAATCAACGGATGGCTCTGTGTGTAGGTGCCGGTTTGACAGCCTATTTTATCGGGGATTGGAGAACTCTGCTACGAAAACTGCTGGCAATGCGGTGCCATAATGTTGTGCGGGCTTTTTCAGAGAAAGAATTAACCGTGAATGATAGGATGTTCAATAAAACGTGGACAAAGATAAATGTAGATAAATACATTGGACACCTAAAGAATTCTTTTTTTACTGAAAGTACAAGTACATTAGAAATTGGCGAATATTTGATGTATGACGAGAGCGATCATGCTCCTAAAATTGGGACGGAGGCTGAGCCGAGTTACCGGGAGATATTTTTTGCGGAACAAGTTCGGTATGTAATATCTAGCAGTATCGAGAAAAAACTAAAAAAATCATCAGCATCATCAATAGAAGAGTATTTTGTAAAGCTGTATAGAAGAAAATTTATAGGGAAAGAAAAGAATATATATGAAAATGGATCTGACGATGATGAAGTCAAAGGGATAGCGACACTGGCTGCTGTAGTGAAGCTGTGTATAAAGAAGAAAATAAAGAATATTGTCACATACAACTTCGACATGATCCTGGATAAATTGATAGCAAATGAAGAGGTATGGGAATTATTTGGCGAAACACTTAATGTGGCGGTGCATGTGCATACATATTTAAAAGCAGAGCCAATGATGGTTTTGGGCGACAAGAAGAGCAAGAATATTGTCAATATTTACCATGTGCATGGTGTACTTGATCAGGAGATAGAAGAAGTAGGGCCGATCATATTCAGTGAAAATAGCTATCAGAATTATCAAAAGACGATTTTGAATTGGAGTAATGTCCGCCTGGCTGACACGATGCTGAAATATGATATACTTTGTGTGGGGTTTTCTGGTGATGATGCAAACTTTCGGATGCTAAGGAGATTTTTGGCGGAGAGCATGACAAATCCGATTATGGGAATTGGAAATGGGAGAAAAAAGCTGTATATAATGAGATCGTGTGGAAATGAAGTAGAGAATTTTATAAACAATCCTAATTTTGCAAGTATGCCGGAATGTGCCCTTGCCAGTATAAAGACGTATTTGGAACTTGTCGGTACTTACTTTAAAAAGCAATTGGGAACAGAGGTTATCTGGTCGAACGGGTATCTAAAGATGGCAGGACAGATTAATTGGCTGAGTGAGTGCAAAAAAAGTAGGAATAGAAGTAGGAATAGAAGTACAAGTTAATAAAGACCTCTAAATTTATTTCATTTTTAATTGCATACATCCCCGCTTTTCTGTATAATAAAGTACAGCAAAGTGGGGTTTTGCTATGCCGAAAGGGAAAAGGAGCGCTTATGAAAGTCTTAGTTACCGGCGTCGCGGGTCAGCTTGGCCACGACGTGATGAATGAACTTGCGAAGAGAGGATATGAGGGGATCGGTTCAGATTTGGCGCCGGAGTACAGTGGGATCGCGGATGGCACCGCCGTGACGGCGATGCCCTATGTGCCGATGGACATCACGGACGGGGCGTGCGTGGAGCGGGTGCTCACGGACGCGGCGCCGGACGTGGTGGTACACTGCGCGGCTTGGACAGCGGTTGATCTGGCGGAGGATGACGACAAGGTGGAGAAGGTGCGCCTCGTGAACGCGAAGGGCACGGAGAATATCGCGCTTGTCTGCAGAAAGCTGGACTGCAAGATGGTCTACCTGTCGACGGACTATGTGTTCGACGGGCAGGGGGAGGCGCCGTGGCAGCCGGACTGCAGGGACTATAAGCCGCTGAATGTCTACGGGCAGACCAAGCTCGAGGGTGAGCTGGCCGTGTCCGGGAATCTGGAGAAGTATTTTATTGTCCGGATCGCCTGGGTGTTCGGCGTGAACGGGAAGAATTTCATCAAGACGATGTTGAATCTCGGGAAGACGCACGATACGCTCCGTGTGGTGTCGGACCAGGTCGGGACGCCGACGTACACATGCGATCTGGCGCGGCTGCTCGTCGACATGATCGGGACGGAGAAGTATGGCTATTACCACGCGACGAACGAGGGCGGCTATATCAGCTGGTACGAATTCACGAAGGAGATCTTCCGGCAGGCCGCGGCGCTCGGGCACGAGGAGTACCGCGAGGACCGCCTGCACGTGATCCCTGTGACGACGGCCGAGTATGGAGAGTCAAAAGCGAAGCGCCCGTCCAACTCGCGTCTGGATAAGAGTAAGCTTGTAAAGAACGGCTTTACGCCGCTTCCGACCTGGCAGGATGCGCTGGCGAGATACCTGAAGGAGATCAGGTTCTGACGTCAGAGCATGACGGGTAGAGCTAATTCGGTTTACAATGGCCGCGTAATAGTATAAAATAGAAATAATACATGGAGCGCATGCGTTCATTGCGCCATAAGGAGGAAAAGATGGAGAAGAGTTTAGATAAAATGTTTTTGCTGACATACACGGCAGAGGGACAGGATGGATTCCGACATGCCTGCCACGCATGGTTGCGGACGGAGGAAGAGCTGAAGGCGTTCGTGCAGGAAGAAAAGGAAAACGGCTCGAAACCGGAGGTTGATCTCGCAATAGAGATCCTTGAGTATCGTCCGATCCTCTTGTAATCATCAGGGACAGGCCGCACTTTCTTACCAAAATGTAAAAAATGTGAAAAAAGTCTGTATTGATTGAATCGGCCTGTCCTGTATGATATACTGTTCCCAGCGATACTTGCAATCATTGGGGGACATCCGTATGAATATCTTGTTTTATCTTGTACCGAAGAGCAATGTAGCATATTTGTATGACGATTATTCGCTCCGCCAGGCGCTGGAGAAGATGGAGCATCATAAGTATAGCTCTGTGCCTATTATTAATCGCGCGGGTGCCTATATCGGGACGCTCACGGAGGGCGATGTGCTCTGGGAGGTGTGCCGGCAGGGCAGCTTTGACTTCCACATGGCGGAGGACATTCCGATTCGCCGGCTGCAGCGCAGGCGGGATAATCAGCCGGTCAATGTGAACTGCAACATTGAAGATCTCGTCATGACATCCCTGAACCAGAATTTTGTTCCGGTAATCGATGACAACGGTGTTTTTATCGGAATTGTTACAAGGAAAAGTATTATAGAATATTACTATAGTCAATATAAAAAGCTTGTCTGATCCTTCAAACTGTGATAGAATGTTACAAAAATGTAACAATTATGAAGGTGGAGTGATACATAATGAGGAGTAGAGCGAAGATATTGGTTGCGGCATTTGTCCTGGCGTTTGCGTTGTCAGACGGGGTACTGACGGCCCTGGCGGAGGAGACAGAGCCTTACGTGCAACCAGCGCAGACGGAACAAACACAGCAGACGGAGCAGGTGGGACAGGCAGAACAGACAGAGGTTGCGCTTCCTTTGTCGCCGGCAGAGCCGTCAGATAAGCGTGGCCTGCAGTCGGAGGATGGCTATCTCTATTATTTCAAAAGCAATGGTTTCCTGTATACCGGTTGGAAGAAAGTAAAAAAGAAAATATATTATTTTCGCGTTACGGCGACGCCGGATGCTCCTCGCGGAAGCGCGGTGACAGGCATTGAGCAGATCGGCTCTTACCGCTATTATTTTAATGAAGAGGGAGTTCTTCAGACCGGATGGCAGACCGTAGGGAGTAAGCGCTATTATTGTGAACCGACGGGATCGTACGGGCAGATCGGCCGGATATACACAGGTCTGCAGAAGATCGATAAGAAGCGCTATTATTTTGACGAGACCGGTAAGATGCACACCGGATGGGTTCTCTACAAGAATAAGAGATACTTTTTTACGAAGAAGAAGTCTTCGGCGAACTATGGCGCCGCATATACCGGATGGCATACGATCAGTAAGGAACGTTATTATTTTTCGTCGAAGGGCGTGATGAAGAAGAACTGCTGGATTTCAGGGAAGTATTATGTCGGTGCTGATGGGAAGATGCTCAAGAGCTGCGTGACGCCGGACGGTTACCTGCTTGACTCCAGGGGAGTGAAGGGGAAGCTGGCGAACGGCTTTTTGAAAATAGGCGGCAAGACCTATTACTATTCGTCCGGCAAGATGGCGACGGGGCTGAAGAAGATCAAGGGCAAGCGCTATTACTTCAAAGAAAATGGCGTGCGCAAGAGCAAAGGCTGGGTCACGGTAAAGGGCAACAAGTATTATATCAAGAACGGCGTGGTTCAGACCGGCTGGGTGGTCTGCGATGGCAAGCGCTATTATTTTGCCAGCAATGGAAAGATGGTAAAGAATAAGGTCGTTGACGGGATACAGATCGGAGAGGATGGCACGTCGTCGGTTTCCGTCTTGCTGATTGCCGGGCACGGACAGGGGGATGCCGGGGCTTCTTCGACCTGTGCCTCTGTCTATTACCGGGAGGATATTCTCACAAGAGAGCTCACTACCTTGATCTATGAGCAGCTGACGAGTATCGCGCCGGGACTGAATGTAGTCATGTATGATAAAAACTATGACTGCTATCAGGTAATGTCCGGCAAAAAAGCCGGGCCGAAGCCGGATCTCAAGGTGTATGACTATGTCCTTGAGGTTCATTTCAATGCTACGGATAATCCTCTCAAGGATCCGAATGGAAACGGAGCATGCAAGGGGACAAGCATGTATGTCAACGCTTCCAAGACGGATACTAAGATCGATGAGCAGATCGTCGCGGCGGTGGCCAGGGCGGGCGGCCTTCCGATTTGGGGAGGAGGCACGGGAATCTTTCGTTCCGCGGGACTGTTTAATGCGAAAACCTGTCAGGCGCAGGGGGTGTCGTATGGACTTTTGGAGACTTTGTTCATTGACGACTATGATGATATAAAAGTGTACAACAAGAGTAAAAAAGCCATGGCGAAAGCGGCGGCGACAGCGATCAAGAATTATTTCAGCGTCTGATGGGCCGATGAATTGACAAAAGCAGGGATTGCTGATAGAATGAAGGGAAATTTGGTTACTGTTCAGACCAGGCCGAAGCACTTGCTGCTGAGGCCGTAAGAAAGTGATTCAGGAGGCAGTTTGGGCTTCGCGAAGCGAATTTGCATGCCCAAACTGCTCGTTACTGCTCACGGAGTGAACAGTAACGAAATTTGCAGCTGTTCTTTGTCGGAACGGCTGCAAAAGTTTGAAAAAGGCAGGAGCAGAAGGTAGTATGAAGAAGAGAGTCTTATCATTGCTGGTGGATAATACCTCCGGTGTGCTCAGCCGTGTGTCTGGTCTGTTCAGCCGCCGCGGCTACAATATCGACAGCCTCACGGTGGGTGAGACGGCGGATCCGCGCTATTCCCGTATGACGGTCGTCGTGTCGGGGGACGAGCAGATCCTCGATCAGATCACGAAGCAGCTGGCGAAGCTGATCGATGTGGTGGACATCAAGATTTTGGAGAATGAGACGAGCGTGAGCAGGGAGCTTGTGCTGGTCAAGCTTCGGGTGGACGCGGAGGACCGTCAGGCGGTTATCGCGATTGTGAATGTGTTCCGCGGCAACGTCATCGACGTCGGCGTAGATTCGCTGATCGTGGAGCTCACGGGTCAGCAGTCGAAGCTGGACGCGTTCCTGAGACTTCTGGAGGGGCATGAGATCCTGGAGCTTGCGCGGACAGGCATCACGGGTCTGTCCCGCGGTACGGAGGATATTCGTTATCTGTAGAGATTTCCGGTACCGAAGCTGTTATTTTGAGCAGATATTTGCTGCTTCCCGACATCTCTGAGGGGATCGGGATGCCGCGGGGCTTTCCCCTGCGACGGCAAACTATAATAAAAAAGTGAGGAGAATGAAAAATGCAGGCAAAGATTTATTATCAGAAGGATTGCAACCTCTCTCTTCTGGAGGGAAAGACCATCGCCGTGATCGGCTACGGC
>CANRFV010000015.1 GCA_947629985.1 uncultured Clostridia bacterium | reverse complement strand
GGAATTGCTGTTAAAAGTAAGATGCACCTATAAAATTCCATGCGGAAGAATTGTTAAAGACGGATCTTGAAATATTCAAGGAAATCTTGATTAAATGGCTGGATTATGCTATTATATAAGGGTTAGCAATAAGCATCAAATTCAGGATGAAGAGGGAACTTCTTATGGCAATGAATTACGATAAACTGTGGAAACTTTTGATTGACAAAAAAATGAATAAAACAGAGTTGCATGAGGTGGCTCATGTATCAACGAACGCCATAGCAGCAATGGGGAAAGGCGGAGACGTGTCAACAAAAGTATTGGATAAGATATGCAGAACTCTTGATTGCCGGATAGAGGATATAGTTGATTATATTCCTGATAGGGATGTAGATACCATTAAGTAAAATAATCACAAGGAGCAGATGACATGTGGTGCAAGAATTGCAATATAGAGACAAATGAAAATATATGTTCCATCTGCGGTGATGAGACGGTTGAAGATACACCAACAGAAGTTTACTGGTGTGATGAGTGTAAAGTCCCTGTCATGCAGGCAGTTACGCAGGCAGATAAGGGTGTATGTCCGAGATGCGGGAAACCAATGGCTTATTTATCAATGGACATCCGACCGGTGTTTCCAGAAGAACGACTTCTAATAGAAATTCTTTTGAAAAATCAGCCATATCAATGGGCTGAAAAATCAGTGTGGGCTTCAAACAATAGATATTACATAGACGGAAAATCAGTTGCGTTGCCAAATAAGTTATTTAAGGAGGCAGATGCAGATATCTATGTAGAGCAACTTGAAAAATATAAAGACGAGAATCCGAAGACACACTTTAAGAATATTATTGAGATATTTGTGGAAGCAAACAAAACGAGGCTTAACTATCTCATAAATGAAGCACATGAATTTATAAGCAGATCGGCTTCAAAGTTTGCTGAGGAAAATATTGTTCTTTCTTTTTCTGGGGGAAAGGATTCGACAGTTACAGCAGACTTGGCAATAAAGGCTCTCAGTGATCCGAGCCTTGTACATATTTTTGGGAATACAACGTTGGAGTTCCCGTTCACAGTAGAATATGTGAACAGATATCGCAGGAGCCATCCTCAGGCCATATTTAAGATTGCAAAAAACAATGAACAGATTTTTCAGGATGTATGTGAAGATATTGGACCGCCAGCGCGTATGATGAGATGGTGCTGTTCAATGTTTAAGACTGGACCAATAGCGCGGGTGATAAACAGCCTGTACAGGAATCAGCAGATACTGACATTCTACGGGATCAGAAAGTCGGAATCTGTGAGCCGGAGTAAATATAACAGAATTGAAGACGATGCAGAATCTGTTAAGATCCAACAACAGACAGTTGCTTCACCGATATTCTTTTGGAAAGACATGGATATTTGGCTGTATATACTTTCGGAGAAGATTGATTTTAATGAGGCTTACCGGCTCGGATATGACAGAGTTGGGTGCTGGTGTTGCCCCAATAACAACCAGAGAGCACAATTCCTTTCAAGAATTTATATGCCAGAGCAGTCAAAACGCTGGCGGAAGTTCTTGATAGAGTTTGCAAGGAAAATAGGAAAACCTGATGCGAAGGAGTATGTGGATTCCGGGGCATGGAAAGCACGCCAGGGAGGCAATGGGCTTTCAGCAGCGGGAGATGTAAAGATTCGTTTTACAAACTGTACGACGGAAGATCATGCAAAAATATACAGGCTTGTTCGTCCTATGGACAGTGAATTTCTGAATATGATGACGCCGTTTGGGAGGGTGGCTCCGGAACTGGGACAAAAATTGCTTTATGAGGTATTGGTACTTGATACAAGAACGAATGTTCCTGTGCTTTCCATACAGCCGTTTGAACAGGATGGGTATGAACATGCAGTGAAAGTCCGGACAATGAATGTAAAAGATCATGAAGCTTTGCAGCACATGATCGGATATCAGGTCCGAAAATTCAACGCTTGCCATAAATGTCTTAAATGTGAATCGCTTTGTAAACAGGGGGCGATCTCAATTTCGGAAGAAGGCTATCATATAGATCCGCTGAAGTGTATTCGTTGCAAGATGTGTGTTACGGCAAAATATCTCCGGGGCGGATGTATGATGGACAAGTATTTACGGACAAAAGGATAGGAGGAATAGAGACATGGCTACGAAATTTCGAGCCCATGAGACATTTTTTATAAGAAAAGGGTGGCTGAGTAAAGGGATGCGTTATGTATCGAACAAACCCGATGTGTTTACGGATAAAGCCGAAAACCCGATGGATGTCTTTGGAATAGGTGCAAATATGGTCAAGTCTCTTAGGTACTGGCTTCAGGCTGTTGGATTGACTAAGGAACCTAAAACAGGGAAAAAAAACCAGACTCTTACAGATTTTGGTAAGTTAGTGTTTCAACATGACCGCTATACAGAAGAGTTGGGTACTCTACAATTATTGCATTATAATCTTGTGACAGATGAAGAAATGGCACCAGCGTGGTATTATTTCTTCAATGAATTTTCTATGAAGGAATTTAGCAGGGAAGATTTTTTGGAGTTGATTCAAAATAAATTGAAAATGAAGAATACCAGTGTTGCCTTGCGTTCCCTTACGGACGATTTCATGTGTATTATCAATACGTATGTCCCAAAGTATAAAGCAAACTCGGCAAAGGATTCTCCAGAAAATAATATTACCTGTCCTTTTGGGGAATTAGGACTTATTGACATCCTAAATAGGGAGCATGGGTATTTTACCTATAAAAAGGCAATTCCTTATGCCAATAGTTTTAATCCGTGGGTGATTATGGCTATCATCTCCAAACAAGCCGGTGGCAGGCTGGAAATAGGATTAAATGAATTACTTACGGCTAAGTGCAACATTGGAAAAGTATTTAATCTTGATTCGATATGTATGCTGGAGATTTTGCATGAGGTTGAAAAAACAGGAGAGATTAAAATCGTTCGTACAGCGGGACTGGACATTATAAAACTTAATCGAAGATGGACATTTGAAGAATGCGTTGATAAATATTATGCCGATATCGAGGGAAAAAACATATGAGCAGGATGATTTCTGTTGCGCCGGGATTTCAGTATTCCGTAAATATTGGATATGATTTAAATCACGACGATAAATTAAAAAATTTCATACCAACAAAATCGGCAATTCAGTTGCTAAAGGATATTTTAGAAAGCACAAAGCCAGAATCTACGGAACGGGCTAGGGTTCTTATTGGGGCTTATGGCAAGGGAAAGTCGCACATTGTTCTGACGATACTGTCTATGCTGATGCAGAGGCCTAGAGAATTGTTTGAGCATCTTATGCCCAAAATTAAAGAAGATCCGGAACTTAAACAGCTTGTTGATAACTATTATGGCAATCCTCAAAATCGGATATTGCCGGTTGTTATCAGTGGAACAAGTACGAGCCTTCCACAAGCATTTTTATTAGCACTGCAAAGAACACTTAATGAGTATAATTTGGACATTATGCCGGAAACGAATTATAAAGCGGCAGCGAAGACAATAAAAAAATGGAAAAATGATTATCCGGATGTTTATAACGAATTTGAAAGCCGGGTAAGTGTTCCAGTGGAGGTATTTGTTTCAGGGCTTCAGGATTATAATATTGAGTTTTATGATGAATTTGAAAGAATTTATCCAACACTTACGGCGGGAAGTATTTTTAATCCATTTATGGGTTTTGATGTCGCGGAGTTATACGAAAGCGTTACCAAAAGTCTTAAAGAGAGAGGATATCTAGGGATATTTGTAGTTTATGATGAGTTTAGTAAATTTCTTGAGGCGAATATAGCGGCGGCGTCCGTTAGTGATACGAAAATGCTGCAGGATTTTGCAGAGAAATGTAACCGTAGCGGAGAAGAGCAAATGCATCTTCTCTTGATTTCCCATAAAGAAATTTCGAATTATATTGACCGCCTGCCTAAACAGAAGGTGGATGGCTGGCGTGGCGTGTCTGACCGTTTTAAACATGTACACCTGAATAATAATTTCGCGCAAACTTACGAGATTATTTCTACGGTTATAATTAAAGATCCTGAAGAATGGAAAGCCTTCTGCGAAGATCCAAAGAACAAAAAAAAGTTTGCAGAACTTATCGAGAGATACAAAAAACAGGCAATTTTTAGTGATATGGATGAGAAGGAATTAGATACAACGGTTTACGGGTGTTACCCATTGCATCCTGTATCTACATTTATTTTACCCAGACTATCAGAACGGATTGCCCAGAACGAAAGAACGCTGTTTACTTTTTTATCAGCGGACGGAGCTTCGACGTTGACATCATTTATCAAGCGGCCAGGAAGAACTTCGTTTAGGGTGATTACACCGGACTTGATTTTTGACTATTTTGATTCCGTGTTTCAGAAAGAACCTATTTCCGGTGAAATCCATAAAAATTATGTTCTTACGATGACAATATTGAACAAGATTCAGGAACAGAGACTTGAAAGCCGGATTGTGAAGACGATCTCTTTGATCTATACGCTTGGTCAGTTCGAAAAACTAAAGCCGACAAAAGAAGAAATCGTAGGAATATACAGGCTAGAGTATACACCAGAACAAATAGAAGCAGCAATTGAGTACTTGATTAAAGATGAGTATGTTATTTACTTAAAACAGAGCAATGATTATCTGAAGCTGAAGCAAGCGTCAGGGGTGGACATTGAACAGAAAATATCGGATTCGATTGCCGCGTTTGCTTTAAGTTTTTCGATTAAAGAGGCATTAAATTCATCTAATATAGATAATTATTTGTATCCTTCAAGATATAATGATGAGAAAGAGATGGTCAGATACTTCGAGTTTGAATTTGTGGAAGAAAAGGAATTCAAGGAGGATGTTGACTGGAACAAAAAGTCTGAGAGTGTCCAAGCCGATGGAATGGTTTATGCAATTGTACCAGATGGCGAGGATTCTCTTGGAATGATTAAAGATAAAATTCTTATATCTAGTATAGGATGTGAGAGATGCATCTTTATTATTCCTAAGAAGACAACGGATATCAAACAGATATTAAAAAAATATGAGGCGGTGAGGACTCTACGTAATGCCGCAAAGGAAGATACTATTCTTTTTGAAGAGTACGAAGTGATATATGAAGATCTTCGGGATGTGATTAATGCTTTTATTAGTGGTTATACGCATCCCGAAGAATATAAGTCGTTGTATATATATGATGGAGAAGTAAAAACGATTCGGAGGAAAGCATCTTTAACAGGGCTTGCTTCTGAAATATGTGACAGGGTTTTCTCAGAAACTCCAGTAATCAATAATGAGGCTATTAACAGAAATGAGATAACATCAATGGCCAATAATAGCCGCAGCAAAGTTATCGCGGGATTACTTCGGAAAAAATTGGAACCAAATCTTGGTCTGACTGGTACAGGTCAGGAAGTTTCGATTATGCGGAGTGCACTTATCAGAAAGGATATCCTTGTTTGTGAAGAAGCTGAATCTAGAATAAATCTTTCTCCTTCTGATGAAAAGATGAAAAATGTTCTGGATATAATCGTAACATTTGTAATGGAGGCAAAGAAAAAAGGCCATGTTTCATTTGAATGGCTTTATGAACGACTGATGTCTCCAAAGTTCCATATAGGAATCCGTAGCGGAGTGGTTCCACTGTATGTCGCAGCGGTTTTTCACGAATATAATGAGGAAATTATACTTCGAAATAATTTTGGTCAGTTGCCTATGACGGCAGATACACTTCAGATGGTCAATGCATCGCCAAGTGATTATCGATTGGAGTATATTGACTGGAATCCGGAGAAACAGGAGTTTGTATCAGCGATTGCTGAGATGTTTGGTAGTTTCATTATCGAGTCGGAACGGAATCTTAGTGCATACGAATATGCAGCGTCTGCCATGCGAAGGTGGTATTTATCGCTCCCGAGATATGCAAAGGAAACGAAAGGTGCTGACGAAAAGAAAGTGAATAGCCGATATTTGCGGATGGTAAAACTCCTAAAGCAGAATTATAGTGGAAATGAATTGCTTTTTGAAAAATTGCCGGATGCTTTTGGATATAAAGAGTTTAACGTAGGATTAGCCGAAAATATCAAAGAGGCAAAATGCTATTATGATAATGTTGTATCCAAGCTAAAACAAAGGCTAATTGTTGATACCAAAAATGTATTTGCTATATCTTCGAATAGGGCGAATATTGAAAGATTATCTTTGGCATCTGTCATAGAGGACTGGTGTGAGACACTAGATAATCGCGTTTTTGAACAGTTGTTTGAAAATGGTACAGACAAATGTTTGGGTCTGTTTAAGAATGTGACAAATGATGAGAATACTTTTATTTCACGGCTGGCAAAAATCGCCACAGATTTAAGAGTAGAGGATTGGAATGATGAGACAGAGAAACATTTTTCTAAAAGTCTGAAAATGTATAAAGAAACGGCAGAAGGATTTCACAGGGGAAAAGAGGTTGAAGGCGATGATATAGCCTGTGCTTATGAAATCCGGTTCCGTGGAGATGATGGAGTTTCGGAAGTCAGACGTTTTGAGCGAGTAGAATCAAGTAAAAGGGGAAAATTGCTTTATAATTCAATCCTTTCGGAAATTGATTCTATGGGATATTCTATTTCCGAACAGGAAAAAAGGCAGATTCTCATGGATATATTGAGGAAAATGTGCTGAGGGAGGTGCTTGTGTGGCTTATTTTGACAATGCGGCAACTACATATCCAAAGCCCGAATGTGTGTACAAGTTCATGGATGAATTTTATCGTTTATCTGGAGCGAGTGTTGGTAGGGGTGATTATAAGCTGGCGAAAAGTGCAGGGACAATTATTTCTGACACACGGAAACTGTTACAGGAACTGCTTCATTGCCCAGCAAAACAGATTATTTTTACGCCAACTGCTACAATTGCGTTAAATGTCATTATTCAGGGGCTGCTTTTAACAGGGATTTTGAATGTTTATATCAGTCCGTTTGAGCATAATGCGGTGACGAGAACCCTTCATTCTTATGCCAAGGAAAATAAGATTAGAGTTATCCAGCTTGCAGTTACAAAAAACATGCAGTATGACTTGGAACGGATAAGATACCAGTTTGATGAGGTAAAGCCGGAGCTTGTAATAATCAGCCATGCCAGCAACGTATTTGGATTGGTTGCTCCAGTTGAAAAAGTATTTGCTCTTGCAAAAAAGTACGAAGCAATGACAGTTGTGGATATGGCACAGACGGCAGGATTAGTTGATTTAAATGTGGGGTTAACAGCGATTGATTTTGCTGTATTTGCAGGCCATAAGACGTTATACGGTCCTACTGGAATAGCGGGGTTTGCTATGAATCCATCCGTAAAATTGCCTGCTATAATTTTTGGAGGAACGGGTTATGAATCGGCAAATCAAGATATGCCAGAAAGTCTTCCACAAAAGTATGAAATGGGAACATTGAATATATCAGGAATCGCTGGACTAAATGCGTCATTGAATTGGATTGCAGAGAGGACAGTTGATGAAATCTGGCGAGTCGAACGATTGCATAGGGAAAGGCTCTTAAATGTATTGGACGACTATTCTTTCTTAAAGATAATAGGGAATTGTAGTCAAGCTAAATATGTCGGTATTGTATCAGCGGTTATGGAAGGAATCAGCAGTGACAGTGCGGGGCAAATATTTGACCGCTGCAACATAGCGGTTCGGACAGGGCTACAGTGTGCACCACTGGCTCATCAGTTCATGGGAACGTATCCAGCGGGAACAATTCGGTTTAGTGTGGCTTATTTTACATCTGATGAGGATTTTGAAGAATTAAGAAATGCGCTTGATTACATAGAATCGGAATTATAGGAGGCACGGAATGAGCTTAAAAGATAAAAATATCAAAAGTGAATACCGTTCTCTAATAGACAATGTGGTGCAGGAGTTTTATATTCCACTTTTGCAAGAGGCAGTTTCCTATAAACGGGCGGTCGGCTTTTTCTCGTCATCTGCTCTTGTTGAAATATCTAAAGGTATTGCGGATATGGCAAGTAGCGGAGGTAAGATAGAGATTATTGCTTCACCTTACCTTTCTGATGAAGACATCAGCGCGATAAAGTCTGGGTATGAGAAAAGAGATCATATCATAGAGACTGCCCTCCTGCGCCAGCTTTCAGATGACCATGCGGATTACTATTCGATGGAAAGATTAAACTTGCTGGCCAATCTTATCGCCGATGGAGTGATGGATATCCGAATAGCCTATACAGATCGACAAGGTGTTTTGGGAATGTACCATGAAAAAATGGGTATCATTGCGGATGCAGATGGAAATCATGTTGCCTTTTCTGGTTCTATGAATGAATCCAGGATAGCTATGTCTATAAATTATGAAACAATTGATGTATTTTGTGATTGGAAGAGTGATGAGGCTGAACGAGTTAAGCTTAAAGAAAATGCATTCTATGCGATGTGGAATAATGTTGAACCGAGTCTTCAGGTGATGGAATTTCCTCGGATTTCGGAGGCTTTAATAGAAAAATACCGTCGTAAGAAACCAAATTACGATATAGATGGAGAACAGTTCCAGAAAAGAATAAAGTCCTACAACAATCTTGTAATGGAAGATACAGGGTATTATGGTACATGCCCAATGGGGGCACGCATACCTGCAGATGTATCTTTACACGACTATCAGAAGGAAGCTATATCTGTATGGGTAGGGGAAAATTATCATGGGATTTTTGATATGGCAACTGGAACGGGTAAAACATATACCGGATTGGGGGCGGTGTCAAAATTATCAGAGGATCTCGATAATGAGCTGGCGGTTGTTATCGTCGCTCCTTACCAACATCTGGTGGAACAATGGGTTGAAGATATCTGCCGTTTTAATATGAAACCCATTATTGCTTTTAGCAGTTCCCCACAAAAGGACTGGAAGAAACGACTTTCAAAAGCAATACTCGATCAGAGAATACGCCGTGATAAAAAGTTTTTCTGCCTTGTTTGTACCAATGCCACTTTTACGAATGCATATGTACAGGATCAGATCAGCAGGATAAGGACTCCGGTGCTGCTTGTGGTAGATGAGGCTCATAACTTTGGAGCTAGGACATATGCTAGACTTCTTGATGATAGATTTACATATCGGCTGGCGTTGTCGGCTACGCTTGAAAGGCACAGGGATGAGGAGGGAACAGCACTTTTATATAGTTTCTTTGGTAAGAAATGCATAGAATATTCTCTGGAAAGAGCAATAGATGAAGACAAACTTACACCATATAAGTATTATCCTGTGCTGGTATATTTGAGCGATATTGAATTAGAGTCATACGAACAGCTTTCTTATGAGATGGCAAAATGTATGATCAAGGGAAAAGATGGCAAGTATAAGCTAAATAAACACGGGGAAATATTGGCATTAAAACGATCTAAGGTAGTTGCCGGGGCGGTACAGAAACTTGATGCTCTGAGACAGACAATACAGGATTACAAAAATGATAACAATATTCTGGTATATTGTGGGGCTACGCATATAGTGGACGAATCGGAAGATGATTCTGATGATGAGAGCGAATTAAGGCAAATAGAGGCTGTCACTGGAATTCTGGGTAATGAGCTTGGAATGAGTGTGGCAAAATTTACTTCTGAAGAGAGCATAGAAACAAGAGCATTGATTAAGGAACATTTTCAGAATGGAAATTTGCAGGCGATTGTTGCAATTAAGTGTTTAGACGAAGGAGTGAACATTCCGGGAATCAGGACGGCTTTTATTTTGGCTAGCACAACGAATCCAAAAGAATACATACAACGGCGTGGTAGGGTACTGAGGAAGGCAAAAAACAAGCCATTTGCGGAAATATATGATTTTGTCACATTACCCAGAACTTTGGATTCAGTCTCTGGGCTGACTATTGAACAGGCGAATAGAGATAAGACATTGGTTAGGAATGAACTTGCCCGGATAAAGGAGTTCGGGAGACTTGCAATGAATTCTATGGAGGCGAATGAGCTGATCTGGAAAATAGAAGAAGTCTATCATTTGGAAGATGAGAACAATGATACAAAGGAGGTCATGGGTTATGAGTGAAAACGGAGAGATTCATGTAGATGACAAGGCAATAGAGCGTTTAAAACGAGCCATTATTGTCAAGGAAAATATGAATCTGAAGACGAGAACCATGAACGATTCTCAGATGGTTACATGGATTAAAAAGAAGATAGAGGAGGAAGTACAATGCTGCTTAAATCAATAAAGCTTGAAAACTTCCGCCAGTTCCGCAATGAATCCATTGATTTTGCACAAGGTGAAAACGGAAAAAATGTTACGATTATTATAGGAGAAAATGGAACCGGAAAGACAACTTTTGCACAGGCATTTTTCTGGTGCTTGTATGGAGAAACAGAGTTTTCGGACAAGGTCATTCTGAATAAGATTGTTGCTGCCGAGATGGTTCCGGGCAATGAACAGAAAGTAAGAGTAATCCTTAGTCTTCGCCACGGGGCAGTGGATTACAAACTCGTCCGAGAACAGACCTATCGTAAGGATTACTCAAATAATGTAAAAGGTGATAATACGATTTTTGATATAGAAGTAAAGGATGCGAGCGGAAACACATCCTATGTCAAAAAGTCTCAGTGCGAAAGCGAAGTTAAAGCAATTTTGCCGAAAGAATTATCCAGGTACTTTTTCTTTGATGGAGAGCGGATTGAAAAAATGAGTAAGGATATTTCCACAGGAAAGAAAGCAACAGATTTTGCCGAAGCTGTGAAAGGGTTACTTGGACTTAATGGCATGATCAGTGCAATTACGCATTTTAATCCGCGCAGTAGCTTAAGCGTAATCGGCAGTTATGAAAAGGGATTTAATACCAAGAGCAATAAAAAGATAGAAGAATACACAACGACAATTGAACGATGCAAAACAAGACTTGAAGAAATCGACTTGCGGTTAGATGAATTGGAATCACAAATATCGGCAGCCACAGCAAGAAAATCGGAAAAGATTCTTGCAATCCGGCAATATGCCGAAGGCGAAAAATTGCAAGAAGAACGAGAACGCCTCCAGAAAAAGATTGATGACACAAGACATATGCGTTCGGGCGTATATAAAACAATATGTAAGGATTTTAATGCTTCAATGAGTTCTTTCCTGTCAATTTCATTGATTAAACGGGCGTTAGAGGTTTTGGCAGAACACGATTTTGTAGGTAAGGATATTCCATATATGCACCAGAAGACCATAGAATATCTATTACAGCAGAAAGTATGTATCTGTGGAACGCATCTTGATGAAGGGTCACTCGCATATACAAAGGTAAAAGAACTCATAGATTATTTACCGCCTAAATCATTAGGTGCAACAATATCAGATTTCAAGAAAGTATCGCGTAGTAGAGCGGGCATTCTCAGGGACATTGTAACGCAGACACAGGAAAACTTGGCAACAATTAGCATGCAGGATGATGATATTCTTGATATGACTGATGAGTTGCACAAGATTGAGGCAAAGTTGAGTGGTGATGATGTCAGGTCTAAGGTTCGTGCTATCAATAATGAAATTCAGATATGCGATGCCACGATTGGTAAAAACAATTCGGAGCGAGATAGGCTCAATCGTGAACGCGGAGGTGTAGAGAAAGAAATGGAGAGGGCTGATACGGAAAGGCAGAATCTTACTCTCCTTGATGAGTCAAATAAGAGAATACAGCTTTATCTGACATATGCAAAGCGAATTTATGAGGAGTTATCGAGCGATTATCAAACTAGCGAAGCGACAATAAGAAATCGGCTGCAAGATACAATCAATGATATTTTTAAGCAAATATATGAAGGAGGTCTGTCCCTTACAATTGATGCGAAGTATCATATCACTGTTCAGGCAATTGATTATGAGGGTGATGTAGAAACCTCTACAGCGCAGAGCATATCGGTTATTTTTGCATTTATTACGGGTATTATTAAGATGGCGAGAGAGAATCGCAATGCAACAAATGAGGATGAAAAATTGCTCTCTTCGGAGCCGTATCCGTTGGTTATGGATGCTCCCTTGTCCGCTTTTGATAAGAGAAGAATCAAAACAGTGTGCGAAGCTCTTCCGGCGACCGCAGATCAGGTTATTATCTTTATTAAGGACACGGACGGGGATCTTGCAGAAGACTATATGGGTGCGAAGATTGGAAGCAGGCACCATTTTGATAAGAAAAATGAATTTGAAACGGTGTTGGTATAAGGAGGAGCGTCATGTTTGATAAACAATATAGATTTAAAGGCAGGCACGCACTCCGTGTTGATAAATTGACGGGTGTGTTTGATGAGTTAAGTAAAGCAAAGCTGATAGAAAGGAACGTTGATGTTTATGCCAATGCTCCTCTAATAGGATTTTTATATGGCAGGATTGCTGAACAGGATGATATGAAGAATCCAGAAACGGGTCAGGTGTATAATCAAAATGTTATGGGAGACCGAGTGATATACTCCAATGAAGAACTCTCATATAATTATGCGCTCATCATGCTTTTGGATTCTAACTATGAGCCGGATGTTGAAAAACGCATAGATAAAGCATTTCGACATGTCGGAGAAGATCCGGCGGATGAGGAACGCTTCGACAGCTATGTCCGGGGAGGGATAGATGTCCTTTATGAGAAACTAATTGAAGGCTCAAACGAGCCTGAAATCTATGTAAACAAACTCTATGACTTTATTGAAGAATTCGAGGAAAGATTCAACAGTGAAGTTAAGAGCGATGATATCTTGCAGTTATGCATGAAAAAGTGAGTGGGTGGAGCGTAATGGGAAGTGATAACAGGCAGAATGCTTATCAGTATCTGATTTGCTTGTCGGAACAGCAAGGATATATTCTCTTCGATGATATTATGAGTAGTGCCGATAAATGGTCGCTTCCCATTACAGATGTGGATTGGTTGTCTAACTTGATAACAACACGGGGAATATTGGTGTATGATTCCATCCCGGCAACGGGAAAAATCATCGATGATGACGAAGATTTTGATGATTATGCACAGAGCGATTATGAGGCAGTTTTTAATAGAGTAGAGGCACTCGATCCTTCTCTGAGAATATTTATCGATGATATACGGAAGATTAGACCGCCGCAGGCAAGGGAAATGCATCAATTGAAATATCAAGTGCAGGAAGGGAATAGATATGCCCGTGAGCGTGTAGTACAGATGCATCTTAGATTTGCCGTTCGAATTGCGCTTCAACGGGCAGAACAGTATAATTGCGAAATTGCAGATATGATACAGGACGCCTGCTTGGGCTTGATTAATGCAGTTGACCGTTTTGACCCGGACATGAGTGGACCGTTTGGATCATATGCATCGTTGTGGATTCTTCAGAATGTTTCAAGATTTCAGAGAACCCAACGTCCGACAATCTATTACCCGGTACATAAAAGAGAAGAATACTTTACTTTATACCCTGTTTTAAAGGATCGAGGTTGCCTTGAGTGTCCGGATGTAGGGCAGTGTGAGAAGGTGCGGGAATTGGCGAGTGAACGGCTGAAGTGTACCAAGGAACAGACAGAAGATGCAATAAATCAGTGTTTGCCGTTGGAATCAGTGGACGAGCTCTACCCTATGTTTTTGAAAAACATTGATGTCTTTGAAAAACAGGAGGATACAAGCGAAGAATCGAGGAGTTTTTCATTTTTGCGTGAAGAAATGGGATTTTCTATAGTGGAGGATGCTGTTTTTGGACAAAACATTAGAGAATGTCTTGCAGAACTAAAACCCCGTGAACAGCAAGTTATCAGGGCAAGATATGGATTTGATAATGGAATTGCAAAAACATTAGAAGAAGTTGGGTCTAGTCTTGGCGTAACACGAGAGCGTGTTAGACAGATAGAAAACAAAGCATTGAAGAAGCTGAAAAGCCGATTCTTGACCAAAGGTATTACCATAGAGTAAAAAACAGTGGAGGTAGAATCCACTGTTTTTGTTTTCATTAAATGTTTTTTGGAAAATATATGTTTTTTCTATTGACACAGAATTTGAATGGTGATAATATAAAGTAAACACATTAGAAAAACATGTATTAAATAAAAAACTTATTCGGAAGGAGGAAAAAATGAATACAGTAGGGTGTATAAAAGCCAAATTGGGCAGCACACCATATTTTATTGCTAAGATGACGGCAGGACAACTTGTTGATTCTATAGGTTTTGCGATGGAAATGCCGGAATGGGAAGATATGTCAGCTGATGAAAAAATGCAGCGGACATTAGATGTCAATAGGGTGGTGAATGATATTGTTCCTTATGTGGTGCAGGATAGGGACAAGTTCTTTGGAAGCATTATAGTTGATATATTTCAAGGCTTTGATGAAATAACCTTTGAACCCGTTTCAGATGTATTCCCGACACTGCCTGCTGCATATAAAATTCCTATGAAAGATATGGGATTTCTGACATTTCCGGGGAATGAACGGCTCATAGCACTTGACGGGCAACACAGGCTTTTAAGTTTACGTATTGCTATTAAAGGGTTAATGGGGTTGCCGGGATGGATCAATAAAATTTCACCTTCGTGGAACAGTTTAAAACCCCATCCTGAATTGGCAAATGAAGAAATCAGTGTTATTTTTGTTGAGCATCGGGATACGATGAAAATCAGAAGAATATTCAATAAAGTGAACCGATATGCAAAACAGACAAGTCGCAGTGACAATATAATCACCTCGGATGATGATATTTTCGCTGTGATTGCAAGACGTCTTATTACAGACGGACAGCCGCTTGCACCGGTTAATGGTATTGATCTTGTTAATTGGAAAAATAACACATTGTCGATAAGAAGCAAGAATTTAACAACACTGAGCGCACTTTATACGATTTCTGAAACAATACTTAAGGATGAGCGGTATTCAAACAGCATACTTCCGGCTCGGGATGAATTAGAAGAGGCATATGAACAGGTTAAAAATTTTTGGAAAATATCTCTTGACAAAATCGATGTCTTCAGGCAATATATGCAGCTTACTTTTGATGATCGTCCGATTTCAGCTCTTCGGGAAAGTAATTTATTGCTCAAACCTGTAACGCAAATGGCACTTGCACATGTTGCACGGATGGCTCATGCAAAAAAAATACAATGGGAAGAAATAACAAAAAAAATTAATGACATTAATTGGTCTTTTGAAAATGATCTTTGGTTTAACATTTTGATCATACCTAGTACAAACAAAAAAATGATGACAGGTAAAGATGCAATACGTAGTGCGGGCACGGTGATTTCTTATATTGTTATGGGAAAATACATGACGAAAGATGAAATTGTGGATGTGAAACAAATAGTCTGCAATGCAAGAAACGATGAAACCGCGGAGTTGCCGCAGATTCTATAGGGGGATAGTGAGTATGCGGAAATTTACAAGCCATAAATTAATCGAAGTAACTGATAATTGCGTGAAAGATGGCACTTTTCGAGTATGTGATTTTAAGATAGAACCTGCCGGAATTTTCTTATACTTGAAGATTTACTGCGGGAAAGAGCATAACAAACACCGAGATGTAAAAATTTGTCTTACTGACTTTATCTTTCAAATTTACAAGAAGCTTTCGGTGGAGCAGAGAAAAAACCTAATAGCGCAAATAAATGCTACTGTGTCTGAGTGATACCGAGCTCGTGTCCGGAGGAATCTGAGAACGTAATGCCGGGAGATGCTTTACTTAATTAAAGTGAGCAATCCCGGCTTTTTGATTTTTTGACGAGTAATGAGAGAAGGAGGATAGACAGAATGGGTGTAAAGGTAAGTACAAAATACCGAGAGATAAGATGTCCAATTTGCAATAAAGGGAAATTCATTGATGTGGGAAATTCTCGAGGGAAAAACTCGGTGGCTTGTAATAAATGTGGGCGCTTTCTTATCCTTGATTGGGATAAAATGATAGCAACCGCAGGGGCGACAATTAAACAAGGCTGTTAATCCTTAATTTACTGACTGAGCAAATAGGAGCAACATTAAGTTAGCTACCACATAGCCGGAGTAGGTTATATCGAAGTAATTCTTCGATGAGACCAACTCCGGCTTTTTTTAGGCAATACAATCATAAAGTATGGTCAATAAATTAAGAGCTTTCTACAAGTAAATCAATTCTAATAATCTGAGAAAGAGCCAAAAGATGATGAAGAAAGAAGTAATGAAATAGAGAGACTTGCGAAATTGGTAAACAGATTTTCAGACACAGAAGAAAGTCAGACTTTGAACTGAAAGCATAAACATGTGTTTTCAGTTGAGTGTCTGACACTCAAATAAAAATTGTATAAGGCCGGAGTGACGTCCGAAGGCAGGATACTTACATATTCTAATTCATAGCTTTGCAGCTTTATGAATTGTGTGAAAGGTACCCTTGACTTTGTGCGTTCACTTTCGGTCCTGTGGTGTCTTCTCCACAGATATTTGTCAGAGTTCTGCCTTTTGACCCTCATGGTCAGAAAGGTGGAAATATGGCAAATAAAGACAAAAGTGGATTTAAGGCGAATTATAACGGGGAGGCAATTAAACCAGGGGAGGTAATGATTCCGTTTGAATTCACGGAACCAGACGCAGAAAATTGCACGAATCCTGAATGCATCAAAATAGTAAGGCAGGGTGGGAAGTGTTTCAAAGTCATTTATAAGGCCGTGCCAAAGGAATGGGCAAAAACTGGGAAATCCGCTTTAAATTTGATCCAAAATGAAATGCTTGGGCATTACACTGTACCTAATTCTGTGTCCATGGATGCTCTAAAAGAGGAATATGATCTTGAGTTGGACAAGGTGCCTTCGGCGGAAGATGTTATGATGGAAGAATTGGATAGGGAGGAACTGTTTAATACCTTCACGGAATTGATCCATACATTGATCGAAAAGTCACCCAAAATCGGTTATGCGGTACTTCTTTTGCATACGGGAATTAAAGGGGAAAGCTTCTATGAAAAAATGAATTTGACGCATAGCCCTGCGAATCTTGTGAGACAGCAAGCGGAGAAAATCCTACAAGGTGGGCTAGCAAATTTTGATATAAATGATATTAAGTCTTACAAAAGTAAGTATGATGATTTGTATAGGGAAAAAGCGTATGAGGTGCTTGATAAAATCATAAAAATGTACTACTATAGGAAACGACAAAACGATTTTCGTTTTGTCCGTTTCCTGCGCCGAATTTGCGCTGCGTAAGCAGCATGTTTCCGATGCAAATTCGTGCGCATCCCCCGGAGGGATTATAGCAAACGGAAAATATATTTGACGTTTGCTATAAAATATATGGCGTTGCCAGGAAGAACGCACCTTGGCAACGCCGTATTTTAAAGAGAACGTTTCAATACTTTTCAAAAAGACCTTTTCAGTTCTTGCGCTTGTAAGAAATATTTGTAGTATGCAAATTTTATTTTTTTTGATAAAATTCGCATTCATATCCATCTGCCCGGAGCAGCAGACCATTAATCCAATCCGGAGTCCGGCTCATCTGTTCGCACACGGTTTCCAGGGATACCTTCGGGTCGCATTCGATGATTAGTTCGTCGTGGACGTGGCCGCAGATAAAGCAGTGGCGCAATGTTTTCATGGCATAAGCGAGTAGATCCCTACTGATTGCTTGGATGATGTTCTCCACGAACTTTGGACCGTAGGATTCAAGCCTTGTCCATTTTCCGGTATTGATCCCCTCATAGGTGACGGACTCAGATCCGAACTGATTGATCCCCATGCGTGGCTTTACATAGGAAAGCTGCCTACCGGAGGGGAGCCGGATGAAGAGCATCCCACCCTTATAAAAAATTTTGAGTCCGTGTGTCTCTGTGGAAGATTTATATAATACTACGTTTTTGACGGCAGCATCGATATCCCACCAGAGCCGGGTGATATTTGGGTTCGATGAGCGCCAGGCGTCGACCAGAGGCTGCAGCTCGGATTCTTCCAATCCCATTTCCAATGCACCCATTGATTTCAATGCGCCAACAGATCCTCCATAGCCTAAGGCCAATTCTGCGATTTTGCCTTTCTGCCGCAGGTGACCGTTGACGCCGTTCTTTTCCACGGGGACACCGAACATCTGGCTTGCGCTTTCACAGTAGATGTCTTTTCCCTCCCGGAAGACATCGATTCGCCATTGTTCTCCGGCGAGGAAGCTGAGTACCCTAGCTTCGATGGCGCTAAAATCCGCCACGATATATTTATAGCCGGGTTTGGGGATGAAAGCCGTGCGGATCAGTTCTGACAATACTTCCGGGATGTTGTCATAAAGCAGTTCCAACGCTTCAAAATTTCCGTCACGGACGAGGCTTCTGGCTTCTGCAAGGTCGTCCATGTGGTTCTGCGGGAGGTTCTGCAGCTGGATCAGCCTGCCAGCCCACCGGCCGCTCCGGTTGGCACCGTAGAACTGGAACATCCCCCTGGCTCTGCCATCGGCGCACACTGCGTTCTCCATCGCATGATATTTGCTCACCGAGGATTTGGAGAGCTGCTGGCGGCAGGAGAGTACCTCCGCGATGTGTGTGTCCGCATCCGGCAGTAGTTCCCTCACAGCTTTCTTATCCAGCGATTCCGTTTTGATCCCCTGCTCTGCAAGCCAGTCCTTCATTTGCGTCACGCTGTTGGGGTTCTCAAGCCCTGTCTTTTTTTGCATCAGGGATTGGAGTTTCTGCTTCGTTTTCCCATCGATGTCAATGGCCTGCTCCACAAAATGCATATCCAGCAGGATTCCACGGTCGTTGATTTCCTGGTCCAGATGGTATTCGTCCCAGACGAAATCCGGGACGGGATATTTTGCGAGTTTCGCTTTGACGGCGAGTTCCGTCTCAACATCGCGCTTGTTGTACGCTTTAAAGACTGCCCATTTTTCGGGATCGTAGCAGGGGAGATTCCTGGTGCGTCCACCATTTCTCTTAGTAGGACGGCACGGCTTGCAGAAGTATTTAATCAGATCCGCGCCTTCCTCCATCTTCTGTTCGTCCAATTTCAGCACTGAACCGATGCCTTTGAGGGAGAGCGGCAGTCCCATGTAAGCTCCCCATATCCGGGAACATTTCCAGGAAGAGGGGTCGAGATAATCCCCGACGCTGTCTTCTGGGATGCTATAGCTCACGAAATATTGCGGATAAGTTTTCCGCAGCCATGAGGACAGGCAGACGCGCTCAAAGGACGCATTGTAAGCCCATTTCACCACGGAATCATCCGTCAGTGCGGAAAGAATGTCTTCCGGTACTTCCTCGCCACAGGCGATATCGATTACCCGAACATCCCCTCCATCCACAGAATATGCAAATAGCAGTATTTCAAAATCCGGTGATTCCGCATAAGGGTAAACACCGGATTTTTTCAGGTCAACGCTACTGTAGGTTTCCAGGTCTATTGCTAAAGTTTTCATAAGCGTCTCCTTTATGGAAAGGGCGGCAGCAGAGCCGCCCGCATTGCTTGTCCGTTTTTTTCCCCTTAGTCCAGGAAATCCTCGTCTTCCTCGGTGTCGAAATCGTCCTCCGCACGGGACTTGCTGCCAAGCGGTGTGCCGTCAGAGATCTTCTGCAGATGGTTGAGGCCGGCCGCGATCCCCTTATTGCCATTCACGTTGTAGCTGTAAAAATTGATGGATGCGCGTCCCTTAACGCCGGAATA
>CANRFV010000014.1 GCA_947629985.1 uncultured Clostridia bacterium | reverse complement strand
AACAGAGAGTTACGCGCGTCTGAAGATCTGGAAATTGCGGAAAACGACGTACTGTACATCTTGATACAAAAAGAGAAAGATTCCGATCAGTGCAATTTTGCAATTACGGTTACGACCGAAGCCGAACCCGATGTGGAACCCGAATGGTCGGACAAGAGCGGATTTGCGGACGAATTCCAAGCCACACTCGACGGCACATCCAATTGGACGGTTGGCAAAGTAGATTACATTTGGGAGCAGGAAAACTTTACATTTACTACCCTTACCGACAAGAACGAAGCGGGCGACGCGTTTACCAACGGCGAGCCTTGGATGGAAGTAAAAGGCGATTGGATGGCAATTCAAGCGATGGTAGGCTTTGCTTACAAGTTTGACGTTGCGGGTACGGCGCATTTCGATTTGCACCTACGCGGAGTAGACGTAAACAGCGCGTTTACGGCACGTTGGGCGTTGAAGGACGCCGACGGCAACATCAAGACCAACGGCGGCAAAGCGTCCTTTGTGGACAATAACAGAGAGTTACGCGCGTCTGAAGATCTGGAAATTGCGGAAAACGACGTACTGTACATCTTGATACAAAAAGAGAACGATTACGATCAGTGCAACTTTGCAATTACGGTTACGACCGAAGCCGTCGAATACGAAGAAATTGCCAACTTCGGCAACGACTTTACGCAAACGCTTGCGGGTAACAACAATTGGCAAGTGGGCAAAGTAGATTACAATTTTGCGGACGGAAGCGAAACGTTTGAGTTTACCGCCCTTACCGAAAAGAGCGCCGACGCGTTTACAAACGGCGAGCCCTGGATGGAAGTAAAAGGCGATTGGATGGCAAACGACGATATGGTGGGCTTGGCTTACACGTTTGACAAAGCCGCAACGGCTCGGTTTACGTTCACGCTCAATTACGAATCCAATAGTAGGTTTTCGGTACGCTGGGCGTTGAAGAGCGCGGACGGTACCATTAAAACCAACGAGGGCAAAGCAAGTTGGGGCGGAGACAGTTCTCCCAATACTGTGCAAGGTTCGTTTGAAGTACAGGCGACAGACGTGCTGTACGTGTTGATAAAGAAAGAAGAAACAAATAACCAATGCAAATTCTCATTTGTCATCGAAGCCACGCAATCGGCAGATCACGGCGGCGACGAGCCCGTTCAGCCCAAAACAAGCAACTTTAATGACGATTTCCAAGCCACGTTTGACGGTACGTCCAAGTGGACGGTGGGCAAAGTGGGTTACGATTGGGATCAAAATACTTTTACTTTTACCGCCCTTACCGAAAAGAGCACCGACGCGTTCAAAAACAGCGATCCCTGGATGGAAGTAAAAGGCGATTGGATGGCAAACGGGGGCATGGTGGGCTTGGCTTACACGTTTGACCAAGCCGCAAGCGCAGATTTTACGTTCATTCTCAATTTCGTGGGCGACAGCAAGTTTTCGGTGCGCTGGGCGTTGAAGAGCGCGGACGGTACCATTAAAACCAACGAGGGCAAAGCAAGTTGGGGCGGAGACAGTTCTCCCAATACTGTGCAAGGTTCGTTCCAAGTTGAAGCAGGCGACACGCTGTACGTGCTTGTAAATCACGAATCCGGCGGCGACCAGTGCAATTTCGAATTTACCGTAACAACTCAACAATAAGGGCGTACGGCAAGTGATGTAAAACCGACGGCGTTGCGCGACGAAATATGCGCGCATAGCCAACAATATATATTACGCGCGTTGCGCGTTACAAAAGTCTCGCCTTTGGGGGATATTATGAAACTTACTAAAACCAAAATATTGACGATTTACATATTGACGGCGGCGTTGCTTATTTCGCTGTTTTGCGCAATTTTTGTTACGAACACAACCGTTTCCGCAATGGAAATTGTCAACGATTACTCCGGCGCATACCGCAATCAACTGTCGTTTTCCGCCAAACGCGGATGGAACAACGACCCAAACGGTTTGCTTTACGTAAACGGCACTTGGCATATGTACTACCAATACAATTACGACAAAAATACCGATTCGACCGAACTCGGCTGGGGACATATGAGTTGGGGACACGCCACCAGCACCGATCTGGTGCATTGGGACGAACAAAAAGTTGCCATACCGGAAGGACAAAACGGCTACGCTATGATGTTTTCGGGCAGCGCCGTTTACGATGAAAAAAATACCAGCGGCCTGTTTGATATGGGCAAGGACGGCAAGGTAGCGGACGGTCAGGGCATAGTGGCAATACTTACCCAACCCACCGAAGACCAGCGTCAGGTGCTTGCGTACAGCAAGGATAACGGCAACAGTTTTGAAATTTACGGCGAAGTTATCGGGCGCAAAGACGACGGCGGCGTAAACGACAACGAATTTCGCGATCCCAAAGTGTTTTGGAGCGAACAACACAACAAATGGTTGTTGGCTGTGGGCGGCGGCTCCATTCGTATGTATTCGTCAGACGATCTTAAACAATGGACTTATCTCGGTCAAACGGGTTATTGGGGCGAGTGTCCCGATATATCCCGCTACACGGTAGACGGCGTTACCAAATACGTGTTGGCAACGTCGCCCGAAGACAAACAGCAAAGCCATAAATACAACGGCACTTCGCGTGCGGATACGTACTATCCCGCGGAATACTACGTTGTGGGCGACTTGGACGACAACGGTTTGTTTGTTTCCGACGAACCCGTGCGCCGTCTTAACGAAGGTATCGATTGCTACGCTTTGCAAACCTTCAACAACTCGCCCGACGGCAAGGTGTACGGCGTAAGTTGGTCGGCAAGTTGGAAAACGTGCGGACTGTACGAGCGTTTCCGCCAAACTCACAACGGCGGTATGACGGTGGTGTGCGAGTTCGATCTCGTAAAGGAAGGCGACGGTTACGTACTTACGCGCAACCCCGTACAAGGTTACAACGATTTGCGCGGCGAAAAGATCGCCGAATACAACGGCAAATTGTCCGCAGGCACAAGCGCGTTGAACGTAAACGCGGTTGTTGCGGACATAAACGTGGAGTGGGACTTTAACGGCAGTAACGCCCAACGCGCCGAACTGTGGCTGCGCGTATCCGACGAAGAAAAAGTAAAATTGATTTACGACGTTCCGACGGAAACGCTGACGCTCGACCGCACCGAAAGTTCGTTGCTTGCCAAGGACACGCTGCTGTATGCCGTTCCCTATTCCAAGCACGTTGCGTTAACCGACGGCAAATTGTCCTTGCGCGTGTTGTCCGACAGGGCGTTTGTAACGGTATTTGCCGACGGCGGCAGAGCAAACTTCTTCTCGGCGGTATTTCCTTCGGCAATTTCCGACGGCGTCAAACTGCTTGCCGACGGCGACGTCAACGTCAAGGCGGACGTATACAAATTGAAGAGCATATACGCAATTCCCGACAACGACGACTTTGTGGTAACAACCGACAAAATAGACGGCACGGTGGGTACGGCGTATCCGGTAATCGCTTCGACGTTTTGCAGCACATTCGACCCGAGCCTTGTTACGTTTACGGTAACCGACGGCAAAGCGAACGTGCGCGTCGAACAGCACGGCGCATTGGCATACATCATTCCCGTACGCAAAGGTTTTGCCCGCGTGCGCGCGCATTACAACGGCAGATCGCAGGATATCGAAGTGTATTGCTACAACAACGGTTGGGTAAGCGATGTCGAATACCCGTACAGGGGCGACGGATTTTCCTTCTACGGCGACGACGGTATGTTGCTTTCTTGCGGCGGCGACGGTTTCCGTTTCGGCAACAGGCAAGTATACGACAACTTTATTTACTCCGCGGAGTTTTTGCCTTCGGCTAACGCTCAGGCGGCGGGATTGGTATTCGGCGTAAGCGACAACCTTACAAATTATTGGGTGGCAACCGCCGATACCGTAGAAAACAAGGTAAAAATATGGCAGGCGGGCATTGGCGAACTAAAATCCGCCGATTACGCCTTCGAATCGGGCAAAAAATTTACAATAACAATTGCGGTAAATCAGGGCACGGTAAAGATGTTTGTCAACGACGATACCGTTGCGGCATTGACGTTAAAGCCGCAAGGCTATACGGGCGGCAAACTCGGCTTAAACGTATTTAACGGCGAGTTTAATATCAACAACGTAAGCCTTACGTTTACCGACACGTTGGACGGCAATCTGTATGTCGGCGGCTATTTGGTACAAAAGGTAATAAACATTACCGACGGGCACGTCAAATTGGCGCCTACCGATTACACGGTACGTAACGGCGTGTTGACGCTTTCGCCCGAATATATAAGGACGTTGGAGTCGGGCACAAGTTACACTTTCCGCGCGATAACCGACTTTACCGATTTCCAATTCGACGTAACGCCGGACTTTACATCGGTTACGGCAACGCCTGCTGTTTCCAAGTATTACGGCGGCAACGACGTAGTGTTGGAACTGAGCGGAACGGCGCGCGTAAGCAAAGTTACGGTAGACGGCGTACAGGTAAACTTCACTCAGTCCGACGAGCGCATTACGATAGCGGCGCAGGACGCAACGGCATTGGGTTTCGGCACTCACCAAGTGCAACTGTTTACCGATTGCGGCAGACCCGCAACGACGTTTGTTCTTGCCGAACCCGTCGAAACGCTCACCGAGATGGAAGCGAAAGCCACTCACACATTCTTTTGGGTGGATATAGCCATTTTCGGCGCGTTGATAGTAGGCTACGTCGCATTTACCTTGATAAAAAAAGGTAAAAAACACTGATACAATACGACAACGATAAAGGGGGACACTATGTCAAACGAAGTAACTGCAACCGCATCCGTTGACGGGCTTGACGAACCGCTCGACGCGATCGGAGAAGTCGGCGAAGATCTTGTCGAACAGGCGTACGAAGCGCTTGACGGCAATGCGCCCGCCGACGGCAAAAAGAAAAAACACCCCAAATGGGAAGAGTGGAAAAACAACTTTCGCAAACACGGCTGGATACTTGTATTTATAATTCCCGCGTTTATTTACGTTTTGGTTTTCTGCTATGCGCCTATGTACGGCATTTTGGTGGCATTTCAGGACTATATGCCCGGCGACAGTATCATCGGCAGCAATACGTCTTGGGTGGGATTTGCCAACTTCCGAACGTTCTTTTCCAATCCAAACTTTTGGGATTACTTTCTCAATACGTTTTTGCTGTGCATATTCGGTTTTTTGGTAGGATTTCCCCTGCCGATAATCGTAGCGCTGTTGCTCAACTCCGTGCGCTCCAAAAAGGTCAAAAAAGGCTTGCAAATTTTGTATTACGCGCCGCACTTCATTTCGTTGGTGGTAATGGTGGGAATGTTGCGGTTGATATTCGGCTCGGACGGCTTGCTGGATCAACTCAGCGCCAAACTCGGCGGCGAAGTGGGCGGACTCAAATTGTTTTTGACGCCGGAAGCGTTCAGACCTCTGTTTATTTTCAGCGGCAACTGGCAGGATTTCGGCTGGTCGGCAATAGTGTATCTGGCGGCGCTGTCGGGCGTCGATCCCGCATTGCACGAAGCGGCAAAAGTAGACGGCGCAAGCCGTTTCCGCCGCATATTCAGCGTGGATCTGCCGGCGATATTGCCCACGATAGTTATGTTGATGATATTGTCCGTCGGCAACCTTATGAGTTGCGGCTACGAAAAAGTTTTGCTTATGCAAACGGCGGGCAACTTGGAAACAAGTGAAATTTTGTCCACCTATGTATACAAGTTCGGTTTGATGAACGGTCAATACGGCGTTGGTACCGCTGCGGGCTTGTTCAACTCCGTAATCAATGTGGCGCTGTTGGTAATTGCCAACTTTACAAGTAAAAAGTTGACAAACAACAGTATGTGGTAAAAGGGGGTAACAAACGTGATGTTTAATCTTTTGGGAAGTATTGCGGCAAACGATATGTTTGTAATAATGTTGTCGATATTTGCCGTGATGGAATTTGCCGTAATGGGATTTTTGACATACAAACGTTTTGCTCGCAAACGCTGCGTAAACGCGCAATTCAACTCCGTTTTGCCTGCCGACCGTTCCGTTTTGCCGCAAAACGTCGTTGCGGACGCTTCGCCCGAAGTTGCGCCGCAAACGCCGAGCAATTACAAGGAAGTAAAGGAAATTGCCAAGAAAAACAAAATAAAGGAAAGTAAGGGCGACATCGTTTACTACGTAATTTGCGGTTTTATTCTGTTTTTGTTGGCGGTAATAGTCATTTATCCGCTGTATTACATAGTAATAGCGTCTGTTTCCGACGCGGACGCGGTAATGTCCGGCGACGTGTGGCTGTACCCCATCAAACTTACGTTTTCCGGCTACGGCAGCCTGTTTCAGCGTGATGACGTGTGGCGCGGCTACTTCAATACCATTGCTTACACCGTATTGGGCACCGTATTCAACGTTGCGTTGACCATTCCCGCAGGTTGGGCGCTCTCGCGCGAATATCTGCCTTTCCGCAAGTTGATAACGGCAATGCTAATCATAACGATGTTCTTCGGCGGCGGCTTGGTCCCCTACATAATCGTGTGCCGAGCGTTGGGACTGTATCAAAACCCGCTCATACTTATCATAGGCGGCGGCGTAAGCGTATACAACGTGTTTATGTGCAAGTCTTTCTTTACTTCCAACGTCCCCAAAGAAGTGCTGGAAGCGGCGCAGATAGACGGCGCAGGCGAAGTGAGAACGTTTTTCGATTTGATTTTGCCCATATCCACGTCGATAATCAGCGTTATGGTGCTGTTTTACGCGGTGGGGCATTGGAACAATTACATCGACGCGTATATTTTTAACATCGACAAAAACTTCTACCCGTTGCAAACGGTACTGGACGGCATACTGTCCGCCACCAACGTGGGCGAAGGCGAAGTTGTGGTAGAACAAATGCGTATTGCCACTCAGGTAAAATTTACGTCTATCATTGTGGCTACGGTGCCCATTTTGGTGCTGTATCCTATGATAGAAAAGCACTTTGGACAGGGCGTGCTTGTCGGCTCGTTCAAATAGGAGGACGCAATGAAAAAGATAGTTATCGGCGTTTCCGCGGCTGTGTTGTGGTTGTTGTGCGTAGTGCTGTTTATGGTTTTTGCGCTGGGCGGAACTACCGGCGGCGAACATCAATTTACCGTACTTACCGTCAAAGAAGACTCGGTAAAAGACTACAACAATATGCCCGTATTCAAGGCGCTTGCCCGGGATACGGGAATCGAAGTCAATTGGACGTACAACACTTCCGCGCAATATTCCAATAACACCGACCCCGTAGGAATAAAGGGAATAGACGCCATTTACCATTCGGGATTTTCCAATCTCAAACTGTACGACTACGGCAGACGCGGCAGAATAGTGGCAATAGACGAATATTTGGACAGCATGCCCAACTTTTCGCGCATACTTACCGCCCGTCCGGACATTGCCGAAGCGCTCAAATCCCCCGATGGACACATTTATTCGTTGCCCCGCGTGGAAGAAATGGGCTTAAAGGCGTACCCCAACATTTTGTATCTTAACAAAAAGTGGGTGGAAAAACTTATCGACGACGGCAATTTGCCCGCCGAAGTAAAGTTGACCAAGGATCAACTTGCCGACGGACTTGACCTGTACAGGTGGGAATTCAAGGCGATTTTACAAAAGTTCCGCGAGTTGGATATGGACGGCGACGGCAAAACCGACAACGAAGTGCCATTGACGTTTGTAAGCGGCAATTGGCAAGGCAACGAATCGGATCTCATCGCTTCGTTCGGCGTCCCCGAAAACCGCGAACACAAGACGGTTGTAAACAACAAGATCACGTTTACCATCGAGGACGAAAAGTGGTTCAACGCCGTTGCGGAATTGCAAAGTTGGTGCAGTCAGGGACTGATCTCCACGTCGGCATTCGACCAGGACGAAAGTCAGTTTCTCGCCCGCGGACAGGACGGCAGATACGGTTCGTTTTATTGGTGGGAAAAGGATACCGTTCTTGCCAAGGACAAGCGCGACGACTACATCATAGTGCTGCCGCTCAAAGACGACGACGGCAACCGCTATGTGGGAGTAAGCAACGAGCAGGAAGTGGAAAAGGGCGAATGCGTAATTTTGTCGTCTTGCGAAGATAAGGAAGGGTTGCTGTCATACTTCGACAAGTTTTTCGAACCGGACTATTCGGCGCAACTCAACTACGGTTCCATCGAATCGGGCGCGTTTTTGCCCAATAAGGAAAACGGCAAACTTATCCCCAACGACGACCACGGCGAGCAAAGCGCGGACGACTTCCGTATGCGCAACGCGCCGTACGGGGTAGTGTATCTCACTCAGGAAGTTTGGGACAATTCCGTCGAAATGGAATCGCGCGCCAAATTGAGAGTCAACAACCTTGCCGCTTACGTCAAACCCTACACATTCCCCGGCGTAAGTTCCATTCCCAATCTCAATTACACACAGGAAGAATTGCTTACGCTCAATACGCACGAGTTTTCGCTAAGCAACAACATCGCAAGTTGGTATACGCAGGCGGTTATAGGAGCCGCGCGCCCCACCAAGGAGTCCTGGCAAAATATGCTCAACACCAACCGCAATTCCATCGACACGGTTTTGCGCATAAACCAGGCGGCGTATGACAGATATTTACAGGCAATAGGACAGTCGCAAAACGGCTGAAAACAAGGAAAGGTATGAAAGGATTAAGAGCGGTAGGCGAATATGCATTCGAATTTCTCGTAATAACCCTGCTTGTGGGGTTGTCCGCCGCGCTTATTTTACCTTTTGTACCGATGATAGTCGGGGTAACCGCATTCTTCGGCAAACCTATGGGCACGCGCCGCTTCAAAGATATTTTTACGGCGATCGGCGCAAGTTGGAAAGTGCTTATATTTTACACGCTGTTCGAACTGATCATTATTGTGTTTCCCGTGTTGAATATATACTTTTTCAACACCCACCCCGACAAAATGAATTACTTTGTGTTGGCGGTAAGTTACTTTGCGTTGGTTGTGGGATTGATGTATCTTACCACCGCGCCAACTGTGATTGCCAATATGAAAGTAAACTTTCGCCAACTGCTGTACAACGGCATAATGATGCTGTTCGGCTCTTGGTGGCGCGGCTTGGCTGCGCTGGCAATAGTGGGCGGAGTTATAGCAATGATAATGCTGTATCCCTACCCGATAGTATTAACGTTGTATGCCGTGCCATTGGTAATTTCCAAGTTGATGGCGGAAAATTTTATCCATCTCAAAGCGAAAGCGCTGGGCACAAGCATATACGAACTTAAAAAGAAACAGAAAGAGGACGATTATTTGGACGACCGCGGACAAATAAAACCGCTTGACGACGGCGAAACAGACAATTTCGAAGAATTGCGCGCGCAACCGAGCAAGTCGGAAAACAATGCCGCCGCTCAAACGGAGCAAGCGGATCCCGCGTGCCCGACATCGTCCCCCAACGGAGAACAGAAATGAAAAAATTTACATTGTTGCTGATTATAGTGTTTGTGGCGTTTGCCTTTGCGGGCTGTTCCGCGCAAGGCGATACAAACAAAGCCCCGTCGGTAGTAGGCATAAAGGACGTGCAATGCATCGTCAATACGACCGTAGACTTTTTGGACGGAGTTGCCGCCCTTGATAAGGAAGACGGCGACATCACGCCGCAACTTAGCATAACGGTTACTCCCAAGGTGGACGTTACCCCCGACGGCTTTGCCACATTTACGCAAGCGGGCGAGTACACCGTAGACTATTCCGTTGCCGACAGTAACGGGCGCACTGCGCAAAAGCGCGCCTATGTGGACGTTGTAGACCGCGACGACTACCGCACCTTCGAAATGCCGGAAGATTGGTCCGTAAATGCGTACGGCTCGGCAAAAGTAACGGAATGCGGCATGACGGACGGCGCGTTTGTACTGCAAGCCGACGGCGGCGAGATCTCCGAGGACGTACAGTTGCAACGCACTTTCCGACTTAACGGCGAAAGTTACGTTACGCGCAACTACACTTTCCGTATCGACGTCAAGTCCGACGCCGCGGGCAAAATTGCGGTTTTGGCAAACGGCGAACCCTGTTCAGAACAGTACGTAGTAAACGGCAACAACACGGTTGTATTTACATACGGTATGCCCGCCTCCGACAGTGATATTTGTTCGGTTACGGTGGCGCTGTGTTTCGGCGCGCTGGGCAAGGTAAATTTGCAAATAGGCGACACTCGCGTGGAATATCCGCAACAAGCGGGCGCGCAGGTGGAATTGACGCCCGATTTCAACTTCGACAGTATGGTTTCGCCGCGTATCGACGCAGTCAATTCGCCGGGGTTGGAAGGTAACGCCTGGGCAATGGAAGGCGGAACGGGCGCTCGTCTGGAAATAACCAAAGCGGGCGAAAACAACATTTGGGCGGGCGGAATGTTCGTAAATACCGGCGTTCAACTCAAACCCGACACGACCTACAAGGTTTCCTTCAATGTGGAACGGCACAGTTTTCCGTTGCGCGAAGAAGGCACGCCCGACGATCCCGCCGATTTCGAAGTAATAATTCAGCGCAGTCAGTGGGGCGAACTGCAACTTGCCAAGTTTACCAATCCCGAAAACGGCGTATTGACAGCCGAAGTGTCGGTTGACGGCAGCAACGCGGGACCGTTGTGGATATACGTTCAATCGGCAACGCAGTGCAACCAGATCACGATCAGCGATCTGCACGTGGTGGAAACGCTTACCGACGCAGGCGCGGACACCTTTGCTATAACCGATTTTACGGTATTCAACACGGACGCGCACGCTCACACATTCCACTCAAATCGCGGCGGATTTACCTATTTTATGGAAGGATTTTCCGACCGAGACAGCGACCATGCCGTTACAAGTCCCACGTTCTTTATCGACGGCAGCGGCGCAAACTATGTTATCACGTTCAAAGCCAAGGCTTCCGCGCCCATCGAAATGGTAGTTGCGGGACCGGTTGCCGACGGTTGGGATCCCACGTTGATGTGGGCGAAAGTTGTCCTTTCCGAACAGGAGACGGTGTACACGTTTACGTGTAACGGCGGCAAGGCTGCGGACAAACTGTACAAGTTGGTGTGGCAGTTCGGCTCGGCAAACAATCAACAATATAGCGACGTAACGGTAGAAATTTACGACATTCGCGTATGTTTGCGCAATGTGGAGTTGGATGGTTAATATGGCAAAAAACACTCAAAACGACAACAATTACATAGCCAGAACAAAAAGTACGGTCAACGGCAGTTACAGGCTAACATATCATATGATGCCGCCCATCGGCTGGCTAAACGACCCCAACGGTCTGGTCTTTTTCAAGGACAGGTACCACCTGTACTATCAATACAATCCCTATGCAAGTTGTCCGGGGCGTATGGTTTGGGGGCACTTTGTGTCGCAGGACCTTATATCCTACATAGACGACGGCGTCGCGCTCAAACCGGATATCGAAGGCGCAAGCGCGTACAGCGGCGGCGCAATCGATTACGACAACGGCACCCGACTTGCCGCGTTGTACACATTGCATCAAAATATGCCTGACGGCAGTTACAAGGAAGAAGTGTACAAGGCAAAGTCGCACAACGGGTTCGGTTTCGACCGCGGCATAAAGATATTCGACAACGAGTATCTGCCCGACAATCTCAGCCGAAGCGATTTCCGCGACCCGTGCCCCGTTCTTGTGGGCGATACGTACTACGTATTCGTCGGCGGCAAGGACGTCAATCTCAACAAGGGCGTAATAGTGGTGCTTAGCGGCAAAACGTTGGACAGGCTTCACTACGCGTTTTGTCTGGGACCGTATTATCAATTGGGCGAGATGTGCGAGTGTCCGTGTTATTTCCGCGTGGACGGCAAGGACGTAATTCTTGCCTGCGGCTGTAACGTGCCCGAACGGGACAACGATTTCAAAAACGTCAATTCCAGCGTGTTTATCGTGGGAGAGTTGGATTTCGACAAGGGCACTATGGCGGTGGATTACATCAAGGAGATCGACAAAGGCGACGCCTTTTACGCACCGCAATTTATTCGCGGCATAGCCGCGCCCATTATGATAGGTTGGTTGGAAATGTGGGAGCGCAAATATCCCACCCGCGAAAAGTCTCACGGCTGGGTAGGCGCATTTTCCATTCCGCGTGAAATTTCCATCAGGGATGGCGACGTTTTCCAAAATCCCGTCAACAGTTTGGATAATTACTTGCGCGACGTTACCGACCAAACGGTGCCAAAGTGCGCGGACATAAGATTGCGCTTTGACGGCGAAGGATATATCAAAATTATCGGCAATAACGGTTGCTTTACCGTGGGTAAGGATAGCGGCGTGTATCTCGACACCAACCTTGCCAACAATCTGTTCGGCTGCGTAAGGCGTACAAATCGCAGTTACGACGTCTGCGACGTGCGCATACTGTTGGACGTATCCAGCGTGGAAGTGTTTGTAGACGACGGCAGAGAAGTAATAAGCAGCAGAATTTACATTGACGGCGATTACAAAACGGAAGTCGGTGGCAATGTTTCGCAAATCAGCATAAAGGAAGTAGTCAAACAATGAAAAAACTTTGGATAATCCCCATTTTGCTGGCGTTGGTTTGTTTGTGTACGGTAGCGTGCGCACCTACGGCGCCCGGCGGCGTCGATCAAAAAGGCGCAAACGTCTTTCCCGCGTCCGCCAAGGACGACTCTATGGACATAACCATGGGCGACGTAATGCCCTTTTACGACAACGGCGTAATGAACATCTACCATTTGCGCAACAGTACGGGTACAAACAGTCAGTTTTACCACCCCATTGCGCGGTTGACCACATCCGATTACATTCATTACACCGACGAAGGTATTGCGCTCAACTTTGTGGAAGAATTCGATTCTCCCGACGCGGCGTTGGGTACGGGTTCGTTTATCAAGGACAACAACGGCTTGTATCACTGCTTTTACACAGGGCACAACGGCAACGCGCCGTCGGACGATATGCCGCAACTGCCCCACACCGAAGTTGTGCGCCACGCAACAAGCGCAGACCAAAAAACTTGGGTCAAGGACGAGGAATTCAATTTGTACGGCTACGAAAACGACTTCCGTGATCCGTATGTGTATTGGGATAGCGTAGACGGCGTGTACTATATGTTGGTTACCACGCGCGACAACACGGCAAGCAGTCCGGCGGTAATTCGCCGTTACAAATCGGCTTCTTTGTCGGCTACGGACAGCGAGTGGGAGTTTGTAGACAACTTTTTCGTAAACGACAGCGGCACATACAATATGGAGTGTCCGTCCTACATCGAGTATAACGGTTTTTACTACTTGGCATACAGCGAGCAGGGCGACAACCGCGTAACGCATTACCGCTACAAAACTTCGCACGACGATCCCGAATGGCACAAATTCGAGCGCGATTCCATCGACGCGGCGGGATTTTACGCCGGACGTTTGGAAAAAGCCGACGGCAACTTGTTTGCGTTTGCTTGGTGCGCGCGTCTTTCGGGCGGCGCAGGCGGCGGATTCGATTGGGGCGGCAACTTGGTTACGCATCAAATCAAGCAATTGCCGAGCGGCGAGTTGTGCGCCGTAATGCCGGACAGTTACAAGCAGTTCTTCTCCAACGAGATCGCCTTTGTTACGGCGGACGGCGACGAGCGCAGCGAATTCGAATTTCAATCGGGCAATTTTGCCGCATACGGACTGCAAGCGCTTTCCGACAACGTTACGCGCATATCCTTTACGGCGGAAATTACCGACGCAAGCGGCGACTTCGGACTGTCGTTCGGCTTGGACGGCGACTACAACAACCGTTTGGGCAGCGCGATATTGGCGTTCGAGACGGATTCGTCGCGCCTTACCTGCTACAACAGCGTGTCGAGCAGACTGCGTTACGGCGCACCCCTTGCTACTGTGTCGTTCGGTTACGAAACAGGCAAAACGTACGTTGTGGACGTAATTATCGGCGGCGAAGTGGTAACGTTGTATCTGGACGGTCAGGTTGCGTTGACGTCGCGTATTACGGATATGGACGGCAACAACATTGCGTTCTACTCCAACGGCGCGGGCGTCAAAATAAGGGATGTAAAATTTTATGAGTAAATTATATTGTTTGGGAGAACTTCTTATCGACTTTCAGTCGGTGGGGACGTCCCCGCTTAAAGATACCGAACGCTTTGTAAAAAAGGCGGGCGGCGCGCCGGCAAACGCGTGCGTTCAAGCGGCAAAATTGGGCGTAGACGCGGCGTATCTTACCAAGGTGGGGCAGGACGCGTTCGGCGACTTTTTGGTGGAAACGTTGCGCGGCGAAGGCGTTGACGTAAGCCGAATAGGGCGCAGCGCTCAACACGACACTTCGTTGGCATTTGTAAGTTTTACGGAAGGCGGCGAGCGGCAATTCGCTTTTTACCGTCGCACGGCGGCGGATCTGTCCTTTACAAGCGACGACTTTGCCGATGTGGTATTTCGGCGCGGCGACGCGTTCGAGTTCGGCAGTGTGGCGTTGGCAACGGAATGTGCGCGGCAAACGCACCTGTATCTTATCGACAAGGCGCGTGTGGCGGGAGCGATGGTGTGTTTCGACCCCAATTTGCGTTTCAATTTGTGGAACAGGGACGAGTTGCGTTCGGTGGTAAGACAGTTTGCTCCGCTTGCCGATGTTGTAAAGGTCGGCAAGGAAGAGTTGGAGTTTATTACCGAACTTACGGGCGAACAAGCCGTACAGGCGATGTTTACGGGCAACACTCGGCTGTTGGCTGTAACCGACGGCGGCAAGGGCGCCCAACTGTATGCGGACGGCAAACTGCGCGCAAGTTGTGCGGGTTACAAAGTGGCAACCGTAGACACAACAGGCGCGGGAGACTCCTTCTTCGGCGGATTTATCGCTCGGTTGATGGAAAACGGCGTAACTCCCGACGATTACGCAAGCGCCGATTACGGCAAAATTTTGGATTTTGCATGCAAGTGCGGCGCATATACAACAATGAGTTTTGGCGCGATAGCGGCAATGGGCAATAAAGAAAAAATAAACAAGGCGGTAAAATAATTATGGCATCGGTAAAATTGGTAAACGTAAACAAAGTCTACGAAGGCGGCGTGCATGCCGTTCACGACTTTTCCATCGACATCAAGGACGGCGAATTCATCGTATTCGTGGGTCCGTCCGGTTGCGGCAAATCGACAACATTGCGTATGGTTGCGGGCTTGGAAGAAATATCTTACGGCGAGTTGTACATCGACGACAAACTTATGAACAACACTGCCCCCAAGGACAGGGACATTGCAATGGTATTTCAAAGTTACGCGCTGTATCCGCAAATGACGGTGTACGACAATATGGCGTACGCGCTCAAATTGCGCAAAGTCCCCAAGGACGAAATAGACCGTCGCGTGCAGGAAGCGGCAAAAATTTTGCGTTTGAAGCCCTATCTCGATCGCAAACCGCGCAATCTTTCGGGCGGACAACGTCAAAGAGTTGCGCTGGGCAGATCCATCGTGCGCCGTCCCAAGGTATTTCTTATGGACGAACCGCTCAGCAACCTCGACGCCAAATTGCGCGTTGCAATGCGTAGCGAGATCGTGCGTATACACGAAGAAGTGGGCGCAACCACAATTTACGTTACTCACGACCAGATCGAAGCCATGACAATGGCAAGTCGCATTGTGGTAATGAAGGACGGCTTTATTCAGCAAATAGGCACCCCCAACGAAATTTATCAAAATCCCGCCAACCTGTTTGTGGCAGGATTCATCGGCACGCCCGCAATGAACTTTTTGTACGGCACTCTCAATGCCGACGGCACATTTGCTATTCGCGGTTCGGATCAGACCGTTACCTTGCGCTCGGCGGAAAAGGAACTGCTCAAAAATTACGTCGGGCACAATTTGGTGTACGGCGTCCGCCCCGAAAATCTGATTTACGAAGGCGACGAGCGTTTTATGCAATTCGGCGACGCTTCGTTTACCGCCAAGGTGGGTATTGTGGAGTTGCTCGGCGACATTCTCAACGTACACTGCACAGTGGGCGATATCGATTTGGTTGTAAAAATCCCCAACAAGTACACAATTCGCGAACACGACGTTATCCGTCTGGCTGTGGAAACGGGCTACACGCGCTTCTTCAACGAAACCACTACCAAGGCCATTACCGCCGATTACAACGAGTACGAAGAAGTGGAAGTTACCAAGTCGTTGGACGAAGACAACGTAACCATTATCGAACAGAAAAAGCAGGGCGTATTTGCAAAAATAGGCAACCTGTTCAAAAAGAACAAGAAAAAGTAATCCGCTGTTGCAACCGACGGTATCGTCCGCATTTATCAACTGTACACAAAGGGGCACGCTTTGCGCCAAACGTAATTTTGCGTTTAGGTGCGGCGCGCCCTTTTTTGCCCGTAAAAACAAGTTTTGCGTAATATGCCGTCGGCGCGGGCAATTATGAAATTGGGTTTAACGAGTATTGTTTTACTTGACGCGGCAGTATTGCGGTGTTCGGCGGCGTTGTTTGCACGCAAAACGGCGTTATTTAATCGTTTTTTTTGCGCCTTTTTGCTATCGATATTTGCAAAATTTCAAAAAAACTCGTTTTTTGTATAATGGGTGGCAATTTGAGCGTATTCGTGATATAATAGCATATATAAAACCCACACGGACGGTGCAATATGTACAAAAATATCGACAAAGGCAAAAAACTCGTCTTAGCGGAGCAAATCGCATATCAGACGGGGCAAGTGGTAAGCAAAACGCTCGTGCAAAACGACGCGGTTAGCGTAACGCTGTTTTCGTTCGATCGCGGCGAAGAAATTTCCACGCATGCCGCTTCGGGCGACGCTATGGTAACCGTGTTGGACGGTGTCGGTCGGTTTACCGTGGGCGGCGAAGTGTTTCAACTCGGCGCGGGCGAAACGCTTGTAATGCCCAAGTCCGTGCCCCACTCGGTTTACGGTGTGCGGCAATTCAAAATGATATTGGTAATTTCGTATTGACGCGTTCAACGGGGCAATTGGGCGCTCGTGCAAGCGCGCAACCGATTGTCTGCGGCACAAAAGGGCAGGTAAACAGTGAAAATTCAAATCATCGGCTATTCGGGCAGCGGCAAATCCACATTGGCGCAAAAGTTGGGCGAAATCACCCGCATACCCGTATTGCATCTTGACAGCACCCATTTTTACGGCAATTGGCAGGAGCGTTCCGTCGAAGAACAAACCGCAATAGTGCGCGATTTTGTAACCGCGCACGGCGATTGGATATTGGACGGCAATTGGGGCAAGATCTACCCCGAACGCTTTGCCCAAACGGACATTACCATATTGATGATGTTCAACCGTTGGGCATGTTTTCGGGCGGCATACCGTCGTTACCGCAAGTATCGCAACGTTGCTCGCCCCGACTTGGGCTGCGCGGAAAAGTTCGACCGCTCGTTTCGCCGTTGGGTGTTGTGGGGCGGACGCAAAAAACAGCGCAGACAGTCGCTTTTGGACAAATTAAACGCCACTTGCGGGCGCAAAATAATACTTAAAAATCGCCGCGAAACAGACGAGTTCGTGCGCGAATTTGCCGCGCAATACGGCGGCGGTGCGCAGTCGCACGTCGGCACAACCGATTAGCGCCGCAATCTAAGCAATATTGGCGCGCTGTTTACATTTTGCCAACCTTGTGTTACAATATATTCAACAAAACGCAGGCGGATAATTATGGGTAAAAAAGTCAAGCGCACGGCGGCTAAGGCGTGCGTAATAAGTTCGGTAATATTGGCGTTGGGCATAGCGGCGGTAGTGTCAGCCGTTGTTTTGCCCGCTTTGCAAACCGCCGACAACGCCGTTGCTATGGAAATTTGTCTGCTTGCGGGTTTGGCGCTTGTTTTGGTTGGGATAATAGCGTTGTGCGTAAGCGTAGCGGTACATCGCGCTCGCGTCCGCAAAAGCCGCAAGCCCCAAGCGGAGCGCATGCAGGACGCCGAAGCGCAGTTGGACGGCTCCGCAACCTACAACGGCAAGCAAGTAAATTATTTGCCCAATATGCAAGCCTACGAGCGCGTAAATATGGGCAAATTTCAATCTTTGGACGACAAATTCGACCAAATCGCGCGTATGGACAGAACGCAATTTGTAATTTATATGACGCGCCTGTTCAGTCGCAACGGCTATCAGGTAAAACTTACCCCCGTAACCGACAATCATTCCGTCGATCTCATCATCGAAAGGGATGGCGTATCCATTGCCGTCGGCTGCATACTAAGCGACAAAATATTGGGACAAAAGGACATTTCGCCTGTTACCGAAGGCAAAATTTATTACCAGGTCAAAAATTCCATGGTGGTAACCAATATGTATTTCGACCGCACTGCGCTGGATTACGCCAAGGCGGAGCACATAACGCTGGTGGACCGCAACATACTTGCGGAAGATTATATGTGAATTTCCGACGTTCCGACCAAACGCGAGACGGGCTGTTGACTTGCACATACGTGCTGCGCAACTTGCCGCTACGCGTGCCGAAGGCACCGTCTCGGTCGGACTAACAAGGAAGCAACTGCCCGTTGCTTCTTTTTTTTAGACCTTCGCCGGGGAGTAACAGAATAAGGCGACGGGCGCTATATAATCCCACTGCGCCCTTACGTGGCTGCGGTCAACACCACACTGTGGTGATTGACTGATCGCGCCACGCCCCTCGCCCCCGCAAGGTCGCAAACTTCGGCGCAGGTCCGTAGTTTGCGGAGTTTAGTTAAACTGCCCGCCAAAGCGGGTTTTACATGGCTGGGTTTAGTTGGGACAGCCTATTGCTTGTAAATGTTTGTCGCGCCGACGCAGGTCGATAGGGTACCCGCACAATTTGAGTAAGCAAAGGGTACCCAATCGGTGCGATAGCACTGATTGGGAAAAGGGCAAGCACCCTGCAAGTGGCACCGACTGCGTTATACGCGGTCGGTGCTTGCAAAAGGGTTGCTTGCCCGCTTGTGTGGGAGAAGGCGCACCCGTGTGTCAGCGGAACCTAGAACGCTATGCGTGCTTGGTGCTGACAAACAAGTGGTGCGACGAGCGCGTGAACGCACGCGCGGCATTGTTTAGACTTTCGGTGGGGAGCCGCCTGCCCCACCAACCCCCGCAAGGACAACAAGCGCCGCGCAGGTCGCCGCTTGTTGACGGAATTTGAATTGTTTCCGCTTGCGCGTAGTTCCACACGCGCCGCACTCACTCAAATTCCTAAATAGTTGAAACTTACTTGTGCGGTATACGCTTGTTGCAGACGGTTTTATTTTGTTTTTACAGTATAGTTAAGGTTGACATTGTTTGAAATAAATATTGCCGAAAGATATATTTTCCTTCGGCAATTATTTATTGCAACAAATTGTTCAACTAACGGTTTCACAACTGTTTGCGCGGCATGCTTTTTGTCTGTTGTCTCATTTTTTTGGTAGTGGGTGCTTTGCGCATGCTGTGCGTCTTATATTTAATATATATGTTATTTTCTATATTTTCCTTATTATATTGCGCCTATTGCATATTGCGTTAATTGTGTGCCGAATTGCGTTATTTGCAAACGGTGTCGGCTGCGGTAACGGCAATCGCTACGGTAGCGGCGGGGCGCTTGTTATGCCCGCGTGTTCAATGCGGTTTGTCGCACTGTGTGCATATCGTGCAATCGGCGCAGTCGCATTTGCATTTGCGGCGCGATTTAACGGTTTTGTAAATACATACGGCGGCGGTAACGGCAATCGTTGTCGCAACAATCGGCGCTATCAATGTTTTGCCGTACGTCGCTACGGCGTTACCCGCTTGGTAAACGACAAATGCCGCAACGTAGGCAGTAATCGTCTGAAAGGCGGCGGCGGTCAATGCGGCGCGCTTGCCCTGTTCGGCAAAACTTGCCGAAGTTGCCGCTACGCACGGCACGGTAAGCAGATTGTACACCACAAATCCGTACGCTCCCTGCGGCGAAATCGCCCCGTCAAGCCCTTGCGGCAGCAATATTTGCAGTGTGGTAACAACCGTTTCTTTGGCGGCAAACCCAGTAAGCGTCGCCACGGAAAACTGCCAACCGCAGCCCCTGTCGTTCCAGCCCAGCGGCGTAAATATCGGAGAAATAAATTTGCCTATTTGCGCCAGAATACTGTCGTTTACTTCGGCAAAGCGCAATCGGCAGTTCAGGTGCGTAGTAAGCCACAAAATAACCGACGCGGCAAAAATTACCGTACCCGCCTTGGTCAAAAAAGATTTGCCGCGTTGCCACATTTGTTTAAGCACGTTGCGCGCGTTGGGCAGACGGTATTGCGGCAGTTCCATAACAAACGTGTCGTACGCCGCGCGTTTTTTGCGGAAGATTACGTTGAGAACATATCCGCCCGCAACAACCGCGGCAATGCTTACAAAGTAAAAACTTATTGCAAACAGCGCGTTTCCGCCCAACAAATACGTGGTAAAAAAGGAAATCAACGCAAGTTTTGCCGAGCAGGGCATAAAAGGCGCAAGCGTAGCGGTGGCGCGCCGCTCGTAGGGATTTTTTATCGTTTTTACCGACGCTATCGCCGGCACGGAACAGCCGCACCCCAGCACCAACGCCACAAAACTTCTTCCGCCCAAGCCGATTTTGCGCAAAAATTTGTCGGTAACAAAGGCAATGCGCGACATATATCCGCTGGCTTCCAATATGGCAATAAACCCGTACAACAGCATTATTTGCGGCACAAACCCCGCCACGCTCATCACGCCCGCTATTATTCCGTCCGTAACAAGACTGCACAGCCACTGCGGACAGGCAGACAGCATTGCCGACCCCGCAAGCGATTGCAGCGCGGGGGTCAATTTGTCGTTGATAAGCCCCGTCAGCCAACCGCCCAACCCGTCTACGGACAGGTAAAATATCGCCGCCATTATCAGCGCAAACAGCGGATACGCCAGCCATTTGTTAAGCACGATCGCGTCGATTTTGTCGGTAAGCGTGCTTGCGCGTATTCTTTGGGCGTCGTGCGCGGTTTTTTGCACGGCAGCCGCAATTTCGGATATTTGCGCATAACGCATTTCGGCAACAGCCACGGCAACGTTTTGGCTCAGCGCGTTTTGCAATTGCGCGGAAATGTCTTTTATTTTGTCAAGACAATCGGCGGTAAGTTGCGGCATATTTGCGCCGTATATGTCGTTTTGCGCAAGTTGCAGCAGCGCGTATCGGCTTGCGTTGTGCAGTTGGGGCAATTTTTTCAGTTGAATAACGGCGTTTTCCACTTGCGCGCTAAACGTAAATTTGCGCATTGTGCGCGCTTTGCCGCCGATACACATATCCATCAGTTCGCGTATGCCCGTGTTTTTAGCCGCGGAAATTTCCGCAAACGGACAGCCGAATTTGCGTTGCAACGCCACAACGTCGGTAACAATGCCTTTGGCTGCCGCTTCGTCGGTCATATTGAGCGCCACCGCCACGGGAATGTCCAATTCCGCCAACTGCGAAGTAAGGTACAAACTGCGCTCCAAATCGGTTACGTCCACAACGTTTATTATTACGTCCGCCTGTTTTTGCAACAAAAACAGTTGCGCAATCCTTTCTTCGGGCGTGTACGGCGACAACGAGTATATTCCGGGAGTGTCCACAATTACCACGTTGCCGTCAAGTTTGTATACGCCCTGCTTTTTTTCGACGGTTACGCCCGGCCAATTGCCCGTTTTTTGGTTGCCGCCCGTAAGCGTATTGAACAGCGTGGTTTTGCCGCTGTTGGGATTTCCGCACAGCGCAACCGTAAGTTTTTGTCTGGCGGCGCCGCGCGTAGCCTTTTGTTTGATATCGGTCATTTTATTCTCCGTTTGTTATGTTTGCGCCTTGCACAGTCCGCTTTGTTTGCGCCTGTTGCCACGTGTGCATTATTCGAGCCGCGTGCTTTGTTTGCTCCGTCCGTGCCGCCCGTGTTGTAATCGTTGTCAGCGCCGCGCGCCCCGTCCGTTCCGTCGTCGTACCCGGCAACGGTAATAAGTTTTGCCGTTTCCGTGCGCAAGCACAGCATATAGCCGCGCAATTTTATTACCAGCGGATCTCCAGTAGGCGCGGTTTTTACCACCACAAGCGCGGTGTTGCGCACAATACCCATTTCCGCCAGGCGCACGCCCAGCGGCGGCGCAATAGCGCAGTGCGTAATAACATACTTTGTACCCACGTTTGCTTGGGCAAGCGTTGTTAAATGCAAATTATTGTGTAAATCGGGTTGCAAATTGTTTGACATAACAGGCGTATTTGTAGTATAATATGCACGTAATCCGCTCGATAGAGCGTTTTTTGTTACCGAAGCGCGCTTGCCGAAAGTACACAAAATGCGTTCTGCGGCAGATTGCGTCATACCGCCGCAGGTGGGGTTGGGCAGTTTAACGCAACCGTCCAAACCTTAAAATCGACTGTAAAAAAACTTAAAAAAAGTGGCAAAAAACAGTTGACACCTAATGGAGGGTGTGGTATGATTAATAGGCTGTTGTAAAGACAGCGCCACTGTTGTGGCAGAAAGGAACATTGACAACTGCATAAAACAATATAAAGTTTAGAGTAATCAAATATTAATCGAGTGTTAATATGCAAAATCAAATCAAACGATTTTTGCTGCAATGACGCAGAGTTAATAAGAGTAATTTATTCAAGGATCTATTATGCTTGCGCAAGCAAGCAAATCGTAATTATACGATCAAGCTACGAAGAGCGTATGGTGGATGCCTTGGCACTAAGCGCCGAAGAAGGACGTGACAAGCTGCGATAAGCTGCGGGGAACTGCAAATAAGTGTCGATCCGCAGATTTCCGAATGAGGGAACTCACTGCATAGAAGATGCAGTATCTTTACACGAATCAAATAGTGTACTGAGGGGAACCCGGTGAACTGAAACATCTCATTAACCGGAGGAAAAGAAAGTAAATTAACGATTCCGAAAGTAGTGGCGAGCGAAATCGGAAGAGCCCAAACTTTTAGTAGTGATATTAAAAGGGTAACGGACCTGCAAATCATTAAGTGTTGGTAGTCGAAGCGGTTGGAAAGCCGCGCCAAAGAGAGTGAAAGCCTCGTAGGCGGCATCGACATTTAAGTGGCAGGTATCCAGAGTACCACAGGACACGAGGAATCCGGTGGGAATATGCGAGGACCATCTCGTAAGGCTAAATACGACTTAGTGACCGATAGAGTATAGTACCGTGAGGGAAAGGTGAAAAGAACCCCGGGAGGGGAGTGAAAGAGAACCTGAAACCATATGCTTACAAGCAGAGAAAGCACGACTTAACGTGTGATCTCGTACTTTTTGTAGAACGGACCGGCGAGTTACGATGTGTTGCGAGGTAAAGAAATTAAGTTTCGAAGCCGAAGCGAAAGCGAGTCTGATAAGGGCGATTTAGTAGCATGTCGTAGACCCGAAACCGAGTGACCTAACCATGGGCAGGGTGAAGCCGCGGTAAAACGCTGTGGAGGCCCGAACACACGCCTGTTGAAATAGTCGGTGACGACCTGTGGTTAGCGGAGAAATTCTAATCGAACTCGGATATAGCTGGTTCTCCTCGAAATAGCTTTAGGGCTAGCGTCTAAATATAGAGTATTGAAGGTAGAGCACTGAATGGGCTAGGGGACTTCACGGTTTACTGAACCTTATCAAACTTCGAATGTCAATTACTTGTTTTTAGGCAGTCAGACGGCGTGAGCTAAGTTTCGTCGTCAAAAGGGAAACAGCCCAGACCTACAGCTAAGGTCCCTAAGTTCAGGTTAAGTGGAAAAGGATGTATTGTTGCTTAAACAACCAGGATGTTGGCTTAGAAGCAGCCACTCATTCAAAGAGTGCGTAATAGCTCACTGGTCGAGTGACAACGCGCCGAAAATTATCGGGGCTAAACCTGGCACCGAAGCTTAGGAATTGTAGTAATACAATTGGTAGAGGAGCAATGTATGCACGCTGAAGCCATATCGAAAGGGGTGGTGGAGAGCATACAAGAGAGAATGCCGGTATAAGTAGCGAAAGCGGAGTGAGAATCTCCGCCATCGAAAGTCTCAGGTTTCCTGGGGAAGGTTCGTCCCCCCAGGGTTAGTCGGGGCCTAAGTTCAGGGCGAAAGCCGTAGATGATGGACAGCAGGCAGATATTCCTGCACCACCGCAGAACGTTATTACTGATGCAATGACACAGAAGGATAGCCAAACCTACCCGGATGGTAAAGGGAGGCCGCAATGCGAGGCCGAGGCGTAGTGAAGTACGCGTCTCACTAAGGCTGAGAGTTGCGGGGAACGAACTAAAGTAGTGGAAGTTGGTGAATTCACGCTGGCGAGAAAAGTTGCTAAGGAGGACTGCGGTGCCCGTACCGCAAACCGACACAGGTAGACGATGAGAGAATCATAAGATGATCGGGATAACTCTTGTTAAGGAACTCGGCAAAATGACCCCGTAACTTCGGGAGAAGGGGTGCCACGCAAGTGGCCGCAGTGAAAAGTCCCAAGCAACTGTTTACCAAAAACACAGGTCTCTGCTAAAACGAAAGTTGAAGTATAGGGGCTGACGCCTGCCCAGTGCTGGAAGGTCAAGGGGAGCCGTTAGCGCAAGCGAAGCGGTGAACTTAAGCCCCAGTGAACGGCGGCCGTAACTATAACGGTCCTAAGGTAGCGAAATTCCTTGTCAGGTAAGTTCTGACCCGCACGAATGGCGTAATGATTTGGGAACTGTCTCAACAAGAGACCCGGCGAAATTGTAGTATGCGTGAAGATGCGTATTAACCCGCGACTGGACGGAAAGACCCCGTAGAGCTTTACTGTAACTTGGTATTGAATTTCGGCAACTGCTGTACAGGATAGGTGGGAGACTGGGAAGCACAGGCGTCAGCTTGTGTGGAGTCAACCTTGGGATACCACCCTTCGGTTGCTGGGATTCTAACGGTGCGCCGTAATCCGGGTACCGGACATTGCCAGGTGGGCAGTTTGACTGGGGCGGTCGCCTCCCAAAACGTAACGGAGGCGCCCAAAGGTTCCCTCAGAATGGTTGGAAATCATTCAAAGAGTGCAAAGGCAGAAGGGAGCTTGACTGCGAGACAGACATGTCGAGCAGATGCGAAAGCAGGGCTTAGTGATCAGGCGGTAGAGTATGGAATTGCCGTCGCTTAACGGATAAAAGTTACCTCGGGGATAACAGGCTGATCCCTCCCAAGAGTTCACATCGACGGAGGGGTTTGGCACCTCGATGTCGGCTCGTCACATCCTGGGGCTGTAGTAGGTCCCAAGGGTTCGGCTGTTCGCCGATTAAAGTGGCACGCGAGCTGGGTTCAGAACGTCGTGAGACAGTTCGGTCCCTATCCATCGTGGGCGTAAGATATTTGATGGGA
>CANRFV010000013.1 GCA_947629985.1 uncultured Clostridia bacterium | reverse complement strand
AAAAAAATGGAGCTGGTGAACGGAATCGAACCATCAACCTATTGATTACAAATCAATTGCTCTGCCTGATTGAGCTACACCAGCGTCTATGATAAAAACCCAATAGTTGGTGCTTCGGGGCGGAATCGAACCACCGACACGGGGATTTTCAGTCCCCTGCTCTACCTACTGAGCTACCGAAGCAAAACATTGGCGACCCGGAAGGGGCTCGAACCCTCGACCTCCAGCGTGACAGGCTGGCGTACTAACCAACTGTACTACCGGGCCAAATATTTTGTTTTGCAAATTGGTGGGCCTTCAGGGACTTGAACCCCGGACCAATCGGTTATGAGCCGACCGCTCTGACCAACTGAGCTAAAGGCCCAACTCTTAGTCGTGTCTCTGTTTGGTCGGGGTGAAGAGATTCGAACTCCCGACCCCATGGTCCCAAACCATGTGCGCTACCAAACTGCGCTACACCCCGATGTATCTACATCAGCCTGTTTATCTTACAATATTTTTATAATAATGTCAACTTTTTTATTGCTGTTTTTCAAAAAAAAATTGCCGTATGCGCAGCCGCTTTGCGGGACACGACGCCGTTGCTTTGCGGGAGACAGCGCCGCCGATTTTGCTAACACGATAATTGCTTGCGGGCGATGTGCCGTTGCTTTGCTGAACATAAGTAATCGCTTACGGGGCGCACAGTATTGCGGAGCCTTTGCGGGATACGCACCGCATCGTTTTGCTTGGACACAGCCCCCTTTGCCGAGCGAAAACCGTTTCTTGCGGGATACGGCGCAAACGCATTTTGCGGGAGACTGCGACATTGATTTACGAGAAACAGCACCGCCGCTTTACGCTGCGTAGCCGTTCCGCTTGGCGCTATCTGCCCGGGCGACGGTTGTAACTTTACGCGCAAACAAACTTACATAATCGCTTATCGACATTTTTTAATTTCAAATTACAAAACAATACAAAAGCATCGCCGCAATAGGTACTAACATTTTGTACGGAGGCAAGCGATGGAAATATCTACTAATTTTGAAGGGGCAACGCTGGTTTTCAAACTTATCGGCGAGTTGGACGAACACTCTGCCGAGTTTGTGCGAAAAAAAATCGACGCATGCCTGTCTGACAACAATTACAACGCCGTAATCTTCGATTTGTCGCGAATGTCGTTTATGGATTCGACGGGGATCGGCGTGATTATCGGCAGATACAAAATAATACGCAAACAAAACAAGGCGGTATATGTGCGCAATCCCAGCCCGACGGTGGACAAAATATTCAAAATGTCGGGCTTGTACGAAATTATTACCAAATTATAAATTAAAATTTGAGGAATATTATGACAGAAATAAACAAAATGAAATTGACAGTTGAGGCGCAATCGCAAAACGAAGGGTTTTCGCGCAGTGTTGTGGCGGCGTTTTTTGCTCAGATCAACCCCACGCTCGAACAGGTAGAAGATCTTAAAACCGCCGTTTCGGAAGCCGTTACAAATTGTATCGTCCACGCGTACGGCGGAAAGCAAAGCGGCGCCATCGAAATAGAATGTACCTTAACCGAAGGCGGCATAACCGTTCAGATTACCGATTTCGGCAAAGGCATAGACAACGTGGAACAGGCTATGAAACCCTTTTACACCACTGTACAAAACGGCGAGCGTTCGGGTATGGGGTTTACGGTAATGCAGGCTTTTTGCGACGAAGTAAACGTCGAATCGCACCCCGGACAAACGACGGTTTATTTGACGAAAAAAATTTGACCACCGCCTATGCTTAGCCACGAAGAAACGATGGAATTGATAGCCAAAGCGCAACAGGGCGACGAGACGGCTACCACAACTTTGCTTACCGAAAACGCGCCGCTATTAAAAAGCATAATAAAACGCTACCTGGGCAAACATATTGAGTACGACGATCTGTACCAGATTGCGGGCATCGGGTTGCTTAAATCGATAAAAAACTTTTCGTACGAACACAACGTGCGCTTTTCGACGTACGCCGTGCCGATGATTTTGGGCGAAATAAAACGGTATATGCGCGACGACGGATACCTTAAAGTTTCGCGATCGCTGAAAAGTTTGTCGGCAAAAATTACCAAGTACGTAGACGAGCAAATAAAAAACGGCAACGAAAACCCTACCGTAGAAGATATTGCGCGGCATTTCGAAATAGAACCGAGCGAAGTTGTTTTTGCCTTGGACGCCACCAAACTGCCCGTTTCGCTGTACGAAACCACCAACGACCGCGACGGCAAACAAATAGAACTGATAGAAAAATTGCCTACCGACCAAGACAAAAAAATGATAGACAAATTGATACTGAAAGATATGCTGTCCAAACTGAGCGAGCGCGAACAAAAAATTGTAATAATGCGCTATTTCCGAGATATGACGCAGGGCGAAATTGCGCGCAAAATGGGCGTGTCGCAGGTGCAGATTTCGCGGTTGGAAAACCGAATTTTGCTTAAACTGCGCGAACTGTACGAAAAGTAGATACGGAAAATAATTCCTGCACACACGCCGCATAGCAAGCGGCGCACAGTTAAGAGCAAAACGCCGCCGCACCTGCAATTTGCGCACAAAAAACGGCTTACGCAATACAAACGCAAGTCGTTATGCGCCCGCAAAAGGGCAAACGGGCGTACACAAACGCAACCTTTGCGGCGCCGATATTGCCCGCACCCCTGCGGCGGAAAATGCGGGCGCAATGCCGCGGGCAAAAATACTATGTGTAAAATAGTATTATGTATTTTGCCGAAAACCGTTATTGTTCGATTACAAATAGTCGTTATGCGGCTCTTCTTGCTCCGCTCCGTCGCCGATATTCATCTCGGCAGACTTGGTTACGCCCGTCAAAGAAGCCATATCAAGCGACACCAAAATGGTATCGCTACCTATCTTGCTGATATTGCACCAAGGAATAAATATATCTTCCGCCGCTTTGAAAAATTTGTGCGCGCCGGGGACGACTATTCCCAATACGTTTTTGCCGTTGGTATCGATTATCAGGTCGATCAACCTGCCCATTCGCGCGCCGTTTTGTAAATTTACCACTTCTTTCGTGCGAAGTTCGCTGTAACTGATTTCCATAATTTGCTCCGTTATAAAATAATATTTACAACGGCGGTTTAGTACAAAATTTTACGTTTTTTTACACCATTTCGCTGCGCAAATGCGTCATTGCGTTCTTTTCCAACCGCGATACCTGCGCCTGACTAAGCCCTATCTCGCGCGAGACTTCCATTTGCGTTTTGCCTTCGAAATATCTCTTCAGCAAGATATTCCTTTCTTTGTCGTCCAGCGACGACAGCGCGTCGAACAAGGTAACGTTTTCCGCCCAGATACCTTCGGAACACTTGCCGTCGGAAATGTGGTCTTGCAACGTTACGCTGTCTTCTTCGTCGCTGTAAACCGTTTCCGAAAGGGAAATAGGGTCGCTTATCGCGTCAAGACAATACAGTACCTTGTACACGGGCAACTGCATTTCTTCGGCAATTCGGTCGATAGACGCTTCGCCCGCGCTTTCGCTTTCCAGACGTTCGCGCGTTTGCAGCGCACGGTAGGCAACGTCGCGTATTCCGCGGCTTACGCGCATAGAGCCTTCGCGCAAAAAACGCCGTATTTCGCCTATTATCATGGGCACGGCGTAGGTGGAAAAACACACGCCGACGTCCACTTTGAAGTTGTCCACCGCCTTTATTAAGCCCACGCAGCCTATTTGAAACAGATCGTCGGGGTTGTCAACTCGGTACGAATACCGCTTTACTATGGAAAGCACCAAGCGCAAATTGCAATTGATAAAATAATTGCGCGCCTGCGCGTCGCCTTGGCTTATTTGCACAAGCAAATCGTTGGCTTGTTTTTGCGTCAGTTTGGGCAAAGCGGACGTATCCACGCCGCAAATAATAACTTTTTTGTTCATATTGCACCCCCTTGCGGTAACGCCGCCCCAACGAAAAATTACCGCGCCGCGCTTGCCTTGCGGTTACGGAACTTTTTTAGTTAGTTTGTTCTTAAAATAATTCATTTATACCGATATTGAAGTTGACAAGGCAATAACTAAGTTATAAAATATTATTGAGGTATTGTATGTTACGGGAATTTATTGAACAATTAGACAAATTACCGCAAAAAGCAATGGCAAATTGTCTGTCTTTGGACGCGGAAAAACCCCTTATCGGCATAATTTCGGCGCAAAACGCCACCACTGTGGCGCACAAAGATCTTGACGAGATTTGCCAACACGTGCGTGAAGGCATATTGGCAAGCGGCGCTTCGTGCAAAACCGCGTACGTATCGTCCATAGATTGCACCGCTTTGCACGGCACGCAATCCACCAAATACGACTTGCCTTCGCGCGATCTTACCGCAAACGCCGTAGAACTTATTTGCGCAAACGACTTTTACGACGGGCTGGTATTTGTTGCAAGCGAGCCGAACATCGTTGCGGGTATGCTGTTGGGCGCAATACGCGTAAATATCCCGTGCGCATTTGTTTGCGGCGGCACAATGAGCCCCATTGTTTACCAACGCAAGGAACACGGCTTTGAACACTTTTTTGAACAGATAGCCAAAATAAAAACAGGGCGCACCAATTACGACAATATAGACGAAATTGACAACGCTCTGCCGCTGGTGTGCGGTACCGACTGCGCAAGATACGGCGCAAACAGTTTCAATTGCATGCTCGAAACGGTAGGTTTGGCGGTAAAAGGCAACGGCACGGCAAGCGCAATGTCGGTCGAGCGCAAAAACATCGCCTACAAAACGGGCGAACTTGCGGTAAAATTTGCAGACGACAAGTTTACTCCGCGCAGATCGCTTACGCAGGCTAACCTTACCAACGCCGTAATTGCCGACTTGGCTTGCGGCGGCAGTTCGACAAGTATGCTTAATATAATTGCCGTAGCCAAAGAATTGGGCATAAAAAACCTTACTTTCAAAACGATAGGCGACCTGGCAAAAAGCACACCGCTACTGTTGGGGCGCGATGACGACAGCCGCTGTATTATGACGCAATTCAGCGCCGCGGGCGGCGTTTACGCTGTGCTGAAACAGTTGCTGGACGCGCAATTGATAAAAGGCGACGTTTACGTAAACGACGACGTTACTCTGGCGGAAGTTTTGCGCAACGTTACGGTAAAAAACGCAAAGGTAATACGCCCTGCGGACAAGTGTTTGGCGCCGTCGTCGCCGCTGCGCGTTATTTACGGCAACGTTGCCGAAAGCGGCGCATTTGTGCAATATCGCGGCAACAACAGTTCGTTTACGGGCACGGCAAAGGTGTACGTCAACGAAGAAATGGCTGTTGACGCACTGCTCCACCGCGAAATAAAGGCGGGCGACGTGCTTGTAATACGCGGCGAAGGACCCAAAAGCGGCCCCGGCATGCGCGAAATTTACTCGTCGCTGGCAATTCTTAAAGGGTTCGATTTGGAAAGCAAAGTTGCCGTTATTACCGACGGACGGATAGCCGACTTTTACAACGGCTTTGTTGTGGGACACATCACTCCCGAAACGGGCGAACAAAATCTCTTTGGCGTGTTGCAGGACGGCGACGAAATAGAAATAAGCATACCCAAGGGCAAAATAAGTTGCGACATAAAGGTAAAGGAACTTAGCCAACGCTACCGCGACAGCGACGTGGGCGTGGGCAATTACGGCAACTTTTATCTCAAAAATTGGGCAAAAACCTGCTCTACCGCCGTGGAAGGCTGCGTTTACAAAAAGACGAAATAACGACGAATTGCAACAATTGAACAAACGGACAAACAGCCCTTGCGCGGCATTGCGCAAGGGCTGTTGATTTTGGGTAAAATGCGGGGTGTGTTTTTGCAGTGGGATTTCCCCATTAGATCGGTCAGTGTTGTTCGGCGTCCTGGCGCGTAGCACCCCAAACAACGGGGCAATAAATATCACCGTTTGATGAAAATGAATAATTCCAATCGGAATCCCAACCTGATGGTTTTTCTGCTACTTCAACGTAAATGGTAAGATTGTCGCAACTCCTAAAGGCATTCCAACCAATATTCGTAACACGTCTAGGAATAAATATTGATGTAAGACTGTAGCAATTGTAGAAAGCGTAATCGCCAATACTTGTTACGCTGTCCGGTATGGTTATTGATGTAAGACTGTAGCAACCCCTGAAAGCGCCATTGCCTATACTTGTTACGCTATCAGGAATAGTGATTGATGTAAGATTGCTACAACCGGCAAAAGCGCAGTCGCCTATTTTAGTAACGCCGTCGGGAATTTCAAGATGTGTAATATCGGTAAGTTTTTGCCATAAGCCGTTTTTCTTTATGTAGAAATTGTCTGTGTCATATATCAGAGAATCTACGCTGTCAACTTCGCACCAATCGGCAATTGAACCGTTGTAATAAATGCTTTGCAAATTTTCACAATCGGCAAAAGCGACTTCGCCAATCGTTTTTACGCTATTGGGAATGGTTATCGATGTAAGACTGTTGCACTTGCCGAAGGCGTAACCACCAATGTCGATTATTCCGTCGGGAATGATTACCGACGTCAAATCAAGGCAATATACGAAAGCGCCATCACTTATACTTTTTACTGTATAATCTTTATCTTGATATTCAACAGTTGACGGTATTGTAACATCGCCGGAATAATTGTTGCCATATACTTTTGCTTGGCTATCCTTGAAACCATAGCGTATACCGTCCACAGTATCGTATACACAGCCGTCATCGGCAACGTTATTTTGATTGTAATTCCATATGACAGGACAACAACTGTTATCATCAACTACATTCCAAACCGAATTCCAACCCGACTGCTGTTCCGACGCTTCACAGTAAATTACCGCAGAAAAACAATAGTAGAAAATTCCCTCGCCTATGCTTGTTACGCTATCTGGAATGATTATTGATGTAATCTTGAAACACTCGGCAAAAGCCAAATCGTCTATACTTGTTACGCTATCTGGTATGGTTATTGATGTAAGATGGAAGCAATCGCCGAAAGCGCTATCGCCTATACTCGTTACGCTGTCGGGTATAGTTATTGATGTAAGACTGTAGCAAAATATGAAAGCGAAATCACCTATACTTTCAAGTTGGCTGTTTGCACCGAAATTTACAGTGGTAAGATTATAGCAGGATTCGAAAGCGCCGATTTCTTCGTCGCTATTCCCATCTATAATTTTTACTCTGTTCGGAATTGTTACCGATATAAGACTTTCACACTCACAAAAGGCTTCTTTACCTATACCCACAACAGGCATGTCGTTGTAGGTATCGGGAATGTTGACGTGCGCGGCTGTACCGTTATATTTTGTCAATATATAACCGTCGTCGGATCGTTCGAAAGTAAAGTCGTCCCAATTGACATTGTTTTGGTAGCCGCATACCGAACAAACGTTATTTACCAATGTATGTGCGGCGTTATCTGCCGTTACATCGTGATCACAAGTGGCGGCATGCCAATGTTCGGCGTCGCTAATGCTCCACTGTTCGGCAAATGTATGTTGGTGCGTAGGGGTGTCTCCGCCGCTTTGGTTACCACCGCCGCCCTGCCCCTTGGTGTAGCCGCAGGTATCGCACACGTCGTCCGTGCCGAAATTGTGCGCCGCGCGGTCGGACGTTACATCGTGTCCGCAAGTGGCTGCGTGCCAATGCTCGGATTGGTTGCTGCTCCACTCTTGTGCAAAAGTGTGTTGGTGCGTAGGATCGTCGGGCGTGCAAGCCGCAACGGTTATTGCCGCAATTAGCAACAGCGCAAGCAACACGATCAAAATAAGTTTGCGTGAGTTCTTCATAATTCGTCTCCTTTTGTAATGTAATAAAAAAGTGCCGTCTCTTGCGAAACGGCACCTGTAAAGCGCCTATTCGCGTAGCTGCGACACTAGTTTACAATACAATTTGCCTGGAAATTTGTATGGCGAATAAGGAACACTCTACCTAAGTAAAGTTTGTTCCAAGCAAATTATATTAAACTGCGTCGCAATTGTATTGTACAATATGGCGACACAAAAGTCAACAAATAAAGCCTGACTTTGCCCCGCGCATATAGTTGCCGATAGTTGCGCCTGCCGCACGCAAACGCCACGCCGCGCGCACCAGACGTAATTAACAACAAAAAAAGTGCCGTCTCTACCGAAACGACACTTGTAGACGCGTGTCCCGATAGTTACCACACTATTACCCACCAAAATGTACTTGCTGAGAAAAGACACATCAATCTACCGATAGATTATGTGTACATTTTGGTAATATAAGTAATAATGTGGTAACTAAATTGTACAACAACGTCTGCGCGATGTCAACATTAACTGCGCGATTTTTCCGCCAAAACGGAAATGTTTGCACACGCGAACAGCGCAACATTGCCCTTGGGCAAATATTTTTCCGCCTGCGACCCAAAGGGTAATTTACGCGTAAACGCGTAGTAAGAGTTATTTGCCTACGGAGAGCGCAACATTGCCGACAGGCAAATAGTATTTGCCGCGTAAGTAGAAAAATTGTATGCTTGCGCAAACGGTTTGCGGCGGGGGGGGTAGCGAAATAATTGTACAATAAAAAAAAATTGCCGAAAAAATATGTTTCGGCAATAATATCACAAATAATTCAGGATTTTTTGGCTTTTTGCAGTTCTTCCTGCCAGCACCAATAACACATACTTTCGTAACTTTCGTCGCCGCCGATCATCACTACGGGTCCGTCGTCTACGCATTTTCCGTTTACAAAGCGCGCGTTGACAGACGATTTGCGACCGCATCGGCACACCGATTTGATTTCCTGCAACGAATCAGCCAACTCTACCAGCCGCTTGCTGCCTTCAAACAAATGACAGCGGAAATCTTTGAGCAGACCGTAGCACAAAACCGATACGTAACGCGTAAGTTGCTTTAATTGGTCTATTTGCTCGGCGGTGCAAAACTGCGCTTCGTCCACAATAATACAGTCGCAGCCGTTTGCCGCCTTGAAATTGTTGTACAAGTCGTAAAAACTTTGCTCGGGAGTGATTATTTGGCACTCGGCTGTTAAACCTATGCGCGAACGCACCATTCGCTGTTGCGTGTCGTCGCGCGTGTCGGTGGAAGGCTTGACGAGCAAAACTTTCATACCCTTTTGTTCGTAGTTGAATTTGCACATAAGCGCTTGCGCAGACTTGCTGCTGCCCATTGTTCCGTACTTGAAATATAATCTCGGCATAAGTGTAACGTCCTTCATTTTGTTTGTCTCTCGCAAATTTATTAGTTATGTGCGCGCGCGGGCGCGCGTAGATATATGACAACTTGCCCAACAGTTACAAAATATTGTGGACAATTTGTGCGTGCAGGCGCGGGCGCGATACCTTTGGCTTGGGGTTGCCGAAAAATCAGTGTTTTTTACAACCGAAGTTTAGGTGTGCGCGCGGTTAGATGTTGCCGCAAACTGCAATAAACGCTTGTAACGGTAATGCGTTTGAATGTGGGCGGGCGCGCGTATATATCAATACAATCCGTCGATATTGCCGTCCGCGTCGATATGCATATTTACCGCATTTGGCGTGGCGGACAAGCCCGGCATCAACAGCATATTGCCTGCCAACACCACCAAAAATCCCGCTCCGCCGCGATATTCCACATCGCGAACGTGCAGCGTAAACCCCGTGGGAGCGCCCAATTGCGCGGCGTCGTCCGTAAAACTGTATTGCGTTTTTGCAATTACAACAGGCAACTTGCTTATATCCGCAACGCGTGCAAGCGCGTTTAAACTTTGCTTGGCTTGGGGGCTGTAAACAACTTTGCCTGCGCCGTAAATATTTTTGGCTATTTTTTCGATTTTGGTAGTAACCTTGTCGCCGTCGCGGTAGGCGTAACGGAAAGACGAATTGCCTACGCTACACAACTCGATTACCTTGTTGGCAAGGTCTATCGCACCGTTGCCGCCCTTGCCCCAAACGTCGCACACAATGGCTTCTACGCCCAGCGCGCGCACGGACTGTTGGATTTCGGCTATTTCCGCGGCGGTATCGGAAGCGAATTTGTTGATTGCCACAACTACCGGTAGGCGGTAAACGTTTGCGATGTTGCTTACGTGGCGCACAAGATTGCACATACCCAAACGCAACGCGTTAATGTTGGGTACGTCAAGTTGAGATTTATCCGCGCCGCCGTGCAATTTTAACGCGCGCACAGTGGCAACCACAACTACCGCATTGGGTTTTAGCCCTGCCGCGCGGCACTTTACGTCCAAAAACTTTTCCGCGCCGAGATCTGCGCCGAAACCCGCTTCGGTAACGGTATATTTGGCGTAGGTCATTGCCAACTTGGTGGCAAGCACGCTGTTGCAACCGTGCGCGATATTTGCAAACGGACCGCAATGCACCAACGCGGGAGTGCCGCCGATTGTTTGCACGAGATTGGGCTTTAATGCGTCTTTGAGCAATATCGCCATTGCGTCGGCGGCGTGCAGATCGCGAGCGAACACGGGGGCGCCGTCGTAAGTGTAGGCGACCAAAATGTTGCCCAAGCGCGTTTTGAGATCGTCAAGATCGTTGGCAAGCGCCAAAATTGCCATTATTTCGCAAGCGGCGGTTATATTGAACTTGTCCGCATGTTGAGTGGCATTTTTTACGCCGCAATTTACTTGTATGCCGCGCAAGGCACGGTCGTTTACGTCCAACGTGCGGTTGAAAACTATTTTGTCGGGGTCGATGGACAGCGGATTGCCCTGAAAAACGCTGTTATCTACCAGCGCGCACAACAAATTATTGGCGGACGTGATTGCGTGAAAATCGCCCGTAAAATGCAAATTTATGTCTTCCATCGGCAAAATTTGCGAATATCCGCCGCCCGTTGCACCGCCTTTTATGCCGAAAACAGGCCCCAAGGACGGCTCGCGCAGGGCAAGACAGGTTTTTGCCCCCACCAAATTGAGCGCGTCGGCAAGCCCGATCGATACGGTTGTTTTGCCTTCGCCCGCCGCAGTGGGATTTATTGCCGTAACAAGCACAAGTTTGGACGTACGCTTGGGCGCGGGCTTACACAGCACCTTTGCCTTGTAATTGCCGTACGGTTCTATGTCGCCGCTGTGCAAACCGAGTTTTTGCGCAATTTTTGCAATCGGTTGGAGCGTACAGTTGCGCGCTATTTCGATGTCGGTCATTAAATTACCCCCTTGGATATTGTAAGTATATCAAACAATCACAACAATTGCAAACGTTTGCGCGCAGGCAAACGACGTTTATTTTTGCGGCAAATTATTTGCGCCGACGTAACCCGAAAAAAAGAGCAAACGCAAAACTGCGATTGCCCGATTTTGTTGAAAATTATGTGATGTTGCGCGCGGAGTTGTCAACGATTGTGCAGGGGAAAATATGCGCAAAGTTGGCAATGCGCGCGTCTCGGTGAAATACGGGGGCAGGCGCAAAGAGTTTGCAATCACCGCGACAAAACCGACGCAAACGGGCGCAACGCAACCGAAATTGCGGCAAAAAACACTGTAAAGGCGCATTTAACGCACCATTAACAGGCGCAACTGCCGCGGAAAATGTTGCAAAAAAATTATTTTATTTCCACAATTTCGTATTCGCGGTTGCCCAAGCCTATCTCGGCTGCCCATTCCACCGTGTGTATGCCGTGGCGGCTGTTCATACGCTCGATAAGAGCCGCTTTGCCGGGGTCGGGCGAATTGACAACTTGGTCGTAACAGCATTGATCGAGCGCAACGGGGTCGAGCGAAGCGAAAATACCGATATCCGCCATTTCGGGTTCGTGCGGATTGCTGTCGCAATCGCAATCTACGGACAAGCGATTGGCAACGTTGATGTACACGATGTTTTGGCGCCCCATATAGTCCATTACGGATTTGCACGCTTCCGCCATACTTTCGAGAAAACCGTCCTGATCGTCCACAAAGCCCCACAGTTTGTCGGGGTCCTTGGTGCGGCCGACTGTGTGTATCCAAGCCTTGCCGCGGCTGGACGCCACGCCGATAGACATATTTTTGAGCGCACCGCCGAAACCACCCATAGCGTGCCCCTTGAAGTGGCTTAGCATAAGCATACTGTTATAATTGGCAAGATGGCTGCCCACGATGTTGTAACCGTCCATATGCTTGCCGCCGTTGATGGGTATTTCGATTTCGCCGTCCTCATCCATTATGTCGCAGGGTGCAATTGCGTAAAAGCCGTGATCTTTGACGGTTTGCCAATGCACTTGCGGATTGCAACGTTTGCCGCCGTAAGCGGTACAACATTCCACTATCGTTCCGTCAAGGCTGTTTACCAACGGTTGGATCAATTTGGGATTGAGAAAATTGTGTCCGCCCGGTTCGCCCGTGGATATTTTTACCGCCACTTTGCCTTTAAGCGATACGCCCAACGCTTTGTAAATTTTGACAAGACTGTCGGGAGTTATTTCGCGAGTAAAATACACTGTTGATTTCATTGAGTTGTGCCTTCGAATAGTTATATAAAGATTATACTACATATTGCCGTTACGGTCAACGACAATTTTGAAAATTACCTGCGGGCGCAAACACACGGCAAGTTTGTTGTGTGGACGCGGCGGACAAGGCGGACATTTTGAGTAATGACAGCGCGTGCAAAACACGGTGCCGGAATGTCGCACACCGCTACGGGGCTTAGCACCGAAATTGCGTGCGCTAATACACGAATAAAACGCTCACGTCCGTTACGCAAACGGACAAAACGGAAAATTGTCGGTGCGTACTAACACACGACAATATTTTGCGATGAACGCGGCAAACGACATCTTTAATACTGCCTTCCGTGCAAATACGGCATAAACAACGTATCTGCGCCATTTCGACGGCAGTGGAAAATTTCGTCGCGCAAACAATACGCCGCGCAAGGCGCCGCAAAATACTATGTCTGCAATAGTATTGTGTAATATTGTCAAAATTAAAGTTGTTGAACAAATTTTTGCACAAATTTGTGTGTTTTTAGAACAAAAGTTTGCTTTTTATATTGCAAAGCAGCGCCAAAACTGCTATAATACCCTTATGAAAAAGGGCGATTTACGTTTACAAGAGATATACTCCTACATAAAAAACTTTATTGACGACAACGGTTTTCCGCCGTCGGTAAGGGAAATCGGCGAAAAGTTTGCAATAAAATCCACTTCCACGGTGCACTATTATTTGGAAAAACTGCGCGAACAGGGATTGATAACGCAGGACTTTAACAAAAAACGCGCGTTTACATTAAAACAATCTCGCAGCCATTCGCAATACGTTCCGTTGTTGGGTAAGGTAAGCGCCGGTAAAGGTATGCTTGCGGTTGAAAATATCGAAGGCGAATATCCGCTGCCGCAGGATCTGTTTACTGGCGACAACATGTTTATGCTGCGCGTAGAAGGCGACAGTATGATAAACGCGGGAATAGCCGACGGCGATTTTGTAATTGTAAACTCGCAAAGTTCCGCCGATATTAACGAAATTGTTGTGGCGATGTGGCAGGACAAAGCCACGGTAAAACGGCTGCACGCGCTGTACCCCAACTTGGTATTGCACCCCGAAAACGACGAGATGTCCGATATTGTAATAACGCCCGACGAATCCCCCACTATTTTGGGTAAAGTTATCGGCTGCATTAAAAAGTTTTGATTTACAACGTTTGGGCAAAACAAATTTTATTTTACATCTTTGAGATACAAATACCGCTCGGACAGTTCCGTACACTCGGTAAGATCCGACACTCGGTTGCGCATATCCGTCCAAAATGCGTTGTCGTGCGCGGCGCCGCCGAAATGCGCAAAGGCGTGCGCAATAATGTAATGCCGCAAATTTTTCGGCAACTGCGCCACACGGTAATCCAGGCAGATAATTTTTTGCGCAGCCGAGTTGCATTTGAGCCAACCGTCTTGCACATCGCGAAACTCTATCTTGGCGGGACACAGCGAAATTTTACTGCCGTAATCGGCAATTTCCGCCGCGACGGACATATCGCAAGTTTTTTTGAGATAGGATTTGATACATCTGAGACGCTTTTCGCGGGCGTAAAACTGCTGCTCAGGCAAAAACAATTTGCGCCCTTCCACATACGGGCGCGAACCGAAACCGCAGCAAACGTTGAAAATTTCGCCGAGAATCAGCGTTTTTCTGCCGCTGTACAGATCCTCGGCAGGCGGCAATTCCGCTTTATATGCGGCAACCTGTTGCTGCGGCGCGGCGGCGGGCGCTTCGGAAAGTTTTGCAAGGCGTTCGCTCTCTTCCTTTTTGCGACTGCGTATCCAATCGAAATGCTCTTCTATTATCTTGATCAACTTGCCGCGCGAAACAAAATAATTGGCGGTTACCCACAGTTGCCCGTCGCGATATTGCATTTTTACTATTTTTTTGAATGTTCGCGTTACGTTTACTTGCATATCTTAGTTATACATTATGGGCGGCGCAACTTTTGCCGCTATTTATTTTTTTATAACAAAATGTGTCAAAACGCACAAAATTGCATACTATGACACAAATAGTATTATAAAATATTGACAAATTTGTATATATATCTTACAATTTAAGACAAAGGAGGCGCATTTATGAGCGGTGATTTTACCTTTTTGAAAGGCAACATAGAAACAATCATCTTGTGCGCGCTGTACAATAACGACAAATACGGTTACGAAATTGTACGCGAAATTAAAGAACGCACCGACAATCGCTACGAAATTAAGCAACCCACGCTCTACTCCTACCTAAAACGTTTGGAGGACGACGGGCTTATCGTGTCGTATTGGGGCGAAAGTTCAAACGGCGGACGTCGGCGTTACTACAAACTTACCAAGGAAGGCAGATCTAACTGTGAACAGTTTATTTCCGAATGGGAATATCAGCGCAACGTTATGAGCGATTTGGTAGACGGCACGGCAAATGCCGAACAAATTACTCAAGAAGAAGCCACACCGCTGTTCGGGCGCAGAAGTCCGCGCCGTTCCAAAAAGCGCGAGATCGCCAACTCCATTGACGAGCAAGACGAAATTGCAAGACGCCTGCGCGAATTGACTGGCGAAAGCGACAAGCAACCGTCCGAAAGCGAAAAGGACGAATATGTAGACCCCGCGGCTATGCAGCAGCAATCTATTTTCGACGAGGCGATCTATTCCGAACCGGAACAGGTGCCCTACGATGAATTTATCATTGCAGAGCCGCCCGCGCCCGTTGAAGAACCCGAACCGCAACCCGAACCTGAACCCGTAAAAGACGAAGAAACGGTTGCAACCATATCCGAAGAAGAACAGTTGCAACAAGCCAAAGCGCGTTTCGAAGTTCATCAGGATGATGCGGAAGAGTTTATGCAGGCATTTGAAGAGCGCGCAAAGGAAGTTTCCGAGCGTTCCGAAAGCGGCGAACAACGCGGCGAAGGCGAAAATTACCAACATGTTCTTATGGGAGTGTTGGGCGACCAACTTGACGGCGTTCAGCAAGCCGAAACTGCCACTGCCGCCGCGTCCGCAGCCGTGTACTACGAAAGCCGTTCGGCGGCGCTGGAAGACGTTGCCGACAACCTTGCAAAAGAAGGTATCCGCATGCGCATATACAATCGCGCCACGGCAAATTACAAATCCAAAACGCTAATTCCGCAGGCAAAAGCGCTGTGCCGGGCAGGTTGGCTTACCTACCTTGTGGCGGTGGTATTTTTCGGGATCGTTTTGTTTACGTCCATTGCGTATGACAATTGGCTGCCGCACCTGATAACGCTTGCCGTACTGCTGCTGGCGCCGATAGGACTGTCGATATACGCGATACTGCATCCCGCAAGGATAGAAAAACCGCAATACAATTTCCGCTTGGCAATAATAGTTACGTCCGCAATATTGCTGATTGCCGTGCTCGCTTCAATCGGTTTCAGCGCGTTGGGAAATATGGAATTTTCCGATTACGTTGCGGTGGCGAATCAAATACTTATTCCTACGGGAATTGCACTGCTGTTCCCCGCGTACGCATTGATATACAAATTGTTGTACGACCGTTATTGATAACAAAAAGCAAAAATATCCGCGCGCCACTTACGGCTTGCGGATATTTTTTTGATGTCTGAAAAAATAAAAAGGCGATAAGTAAAACGGGCACAACAAAGCCGATTGTCGACTAATTGTTGCCGCTGTCGGCAAGAATCTTTTTGTAACGCTCGATTTCGCCGCGGGCAAGTTGGTCGCACCGCTCGTTCAGTTCCACGTCGGCGTGCCCCTTTACTTTTACAAATTGCGCGTCGTGCTTGTTTACTTCGTACAACAGCGCCTTCCACAAATCGACGTTCTTTACTTCCTGTTTGGACGCAGTTTTCCAACCGCTGTTTTGCCAAGCGGTAAGCCAATCCTTGTTGAATGCGTCGGAAATATACTGCGAGTCGGTGTAAATTTGCACAGCGCACTTTTGATTGAGACTGCGCAACCCCTGAATGACGGCAAAAAGTTCCATGCGGTTGTTGGTAGTAGACTTGTCGTAACCGCTGATTTCCTTGTGTATTCCGTTATAAACAAGCACCGCCGCCCAGCCGCCTATGCCCGGATTGCCCGAACAGGCGCCGTCGGTGTAGATTGTAACTTTCTTCATATTTTGCTAAACTAATTTACTGTAACTATTTGACAAGATGTGTTGCCTATATTATAATATAAAAGCACTGAATGTGGCAATCTTTTGCCGCAAAATAATTTAGGGGAGTGGCTCAACGGTAGAGCAACGGTCTCCAAAACCGTCGGTTGCGTGTTCGAATCGCGTCTCCCCTGCCAAGTTACGTCAACGTTATTGTTGACGTAATTTTGTTTATTGACAAATATCGGGTCGAACACGCAACCAAGGTTGCTTTGTAACGGGATCGACTGCGTAACGATCCCTATTCCGTCGCTTTGCTCCTTACGAATCGCGTCTCCCCTGCCAAGTTACGTCAACGTTATTGTTGACGTAATTTTGTTTATTGACAAATATCGGGTCGAACACGCAACCAAGGTTGCTTTGTAACGGGATCGACTGCGTAACGATCCCTATTCCGTCGCTTTGCTCCTTACGAATCGCGTCTCCCCTGCCAAGTTACGTCAACGTTATTGTTGACGTAATTTTGTTTATTGACAAATATCGGGTCAAACACGCAACCGGAGTTGCTTTGTAACGGGATCGACTGCGTAAAGATCCCGTTCAGCCGAGCGCACAGCGCGAACGCCACCACTGCGAATCTATTGTGTAAAGGGATTACATTATCGCAATGGCACACCATTTAATACTGTTATGCCGATTAACATTATTATTCGGATAAAGCACGAGAGCGCGAATATGATTGGCGAAATAATCATATGGTATGTGAGCACGGCGAAAATGTTTTGCTTAAATAAGAGTTTGACAATTGACTACATAGAATTCTAATAGCCATATAGAGTCATCCGATAGCCATTTGTGCTTTACTGCGCTACTTACAAAAGGTTTTTGCGACCGGGACAAACTCAAACTTACGATTCGATTTAATACCAATCGACAACCGCGCGATGTTGGCAACTACGCTTTGGAAATTATTTTACGCATTTGGGAAAAATTTTGACAAGATTTTGTTGTAATTGAATACTATGTCTGAAATAGATTTCTTTATTTTGCCAAATTGAAGAGTTGTTTAACTATAAAATGCCCGATTATACTACTGCTTTTGTCAAAAATCATAAAATCAAAGCGATACAAAATCAAAATATGCGCAAATTTTCAGCACAAATTTACTTGCGCAATATACGCCTGATCGCTTTCAGGACAAAAAAAGTATGCTATACCACGATCATTGAGACAAATATTCATACTGTTTACGCATACGGGCAACAAATAAATTGCCATTCAAACATATAATTACTTTCTTTTACGATAGTAAAAATGCTACACAATAGCGTTGCGACCGCCCTTTGCACTATTATTATTTATAATAGCCGCACCGCTTTAATTGCAAGCGAGCGTCAGAACGAAAAAAACAACTATATTACATAATAAAAAAAAACGTCTCGGCAAAGAGCCGAAACGTTTGTTTGAGCGTATTTGTATTTTATTCTGCGGGAGCGGTCTCTTCTTCCGCGGGGGCTGGACGAAGTTTCTCTTTGATTTTGTCGGAAAGCAATTCCATAATGTCGGGGTGTTGTTCCAAATATTGTTTGGTGTTTTCGCGACCTTGACCTATTTTTTCGCCGTTGTAACTGAACCAAGAACCGCTCTTTTCGATCAATCCCTGCGCTACTGCCATATCCAGCACGCAACCGGAATTGGAAATGCCTTTGCCGAAGATAATTTCGAATTCCGCCGTTTTGAAGGGCGGAGCGACCTTGTTCTTTACAACTTTTACGCGCGTTTTGCTGCCGACGATCTCCGAGCCGTCCTTTACCTGATCTACCTTGCGCACGTCAAGACGCACGCTGGAATAGAATTTGAGCGCTTTGCCGCCCGTTGTCGTTTCGGGGTTGCCGAACATTACGCCGATTTTGTCGCGCAATTGATTGATGAATATGATGCAAGTGTTGGATTTGTTGCCTACGGCTATTATTTTGCGCAAGCATTGGCTCATAAGGCGCGCCTGCACGCCCATATGGCTGTCGCCCATATCGCCTTCCAATTCCGAACGCGGAGTAAGAGCCGCAACCGAGTCCACTACTACCAAATCGACGGCGTTACTGCGCACAAGGTAATCGAGTATGTCCAAGGCTTGTTCGCCGCTATCCGGTTGGGAAATGTACAATTCGTCCAAATTGATGCCCAAATTTGCCGCATAAACGGGATCGAGCGCTTGTTCGGCGTCGATAAATGCCGCCGTGCCGCCCATCTTTTGCACCTGCGCGATAACGTGCAACGTAACGGTTGTTTTACCCGAAGCCTCGGGCCCGAATATCTCGATAATTCTGCCGCGGGGCAATCCGCCGACCCCCAAAGCCATATCCAAAGGCAAGCACCCAGTGGGAATAACGTCTATGTTGCGGGTTGCGGCATAACTGCCGAGTTTCATAATCGAACCCTTGCCGAATTCCTTTTCGATTTGCAAAATAGTTTGCTCTAACGCTTTCTTTTTGTCGTCGGTCATAAATAAATACTCCTTGTTTGTCTGTTATTATTGTACATTTAATAAAAATTTTGTCAATAGTTTTTTTAGGTGCGGTTTGACGCCGCGGTAATATCCGGCAAGGTTTTCAACAGCAAAAACAGCGCCCAATTTTTTGCCTGCTCGCGTATTTCGTTGCGCGCGCCCGAAAATATGTTTTTGAATATTTTGACGCTTTTTTGCGTGGCAATGCCGATAAAACACAAGCCTACGGGCAAGCCGTTTTCGGAAGTGGGACCCGCGTAACCCGTAATGGACAGGGCAATATCGCTGCCGTTTTTGCGTAGACCCACAGCCATTTCCTGCGCCACCTGTTGCGAAACAACGCCGAATTCGTCCACGAAATGCGGATTGATGCCCAGCCGAGCGCACTTGGACTGTACTGTGTAGCACACGATACCTTCGCGCAACACTGCGCTTGCCCCGGGTACGTCCACCACAGCCGACGCGATTTTGCCGCCCGTGATAGACTCGGCAAACGAAACCGTTGCGCCCGATTGCGACATTTGTTCCACTACAATCTGCGCAAGTGTTTTGTCTTGCTCGGCGTAAATGCAATCGCCCATAAGGCTCCTGAATTCGTCAAGCGCGCCGTTTACTACGCTTTTGGCACATTTGGGCGGAAAAGACAGCACCACTTTGCTGTCGAGATCGATTGTTTCACACTTCCGTGAAACAAATTTATTCAACTTGTCCAGCCGCAATTGCAAGTCTCGCTGAGACAAACCGAACACCTTAAATGTGTAGCGTTGTTCCGACGAAGTGTTTTTCAGCAGATCCTTTTGAATATAATTGGCAAACACTGCGGTACACTCCTGCAAATTGTCCGCCAACATATATATGTGCGTCTTGGCATATTCGCCGTAGCACGCGCACTGACAGCAGTATGTGCATGCGTAGTGAATAAACGATTCCGGCGCAACGCACAGTTTGTCCATTATGTGCTGGGCAGGCAGGGCGGTTTGCGTAAGTTTACAATATTCCTTTATGTTGCGCTCGGCAAAACGGTCGTAAAACATTGCCAAATCAAACGTATCGGCAAATAAAGTGCAATTTTGCCCCACGTTGCCAATAACGATGAGCGCGTTGCTGCCGATGGATTGCTTGATATATTGCTTGGCGGAATCGGTATCTTTTGTTACCATTACGTCGCAATCGGCAAGTTCGGCGCTGAATTTGTTGTACAACCAGCAAACCGCTTGGCTGTATTCTTCACACAAAATTTTTATCATATCAATCGGAAAACACCTTTTTGTTTTGAACCAAATATATAATGCAACTTACAACCGTCATTATTACGGCAAGGCAAAACAGCACTACCGCAATCCACCACCCCACGCGGTAACATTTCATTACTACATGCGACGCGGTTGCGTTGAGCAAAATCAAAACGGGCAAACAAACGTCTTGCAAGGCTGTTTTTACTTTGCCGTAGATATTTGCCTGCAAAACCACGCCCTTTGCCGCCGCTATCTGACGAACGGCGCTTATCAACAACTCGCGCGAAATAATGATTATGCTGCCGACGGTAAGCAAAACCGAGCCGAAAACATCGACGCGCCAAGGTGCGGGGACGCTTGCCGCTACATAATAGAATTGCAACGGATTGGATACCGCAACGCAAAACAGCGCGGAACATACCAGCACTTTGTCGGCAATGGGATCGAGCAATTTGCCCAAATCGGTTACCATATTGTATTTGCGCGCTATGTAACCGTCCAAAAAATCCGTTACTGCGGCAAGTATAAACACCGCAGCCGCCGCAAAAGTTGCCCAAGTATACGGCAAAAGATATGCCGTTACAAAAACCGGCACAAGGCACAGTCTGATCGTTGACAGTTTGTTAGGTAAATTCATTCGACCACCTCGCCCAACAGGTCGTAATCCGCAAACGACGTTATGCGCACGTTGCAAAAATCTCCCGCGCGCAATTTGCCGCGCGACGCTATATACACGTTGCCGTCGATTTCGGGCGTCATAAATTCGGTTCTGCCACGGTACGAATAATACTCGCCGTCGAACCCGTCGTACGAATCGACAATGCATTTATATATTTTGCCGACGTCGGCGGCGTTCAACCGCTTGGCAACTTGGTACTGCGTTTGGTAAAGTTGTTTTACGTATTTTTGCTTGGTGTTGGCGCGCACTTGCCCGTCAAACTTGGCTGCCGCCGTGCCTTCTTCGCGCGAATATGCAAAAAATCCCGCGTTGCGCATTGGGTATTTTTGAATAAAATCTTCAAGTTCGCTTACCGTTTGGGAAGTTTCGCCGGGAAAACCGCAAATAAACGTGGAACGCACCGCTATTGCGCGCGCCTGCAATTTGCCGTATAAAGCGCGTACCGAAGCGCCGTCCGAACGGCGGTTCATTTTGCGCAAAATATCGTCGTTTATATGCTGTAAGGGAATATCAAGATATTTTACTATTTTGGGATTGGCGGCAACGCTGTCGATAAGTTCGTCGGTAAGCATTTCGGGATAACAATACAGCAAACGTATCCATTGTACGCCGTCAATTTGCGACAACTTGTCCGTAAGTTGCAGTAACTGCGGCGCGCCGTACAGATCGACGCCGTAACGCGTGGTATCCTGCGCGACCAAAATAAGTTCTTTTACGCCGTCCTGCACCAATGCGCGCGCTTGCTCCAACAAATTTTCAAGCGGCACCGAACGATACCTGCCGCGAATGTAGGGAATAAGACAATATGTGCAAAAATTGTTGCAACCGTCGGCAATTTTGAGATAAGCCGTGTGCGGCGCAGTTGTAAGTATGCGCGAACCGAATGTCAAACCGTTGTTGCAACTGTTGTACAGTTTGCGCCCGCCGTTGAGCGTTTCTTCCACGATCTGACATATATTGTCGTACTCGTATGCGCCCGCAACGGCGTCCACTTCGGACATTCCGTCAAATACTTCTTTGCCGAATTTTTGCCCCAAACAGCCCGTTATTATAACCTTTTTGCACTTGCCGCCCTGCTTGTACTGCGACATTTCTATTGCGGTTTCTATCGCTTCCTTGCGGGCGGACTCCAAAAAGGCACAGGTATTTACGATAATTACGTCGGCATCTTGGGGTGTGGGGGTTATTTCGTATCCGCCGCGCACCAAGTTTGCCAACATCACTTCGGTATCGACGCGGTTTTTGTCGCAACCGAGCGACACAACGCCTATTTTCGCTTTCATATCAATCCGGCATATCGGGGAACAAACCGTCAAGTTCTTCCAAAGTAACCAACACACGCAACGGCTTGGAACTCGGATCGCTGGGCGACAGTTCTTCGACGTATTTCATCTTTTGCAAAGAATCCATTATTCTGCCCGCGCGGTTGAAACCAATGCCCAAGTTGCGCTGAATGGACGCAATGGACGCTCTGCCGCCTTGCTTTTCCAACCAAAAACGCAAAGCGCGTTTGCAATACGGGTCGAGTTGCGGCTCTTTGCTTGCAGCGGTCTCGCGTTCGGCTTCCGCCGCTTCTTCCTCTTCTTGCTTGCGCGAGACAAATATTTCGTCGGATATTCTGTTGTCGTAGTACACTTCGTTGGACGACTTGGAATATTCTACCAAACTGCGAATTTCGTCGTTGGAGATGTACGCGCCCTGAATACGCACAAGTTCGGACGCGCCCGCACCCATAAACAACATATCGCCGCGCCCAAGCAACTTTTCGGCGCCGCCGCTGTTGATTATAGTGCCGCTGTCGTATTGAGACGCCACTTTGAGCGCCATACGGCAAGGCAGGTTTGCTTTGATAGTACCCGTAATTACGTTTACGTCGGGACGTTGCGTTGCCAACACTATGTGTATGCCCGCGGCACGCGACTTTTGCGCCAGACGGCCGAGTTTGCCTTCGAACGCCTTTTTGCTGGTAGCCATCAAATCGGCAAGTTCGTCCACGATAAAGATAAGGTACGGCAACTTTTGATCCAGATTGGGATTGATATGGCTGTTATATTCGGCAATATTGCTGACGCCGCGCTGACGGAACAATTGATAACGGGATTCCATTTCGTTGATAAGGTAATCCATACCGCTCAACGCGTCGTTTACGTTGGTGATGGTTTCGGTGGTAAGCATATGCGGTATGCCGTTGTAACGCGAAAGTTCTACAAACTTGGGGTCCACCATTACAAAACGCACGTATTCCGGACCGTAACGGTACATAAGACTGACTATAAGACAGTTAAGGCACACGCTCTTGCCGGAGCCCGTTGTGCCCGCAATAAGCAGGTGCGGCATTTCGGCAAGGTCGGCGCAAATAACTTTGCCCGTAATTTCCTGCCCGATGGCAAACACAAGGTTGCCCTTCGCTTCCTGAAACGCCTTGCTTTCCAACAGCGTGCGCAAAACAACGGGCGTTTTGTGCTTGTTTGCCACTTCGATACCCACTTGATTGGTGCCGTGTACGGGCGCTTCGATACGTATGTCGTCCTTGGCTTCGATGCACGCTTTAAGGTCGTCGGCATATTGCGCAAAGGCATTCATACGGGTGGTTTCGGATACGACGTTGAACATATATCTTGTAACCGACGGACCGACAATAATGTTGGCAAGTTCTACGTCTATGTGGAAGATTTTGAGTTTGTTTATTATTGCGTTTGCCGCGCGCTTTCTGTCGGCGGCGTCGAGATCTTCCGAAATCGTCGCGTCGTTAAGCAGTTCGTACGGCGGTTTGTTATATTTAAGATATTTGTGAACTTTTTCCTTGCTTTGCACTTCCTGCTTGGTGGCAAAGTCGATGCCCATTTGTATTGCCTTGCCGCTGCTTGTTTCTATTACCTGCTCCTTGGGAACGGGCACGATATCGTCGTCGGCAAGACCGTCCAAACTTTGAGTTAAGTCGTCGCCCATAAACGGCGAATCGACGTTGATATCGTTGCTTGCCGCTATATCGGTAATGTCAACGTCCTGTTCGGATTGCTGCGTAACCGTTTCGGCAATGGGAGTTATTACGGGAGACGGCGTTACTGTAACGGGCGGTTCCGGCTCGCTTACGACGGGCGATGCGGACTGCGCAGACGTATTGGAAGTTACGGGCGTAGGCGCAGGCGCTGGCGTGGGAGCAGGCGCAGGCGCAAGTTCTTCCGCGGGGGTAACAATACTTTCCTGCGGAGTGGTCAGCCGCTCGTTGGTGTATTCCGGTTGTTTGGGCGCGGGAGCATAATATCCGCGCACTATATAGTCGTCCTCCGAATCTTTGTTGTCGGCAGGCTGATTTTGACTGAAAAACGAGTTGGTTGCCGGTTTGTTTTCGGGCAGATCTTTGTAGCCGAACAGTATGTCCTCCGCTTCCTTTCGGGTAATGTTGGTTGTATCCAACGTGGACTGCTCGGACGTATCGAAGTGATCCAATGACTGCGGATACAACGTTTGCGGCGTTGCGGACGAATATTTTTCCAAGTCCGCTTCGGGCGAATTGTTGCTGAACAAAATTTCCATAGCCTGCTGTTTGAGCGTTTGCTCCGGCTGCGAAATATTTTCCGTAGTTTCGATGGTTTGGCGGGAAGGTTCGATGTCGCTGACTTCTTGCCGACGAGCCTTTTTGTCAAGTTGCAATTTGCCCGTGGTATACGCATAAAAGAAGTCGCCCACCATGCATGTTGCCCATGCGATGATCAACAGCAATACGGGAATTGCGCCGTATATGGTAAGAACGTGCTTCAAGGCAAACACAACGCTGCCGAATACTACGCCGCCGAACGTGGGAACGCCGAGATCGTCTACATAGTAATTGTACACCAGCGTAACGTAACCTGCGGATACGTTGCCCTGCTGGTCTGTAATATCCTTAAAATTGTCGGGAAGGTATGTTGTTGTAAGCAAATGTACAAACAAAATCACCGCTACAAACAGTAAAATAAAATGTACCGTGTATTTTGCGGGGATTTTGACGTGCTTACCCGCAAGACAACACGAGCAAGCGACTATTATTGCAGCCATCAATCCGTAAAAAGCCATGCCGAAACTTCCCAAAAAGAAGTTGGCAAATTGCTTTAATCCCGAACCGAAATATCTGCCGCAAAAAGCAAAAATAATCAATACCGAAGCGAGACAAATACCTACTATGCTCGCTATCTTTTTACCTTTTGTAATTTTGTCAGTTTTCAAAGTTCTACCTCCCAACCAACGCGTCGGCAATGCGGATATCCGCCGAAACGCGCAATACGCGCAACGCCGCGCACCATACCTTGCGGCAACACCTACGCGGGGCGATTTTGCCGTATATAGAATTATTATACTATAATATAACGAAATAATCAACAATTCAAAATCAAAGAAAAAAATATTTTTTGCGGCAAACAGCGGGCGAAATAATACGGAATACAAATTTGCAAAGAAATATCACATCGCATTGAAGAATACGAGTTTTGCACGGAAACGTGCAAACGTATTGTTGTATACGGACGGAAATGAGACAGAGTGAGGAGTTTGTTAAAAACGATAGCGATAAACGTTAATATGGGCAGGCTTCATTCGAAAATTCGTCTACCGCTATTAAGAGTTGCCGACAAGTGCGGCAAAGTTATAATATCGACGAAAAAAAAGAGAGGGACTGCCGACTATTCAGTCGCGGCACGCACTATTGCCATTGCCGCTTTGAGCCCGTCAACGGCAGACGACACTATGCCGCCCGCATATCCCGCGCCTTCGCCGATGGGATACAGGTTGGACAAATTGCTTTGAAACGCGTCGTTGCGCACGATCTTTACGGGGGACGACGTGCGGCTTTCGACGGCGGTAAGCACTCCGCCTTGCGCAAAACCGTCGATTTTGCCGTTGAAATATCCGAGTGCGGAAGTCAAAGCGTCGGTTATATCGGCGGGGAAAATACTGCGCAAATTTTCGGAGACCACGCCGCGGGGATAACTCGGCGCAACGTCAAAGCGCTCGCTTACGCGATCGGACAAAAAATCCGTTACGTTTTGACAGGGAGCGCGGTAATCGCCGGCAAAGTCGAACGCGGCGCGTTCCAGACGCCGCTGGAATTCCACTCCCGCAAAACAACCGTCGCCGAAACCGTAACGGCAAACGTCGCGCGCGGTTACGTTGACGACCAAGGCGCTGTTGCTGTTGGCGGCGTTACGCAAATAATTGCTCATACCGTTTACCACAACTTCGTTCAAATCGGAATTTGCCGCCACTACCGTACCGCCGGGACACATACAAAAACTGTAACAACTGTGTTCCGCGCCGTTGTAAACCAACTTGTAACTTGCCGACGGCAAATCGCGATGCGTGGCAAACAGCGCGCCGTACTGTGCGGTATCAATAAATTTACGCGTGTGTTCTATACGTACGCCCACGGCAAAGGGCTTGAATTCGATATGCGCGCCGCGATTACGCAACACGGCGAAAATGTCGCGAGCGCTGTGTCCGCATGCCAAAACAACGCAATCCGAATACAGCGTTCCGCTTGCCTCCCCCTGCAAAACGACGCCTTTTACTGCGCCGTCGCGCACAACAAAATCCGCGACCTTGGCGTCGAACAAAAAACTGCCGCCGCAAGCGATTATTTCGTCGCGCAAAGCGGCTACTACGCGGGTGAGTTTGTCCGTGCCGATGTGCGGCAACGAATCGGTAATTATCTGCCGCGGAGCGCCGCATTGGACAAATTTGTTGAATACGGTATACGTTAATGGCGACGAAATGCCCGTTGTCAATTTGCCGTCGGAAAAAGTACCCGCTCCGCCCAAACCGAATTGCACGTTGGTGCCGACGTCGAAATCGCCACCGTCGAAATAAGTTTTTACCACGGCGCTACGGCGTTCTATGTCCGAGCCGCGCTCGACGACGGTAACGGCAAAGCCGCTCTTCAACAGATACAGAGCGCAAAACAAACCTGCGGGTCCCGCGCCGACAACAGTACACGACCGCTTGGAAACAACGGAGCGCGCGGTATTCAAAACGTCGTCGGGAAGTCGATACGGCGTTGCGCCCTTTACGTAACGGCGCGTATTGACAGTATACGAACAGACAAAATGAACGTCGCTTTTGTTGCGGGCGTCTACGCTTTGCTTGTGCAAAGAAAAGTCAACAATATCGCGCGGGTCAACGCCGAGCGATTTGCCGATCAAGTCCTTGCAAGACATAACGTCTTGCCCCAATGCTATTTTGATAGGTTTGGTAAGATAACAATTCATATATACACTACGCGCAGACGCTAATTACACAGATACCGCCGACAAAACGCCGAAACGAGCGGAATTGCTTGGAGCAAATGTCGCCCGCGGCAAAAATTGCCCAAAACGGCGCAATACGGCTGTTTTAACGGAAAAACGGGGCAATCTTCGGCGCAACCGATATACTATGTGTGAAATAGTAATCTATATTTTGCCTAAAAACATAGTAGTTAAAAGCGTTTGAGACGTTCACGCACGCGAAAAGGCTCGCTTGCGTTGCTCTTCTGTGAAAGTGGACAGCGCGCTTGCAGCCGCAAAATACAGGTTATTGCCGCCGCAAAGACCGTCTACGTCGAGAATTTCGCCCAACGCGACCAAGCCGTTTTGCACCACAAGCCCGTCGGGATTGACCCACAGCACGGATATTCCGCCGGCAGTTACCTGACTCATAGACCAATCGAGCAATCGATCGAAATCGAATATCAGGTTCTTGGCAGTGCGCGCCAAACTTTGCGCGGTCGCACCGCTTCCGCCGCATATACGCAAAACGTATTCCGCCAACTTGTTGTGCAATATTCCGTAAAACAGCGCGTCGTTGTGATACACGTCGATACGGTCGATCAATATTTGCGTCAACTGTTCAAGCGTCATATTCGGCACGCAATCCAGATGGAAAACATATTTGCCCTGCTTGCGCAGTACCGTGTTGCGCGCAATTGCCGCGGACAAGTTTAGTATGCATATCCCCGACAGTCCGTAATCTTTGAATTGCACTTCGCCCTGCTGTTCGGCGATCTTTTTGCCGTCCATTGTAAGCGAAACGTTGGCTTTTACGCGCAGACCGTTAAGTATGGGCGGCATATCTTGTATTTTGACGGGTACAAGCGACGGGCACAAAGGCGTAAACATACTTTGCGGAACTATATCGAAAATTTCCGGATCGGGCGCGGAACTGCCGCTGCCGCACGCCAGCACCACTTTGTCGAAAACGCGGCTAATACCGTCCACGTTGGCGGCAAAGCCTTGCTTTACTTTTTTGATTTTGGTAATTTGGCAATTGCAATGAATGTCAGCGCCGTATTTGCTTAGTTGATAGCGTAGGCAATCCACAACGTTGGAGGCGCTGTCCGACAAGGGGTACACGCGTCCTTGCGCGTCGGTGTAAGTAAAAATACCGCAACTGTGCAAAAAACGCTCGTATTCGGCAAAGGGAATACGCCGCAAAACCGCTTCTGCCAGGGGGCTGTCGTTAAAACAGAACTTGTTTACGTTTACGTTGCCTATATTGCACTTGCCGTTGCCCGTTTGCGATAATTTTTTGCCAAGGCGAGCGTTGCGCTCCGCCACTGTTACGTCGTAGCCGTTTTTGCACGCGACTATGGCATAAGTCAGACCCGCCATTCCGCCGCCGATAACCAAAATTTTCATATCTTTCTCCTACTGTAATATTTTAGAACATTGACGGCGATAAGTCAACACGATTGTCGTTTTTTGGCGCAAAGAGTCGCATTTGACCGCGCAAAAACGCCGCAAAACGCTACAAACGCTCGGACAAATATCGATACAGCGCACAAAGAACAGACCTGTCGGTAACAATACGAACCGTACCGCGCCCGAACGCAACGCTTTCCGCACCGTGCGACAAGCAATCCGACGCACCTACGTCGTCGTGCAAAAAGTCCGCAATAACGCGCATTATGTGCCCTACGGCACAGTTGTGTAAAATCGTGGTAACCGTGCTACCGCCCGACAGGCTACGCTCGGCAACCGACAGTAATTTACTGCGGCAAGGGCAATTGCACACAAGGGTATCGGCGCCGCGCGGATTGGTAAAATTGCCTATTTTGATGGGAATAGCCTTTTGTCGGACGGGATAGATGGCGTTGGGGTGCAGCACTTCCGCGCCTGCGTTGGCAAGCGCCAGCATTTGCGCGTAACTCAAATTGGGCACGGTTGCCGCGTCGAACACCTTAACGGGATTGGCGACGCACACGCCGTACACGTCGGTCCAATTTTCGTACAGAGAACTGCCAAGGGCATGCGCAAACAGCGCGCCGCTTACGTCTCCGCCGCCGCGCGGAAGCGTACAACGACAGCCGTCATCGGATACGTCGCCGCCGTAAAAACCGCCCACAACGCCCAAAGCACATTCGCCAAAAAGCCGCCTTATTCGCGCGTAAGTTTGCCCGTATTGCAACTTTCCTTTACAAAACGCCACCGCGTCGGCCGCTTCGATGTACTGCGCGGACATATACGCCGCAACAGTGCGCGCGGACAGTTCTTCGCCCAACGACATACAATAATTTACGTCGTACATTTCGGCGCGGCGGCGGGCGTCGTATAGCAATTTGTCGATATCGACGTTTATTCCATTGGTTTGCACCAAACGGCGGTATTTGTCGGCTATGCGATCCCACACCTGCGCCGAACGCGTGTAAAAATAGCGTTGCAACAAATCGGTGGTCTTGACGTCGCCGACGTACTCTTTGCCTATCGCGCTTACCACCAGACAGTTGTGGTACGGCGTGATTATTTCGTTGAGATAGCGCAAATTGCTTGCGGTTACCGACGTGCCGCCGATTTTGGCTGTTATCATACAGTAATTTACTTGCAATCAGGTCGGTTTACGACAAAATCGGACATTAACGCATAAAAAAACTCGCCGAATAACTCGGCGAGATATAAGGTTACAAACATATTTTACGCAAAAAACGGGCGCGCCGCATTTGCGCAAGCCCACACCGCACAGTTAAGCGCAGTAAGAAATAAGCAATACGGTCAATACTCCGCACACTATCGCAAGCAAAAGCAAGCCGAAATAATGTTTGAAAAAGTGGCTGATTTTATTTGTTACAGATGATTTTTTGTCGTTTTTCATTTTGCTTCCTCTCCCCAAATACGTGCTTCGGCGCTGTCGTCAGCCAAGCCGAGACTGCAATCCAATATCGCTTGCAATTGCTGCGTGTCGAGATAACGTTTTATTTTGCCGTCGTGCATAGCGGATATAATACCCGTCTCTTCGCTTACCACAATCGCAGTGCAATCGGGGTAGGCGGTAGATACGCCTATTGCGGCGCGGTGGCGCGTTCCGAATTCCCGCGGAAGGTTGGTTGCCTGAGTAAGCGGCAAATAACAGCCCGCCGCCATTATCTTGTTGGACGTTATTATCACCGCGCCGTCGTGAAGCGGCGTTTTGGGAAAGAACAACGTCTCCAACAGTTCGCCCGTAACTTCGGCGTTTACCTTTATTCCGCTGTCCACAATAGTGTCGGACATATGGTTGGCGATGATTATCAGCGCGCCCGTATTTGTTTTGGACAGGCGCAGGCACGCGCGCACTATTTCGCTTGCGGAGCGAGACAGATCTTCACTGCCGTAATGGTCGGGTATATCCTTGAATTTTTTGCGTTTGAGCGACAAGCGGAAAAAGTGTCTGTTGATGTCCTGTATAAACAGCAACAACCCCAACACGCACAGAAAGCCCAACGCAAAGTATACGTAAAAGGATATTTCGCCGGCAGGTACAACAAACGCCAATAAAAACATTGCCATTATGGCAGCGGCGCTTACATAAATTATAATGTGCAAATTACGCTTTTTGGCGTAATAGAAAAACAGAAAATATATAAGCACTGCAACTATTGCAAACACAATACGCGCAATTACCGTTCCTGCATCGCTTGCAAAAAAATCTTTCAACAGTTCCAACATATTCGACTAATCATCCTTTTGTAATTTGTTACATTCAAGCAATGTTATGTCTTTAATATTATTATAATACATTATTTTACAAAAAAAATAAAGCGTCTACACTATTTTTTTGTCGAATTTTTTTGCAAAAATACATATATTGTTGTATTTGGAGGTAATTTTGATATGAAACTTGCTATTGTGGGTTACGGCAACCTGGGAAAATGCCTTGAAAAACATATCCAAGCCGATCCGCAGTTGTCGCTTGCGGCTATATATTCGCGCAGAGATATACAACACGAAAAATACCTTCCGTTAAGCGAATTTTCCGCAAAATCGGACTTCGACGCGGTGCTGCTTGCGCTGGGCAGTTACGCCGACATAATGCAATACAAGGAGATGTTCAACGACGTTGACACGGTGGATTCCTTTGACACGCACGCAAAAATAGCCGAATACAAACGGTATATCAACGCGCACAAAACGCGCAATCTGTCCGTAATAAGCACTGGGTGGGACCCGGGATTGCTTAGTTTGGCAAGGGGGCTGTTTTCGATAAACGCCGACGCGGTAGTTACGCTGTGGGGCGAAGGAATATCGCAGGGGCACTCCAATGCTGTGCGCAGTATACGCGGAGTTGCCGACGCGGTTCAGTTTACCGTGCCGAAAAAAAACGCCGAACAACTTGTTGCAAACGGCGTATACGACGAAAAAAAACTGCACGACCGCATTTGTTACGTTGCGTGTAACGACGCGGACAGGCAGCGAATAGAAAACGAAATAAAAACCATGCCCGACTACTTTGTCGGATATGATACGACGGTTATTTTTTGCACCCCCGCGCAGGCGGCGGCGCTTAAATTGCGAACGCAACATCGCGGCAAAACCTTGTGTTTGGGCAAAGGTTTCAGCGCAAGCGCGCAACTGTCGGTGGACGACAACGCCGATTACACCGCTTGCATTATGCTGGCTTACGCAAAAGCCATACCGGCGCTTAAACGCGACGGATTTACAGGCGCGGCGGACGTATACGACATACCGCTAAAATACATTGCCGACAGGGCGCTTATTTGATTACGCGTCAACAAGGTCGGCGTAACGGTCTACCTGTATGTTGGCTTCGTGCAGCAAAATACGGGCAAATTCGTCAGGATAGCCCTCCTTGTACACCACGCGGCGTATACCTGCGTTAATTATCAATTTGGCGCAGATAACGCAAGGTTGATGCGTGCAGTACAGCGTGGCGTCTTCCAGACGCACTCCCAAACGCGCCGCCGACACAATGGCGTTTTGCTCGGCATGCACGGAATAGCACATTTCCAGATGCGTGCCGCTTGCAATGCCCATTTTGAGACGAATACACTCGCCCTTGGATTTGCAACTTTGCACGCCTTCGGGCGCGCCGTTGTAGCCGGTGGAAAGTATGCGCTTGTCGCGCACTATTATCGCCCCGACCTGACGGTCCTCCTTAAAGCAACTCGACCAAGTGGCAACCTGCTCGGTCAATTCCATAAAACGTTTGTCCCATTTGTTCATAACTGTTTTACCCTTTTTACTCTTTGTCGCAATACGCCGCGCGGCGTAAAACGAACGTTGCAACAGCATTGCCGTTTTGCAGCCGCAAAAGGCTTTTTTACTACTATTGCTAACATAGTATAGCATCTTTACGCAAAAATAACAAGGGTTGAAGATATATTCGTCAAAAAAATTGCCGAAAGGACAAGCAATTGTGTTGACATTTTGCAAAAGTGTAGTATAATATAGTTAGCAGTCGGGCAAGCCGAGTGCTAAAAATGCAAATTTATTATGTTTGGAGGCGTAAAATAAATGAAACTCAAACCGCTTTTTGACAAAGTTGTTGTTAAACAACCCAAAGAAAAAGAGCAAACGGTAGGCGGAATTTTCCTTCCCACCGCCGCACAGGAAAAGCAGGAAATAGCCGTTGTCGTGGCAGTAGGCGAAGGCGGCATTATTGACGGAAAAGAAGTAAAAATGGTCGTATCCGTAGGCGACAAGGTGCTGTACAGCAAGTACGCGGGCAGCACGTTCAAACTTGACGGCGAAGAAGTAACCGTCATTAAACAAAGCGATATTTTGGCAATTGTTCAGGAGTGAGGTGATATAGTATGGCTAAACAAATCAAGTACGGCGAGGACGCAAGAAAGGCATTGGAAAGCGGCGTAAATCAACTTGCCGACACAGTAAAAATTACCTTGGGACCCAAGGGCAGAAACGTTATTTTGGAAAAGAAATACGGCACACCGCTGGTTATTAACGACGGCGTTACCATCGCAAAAGAAATCGAATTGAAAGATCCGTTTGAAAACGCGGGCGCTCAGATAATAAAGGAAGCGTCCACCAAAACAAACGACGTTGTGGGCGACGGAACTACCACCGCTGCCGTGTTGGCGCAGGCAATTATCCGCGAAGGCAACAAAAACGTCGCCGCGGGAGCCAACCCCATAATTTTGCGCAAAGGTATCGACAAGGCGGTTGATACCTGCGTAGAACAACTTAAAAATATATCCACGCCCGTAAAAGGCAAACAATCTATTGCACAGGTTGCGTCCATTTCGGCGGCGGACGACACCATCGGCGAACTGATTTCCGACGCTATGGAAAAAGTGGGCAACGACGGCGTTATTACCGTTGAAGAAAGCAAAACAATGCGCACCGAACTGAACATTGTTGAAGGTATGCAATTTGACCGCGGTTACGCAAGCCCCTATATGGCTACCGACCCCGACAAGATGGTTGCGGAACTTGACAATCCGTTTGTTCTTATTACGGACAAAAAGATATCGTCCATTCAGGAACTGCTGCCGCTGCTTGAACAAGTTGTAAAAACGGGCAGCAAACTGCTGATAATTGCCGAGGACGTAGAAGGCGAAGCGCTTACGACGCTTATTCTCAACAAATTGCGCGGCAGTTTTGTTTGCGTTGCGGTAAAAGCGCCCGGTTTCGGCGACAGACGCAAGGAAATGCTTACCGATATTGCCGTCCTTACGGGTGGTACGGTAATTACCGAAGAGTTGGGCTTGGAACTTAAAAACGCCACCATCGATATGTTGGGCAGAGCGCGCCAGGTAAAAGTGGACAAGGACAACACCATCATCGTGGAAGGCGCAGGCTCGCAGGAAGCGATAGCACAGCGCATTGGACAGATCCGCAGCCTTATGGCGGAGACGACCAGCGATTACGACAGAGAAAAATATCAGGAACGCTTGGCTAAACTTGCAGGCGGCGTTGCTCAAATAAGCGTGGGCGCGGCAACCGAAGTGGAAATGAAAGAACGCAAAATGCGCATTGAGGACGCTCTTAACGCCACGCGCGCGGCTGTTGAAGAAGGTATTGTGGCAGGCGGCGGCGTTGCACTGCTGTCCACCATTCCGCAAGTAGACGCGTTGATAAAAACATTGGAAGGCGACGAAAAGACAGGCGCGCAAATCGTACGCAAAGCGTTGGAAGCGCCCATCAAGCAAATTGCCGAAAATGCGGGCGTAAACGGCGGCGTTATCGTTGAAAACGTACTTGCCAACAAAAGCCAAAACTACGGCTACGACGCGCTTACGGGTCGCTACGGCGATATGATAGAAAAGGGTATTCTCGACCCCACAAAAGTTACGCGTTCGGCATTGCAAAACGCGGCAAGCGTGGCAGGCACATTGCTTACCACCGAGTCCATTGTTTGCGACATACCCGAACCGCCGGCGCCTGTAGCGCCTAACCCCGGCGGAGATATGTATTAAAATACGGACGCCGCGGGACGGAGATGCTTCGGCGATTAACGGAAACATAATTCCTATATGCAAACAAAAAAGCGGTTGAGATACACCGCTTTTTTTGATTAACCCGACCACACGTGCGTCGGTCGATTGCTTGCTGCTGCGCTAACGCTAGCGCAATCGACACGTTGTGCGCTATCGCGCCGCGCAGTCGGACTTGGGAGTTGCGCGTGAACGCACGCGCGGCATATTCCGACCTTCGCCGGGGTGAACATCCCCGGCATCCCCCGTTAGGGCGCAAACTTCGGCACCGGTCCGTAGTTTGCGGTAGCTTAATTGAAACTGCCTGCTAAGGCGGGTTATACAAGATTGAGTTTAATTAGGAATATTTACTGTCTGCTTTATTTGCTGCTCGTGCAAGAAACGCGCGATTAAACAGAAATTAACTCACAATATGCAAACAAAAAAGCGGTTGAGATACACCGCTTTTTTTTGATACATCAGGTTATTTAAGTTATGTTAACCGCACAAATATGCAAATTTTCGGCATACGTATTGCGATTTTCGCGCAAAATTACTCTTCGTCGCCGTCGTCCAGCACTACGTTGTGGTAAACGTTTTGCACGTCGTCGCTGTCTTCCAGCAACTCTAACATCTTTTGGAATTTGGCAAGATTGTCGCCTTCCAACGTGATCATATTTTGCGGAAACCACTCCATTTCCGCCGAAACAAGGTTGAGCCCCTTTGCCACTACGGCGTCGCGCACGGACGCGAGAGCCGCGGGATCGCAAGTCATTTCCACCATGCCGTCTTCCACCGATACGTCGTCCGCGCCCGATTCGATTGCAAGTTCGAATGCGGCGTCGTCATCGAGCGAAACGGTATTTTCGGCGACAACTACGCCCTTGCGGTCGAACATATAACTTACGCAATTGGATTGCCCCAAACTGCCGCCCGTTTTGTCGAAAGCGTGGCGCACGTCGCCCGCGGTGCGGTTTTTGTTGTCGGTAAGGCACTCCACAATAACCGCGCTGCCGCCCACGCCGTAACCTTCGTATACGATATCCACGTAGTCTACCGTGGAAAGTTCGCCGCCGGCTTTTTTGATACTGCGAATGATGTTGTCGTTGGGCATATTGTTTGCCTTAGCCTTTTGCACCACGTCGTAAAGTTTGCTGTTGGTATTGGGGTCGGATCCGCCCGCCTTTACCGCAACGGCAATTTCACGGCCGATCTTGGTAAAAATTTTGGAACGGGCAGCGTCGCCCTTGGCCTTTTTGTTCTTTATATTGTTCCATTTGCTATGTCCGGACATAATTTCCTCCGTTTAATTAAGTAATGTTTGCGAATAAATTTGATACATTATTACGCTGCCGGCAACCGAAACGTTGAGCGATTCCACTCCGTTACTGCGCATAGGCAAAGATACGGTCAAATCCGCACCGCGCCGCGCTTCGTCGGATAAGCCGTTGCCTTCGTTGCCCAGAACAAGCGCAACGGGCGTGCCGAAACGGCAATCAAACACGTTGTCGCCGCCCATATCCGCCGCAACAACTGTTACTCCCGCTCTGCGCAAAACGTCCAAAACGGGCGCAAGCGCATTGCATTGGCAAATATTAAGGCAAAAATGCGCCGACATTGCGCTGCGCAAAACTTTTGGCGAATACGCGTCCACGCAATTTACCGCGTAAATATCGGTAAAACCGCACGCCGCGGCAGTACGGATAAGCGTGCCGAGATTGCCCGGATCTTGCAAACCGTCCAACACAAGGCAATTGCCCTGCGGAGCGGACAACGCGTCGGGCGCGCAGTTTACCACCGCAACTACCCCTTGACTGTTGACCGTATCGCTTAGTTTGGCAAAAACGCCGTCGGCAACCGCAATTTGACCTTCGAACGCAAACTTGTCGGCTACGCTTTGCTTGACGAAAATTTCCGCAACGTCCGCGCCGTGAACAAGCGCGTCCGTCAACAGGCGGGCGCCTTCTATAAGATATTGCGAATACCGCTTGCGATATTTTTTGTCCAAAAGTTTGGCGGCGTGCGCTATCTTTTCATTGACTGCCGACGTAATGATCATCAAATTACCTCAACAACAAAAAGAGCCTTGTTACGGCTCTTTATTGTGCTATTGCAAATTTGCTTTGGCTATTTGAGCAAGTTGCGCAAACGAAGCCGCATCGTTTACTGCGATTTCCGCAAGAGACTTACGATTGACGTCGATATTGGCAAGTTTAAGACCGTACATAAATTTGCTGTACGACAATCCGTTTGCATGCGCTGCGGCGTTGATACGAGTGATCCACAGGCTGCGCATATCGCGCTTTCTTTGGCGTCTGCCTACGTAAGCGTAATTGCCGCTCTTCATCATTGCCTGACGGGCAATGCGATAGTTGGTGGATTTAAGTCCAAAGTAACCTTTGGTGGCTCTGAGTATCTTTCTGCGTTTTTTAACTGCGTTTACTGCACGTTTAATTCTCATAATTTATATCCTCCCTATCAATACGGCAACATGCTCTTGATAGTGCCTTCTTGCGTTTTGTTTACGTAAGCGGTACTACGCAAATTGCGTGTTCTCTTGGTGGTTTTTTTGCCAAGTTTGTGGTTTTTGTTACATTGTGCGCGCTTGATTTTGCCGCTTTTTAATACGACAAATCTCTTTTTGGATGCGCTATGCGATTTTTGTTTGGGCATATATTCGTCCTCCGATGATAAATTTACTTATTTTAACGGTGCGAGAAACATCGAAATGTTCCTGCCTTCCGTAAGCGGCTGTTTGTCTATTTTGGATACGTCCGAAAGTATCTCGGCAAATTTCTTCATCACTTCCACGCCCTGCGACGCGTAGGCTTGCTGTCTGCCGCGCATACGGATAGTGGCTTTGACTTTGTTGCCGTCTTTGAGAAACTTGCGCGCAATGTTGGCCTTGGTGTTGAGATCACCCACGTCTATCGTCATAGACAGCCACACTTCCTTAATCTCGATGATCTTTTGGTTGCGCTTCATTTCCTTTTCTTTTTTGTTTTGCTCGTACTTGTACTTGCTGTAATCCATTATTTTGCAAACGGGCGGCACGCTTGTGGGCGCGATCTTTACCAAATCCAACCCTTCTTCGTCCGCAATGCGCTGCGCTGCGCTTGCAGATAACAAGCCGAGTTGCTGACCGTTGCTGCCTATCAGTCTGATTTCTTTGTCTCTGATCTGATTGTTGATTTGAAGTTCTTTAATAGCCGTGTCCTCCTGCGACGTTGGCGCTTGGCTTGCCTTGGCAAGCATAGAGCAAAAAAATGTGCGGTATCAAACAAAAATACCGCACAAAGTAATGCGCATAATATGCGCATGTTACCTTATTGAAGTACCGACGAACCGTTGTTCGGCGGTGAGAAACGGTGTTTCTGCTTGATTACGTGTGTATTATAGCAAAATTGCGCCGCATTGTCAAACGATTTTGCCAAAATATCCGATTTTTGCCGAAATACGCTTGCCAAAGCGACCCCGAGCGCAAAGTGCGCCGCATAGCGCTACATATCGTCCGACTTGTCGGCAATTTCGCACAACAACTTGTCGAGCAAACTTTGCAAAGACATCACGCCCAGATCGCCCTTCTTTCTGTTGCGCACCGCTACCGTGCCGTCCTGACGTTCCTTTTCGCCCAAAACAAGCATATAGGGAACTTTTTGCAATTGCGCTTCGCGTATGCGGTAGCCCATTTTTTCGTTGCGGTCGTCCACTTCCGCGCGAATACCCGCATTTACAAGCGCGTCGCACACCTGATGCGCGTACTGCGACTGATTTTCCGAAATGGGTACCAACACGACCTGAACGGGCGCCAACCACAGCGGAAACGCGCCTGCATAGTGTTCGGTAAGTATGGCGATAAAACGCTCGATACTGCCGAATACCACGCGGTGGATCATTACGGGGCGGTGCTTTTCGCCGTCCTGTCCGACATAGGTAAGGTCGAAACGTTCAGGCATCTGGAAATCCAACTGAATGGTACCACATTGCCAGGTGCGCCCCAAACTATCTTCCAAATGGAAGTCGATTTTGGGACCGTAAAACGCGCCGTCGCCTTCGTTTATTTCGTATTCCTTGCCCAATTTGTTAAGCGCGTTTACAAGCGCGTCGGTTGCCGTTTGCCACTGTTCGTCGCTGCCCATACTGTTTTCGGGGCGGGTGGACAGTTCCAGACTGTACTTGAAGCCGAACACTTTGTAAAATTTGTCGATAAGACGCACTACGCCTTCTATTTCGTCCTCGATCTGCTCGGGCGTCATAAAGATGTGAGCGTCGTCCTGCGTAAAGCAACGCACGCGCATAAGTCCGTGCAATGCGCCCGACAGTTCGTGCCTGTGTACCAAACCGAGTTCCGCCATACGTTCGGGCAAATCGCGGTAACTGTGCGGCTTGCGCTTGTAAACCAACATTCCGCCCGGGCAGTTCATCGGCTTGATGGCGTAATCGGCGTCGTCGATCTTTACTACGTACATATTGTCCTTGTAATGATCCCAATGCCCGCTGCGGTGCCACAATTCCTGATTGAGAATCATGGGCGTCTTGATTTCCTTATAGCCTGCCTTTACGTGTTCGGCGCGCCAAAAGTCCTCCAAAGTGTTGCGAAGGACCATTCCTTTGGGGAAGAAAAACGGGAACCCGGGACCTTCGTCGAAGATGTCGAACAAGTCCAATTCCTTGCCCAATTTGCGATGGTCGCGGCGTTTGGCTTCTTCAAGACGTTGCAGATACTCGTCGAGTTCGGACTTCTTTTCGAAGGCGGTGCCGTATATGCGGGTGAGCATCTTGTTTTTCGTATCGCCGCGCCAATACGCGCCCGCAATGCTGGTAAGTTTGAATACTTTAAGTCTGCCCGTAGACGGCATGTGCGGTCCGCGGCACAAATCGACGTAATCGCCCTGCGTGTACAGCGACACTGTTTCGGCTTGCAGTTCGGACAAAATTTCCACTTTGTAGTAATCGCCGCGCTTTTTGAAGAACTCTATCGCCTGCAAACGCGGCATTTCGCTGCGCACTATGGGCAAATCCTGCTTGACGATCTTGTCCATTTCCGCTTCTATTTTGTCCAGATCTTCGGGCGCGATAACGCCGCCTTCCAAGTCGATATCGTAATAAAAGCCGTTTTTGATTGCGGGACCGATGGCAAACTTGGCGTTGCTCCACAAGTGCGAAATGGCTTGCGCCATAAGGTGCGCAGTGGAATGACGCAACACTTCCAGCCCCTGCTCGTTTTTTAACGTGTAAACCTTGTAGTCGCAATCATCGGCAATCTCGTGCGACATATCGCACATAACGCCGTTTACTTCGGCGCATACCGCGTTGCGAGCAAGCCCTGCGGATATGCTTTCCGCCACTTGCATACATGTTACCCGACCGTCGAATTGTTTTACGCTGCCGTCGGGCAAAGTTACTTTTACAGACATTGTATTTATAGCCTCCCAAGTTGGTTTGATTACGTAATTTGCGCGCCACCGCTACACAAGCCGCTTTGCGCGCCGCCGCAAATAAAAAATCCCTATGCGTATTACGCATAAGGACGAAAATTACTGTTTCCGCGGTTCCACCTTATTTGACGGCACAAAGCCGTCCGCTCTTTTGCCCCTACTGTCGCAAGGGAAGCGCGCCAAGTAAAGCGGTATTTTGCAAGTTCGCTTGCGGCAATCTCACCGTCTGTCGCTCTCTGTGAAACTACATTTGCAAAACGTGTCTTTACCTACAACGTATTTACGCCTAAATTGTAGCCCCGACGTGCAAATATGTCAACTGTTTTGACGGATTTTAAGTAATTTTTGCACAGATACAGACATTTGTACGCGCCCGACGGCGCACACCACGCCGCGCGGATCGGCAACCGACAAAAACGGGAGTTTGCTTGGTGAATTGTCAAACTAAGTGCAACACTTAGAAAGAAATTCGTTAAACAAATCTATTGGTTTTCGGTAGTTTAATA
>CANRFV010000012.1 GCA_947629985.1 uncultured Clostridia bacterium | reverse complement strand
GTATTAAACTACCGAAAACCAATAGATTTGTTTAACGAATTTCTTTCTAAGTGTTGCACTTAGTTTGACAATTCACCTTCACCGACAGTCATTTGGTGAATGAAAGATGGTAGAGACAGTAGGACTCGAACCTACGACCTCTCGCATGTGAAGCGAGCGCTCTAACCGACTGAGCTATGCCTCCGTATTTATAATTTGGGCGGCTGTTAAAGCCGCTTGTATTTGCCTGAAAATTTCGGTTACGCAAAATGCAAAAAACACACAAAAACACATTAGCGTAGTGATCTGCACTACGTCGCCCACCACATTACGTACGGCTTACAACAAATCTTTTTGTGTTAGGCAACCGTGTTATTAAGTTTGCACAACTTTATCTGCGTTCTTCCAATGTATCTACGTCGATAGAATTTGCTTTGCAAAAATCCGCAAATGCCTTTTGTGCGCTGTAATTGGGCTTGCACCTGCCGGATTCCCAGCGGTTGACGGTAGCGAACGCTACACCCAACTCCTTAGCCATCATTACTTGGCTGAGATATAATTTTTTCCTTACGACCTTTACCTTTTCTCCAAATTCCATATTTTTTACTCCTTACAACACGCTAAAAATATAGATTTTTCCTAAAGTGCTTATATTGTAGCACGTTTATATAAAGTTTGCAAGCGTAATTGAAAAATTTTTGTCATTTATTTTTGCTATTGCGCAAATTTTGCGCCGAGATGAGTGTTTTTTTTGCCGCTACACGCATAGCGACATACAACACGGAAAAGTTGAGCGATATTGCCGTCGGATCGTCGTCAAAACGCGCGCTGCGCCCAACTTTGCCGCAAAACGCCGCGCGGTAACGCGTTAAAATTTGCAACGTAACGGCTTGTTGCAAGCAGTTAAACGGTTGCAATCGATATGCGCCCACTACTGTCGCCCGTACAACGAACATAGCAAACGCGCCGTCGCAGACGTATACAAACAAGCGTAGCCAACGCGCCGCACCGCGCATACGTTCAAGCGAACGATATACCAATCGAAAACACTATTGTTGTACTTTGAATACACCGAAAATCACTATTCCCGCCACCGCCGAAGCGATAATTAACAATATGGGGTGGATTTTTTTCTTTTTTATTTTGATATTGGACAGGGCAAACACGCACGCGGCAATAATGAGCGATATCCAATTGAACTGCGAAAATCCGTCCGCGGAAAGCGATTTGAAATTAAGTTGAGGCAAAATTACCTTGCACCCCACCGTTACCACTGCCGAAAGTATCAAACCCACAACAACGGGTTTTATGCCCGAAAGCGCGCCATTTACGTACTTGGAATTTTTGAATTTGTCCAGCAATTTGGTTACTATTATTATAATTACCAGCGACGGCAGCACCACCGCAACAGTTGCAACTGTTGCGCCCAATATGCCGCCCAACACGCCGTAATCGCGGCTGCCCACGGTGTTGCCCACAAAAGTTGCCAAATTTATCGCAAACGGCCCGGGGGTAGATTCCGCAACGCCCACAAAATTGATCAGTTCCTGCTCGGTCATCCAGCCGCGATTAAGCACGATTTGCGTAACCAACGGCAACATTGCGTAACCGCCGCCTATGGTAAACAAGCCTATCTTGAAATATTCCCAAAACAACGCAAGGTAGATCATTTGCCGACGTCCTCCCCGTTGTTGTCAGACGCACCGTCGCGTTCATCGCGTTCCGTTCCGCTTACGTCCTGCGCGCGTTCGCCGTCCGTGTCGGTATGCGTGCCGTTGACGTCGTTGTGCAAAGCGCAATGTTCGTTATTGCCGTTTGACGGCTCGGCAATGTCGTCGCCGTCGGCTTGCTCCATACGATCGGACTGAGCCAACGGCAAATTTTTGTTGCGTTTTTTGCTTACGCAATCGTATATCAACGTATAAATCAACCCCAGCGCGCCGCCGATAATAATGACGAAAATAACGTTGAAATCGGTAAAAACAGCCACGGCAAACGCGGCGACAAGCAACACTGCCGTAAACCAACTTTTGTTTAATTGCTTGCACATCTTGACAAACGCGTTTATTATCAGCACCGTTACGCACGCCTGTATGCCGGCAAAAGCCGCTTGGTACCAAACGTTATCCGCAAAGGCGGTAAGCACGTACGCAAGCGCGTTTATTATAACAAAAGACGGCAAAACCACGCCCAAAGTGGCAATTATCGCGCCCCAAATGCCGCGCAAACGGTACCCTACCGACGTTGCCGTGTTTACCGCAATAACGCCGGGGGTAGATTCCGCAATGACCAACATATCCAACATATCGGCGGAAGTTATCCACTTTTTGTCGGCAACAAGGTCTTCTTCCAAAATGGATATCATGGCGTAACCGCCGCCGAACGTAAACAATCCCGTTTTGAAAAAAGTTATAAACAGTTGCCAAAGGCTTACTTTCTTCATTTTGCCACTCTTAAATAAATTTATTTGTACGTATGCACCTCTGCGCACGCGCGCATTGCGCACAAATTTATTTTACTGCCCTTTGCCTTAGCGCCGCGGTCAAAACACTTTCGGCACTTTGTCAATCGTTTGTTGTACGTCGCCGTCGTCGAAATCGGGCAAATAATCTTCGGTTGCGGACGATACGTCCTGCTCGTAACCGTTGTGCAGCCCCACATTGAAAAAATATCTGCGCACATTGTCGTACTCGTGCCTGAACAGCCGCCTGTTCAACTGCGGAAACGCGTCGTCTGTGCGCGCGGGGAAATATTGCGACATAAGGCTGACGTAAATATCCTTGTCGAAATGCGCCAACCAATCCAAAATGCGCTTGCTGTCCTCAGTAAACGAAGGCAAAACGAGATGCCGCACCACAACGCCGCGCACAATGTAACCGTCGTCGTCAAACACATCCTGCGGTTGCTGACGGCGCATTTCCGTTATTGCGCGCGTTGCCACGTCAAAGTAATCGGGTGCGCCGGCAAGTCGTCGCGAAACTTCGGGCGAAGCGAATTTCAAATCGGGCAAATACACGTCTACCAAACCTTGCAATTGCGCAAGCGCTTGTACCTTGTCGTAGCCGCTTGTGTTGTACACAACGGGCACGGTAAGGCGCGGTTTGGCAAGCCGCAACGCCCGCGCTATTTTGTCGGAAAAGTGCGTAGGCGTTACCAAATTGATATTTGCCACTCCCAACGTTTGAACGTACAGCAAAATGTCCGCCAAACGTTCTTCGCTTACGTACACGCCGTGCGGCAAGGCGGATATGCGGTAATTTTGGCAAAATCGGCAATGCAAATTGCACCCCGCAAAAAACACCGTACCGCTGCCCTTTTTGCCGGATATGCAGGGTTCTTCCCAATTGTGTACGGATATTCGGGACACAAGCAAGCCGTCCACGCCGCATACGCCCCTGCCCGCCGAACGGTCCGCACCGCAATTGCGCGGACACAAATAACACTCCATAACGCAAATATAATAACTTATTTGTCGGGATTTGACAAGCGTATTGCGTTTTGCGCAGACTTTATTTGCCGCGCCGAATAAAAAACCACGCCGCGCCCTTGCAAAAAACGCGCCGACAACCGCACTTGCCGCAACCGCAACGCATAACGCACCGCAGACAAGTAAATACACCGTGCCGCCTATAAATAGCGGCAAATTGTAGGCAATACGACGCAACACAACCCCGTTACGCGCGACAAAAGCGCACAGAGCGCAACGCTCGGCGCAAAAATACGCAAGCCCCATACAATATATTTGCCACAGTATCAATACAATAGCGTAAAGGAGTTTTAATTTATGTTATCGTCTTTTTTACAACTGCTTAGCCGATTGTTTTTTATGACGGGGTACTTCGGCAACGGCAGTTATCCGCAACCGCTTACGCCCGAAGAAGAGGCGGAATGTCTTAAACGCTACTACGCGGGCAGCAAGCAGGCGCGCGACAAACTTATTACGCACAATATGCGGTTGGTGGCGCACATAGCCAAAAAATACGGCAAAAACGACCTTGACGACCTTATTTCGATAGGCTCGATAGGGCTTATTAAAGGCGTGGAAAGTTTTTCGGCGGACAAGGGCACAACGCTGGCGACATATCTTGCGCGATGCATCGAAAACGAAATATTGATGACGTTGCGCTCCAACAAACGCTATGCAAACACAGTATATTTGCAAAATCCGCTGGGCGTAGACAACGACGGCAACGAGTATACGTTGATGGACGTGCTGGCAATAAAGGAGGACAGCGTGTTTCATCAGGCGGAGACGGCTATTTTGCGGCAAAATCTGCTAAATATCATACGCGAACACTTAAACGAGCGCGAACAAAAGATTATTCTTATGCGCTACGGCTTGGAAGAAAATTCCACGCCGCTTACGCAGTTGCAAACGGCAAAAAAGTTGGGCATAAGCCGCAGTTATATATCTCGCATAGAAAGCCGCGCTTTGGAAAAAATACGGCAACACATAGAGTAAAACGCGCAAGCGCGCCGCAAATTATTGACAAATACGCCCGCGCATACTACAATGGGAGTAATTTATCGAAAGGAGACGAAATTATGGAATACATTTACGACACTCAACTGCTGCTCGAAGGGAAAAATTTAAGCGACAGCGCAATAATAGACTACATCAACGCCAATATCGAAGGCGACTGCCTGCTTGTTGTGGGCGACGACGAACTGATCAAACTGCACTTCCACACCAATACCCCTTGGAAAGTGCTGGAATATTGCGCAAGTTTGGGCGAAGTGTACGACGTGGTAATAGAAAATATGCGCCGTCAAGCCGAAGGTCTGCAAGGCTGAACGCACCGCAAAGTTGCCGTTTGCGCCAAACAGGCGGCGGTTCTACAACGCGATTACATTACAACAAATAAATTCGATTTCTCCGCGCGCAAGTTGCCGCGGAGATTTTTTTGAAACAAAATTACACAAAACAACCGCGCGACAATAACCTTGTTTGCACCCGCAGTAGTTGGCGGCGGCTCGTCCGCAGATCTTAACGTTCAAAACAAAATTACGTTATTTGCATGCGCAGCAGTCGGCGATGTGATAAATCGAAAAAAACTCCGTAATTTGCGGAGTTTTTTAGGACTTAATTAAAAGATTTGACAATATGTGCGTTTGACTTAGATCGTTTAGCCGAGCAAAACAGCATGACCTTTGCTGATTACCCATATAATATCGATAATCCAAACAAAAAACGCACCGGGGACTACTGTTAAAATAGCCAAAACCAAATTCAGCGCATTTACCGGACTTTTGGTTGCTTGATTGATAATTCTGCAAATGCTGTAAAAGATGTTTACGCAGGGTATGCAGAGCAGCAACTTTACGATAAACGGTAAATTATTTACTGTTTTAATAAAATCTTGCATAATTATTTTCTCCTTTATTTTTTATAAAATGAATTCGGCGTCGAGCAAATACAAAGCCCCCTACGCAAGGCAAAGGGGTCTTGTTGTCGGGCTGAAATTTATTTTGCAAAAATCAGATGTTTGAAGAGTAAGCACCAAATTACGTCTATCCAACCCCAAACAACACCTACTACCGTTACCAGTATTGCAAGAAGTAAACTGCCAAAGCCTTTTTTATCAAAGAAGTGAGACCATCTTACGCCGATTTCGACGATCCAGTTTACTACAGGGATCAACAGCAATAAGATTTGTACCAATCTGCTTTGAGAATTAAACCATTTTGCCATATAATTATCCTCCCAAAAATAATTATTTTTATATATTATACAGCATTATTGCGATAATGGCAACACTATTTTACAAATTATTATTAAAAATCGTACATTTGCCAGTAATATTTGGCAATTTAACGCGCAAAATTATTCACGCATTGACCACAATTACCTTTTTGCCTATGCTACCCAAAAATTTGCGCAGATCCGCGCCGCTCAGCACCACGGTCGCCGTGTTGTCGCAGGGGTGAAACTTTACTTTGTCGGCATAATAAACGCTTGCGTCGATTATCAGCGGAGCGTTGTCGGGCGGACGTTCGTTGAGATACGCAAAAGGCGACACGCTGCCGCGATGCACATTTAGGTGCCGCCACAGTATTTCTTCCGTGGCAAATTCGAACTTGGCGCACCCGACGCAACTTGCCAAGCCGCGCATATCCGCACGCTTGTCAAAAGGCAGCACCACCAAATAGTAATTGTTGCTCTTTTTGTCCTTGACGTACAAACTTTTGCAGGACATACAGCCGTCTACGTGAATTATCTTGCGCGATTCTTCGGTGGTTACTACGGCGGGGTGCCTTAGCAATAGGAACGTTATTCCCAGCGACTGCAAATAATCGGTTACTTTGGTTATCATAAAACATATTGTAATACCGATTGCGCTTTTTTGCAAGACAAACATTGCAAAATTGCGCTTGTACCGATTGCGCCGCCGACAAAACACGTGGGCGTTTGGGCAAACGGTGCGGACAAACGAACAAAAAATTCAGGCAAACGCAAAGAGCCTGAACGCTTGTGCCGCCGCTTACGCGATTACGCAAACGATACGGCAAGCGGTATCGGGTTCGACTACCGCGCCCAACGATAAGCAACGCATATTAGCGCGTTCAGGTGGAATACAGATACAACATTACGCCGTTGTAAATGTAATTGCAGATCTGTTTGCGGTATTCGGGCGTTTGCAACAGCGCGCACTCCTGCGGATTGCTCAAAAAACCGCATTCCACTATTACCGACGGGCAGGAAATTTCGCGGCAGACATAAAAATCGCCGCCTATCGCTTGGTGCGAGTTGCCCGTAAAGTCGTTAAACACCTGTTGCAGGTTGTCGGCAAGCAATTTGCCGTCCTGCCGCCCCGATTGGTAAAATACCTGCGGACCCGTGCGGGACGACTGCGCAAACTTGTTCATATGTACGCTTATTACTATGTTGGGACGGGCGTTTTCTATTATTTGTTTGCGCGCCTGCATATCGCGCAACTTAAACCCTTTGGTAGCCAAGCCGTACAATCCGCCGTCGGTTTTGCGAGTGTAAACCACATTAAAACCGCCAAGTTGAAATATCTCGCCCAACTGCTTGGCGTATTGCAAATTGAGCGCGGATTCCTTTACGCCGTCGCTTCCCACCACGCCGCCGTCTATGCCTCCGTGCCCAGCGTCTATTACCACCGTAAAGTCGATCAGCGACGTGTCGGCGGACGGCAAACGCGTGGCGCACAGATACAGCGTAAGCGCCAACTGCAACACTATCAAAACGATAAGCACGGCGGTAATTTTTTTTGCATTGCAAACTACAAACATTGCTACTCCCGACTAAATTGTACTGCGTAAATTGTGCAAATTCGTTAAAAAACAGCAAAATTCGCACCGATTTGCACGAAAATCACGCGAGTTATGCACTTATCCACAGAGTTATCCACATTTATGCACACACTTGTGGACAAACTGTTTCACACGGCGCGTTAAACGGCTCGTCCCATTTACACAACTATTGTATGAGACCGAAATTGCAAAAATCACACGTCAAAAATAAAATTTTGCCGCAAAATTTTATTTTTGACGATATTATTTTACAAATAGTATCGCGGCACTATTTCACAAATAGTTTGCCGCGCGCAACTATTTCACAAATAGTATATCGCATGCCGAAATACCCCTGCGCCGCGCCGACAAACGTTTGCCGCGGTATAAAACGCCGCAAATTGGCAACACTCGAATCAAACGAATAAAGGAGCGAAAAAATGAGTTTTAACCCGTTCAACGAAAAACCCGTCAAGACAGTTGACGACTACTACAATTGGAAAGAATTGGCGCCCAAGCCGTACAACAAATTCGACGTGGACCCCTACACGCGCGTGCGCGTTATTCTTGCCAACGGCGCCGAGTACGAATCGGTTTGGTGTTCGCATCAATTTCATAGGCACGCTACCGACAACGAAATGCGCCGCGAATTGGCGACCATAAGGCGCAAAGAACAACAACAGCAAAAGCGCATTGCCGCGCTTAAACCGATCGGCGAAGGCATACTGGAACACACCATCGGTTACGAACAACTTGCGGTGGATCTTACCGCCATATTTGCCCGACGCGAATCCAACAAATACGTAAAACAGGCAATGAACTTTGCCCTGTTGGAGGACTTCGACCACCTGTACCGCTACGCCGACCTGTTGGAAATGGACAAGGGCGTAATTGCGGAAAAAATGGTAGGCGGCTACACCGAACTTATGCCCGGGCGCCCCACCATTTCCGAACACAGATACCCCACCGACGACGTAAAGCGTTATATCAATTTCAAACAAGCAAACAACCTTACCAAATTGGACGTAAATATCCTTACCGCCGCCGAACAGCAAACGATGAATTACTATATGAATCAAGCGGCGTTTTACCAAAACAAATTGGGCAGGCAACTGTACACCGAAATAGGCATGATAGAGGAACAGCACGTAACGCTGTACGGCGGACTTAAAGACACCACCTGCACTTGGTGCGAAGATCTGCTGATGAACGAGTACACCGAGTGCTACTTGTACTACTCGTTGATGAACGACGAGACCGACGCATATATCAAAAATATCTGGGAACAGCACTTCAACGACGAATTGGCGCACCTGCACAAGGCAGTCGAACTGTTGCAAAAATACGACGGCAAAGTGTGGCAACAGGTAATTGCAAAGGGAGATTTTCCCGAATTGCTGCACTTCTGCTCCAACATCGAATACGTGCGCAGCGTGTTGCAGGGCACGGTTACGCTTACAGCCAAGGGCGAGGACTACATCGAAGCGTCCGAACTCAATTCCGACGCCAAATTTTTCGATTACCAACAGCAAGTAAACGTAAAGGACAGCGAAGTGCCCAGCCACAATATAATAAGCAAATATATTGCCGACAATCGCGAAGATTACCGCTATCAAACCGCCGAACACCCCATAGAAGAACTGCGCGACAGGCGGCACGACAACACATCGGTGGGAAGATAATGAAAAACCGAGACTTGTGGGCGGAACAACTGTCGGACGTAAAAAATTTCGACGAACAGCCCTTTATTCCCGGACAGTACGTGCCCTTCGACCTGTCGCTGTACAATCCGGGCGGACTGCCGCTGTAACTGCCGTACGCAATTGCGCGCGCGTTTGTACGGGCAAACGCGCGCAAAACTTGCCGACGTAAGCCCGCCGCAAACAAATATGCGCGCAGCGATATGCGCGCAACTGTACTACCTACAGACATACCGCGCACAAAGCGTTTTGCCGACAAACTCCGTCGCAAAAAACGAAACAACCCCCTATTTTTAAGTAAATTTAATTGCCAAAAGCGAAAAATAGCCTTGCCGATAGCGCCGCAAGGCGTTTTGCTCGGCGTCGTATATATTGAAAACGGCGCAAAAACCTTATTTACCGACAACGCAAACAACATCCGCCTTAAAATACGGCGGCTGTTTGTTGCTTACAACACCATTACTCCGAATAAAAAAGAGAACTTGCGGAATGTTTACCGTAAGTTCTCGCATTTTGTAAGAGTTCAGTCTGTAAGCCGAGTTCTGTAATAGACGGTTATCTGTCTACTGCTGTCGTTACCGACAGTATCAAGCGAATATGTCGAGATGCCGAGCAGGCATTTTGTCTCATTTCTTGCACCGAGTGGGGTTTACAGTAACGCGTTGTCGCCAAAACGTTTGTAGGCTCTTACCCTGCATTTCCACCCTTACAACGTTGCCGTTGCGGTATATTTCTGTTGCACTTTCCTTAAAGTCGCCTTCACAGGCCGTTAGCCTGCACTCTTGCTCTGCGGTGCTCGGACTTTCCTCGTGAGTTGCCCCACGCAACCGTCCGACTGTCTCTCACAACTGTTATTATAATAGCGCAAGACGATTTTGTCAAACAAAACGCGACAAACGCGTCGGTTACAAAACCGTCGTTGCCATAAGCGTGCCCACAAGATTGAGATCTTCGCCCTGAACGATAGCATAGGTAATGCCGTAATCGCCGAGTATTTGCGTAAGATATTTTTCAAAGGCGCCGCGGTAACCCGCAAGTTTGTTGAAGGTCGTTCCTTCCGCAACAATCGCCACGGGCAAAGACTTGTCGCGGCACGAAGCGATTGCCAACGCCGCGTTGACTATCGCGCCCATTTTAGCAGCGCGTTCTACCAGCAAATTGCACACGTCCATTGCAAAAAGACGGTCGCTTTCACACTCGAAAGTACAGGGAAATCCGCCCCCAGTTACAAATTCCGACACATTTTTGAGCGCAAAAGGTTGCAAATGCACGTCGCCGCCAAACACGCCGTCGTCCAATGCAGTACGCAGCGCTTCGGCTATTATTTCCGCAAGATATTTGCCGCCGGTGGCTTTTTCAAACAATTGCTTGTCCGGAACGGCGGTACGGTCGCTTACGGCGCGATCGAACTTGCCGCGCACAAAGCCGTCAAAGTTGCCGCACTCGGTATTTATCAACATTTTGCCTGCGGGCAGCCCTTGCACTTTGGCAATATTTGCCGTGTCCTCTATGTAACAGACGTTGGTGCCCGTTCCGTAAATATATCCAAGATACGCGGAATATTGTTGCTTGGAACACGCCATGCCGCCTAACAACGTTGCTACGGTGTCGTTCAAAACGGCTATTTTACGTCCGCTTTTGCCGTCGATGGCGCGACATGCGGCCAACGTTTCGGCCCCCACTTCGGTACCGATAACTTCGGGCGCGCGCACTTCCTTGCTGAACATTACCACCGTGCCGTCGATATCGGGGCGCATATTCACCTGATACGAAAAGCAAAAACCTATATCGTCCGCCAACGGCAAAAGACGCTCGATATTGCGCGCGATACGCTCGTAAAATTGCTGCTTGGTAAGCACGCAATCGGACGCGGGCATTACCGTCTTTTGCAAATTTTCTATTACGGCGTTGCCGTCCGCGTCGAAATAGCCCGTTGCGCTGCGGAAATTGGTGCCGCCGGCGTCGATAATGATGCGCTTGCGCCCGCTGACGATCTTGCTGCGGTCGGCGTTCATTATGTACGTCGGGATCATCGGCATACCGCCGTTACCTTGCAGTCCGCGCGCCATTTTGTCGTGAAATGTCTTTATGCTTTCGTCCGTATCGATGTCGTCGGGACTTTGTTTGTACCCTTTCAAAAATGTTTCGGCTGTCATAATTCTCCCCGTATTACCTGATCTATTTGTACTTTTAGCATCACGCCCTGCGCGCACAGTTCGTCAACGCGCTTTTCGCGCATAATGTCCTGTTCAGACGCAGACGTATTGCACACGTAGACGTTACACTTAAACAACTTGGTAACGTATCTGCCGCCGCGCGAAACGATGCTTTCCACCGTTCGGTACAGCAGTTCGCCGTCGGACAGTTCCAGCGACCGCGCCAAACAAAACACCTTACCTACGTACTCGTCGGACGTTTTGCGCACGGAAGCGGCATATTCGCGGATTTTTTCCAAGGCGACTTGCGTAACTTTGCGCTTGGATACCTGCCCCGACAGCGACACGGGACGCGTCAACTCGAAATTATTGTTGCTGCCCTTGCGTATTTTGTACTTGTCGAGCAATTGTTCTACCGACAATCCGCTGTTTTGCACCAGATATCTGAGCGTAAGCATAGACGCGTAGGCGTCCTGCTCGGAATTGTGCTGAACAAACGTTACGCCTATATCGTCGGCAATTTTGTTCAGCGCCTTTACTTCCTTGTCGCCCTTGTACATTTTGTAAAGCAACTGCGTGCAGACGAATTCGAAATTTATGGACGGCAGACGATAGCGCGCGCAAGCGGCGTTGAGCATACGCACGTCCGAATCCACCGCGTGCCCTATTACTGTGTATCGCTTGTCGGTAAGCAACTTTTTTACGCTGCCGTATATATGCGAAAAATCGGGCGAAGATTCGATGAGATTCTTGTCCAATTGCAAATTTATGCCGACGTTTTCGCGCGTGCCGTTTAGATTGTACTTGGTTTTGGGATTGATCCAAATATTTCGGCTGCTGATAATATTGAAAGATTCGTCGGCAATTACTATTCCTATACTGCAAATACTCGACAGTTGGTAACCGTTTGCCGCTTCGATGTCGAAAGCCAGATACTTCATAAATTCTACCGCTAATACTTTACCAAATTTGCTGAAATTTTGCAAGAGTTTGCGGCGCAAAAGCAAGTATCTGCGCAAAACGCCCGCAAATGCAAAAGGCTTGCGCGTTAAGCAAGCCGAATTACGGGGTATTACAAAGTTTTTGACGCGCACAATGCCGCTATTTTGTGCGCGTGATGTCGCGGGCGTCTGATTGTTCGTCTGCGAGAACTGGCAAACGTTTGTTTCTGCGCGAAGCGACGCAGGCTTTGACAGCCACAGCAAGTTGCCAAACGCCCACGCCTATCAAAAACAGGGCAAAGCACACGCGCAATATCTTGTTGTCGGCGCCGTCCGCGCACAAAGCGCCCGTTACAGCCATTACTATTGCGGGCACTACCAGCCAACCGATATGCCGCGTGCAGATAAGTTTGTTTTTTGCGTGAAAAATAAGCGCAACCGCGCACATCGGCAAGAAACTTATCAGATTTATTGCCTGTATCGTCTTTTGCGGAAGATCCAAAAAGGACAGCAACGGCACCAACAGCGTGCCGCCGCCCATACCCATTCCGCCGAGTATACCTGCCAAAAAGCCGAACAATATCAACAAAAATACCGACAAATTTGCGTCTCCTTGTCAAAAAAACATTTTTATGCCGCCCGCTATCAACACGACGGCAAATATCAGTTTTGCAACGTTGCTTTTAAGTTTGGACAGCAACAGCGCGCCCAGTGCGCCGCCCGCGGTTACGCCGAGCGAAGCCCACAGCGTGGGCACCCAATCGACGTTGCCATTGATAAGGTAAACAGCCGCGCTTACCGCCGTAAGCGGCAAAATTACAAGCAGTGCCGTTGCCTGCGCCTTTTTTTGATCGAGACGCATTACGGCAAGCAATACCGAAACGATAACTATGCCGCCACCGCCGCCCAAAAAACCGTTTACAAAGCCCGCCGCCGCAGATAATATTACGATGAGCCATTTGTTTTTTGCCGACAAATACATTTTTCCGTACCTATTTCAAAATGATTACCTTATTTTGATTGCATTTTATTTTAGTTTGTATTAAAATAACTATTAGTATGCGCTTGGCATACTGACTTCAAGAAAAGGGTATTGAAAAAGTTATGAGCAAAAAAACACAAACTCCGGCACTGTCGGAAAACACGAGAAAAGCAATTATTATCGCCGCGATAATTGCGCTGGCAGTAGTAATACTTGTTGTATCGTTGTTCTTGATTATCAAACCGGCATCCAAAACGCCCGACGAAAACAATTCGGGTTCGACCGGTTCGTCGACGTTGCCCGTACGAAACGGCGACTTTAAGTACGTCGATTCGGAAAGCACTACCTATCCGCGCACGGCGCAAAATTGGACAAGATACGGGTACAAAGCCGTGGAAGGTTCTTCGCACGACTTTACGACGCTTAGCACCAACGAAAACGCTCTTATGGGTATTGTAGACACCAATGCCGACAATTGGCAAACGGTATCGGACGACATAGCGATAGAATTGCCCGGGCACACCATTACCAATCCGGGATTGCACCCCAATGCGTCGGATGAAGAAGAAAGCAACGTTTATATGATCGCTTCCAAACAGGCGACCACCGCCAGCATTTTGTCCGACAGCGTGTCGGTATCTTCCGCAAGTTCGGTAAAAATATCGGTATGGTTAAATACCGCGCAACTTGCCGAAGGCAGCAAAGCGGTAATAATGATCCAAAAGTCCACCGTTTCCGCCAAGAGCGAAAATTGGTACGCCTACAACTTTGAAATCGGCAAGTCGGACGCCAACAAAGACGGCGGTTGGGTAGAATACGTATTTTACATCTTCAACCGTGAAGCGTCCACCAAGTACGTTCGCGTAAGCGTAGGTTTGGGCAACGTTTACAGCGGCGAAGAAGGTCTGCCCCTTGTAGGCGAAGGTTCCGATCAACCCATCAACGGCGAAGGCGTTTTGTTTGTTGACGACATCACGTTGGAAACGGTAAACGCCGACGTATATCGTAACTACGCCGACAACGCAACGGAAGGCGACACTTCGTACAAGATCATCGAAAACGAAGACATAACCGCGGATTCGTCCTATCTTACATTGGCAAGCGACAAGTCCGACGCGGTGGAAACATTTGCCGACTCCGAAGCGTATCTTAAAGACACAAGCGTATCTCCGTTTACCGACAGAGACGACTTCCACACCGACAGCGGCGAACCTTCCGGTTTTGCCATTTACAAACTGTCGCAAAACGGCGAAGGCAACGAACCCCTTGCGCTTAGACTGAGCAACAACATTACGGTACATTCCAGCGAAACGTTGAAAGACCACCACCATATCAGTTTTTGGGTGAGAGTTGCGCAAGTAAACAAAGTTGCCAAAGCCAACATCTACATTCAAAAGCAAAACGATGACGGCACATACGAGGACGTGGACAGTTTTACCAATGTAGTAACAAGCCAGCAAATAGAAGACGACAACAACTGCGGCTGGGTAAAATACGACATTTATCTCAAACCGTCCTCGGTACAAACCGAAATAAGCATACTGTTTGTACTCGGCGACAAAGATAACTACCAAGAAAATGCCGAACAGGGACTTATCCCCAACGGCGCGCTGTACGTTACAAGCCCCGCGTACGAATCCATTTCGTACAAAGACTACAACAACGCCAGTGCCGGCTCGACCGTCAAAAAACTCAACTTGTTGGGCGACTCGGCAAGCACGTCGGTATCCAACGGAAGTTTTTCGGATGTAAACAACACAGGCAACAAGCCCAGCAATTGGACGCCCGTATTTGCAGGCAGCAACGCTATATACAAAGACGGCAAACCCGACGACGCAATTGACGGTTTGAACACTCTTGCAACCGCAATAGAAGGCAGCGGAACGCTTCAAGGCGCCGAATTCGCTCCCACAGACGACGCTCAAAACAATATTTTGCGTATTGTAAACAACGTCGCTACAAGTTTCGGTTACATTTCGGGAGACATCTCGCTCTCCGCAAGAACGGTGTACGTGTTCTCCGTATTGGCCAAGACGGGCGACCTTGACCCCCACTTCTATCTGATAGACAACTCCAAGGACAGAAGCGAAGCGGTTGTTGGTAAGGTAGACGCTAAATATCCCGCCGACGCCAAGATAGATTGCGAACTGTTGGGACAAGTACCCGAAAACGAAGCCACCGTAAACAACGGTTGGGTACGTTACTACATCGTTTACGTAACGGGCGCGGAAAGCACCACCGTTCGCTTGGCGCTGTTTAACGGCACTATCGACGGCTCGGTAAAACCCGTAGGAACGGTTTACTACGACAACGTTGATATGAAAACTTTGGGAACGTACTCGCTTGTTGAAAACGAGGACGCCGAAGAAGGCTCGGAAGAAGCGAAATACTACAAGGTTGAATGGACCGAAAGTGAAAACTACGACAAGACGTTCGACAAGTTGCTCGAAGACGGCGATTTGAACGCGCTGACCGTTGTTCAACCTTCCGCGGAAGAATGGAAAGAAATAACGCTCATTCCCGAAGAAGATGAAGAACCCGAAGAACCGGAAGTTCCCGACGAAACCACTCCCAACGATATAGATTGGACGCTGTTGCTGTCGGTTATTTCCAGCGTGGCGTTGGTAGCCGCTTTGCTTGTGGTAATTGTTATCAAAGTATTTAGAAAGAGAAACAGAAACACAAAATAACAACTGCTAAATAAACTTTTTCAAATGCGTAGCGCAACTGTAAAGTTGCGCTACTTTTTTTGTTGTCCCGACCCGACGAAGCCGACCACACGTGCGTCGGTCGATTATACCGCTCGCATATCCCATGCAAAAAGGCTTCGCTTCACGCACTGCGTGCGCTCGTTGCAGATTATTTTGCAGTGGACACACTCGCTCAGCGGGTTTACTGCAAAACAATCTACAACAAGTGTGCCGCACCTAACAAGGTGCGGCACACAATTATTTATTGAAAGTACGTTAAACATTAAACTAAATAGTTAATAAATCAACTAAATCAAATCATATAGTTGTTCAAATTAAACTACCGCAAACTACGGACCGGTGCCGAAGTTTGCGCCATTGCGGGGGTTGGTGGGGCAGGCGACTCCCCACCGAAAGTCTAAATGAATGCCGCGCGTGCGTTCACGCGCAACTCCCAAGTCCGACTGCGTCGGCGCGATAGCGCACTACGTGTCGATTGCGCTCGCGTTAGCGCAGCAGCAAGCAATCGACCGACGCACGTGTGGTCGGCTAACTAACTATTGCTTAAGCAGTTCACAACGGCGTCGGCTACCTGTTGGGGAGTGGAGTCGTCGGTATTTATGCAAAAATCGGCATATTTTGCGTATAGCGGGGCGCGCTGTTCCATAATGCGCCGCAACTGCAATTCGCTTGCATTGTCAAACAGCGGGCGCGAAGTGCCGTCCAAACGCTTACGCACGATTGCCGGCGACGCCGTAAGCCACACTACCGTTGCGTTGCGCGCAAATTGGGCAAAATTGTCGCACAACACACTGCCGCCGCCGCACGACACCACCGCATTGTCAACATTGCTTAGCCGCGCCAAAACCGCATTCTCGGCTTGGCGGAAATACTCTTCGCCGCTGTCGCAAATTATTTGCCGCACAAAGCGGCGTTCGCTCTGTTCCACAAGCGCGTCCGTATCGTAAAAGTCTGCCGCAATACGTCGGGCGATGATGTTGCCGACGGACGTTTTGAAACACGCCGCAAAACCCACAAAAATCAATTTACTCATTGCCTGTCAAAAAGTCCACCGCGTCGTAATAGCCCTGTATGCCCTTGCCTACAAAACAGGCCTTGCACACGTCCGCAAGCACGTCGTTGTGCCTGAACGGTTCGCGGCTGTAAATGTCCGACAAATGCACTTCCGCAACTGGCACGCTCAAACACTCGATACAGTCGCGCAAGGCGTAACTGTAATGGCTGTATGCGCCCGCATTAAGAATGATGGCGTCGCACGCGCTGTTTTGCATTATGTTTATCAGTTCCCCTTCGCTATTGCTGTGCGCGCACACCACTTTAACGCCGCGCGCGGCGGCATAGGTGCAAACTTTGTCCTGCAACTGAACTAACGTGTCGTTGCCGTAATGTGCCGGATCGCGCTTGCCCAACATATTGAGATTAGCGCCGCTTAACATCAAAATTTTCACTTGAAATACTCCTTGCAAATTGTTTGTAGCCGTGCTGTATTGGCGTTGACGTCCACAAAGCGAAACTTTTTGCGCCCTGGTTGTACAGCATTTCCAAGCCGCTTACAACCGTAATATCGCGTAGCATTGCCTTGTCGGCAGCGCCGCTGTACCCCTTGTAATCGGCTACGAATACCCACTGTACGCTGTCGGGCAACTCGATCGATTGCTCAAACGGGCACTGCGGCACAAAAGTAAGCACTCCGTCGGGGCGCGCAATATCCGTTTGCAGCGCGTACTTGTCGGTAAGATAACACGCTTTGGACGCGGTACGATTTAGTATTTGCATTGCGCAACCGTATTTTTTCAACACGGCTACGCACGCTTCCGCTGCGCCGCCCGCACCTACTATCCACAGTTTGGCGTTGTTCACGCTTATTCCGTGGCTGCGCAAACTTGCAATTATTCCGTAGCCGTCGGTAGATTGCGTAACGATATTTTTGCCGACGGTATTTACGGACGGAACTGACGTACCGAGCAAGCGCGCAACGCGCGTTTTGAAGGGCATGGTTACGTTTACCCCGTCAAAACCGCCTATTATTGCCGACAGATCTGCGTCCGAAACGTCAGGCGGCACGTTTACGGCGTCGTAACTGCAACATATCCCCTTGCGCGCGGCCAAATACGCCATTAAGCGCGGCGACATACTGCCCGAAACATCTGCGCCCACAAGCCCCAATTTTAGCGGTTGTACGCCCATCATTGTTAAAAACTCGGGGAAAGATATGTCGAACGGCGCGCAATCGATACTGCCGCCGCCCGCAATTTGGCACAATATTGCCCTGCTCATTGCAATACGGTGGTCGCAACAGTCGTCAAAATACATACCGCGCGGCAACTTGCCGTCGGAACGAATTACAAGATTGCCGCCGTCGGCCGTGCAACGTTGATAACACGCCGCCGCGGTGCGCCGAATTGCCTGTACGCGGTCGCTTTCCTTGCGGCGCAATTCGTCCACTCCGCAAAAAACGTGCGTGCCCTTTGTTGCAAGCGCCACAACCGCCAAGGCGGGAATTTCGTCTATCGCGTCGCACACGTCCCGCTCGCTTGCGTACAACGGCTTGATCGCGCCGGGAAACACGCTGATATTGCCCACCTGTTCGCCGCAAACCGTATGCACGTTGTCGTAACGGATACGGGCGCCGCTATTTGCCAGCACGCGGTAAAAACCCAAGCGCGCATTGTTGAGCAAAACGTCGGAAAATGTCGCCCGTAACCCTTTTGTCAGCGCCAAAGCGACAAAAAACGCCGCTGACGACGGGTCGTTGGGAACGGTAATGTCAAAAGCGCGCAATGCGCTGCGCTTTACGCAAATAACGTTGTCGTCTGCGGAAATATTTGCGCCCAAGTATTGCAACAACAATTCCGTATGATTGCGCGTAGGTATGTTTTCGCGGTAAACGGTAACGCCGTCGGCAAACAAACCCGCGATCAAAACGGCGCTTTTTACCTGCGCGGAATTGACTTGCGCTGTGTAATCGATGGCACTAAGGCGCGAACCGCGGCATACAAACAGACAATCGCGCTCGCAATAAATATCCGCGCCCATACTTTGCAACGGTTTTATTACCCTGTCCATAGGGCGGCGGCTAAGCGATTGGTCGCCGACAAAGCGTGCCGATACGCCCAAGCCCGCAACAAGCCCCGCAAGCAAACGCGCTGTTGTTCCGCTGTTTTCGCAGTTGAGTACCACCTGCGCGGCAGGTAAACTTTTTATCGGGACGACCGTTGCCGTGTTGCCGCAAAAAGTTATTTCCGCGCCCAAACGCCGCAAACACTCCGCCGTGGCAAGCACGTCGCGCGCAAGCGAAATGTTGCGCACCGTACTTATTCCGTCGGCAATAGCCGCAAAAATCAAAGCACGGTGCGAGATGGATTTGTCTCCGTAACAAATATTTGTATTAAGTTGAAACTGTCCGTTAAAATTGAGCATCGGTCAATAGTAAATCGCGCGCTTGTTGCGCAGTGATGCGTATAGTTACAAAATCGGGCGGCAAAACAAAGCCTATTAGCCCGCCACTGTTTTTTTTGTCCTGCAATACAAGTTGAAACGCTTGGTCGGTAAATGCCGATACCGCAAATTGTTTGCGCACGGTTTGGCACCATTTGTCGGCATATTCGCCGCTTACGCGCCCGAGTTTGCGCGCCAATAACGTTTCGTAATAAATGCCGTTTGCCACGGCTACGCCGTGCGACAAGCCGTATGTCAACTCCATTGCGTGCCCCACGGTATGCCCGAAATTAAGTCTGTTGCGCACGCCCTTGTCGTACATATCGCGCTTGCACAGTTGCTGTTTGTATCGGGCGCACAAGCGCACTATCTTGTCCGCGTCCAACACTTCCGCCGAACACAACGCGTCTATTTCGGCGTTGAGCATACGGTATTTGAGCAATTCGCCCGCGCCGTCGGCAAGTTGCCGCAAAGAAAGCGTTTGCAAAAAGCGCGTGTCGATAAGAGTATCCGCCTTGTAAAAAGTGCCTACGGCGTTTTTTATGCCGTCGAGATTAAGCGCGGTTTTGCCGCCTATTGCGCTGTCTATTTGCGCAACAAGCGTTGTGGGTACGTGTAACAAACGTATGCCGCGCTTGTAAACCGACGCGGCAAAGCCCGTAACGTCGCCCACGCAACCGCCGCCCACTGCCACAACAAGGTCGCTTTTGCAAGCGTTGCGCTCGGCAAACCAACTGCACAGTTTGCTTGCGTTGGCAAAAGTTTTGGCACGCTCGCCGCGCGGCAAAACGTACACGTTGTCGCCCGCTATTCCGTACAGCGACGCCACCTTGACGTCGGTTACAACAAGAGCGTTGGCGTAATTGCGTATGTCAAATTGCGAAAAAGTTATCATATATCAGCGCTGTTTGAGCATTTGATTGGTCAAAACAAATGCCAGAATATTGTCGGCAATTACCCCGACGTTGGGCACAACGCACACATCGGCGCGTTCGTAATGCTGCGGAACGGTAAGCAACGTTTTGCTGTCTACGGTGTTTACGCCCTTTATTGTGGGGACGGGCTTGACCGTAAGGCTGAACAACACATCGCCGCCCGTTGTAATGCCCGCAACTATGCCGCCGCATTTGTTGGTGGCGTACACTATTTCGTCGTTGTCGTTTACCGTCAATTCGTCGTGGCAACCTACGCCGTCCGAATTGGAATAATCGTCGCCCATTCCGAAGGAAATTGCCTTTACCGACGGAATACCCATCATATAGCCCGCAATTTGTGCGTCAAGACGTTCGCAATAGGGCAAAATTTCGCCTATGCCCATGGGGACGCCCGTTGCGCCCACCGCAACCACTCCGCCCAAACTGTTGTTTGCCTGACGCGCCTTGTCGATAGCCTTTACGATAAGGTCGGTTGCGTAATTGCACGGGCAATGAACCGACGCAAACCAGGGTTGTTGCTCGGAAACGCCGAATTCGTATTTGTTGCGCATAGATATGCCGCCGATCTTTTTTACATAGTGGTAGGTATGTATGCCCAACGATTGCAAAAATTGCTTGCAAATGGCGCCCAACACAACATAGCAAATGCTGTTGCGCGCAGACGACAACTCCGCCAACTGCCGCACCGTCTTGTCGGGAAAACGCTTTGTGCCCACCACGTCGCTGTGCCCCGAGCGCAGGGCGGTTATTTCGTGGCGATATTCCACGTACCTGTTGGCAACAAAAAAGTGCAAATCGCCGCGAACGGTTACCGTATCGCCCGAATACCCTCTGAAAGACACCGTATCTTCGTACTGCATGCGCGCGCTGCGACCGTAGCCGCACTTGCGCAACGCCAATTGTTGATTTATGTAGTTGACGTCAAAGGTAAAACCTTCGGGCAAGCCCTTGATAACGCCGCCGTAGCCTTCGCCGTGAGACGTGCCGTAAAATTGATAAGTTATCATAAAATCTCCCGTCGGATACTTTCCGACACTGTTTTGAGTTTATTTCCACGCTTGCGGACAAGTACGGTTGTTGCGGAACCAATCGGTATCTTTAAGCAACGTGTCGTTGTTGCTGCCGTGAACTTCGATTACGTTGTTGATACAGGTAAATACGATATTGCCGTTCATCGGCATAACTTGGTCGATGTTCCATCTGCCCGCGTCGGTCTTTTTGAGCGTACACTGTGTAGTTACAAAAACCTTGTCTGTGTACGGCGCAATGCGGTCGATAAACGACTGTGCGGGGAATGTGTTGGCAATGTCTTGCGTGTATTCCGTAGAGCCCGCAACGCAACTTATGCAAATATACTCGGGAGTGATCTTTTTCATCAACAAGTCGCTTGCAGATGTTTGCGAGCCGTGATGTCCCGCCTTGTACAACTGAACATGCGGTAAATCGGGGTTACTTTCCACCAACGACTTTTCGCCCGCTTCTTCCAAATCGCCAAGGAACAAATAGTGATTGTCGCCCTGAGTAAACATTAAGCACACCGAATAATCGTTCTCATTCGACGTCTGGGTTTCGTAGAATTTTTGATACAGTATCTCCATAGTGATACCGGGAGCAAGGTCGTAAACGCGCTTGGCGCCGTTGGCATTGTTGTAGCACTCCAACGCCTTATAACACTTTGCGCCGTTTGCAACTTCCGCATCACGACGTTTATAATATTCTCTCAAAGTGGCTGTATCTTTGTTAGTGCGCGCAAATTCGATTATGTTTTCACACTCATACAAATCGAAAAATCCCCCCGAAGTACCCGTAAACGCCGCGATATGGTCTGTATCCCCATGCGTAACTATAACATATTCCAATGTGTTGTCGGTGCAATATTGATTTATATATTTAGATGTGGTTGTTATGCTGCCGCTGGACGAGCCTGCGTCTATCAAGATGTCCGTATCGCCCGCCTTGATGTATATACTGTCGCCGTTTGATTTGTTGCCCAATTCCATAAAGTGAATTGACATATCGGCAACGGTCTTGTCGCTACCCGACGCAACAGTAATTTCTACCGATGTACTCTTGGTAGTTCCGCAGAAGGTGTAACTTATTTGCCAAACGACAACGCCCGTTTGAGACGTATCCGGCGCGTCGCACTCGTAATCGGTTACAACATTACTCGAACCGTCAGCATAATACGCGGTAACCGTCAATTTGGCGCGGTCGGGCTGTTCGCCCACCGCAACGGTGCCGTCGTAAGTTGCGGTAATTCTGTCCAAACCGGCAACTACCGACACTTCCGCAAATGTTTCGACGGACTGCCCGTACCAATTGAATGTAATTTGCCAGCGCACCGTACCCGCAGCGGACGTGTTGCAAACGCCGCATTCGTAATCGGTAACAGGCTTGTTGGTATCGTCCGAAAAATATGCCGTTACGGTAAGCAACGCGCGGTCGGGCTGTTCGCCCATCAATACCGTGCCGTTGTAAACCGCGGTAATGCGTTCGATATTGGGCTCTACCTTTACCATTACCGACGCGGTCTGCTCCTGATTGTACCAAGTGTAGGTAAGTTTCCACTCGGCATAACCCACGCGCGACGTGTCGATATCGGAGTGTTTGGTCGGGTTTACAACTTTCGTCGAGCCGTTGGAAAAGTACGCCGTCAACGTAAGGTGCATAAGGCTGGGTTGCGAGCCGACGGTTATTGCGCCGCCGTCGTACTTGGCTTCGAGACGCACCAGATTGTACGGAGGTATTACCGTAACGTTGAAAGTTTGCTGTACCGTTACGTCCGCGCGCGTGTAAGTTACGGTAACGGGATATTCGCCAACGTCGTCGAAAATATCGCCGCTTAGCGTGTAGTCGGTTACGATTTGATGCGTATCGTCCGAATAATATGCCGTTACGGTAAGCAACGTTTTGTCCAGACGCATACCTACGGGCAGCGTTGCGCCCGTATAATTGACTTCGATTCTGTCCAGCGTAACGGGTGCGCTTACGTACACGGTAAACGTTGCGGTTTGCGTAACTTCGCGCAAGGTGTAACTTACGGTTATCGTAAGATTGTCGTTTACATGCGGCGAATCGTAGGACAGTACAAAGTCGGTTACGCGAGCCGAAGTGCCGTCGCTGAAACTTGCGGTAACTTCAACTTTGGCGGGGTCGATTTGCTCGCCCACAAATATTCTGGCTTCGGGATAATATACAGTAATACCCGTAAGAGTGGCGTCGACTACCGTAATGACGAATGTGCGCGACTTGGTTACGCCGTGCAACGTATACGTTACGGTAACGGAAATTTCGCCCGCAGACGACGTGTCGTAGGTTTCTAATTGGTAATCGGTAACCGATTCGGTAAGACCGTTGGAATACTTTGCCGTAACGGTAAGTTGAGTGCGATCCAATTTGCCGCCCAACGCGACGCTGCCGCCGTTGTATTGCGCAGTTATTTCCACCAGCGAAAACGATACCACTTCCACCGAAAAGGTTGCGCTTTGCGTTACGTCCTGTTCGGTGTAATATACCGTTATTTCTTTTGTTCCCACGGTAGACGTGTCCATTTCGCCGAAAACGAAATCGGTTACGCTCTTGCTGGTGTCGTCCGAGTAGAACGCGGTAACGTTTACCGAGTTGGCGTCCACCGCGGCGCCTATTTGCAAATTGCCGCCTGTGTATTCTGCGGTAATGCGGGTAAGTGTTGCCTTGGCGGGCCCTGTTACGTGTACCGTAAACGAATTTTGCACCGTTGTGTTTTGCTCGGAATAGGTTACCGTAACCGTTTTGTCGCCCACAGACGACGTATCGACAGAACCGAGAGTAAAATCGGTAACGGACTTGCTGCTGCCGTCGGAATAAGTTGCAACAACCGTTACAAGCGATTTGTCGACAACATCGCCCGTATGCAGATCGCCCCCGCCGTAAGTTGCGGTAATGCTTTGCAACTGTGCCGTAGGTTGATTTGAAACCACGTTTACCGTAATTTCAGCCGTTTGCTTGACGTTGTGTTCGACATAAGTAACGGTAACGGTTTTGGCGCCGGCAGACGAAGAGTCTAAGTTACTCAGCGTAAAATCGGTGATTTTTTTGCTGCTGCCGTCGGAATATCTGGCGGTAACGTTTACGGCGTCTTTGTTCAACTTGCCGCCCACCGCTATATCCGCGCCCGTATATTCGGCGGATATGCCGATAAGTTTTACCGTACCGTTGCACGCGCTCAGCACAAGCGACAACAGCAACACAAGTACGCAAATTGCGGCAACAAAACGCAATTTGGGGCTATTTGTATTATAACTGCAATTCATATTTCTCTCCTTTTACTACTTGCAGATAAGCAACTGCTTTATTTCGGGCATTTTGTCCATTGCGGCGCGATAGCCTTCTTCTACCATCGAATCTATGTTATCCAAACTTGTTCGGCTAAATCGGGCAAGTTCCGGCTCGATAACGATATCGCTGTTGATTTGCCCCTTGTACATTGTGGACTTGGTGGTAATATCCCAGGTGGCAACAAGCACGTCTTTGAGTTTGCGCGACTGCGTACCCTGCCCGCGCGTGTGATTGAGATCTACGCCTATTACCGCTTCCGCGCCCATACGGCGGCACACGTCGGCAGGCATATTGTTGAGCAAACCGCCGTCCACAAGCACCATTCCGTCCATACAAACGGGCTTGAACAGCGCCGGTACCGCGCACGAAGCCGCCACGCATTGCGCAACGTTGCCCGTATCCAACAAAACTTCCTGTCCGTCCGAAATGTCTACCGCAACCGCGCAAAACGGCACGTTAAGTCGGTCGAAAGTAATATCGCCCAACAAACGGCTTGCAACGGCGGCGATATTTGCCGAATCGGAGCCGATCGCCCACATTTTGTTTACGATTTCGCGACGAGTAACCTGCTTTGCCGCGGCTATCATATCTTCGCACGTTATTCCCGCGCAATACATAGCCCCTATCAAACTGCCCACAGATGTGCCCGCAACGCAGTCGAAGCGTATGTTTTCTTGCTCGAACGCTTGTATTACGCCAATATGCGCAAATCCGCGCGTACCGCCGCCCGAAAACGCCGCGCCCAACTTAAATTTGAGTTTTTTGTACCGTAAAACGCCGTCGTCCTGCGATTGTTTTTTCATAGTTAAATATTATTATACTACAATATACAAACTAAATCAAGTTATAAATTAGTCGCTTGCCCGCAATTTGCGCCGTCTAAATTAAATAATAATGGGCTTGCCTACGCGACAAACCCAAGCCATAACAAATTGATGTAATAATAACACGTCCCCACATCTTGTGTAGGGACGTGTCAAAAAAATCGCAATGTAGTTTACTTTGCAAGCGCAACTGCAACTGCGCACGCCACGGTGGCGCCTACCATCGGGTTGTTGCCCATTCCGATAAGTCCCATCATTTCTACGTGAGCGGGAACCGAACTGCTACCGGCAAACTGAGCGTCGCTGTGCATGCGTCCCAATGTGTCAGTCATTCCGTACGAAGCGGGGCCCGCCGCAACGTTGTCGGGGTGCAATGTACGTCCCGTACCGCCGCCGCTTGCAACCGAAAAGTATTTTTTGCCGTTTTCGACGCACCACTTTTTGTATGTGCCCGCAACGGGATGTTGAAAACGCGTGGGGTTGGTGGAGTTGCCCGTGATGGATACGTCTACTTTTTCGTAACGCATAATGGCAACGCCTTCGTTTACGTCGTCGGCACCGTAGCAACGCACCTTGGCGCGCTCGCCGTCCGAGAAGGGAACTTCACGAACGATATTCAATTCGCCCGTGAAATAATCGTACTTGGTTTGAACATACGTAAAGCCGTTTATTCTCGAAATGATGTAAGCGGCATCTTTGCCCAGACCGTTAAGTATTACGCGCAAGGGCTTTTTGCGCGCTTTGTTGGCGTTGCGGGCGATACCTATTGCGCCTTCGGCGGCGGCAAAAGATTCGTGCCCGGCAAGGAAAGCGAAGCAATCGGTTTCTTCTCTTAAAAGCATTGCGCCCAAGTTGCCGTGTCCCAAGCCTACTTTACGTTGATCGGCTACGCTGCCGGGGATACAAAACGCCTGCAAACCCAAGCCGATACATTCCGCGGCAGTCGCCGCGTCCTTTGCGCCCTGTTTGAATGCGATCGCACAACCCAAAGTGTACGCCCAAACGGCATTTTCAAATGCAATGGGTTGTACGCCCTTTACTATTTCTTCTACATTTACGCCGTGAGAAAGGCACAAGTCGCGAGCCTGTTCCAAAGATTCAAGTCCGTATTTAGCAAGTTCGGCGTTGATTTTGTCTATTCTTCTTTCATAACCTTCAAATCTGATAGCCATTGTCGCATCCTCCCCTTTTTACTCGTTTCTCGGAACGATATATTTTGCGGCGTTTTCAAAACGTCCGTAATGCTTTTTTGCCTTTTCCAAAGCGTCGTTACCCGATACGCCTTCGGAAACCAACTTCATCAATATTCCCAGATTGACATATTCGTAACCGATGATTTCGCCGTTGTCGTCCAACGCAAGACGCGTTACGTAACCTTCCGCCATTTCAAGATAACGGGGACCCTTTAATTTGGTGGAATACATTGTTCCCACTTGACTTCTCAGCCCTTTGCCGAGATCTTCCAGACCGGCGCCGATGGGCAAACCCGCGTCGGAAAACGCCGATTGGGTACGTCCGTAAACTATTTGCAAAAACAGTTCACGCATGGCAACGTTTATCGCGTCGCACACAAGGTCGGTATTAAGCGCTTCCAGCAAGGTTTTGCCGGGAAGAATTTCCGCCGCCATTGCCGCAGAGTGCGTCATGCCGGAGCAACCGATGGTTTCGACAAGCGCTTCTTCTATAACGCCGTTTTTTACGTTTAACGTAAGTTTGCAAGTGCCTTGTTGAGGTGCGCAACATCCGCAGCCGTGCGTAAGACCGCTGATGTCCTCTATTTTGCATGCCTGCGTCCAATTGCCTTCCTGAGGAATGGGCGCGGGACCGTGATTGCAACCTTTTGCAACGCATTGCATCAATTCTACTTCGTGTGAATATTGCATAGATTGTATTTCCTCCGATAAAATTTTTACAACTGAATAATTATATCACAATATGCACAACTGCGCAATGTTTTGCAAGAGTTTTGTGCCATTTAATATGTTTATGCTACCATAAATAAAAAATATATTTATGCCTGTTTTACCGCTCAAAACGCCGCGGCGGCGCCAAAATACCCTTGTAGACGGGGCTGTCAAGTCGATTGCCGATACCGTGTCGGTAATAAAGACGCCGCTTGCCGATATGTAGTTTGCTTGCGCGCAACGGGCTAACAAATGCCGCGGGCACAAACAAAAAAATGCCCGCAGACGCAACTTGTCTGCGGGCGAAATGAATTGTGCGTTATTTTACATCGGAAGAATCGGAATTGTCGGAGTTGTTAGCCGCACTTGCGTTGTATCTTCCGTCATCGGTTGCTTGCTTGGGTTTTACAAACAGCAATACCACTATTCCCACTGCGGACAAACCTGCAATAACGTACAGGATTATCTTCCAAACGTCTACCGGCGATTTTTCTTCGGCTTCGGCAGGTTTTACTTTGAGCAACAACGTGGGTTTGAAAGCCGCGGGTTTGTCGGCGTCGGTTACCGATTCAAAGTTGTATGCGTCCTTTACGGTGTAGACGATTTTGTAAACGTATTCGCCCGTAACGTCGCTTTCAAGCGGAGTAATAACGCCGCCTGTGCTGATGTTGTTTTCGTAACCTTCGGCAACTTCGCGCGTGGCGCTGTCGTAAATTTGCAGCCAACCGTCGCTGTCGCCGCCGTTATCGCTGCCCACTTGTTTGTACACAACGTAAGTGGTTGTTGTGGACGAGCAATCCTCTATTGTTAAGGACGTGGAAACGGTATAATTTACGCCTACGGTAAGACCTTCTTCCTGCTTGTTCTTCAAACTGTCGGACAGGTTTGCCGTGGGGGCGGTTGTGTCTCTGCTGTAACTCCACAATGTAAGATCCTTGGGGGCGGACGCTTCGGGATCGGCGGGATCGACATTTTCGTCGGGATACAAAACGTTGTCGTACGTGGTTGCCAATACGTCGTCGTAATTGAAACTGTAGCCGGAAACGGACGCTTTGGCGCCGTCTACCACCGCAAAACGGAAGCCCCAATAACCTACGCCCGTAACGCTGAACGTATTGTTTACGCGGCAAAACGACCAATCGCTGTTGTCATCGCGGGGGTCGCTTGTGTTGCTGCAATACAAAACGTATATTACGTCGTTGGGTTGCTGTTCGGGCTGTTCTTCGTCGCCTTCACCCTCGCCTTCATCGGCGGGTTGTTCGTCCTGTTCGGGCTCGTCTTCTTCCAAAACGTAAACGATGCCTTCGAAAATTTCGTTTACTTTGGCTGCGTCGTTAAGCCATTCGACGTTCAACATGAACGTTCTGCTCATTTCTATTTCGGCAGGGTGGTTGTTAAATACGTATTCTTCAAATTTGCTTGCATTAAACGTAACCTTGCGTTCGGGCTGTTCGTCGTCCGACGGGTTGGCGGGATCGGTCTCTTCGGCAACAGGCAAATCGGCTTCGTGCGCAAAAGCGACGGCTCCCGTGGTAAAGATGCCGACAAGCAACACCATTGCAACAATTAAACTTAAAAACTTTTTCACAATATTTCCTCCGAGGGACAACGAGTGCCCCACATTAGTGTACGGCAAAAACGTCCCGGCCTACCGCCAAAGCGCTTTTTACCGCATATAAAGATATTGTACATTTATTTCAAAAGATTGTCAACAATTTACAAATATAAAGTAAAATTAGTTGCACCGTTGAAAAGTTTTATATTAGTTTGCAGATCATTGTTTTCTGCAAACTTTTATTTTTGTCTGAGTGTTTTGAGAAAATCGGTCTGATGAGTCTTGGAAGATTAAGACGAAAGGGCGCGAGTTCCGCTCTCCTTACTCGCGTTCTCACCGATATTATCGGACTAAATTTACAGCCGAAAAGGCAAAGGAGCAAAGATTAAATATGGCAAAAGAACAAGAAAACGTAAAGTCTACAAGTCAAGAAAACGGACAAGCAGTGGCAACCGACAAAATTGTTACGGAAAACGAATCTGTCAGTATGTTTAGGTTGGAACGCGAAAAATGTACGGGACGCGACGGAAAAGAATATTGGTCGTACGCTATACACGGCAAAATTCGCGGACGCGATGTTAAGGTAGATTTTGTTGCTTACGATCAGGGCGGTTATGAAGTGCTGGACATTATCTTCGATATAGCAGACACGGCTGAATTGGTAATATCCGATGGGCAAATGACGAACGAAACAACTGGCGAAGTTATTAAGTTCCGTACCTTCGAAGCGCGCAACGTCGATAACGACGGCGTCGAATATCGTTACAAAATACGTCTTGCGCGAGAAAGCGACAAAGCGTTGCTTAATATGCTGTTGCAACAAAAGCACAATGTATAAGCAAATGGAAGTTCGTGCCTTAAATGGGCGCCGTTATTGGAAAAACGTTTGTTGTTGTGATAACTGCCAACGTGTTATAAATTACGGCATACCCCATCCGGACATACGGAAAAACACAGTTTATTGCGAAAAGTGTTTTACATCGCTTTTTCCATCGGCGCACAAAAATAACCGCCCGAAATAATTCGGACGGTTAAGTGAGAAGTCTACGCACAATGTGGCAAAACGTTCTTCTCTGTCAACGCGCATCTGCCGTTGCTGCCCTCTACGGGGCGTCGGTGCCACGTCAAATATTTTAGCATAGCGAGGTTTATATGTCAACTGTAAATTATAGCTTAAAACACCGAGGCGTACGTTTGATTGATGCATCTGACGCTTGGATAAATGGCAAAAATGGTTTCAGGCGGTTAAATCCAAAGTATCACTTTGTTGGAAAGATTGATATCCGGTTGCCCAATATGATAGTAACCGCAAGCGACAAACGAAAGCCAAAGTATAAAGGTAATACTTATGACTTGAACGCCACGGCGAAAAACCAGATTGTCAATCACTTTTATGACGAAAACGGCAAACGAAATAAGAAAACCGTTGCTTATTTCGGAATACCAAAGGACGGCAAATAAATTTTAAGCCCAAAGGGCAAAGGAGTAAAAACATTGAGTGAAAAAACATATCAATATCCCCAAAATCGTAATTATCGTCAATACGGGTGGCGCGTAAGGAACGTCCATTCTTCAAAATATGGTCGAATTTACGCTGTTATTGAACGGCCACTTGCCGGCGATTATGTTGTTGGACGTGGTTTTAACACACATGACGGTAGCTGGGCGCAAGGCGAGTATGGCTATCATTCCCGTCAAAAAGCAAATAACCGCGCAAAATATTTGGCGCGAATTTATCTTTATAAAAAATAAATTTTAAGCCCAAAGGGCAAAGGAGTAAAACAAAATGTATATTAAACGTAAAACAATTACTACTGTTGTTGTAGTTATAATCGTAGCGCTGCTTGTGGTAGGTGTTCTGGCAGCCATTACAAAAGGATTCAAGGATTGGACGTTCGGCAAGGTCAAGGACGACGGCGTTCAAACTTTGGTCGCGACGTTCGACTTCGGCGAAAAACAAACCGTCGGACCGGAACAACAGGAAGTGGGCGTACATAGCGACGGCGCTATTGTCAAAGATAAACTTGATCTCGAAAACGAAGATTATACACTGTCGTTATCGGAATTGTCCAATGTTTACAGCAATGCTTTCGACAAAGTCGGCAACAGCACTCTGAAACTTGGTACAAGCACAGAAGCCGGATCGTTTGTCATTCACGCGCCAAAGGGTGTTGCTCTCGTCAAAATCTACGTGTCGGGTTATAAAACCAACTCTGCAAAAATCACGGTAAACGGTGGCGAAGAAATTGTGATCGATACAACGTCGGATGACGGTGAATACACCGTTGTGGAAATTAAGGTGCCGACTGACTGTGAAATAACAATTTCGACGTGTAAAGGCGGTTACCGCGCAATGATCGATCATATAGATTTTTACGCTTAAGGGGTGAAGTATGAACAGAGATTTACAAAAACATAAACAAAGTGATTGTATCAAATGGATAGCCGTCTTTTTGGCGGTTATCCTGTTGGCTACCGGTGTGGCTGCCGCGTTGACGCAAGGCTTTAAGGACGCCAACCCATATTGTTGGTTTGGACACGATTATGACGAGTCAGGCAAGTGTGTGCGTTGCGGCAAGGAAAAGCCCATTGATGAACAGAGTATCGGAGACGTCTCGGCGCACGGAGAAAATTTGGTTTTTGCCAGCGTTGAAAATCACGGAATAAATGTTGTAGCAGAACCCGTAAATGACGTCGCTCCGATTGCTGCCGCGGCTAACAGTCAAACTCTTACTGCGACAGTGAGTCCGGCAGAAGCGTCTAATAAAACCGTTGATTGGTCTATCGCTTGGAAAAATGCTTCGTCGTCTTGGGCGACGGGGAAAACCGTAACCGACTATGTTACAGTAACTCCGACGTCCGACGGAGCATTGACGGCTACTGTCCAATGTCTGCAAGCGTTTGCAGAACAGGTTGTGGTTAAGGTTACTTTGCGCGCAGACACTTCTATATCCGCCACTTGCAACGTAGATTACCGCAAAAAATTAGAGAGTGTGTCTTATACTCTTACGGACAAAACATCCAGTCATGGCGACCCGTCTACTTACGGTCTTAAGTTATCCACTACTATGGGGCGTTTGCAAACTGTATCGTGGAATTGGTACCCGCTTGCAAATTCGGGATCTATAGATAACGATTGGTCTAATTTTGGTGGCTCTTTTTCGGCAAGTTACAGTATCGGAACGATTGACGACCCCGTTACTTCTTACAAGATTATCGTAGAATTATCTTCCGACCTTAAAACGAAATTAGACGCCTATGCTAGTCAATATCATACGGGTTACTATAAGGGCACCAGTGAGACGTATGACTCGTCTAACATATTAAGTCAGGGTAATCTGTTTAAGACCGGTATGTTTTCGGTGTACACCAGCGCTTCCGGGGCGCATTATTCTATGAATGCAACTATGTGGAATCGCCTGCGTGAAGCGATGATATCGTGCAGCACAGACTTCAAAATCCAGCTGTCGGGTACAACTCAAAGCGGTACTATAGTATCTCAAGTTATATATATTAACATATCCGATACGTCGCTGCAAGTTGCAGCGACGTCAGTCAGTCTTTCGGGGGATGTTGTGTTTTAGACGGGGTGAGTTATGACAAGGCGCAAAAAGGTGCAGGTCGGTACTGTTGTAAAAGTTATTATATTGGTTTTGCTTATTGCAATGTTGTGCGGCGCTTTTTACGCGATTTTTAAGTTGAGCAACGGGTTTAAGTCCGACATCAAAACATTTTACGTTACTATAGACGGCGATATAATAACCGAAAACACCTCAAAGGTTGATTTGCTCGGCAAAACAGTGCGTGTACACTTTTTGGAAGATCCGGCAAATAAATCTTTTGGCTACAAGATAGTAAAAGGTTCGGGCGCAGCCGACTTTGCGTTTGAAACGGCAGATAATAAGCAGCACAATTTTTTAGACGTTGACGATTATACCAAGGCGTTTGACGTTTCGGCGGATAACGGCTCGATACAAATTCGGGCCGAATCACTAAATGATATATTGTCGCGGCAGTACGGCGGCGCAATTGTGTTTGATCACAATTCTGCCACGTTATCCGGGTATTTTGAGTTAGTGATTACGAGTTCCGACACAAAACACGAATTACGTCTTGGTTTTAGCGTTGCGCCTGCTGCAGACGGGGTATCTATTACTCCTTCAGGGATAGTTTTTTAAGATTATGAAGAAATACGTTACATTGCTGATATTACTTGTATTATTCAGCACATCTTTAATAGGTACAAATGCTTTTGCGGCGGATATCTTTGCCGAGAATTTTGACGAAAGTTATGTGTTAACGGATCTATCAAATGCCACTATATTTGATAAGCCGTTTGACGTGGCAGATTATCCCAAGGACGACAAGGGCGAGTTGCGATTGTTGGACTTTTCCGAATGGTGTTTTTCCACACGATTTGACCTGCGTGATAACTACGGGTTGTATCTTTATGTATACAATCCGCAGTGCATTGCGTTTGCCGAAAATGTATTAAATAAGATAGAGATTGCTACCGAATATACCGACGAAGGCGTGCCTTCCGTATGGGAAAAGTTTAATTTGACTATTTGCAATGCTACTGCCGACAATTTGTTTTACAAAATAAAAGTAAGCAATCCGAGCAGTATATACGATCGCGTTGCTGTTTCGTCAAATGAACGACGTTATGATATAGCCGGCATAGAATTGGTTGCGCCCCAAGAAGTAAATGCACATGATTACAATGTAGAGGGAACTTGGGTGTATAGCGGTTACGCCAAAGGGTGTCATTCGAGTTCGGAAAACGAAAGCACGTTGAGTTGCGATATTAAATCGCTTTCCACCATTGATTTAAGTGATTTGCACTTTACGATTTATCGGACGTGGAAAAATACAATGTGGGCTGATCAGCTGACAAGCGTTTACTTTAGCGTGCCTGAAAATATTGTGCGTGATTATGACGTGCTTTACTCGATTCAGGCGGAAACTTATCAATATTTAACGTCGCCGATATTTTGTGTTTATGATCACTGTATTGCTGGCACTAGTGCTGTTTTCGCAGATTATGAACAACTTTACAAAGATTTATACGCGCAACGCGGAATACCTAATCCCAAAAGCAAGAATAACGATTACGATAGAATATTGTGTTGGGATGTGCAACCGGGAGACGCAGGTGAAGCGTGGGGGTATTATAGTTGTTACAATACCAAGGACAATTTTACGCAAATGACGCTGGATACTCTTGCCTGGTTATTTCAAGTTAGCGACACGGAATATTTTAGCGTAACAAGCGACAAATTGCTTACTTATATGCAAAACTATTCTGCCGCTTTCGGGCAGGATATTAACGGCAAATACAGCAAGGATTTGTTTTCCGATTTTTACTATGCGTATTATCAAAATTACCCGGAAGTACAAAACGGTTATTTGCCGTTAAACTTGGACATTTCGGGCGAGTATGATTTTTCTCTTGTAGGGGCGAGTTCCAAATTTGATTTTTGGAAGGCTTTGTTTGGTAAGTGGGACGGGACCGCTGAAACAAATCCTATTTCGCCTATAATCGAAGTTAGGTATAGCGATATCGCAGCGTTATCCGATGATCAGATATCCGAACAGTTTTTTATACAAAAAAGCGATGTAGCAAACTTTAAGGACTTTGTTTGCCAACAAACTAACAGGCGCACGTATCTGTTCCGGCTTGCTAAATCTGATTATTACACGACTCCCGTTTCTAACAACTACGGTGTAATTGGTTATCTGGCACAGGAAGTGGCATATCTGGACTTTGATATCATTTCTATGGGTTATAGTAAAAACGGCGTTGTAACAATAATTCCGGTTGTGTGCAATCCTGTAGATTTTATTGGTAGCGTCGAACCCGGCACAAATATAACAGGCAATAACGGCCTGAATTTGCTGGCTGTTATATTGGGCTTAGTTGTCGTTGTGCTGATTATTTGGTGCGTTTACAAATTGTGTACGGTAAAGAAAAGGTAGGTGGTTTTGTGGCAAAGAAATCTAAAATGCAAAAAGGCACTATTGCTTATATAATCACGTGTGTGGCGTTGCTTTTGCTTACGGCAGCAATATTGTCGTTGTTAATGTTTTGTGTAGGCAAACCTAAAGATTCGGCGCTTACATTATCCGTTGACGGCGTAGAAATTACGTCGGATATGGAATTAAATCCGCTTGGTAAAACGATAACCGTTAATTGCGACGAACAATGGACATATAAATTTGTGCGATTACGGACGGAAACTATGGGCAATTTTGTCTACTTTGTTAACGGCAAAGTTAATGCCGCGTCTGAACTGTCGGATATCTCTGCCGGGTTTGATGTCGTTTGCAAAGACGATGTGTTAACCGTGCCCGATACGGATATGCTTAGCGTTTTGAAAAAGTATCACAACACGGTTGATGTTGAAATACCCGACGTAGGAATGATCAAAGCGGTAATTAACACTGCGCTTGTAATTACGTCCGAAAGCGGACAAAGCATAACGTTGTCTTTTGTGCTGCCAATATTGGTTTAAGGTGGTTATATGGCAAAGAAAAAGCGTAAATGGAATCGTGCTCATTATTTTCGCAGAAAAAAGAGCACCCAACATAAAGTTGGACATCCGGTGTATGTATATGGCACATCCGGAAGATTTTCAAAGTATCTTGTTTTCACGCATACACCTGAAAATGAGCAAGATTATGAAAAATTGAAACATAATATTGACCCTGCGGAAGATGGAAAGCGTGATACATATGTAAAGAAAAAACCAGAGGTAAATCATTCGGATGCTTTGCGGGATCCTGACAAAAAATATCGTATCCATGATGATGACAAGGATACGATTAAAAAGTATAAAAAATGAAGTCGGTGCACATACGCGCTCCTTCGCACCTCGGTTCAACCGCAGCGATGCCGACTTCGACTATTAGTATATATCGTTTTGTAGAAGATGTCAACTAAATTTTGAAAATTAAACGTTAAGGAAGGTAAAGTAATGAAACGCGAATTGAAATATGTAGGTTACTGTTTTGACCAACGGATATGCGAAAGTACCAATATAACGTATGTAAAAAAAATGCTTGCTCGGTTTGTTGACGATATTGGCAGTTGCAAAATTTACACATACGAATTTGTACCTGTCTCGCAAACCAAATTTCGTATGCGGTGCGTAAAGGTGCAATATTTGTATAAAAAATAGAGTGTTATGAAAATTTTTAAGAAAGTTTTGCGACTGCTGCTTGGTGTAGTTGTCTTAATAGTATTGGGTTACTTTGTTTACACGGCGGTAAATTTATGAAAAAGGTTAATTTTAAAAAAAGTATCCGCCGTGTAAAGCATTTTTTGCAGCGCCTTAATTATCGGCATTACATTTGCATAGGTATTACGATTGCTTGTCTGTTCGTATCTGCATTGTGTTTTACCGATAGTTACATACGTTTTGGCGAAAGTTGCCGAGATTTCGGACTGTCGGTGGCATATTATATTGTGTCTTTCGGCGACGGTGTTTTACCGAGTGTTACCGTAAATAATTGGTCGAGCGTGCCGCTGCAACTACCCTTTAATTTGCCGTCTACTTGGCAGGAGTTTACTTTGGCTTGGGGCGACTATTGGCACGTGTGGGCGAGTTGGGATAATTGCACAAACTATATTGCTTATTTGGCAAACGGCTTGTATGTTTTGGCACAAATATTGCTTATTTTGTTGCCGTTTATATTGGTAGTTGTGTTGATTTGTCGGCTGTGTGCCGATAAAACAAACAACAAGTACAATGTTGATACACGTTGTTTGCGCGTATGGAAAAAGGGCTCTGCGCGCATTTATGCGCCCGTAAAGGCTTGGTGCAAGCAGTTTGTACAATTTTTAAAAGAACACGTCTTTTATTGGCGTTTGTGGCTTTTTGTGTGGTTGTTTAACTTTAATGCTGCCGCAATTTTGTTGGAGTTTTTTGCCTATTATTTTTACTTTATCATATCGTTTGATGTGGTATCCCTTTATAGGCAAGTATGTAAATTGTTGCTGGATTTAAGCACGGCAATAAACACAATTCCACTTATTGGTTGGCTGCTTATTGCTTGGTTTGTGTGGGATAAAATACGCAAATCTATCGGTTACCGTAAATTGCTACACAACGAAATGAAAAACAGGGGCTTAATAAACGAGTTGCCGATAGTTTCGATGATCGTCGGCACAATGGGCAAACGCAAGACAACTTTGCTTACGGATATGGGGCTTTCGACCGAAATTATGTTCCGCGACAAGGCGTTTGAAAAGTTGTTGCAAAATGACTTAAAATTTCCGTACTTTCCGTGGATAGTATTTGAAAATGCTATTAAGCAGGCAATATCTGTGCATTATATCTATAATTTGGCAAGTTGCAGAAAATTTGTACAGTGCTGCCATCGTGCATGGCGTAAAGGCGTGCGCAAAGGGCGTAATGTGGGGTTATTCGGCTACGATTATCGCCGTTACGGACTTGAATTTAACAATGCGTTGGAAGTCTTGGACATCTGGAAGGTGTTGGAAAATTATTGCCAATTGTATTTTATTTACATAATGGAGTGTTCGCTTATACAAGCCAATTACTCTGTACGTACTGAAAATATATTACAAGATTTGGGCAATTTTCCGTTGTGGCACTCCGAGTTGTTTAAGACGGACGCGCGACTTATGGACGCTTACAGCCGACATTGCCACATATTGGACTTTGACGCTTTACGACTTGGTAAAAAGGTATTGGAAGATAACAAATACGCCAATTATTTTGAGTTTGGCGTGGTTTTATGCACTGAAATAGGAAAAGAACGCGGCAACGCTTTGGAACTTAGAGAAGTTAAAAAGAATGATGACGGAGCGAATCAAAAAAACGATTTGTTTAACAGTTTTTTGAAAATGGTTCGCCACTCCGCTACGGTAGATAACTTTCCGTTTGTCAAAATAATTTCGGACGAGCAACGTCCCGACAGTTGGGGCGCAGACGCCCGAGATTTGTGCGAAATTGTCCATATTGACGGCAATTCGGATTCTAAACTTGCTATGCCGACATTCGCATTTGGCGAATTGGCTTTTGATTGGGAACAAAACAAGTTTTGGGACAAATATACCGACTTTCGTTTTCGCCGTGGGGATAATACGTTACTGATGTATTTGATAAAAGGGCTTTCGCACAAGTTTTATGCATACCGAGAGCGTTTAAACAATACTTTTGGGTATTGCAAAATGGACTTACAAATTGAAAAGGGCACACGCGATGGCGAAATTAAAGACAAGACATATTATTTGTCGTACAAAAAAATATACAGCAAACGCTTTGCAACAGACGCATACAGCGCATTTTTCGCAAATAAGGCACTAAGCAGTCTTGTCGGCTTAGAAGATGTACCTTGTTATAGCGCCGTAAAAGCGACTGTACAAGAGTTCGCAAGACAACATAGTTACTTTTTTGCCGATTTGCTCGTAAATTTGTTCAAACAAAAAAGTAACCGACCATAACTTGTATATTATGCAGCAAAATTCATATTGCGAGTATTTTCTTCCCCTAACCAGAACGTAAAAGCAGCGTGTTGCGGTACCCACTGGGTAGCCCGTAGGGGTGTGGGGCGAAGAGCAACAGCGTTGAGTTGCAAGGCGGCGGACTAGGCTGGAATGTGGGTGCGCGCAAACCGCAAGCACCGAAGTTGGCAGACTTGCCAACGAAGCCGCCGCCCCTTATGCGTAGCCTACATCAACTAAATTGGAGAATATAAAGATAATGCCGGACGTAACATCTTATGTACACAGAATACAACAATTTAATGTAAATCTTTATACAACGCCCCCGCACGGCGACAAGCCGATCGTTTGGTTTAAGGACGAACCGCAGGAATGTAGTATTTATAAGATACATAATGACGGCGGTCATTATGTGGCTGTCAATGTTTCGACAGTGTTTACACAATTTCCGCGCAAGCGTTACAACATATCTGCCGAACAAGGTAAAATGCAGAACTATTTTGACGAAGTATATTCGTTTGCGCATAATTCGGGGCTGCGCGGTGTCGCGCTGGAAAACACCTTGACTGAGCGTTTGACGGAGCAATTCGGTGAAATGTCGGCCGCCCGTGAATATGTTAAAAAGCGTTTGAAAAACAAATACCACAGCGTATTGGCGCGTAAAAAGCGTTTTCGCAACAAGGCGTATCTTAACAAGTGGAATTATTTTGTAACTTTAACTTACGACGATAACAAAATGGACGAAGTTGCATTCGAAAAGAAGGTGCGCCGTTGCTTGGGAAATTTGCATACGCGCCGTCGCTGGAAGTATATGGGAGTTTTCGAACGCGCACCGGACACGGGACGGCTGCATTTTCACGGATTGTTTTTTGTGCCTGATGGTCAAATGGTCGGAAAGGTGTATGAAAAGCGCGACTACTCCACGTCTGCCCACGATATGCAGGAAATTGCTTGTAACACATTTTTTGAGTTACGTTTTGGACGTAACGATTTTCAGGAGTTAAACGAAATGGAACTACGTAAAGGTAATGCAATTGATTACATATTAAAGTACATAGGTAAGTCTGACGAAAAGATTTTTTACAGTCGGGGTATAAAAACTCATATCTATACCGAATTAAATGTTAGAGATTTAGCCTGTCCGATTGACGGCTATTTTAGACGTTTCGTGGTATTTGATGATGTTTTGGATTGGGAAACAAATGTCTTAAATATCCCATACACGCAACTGTCTATTTTTGATAAACTATTAGTGTAAACGCGTATAGTTTAATAATCTTTTCTGTGCACCTATGGACGTACATAAGGTGCTTTTGGGCGTACGGCGAAAAAGCACATCTCAATGAAAAACCGATTGCGTATAGGGCAAAACAGAAACAAAAGGGCGTTATTGCAGCGGTTTAGCGCAAAACGCCCTTTTGTTTTGCCCCGCAAAACGGTCGTTGAGTCGATTTTTACGCAACACCTTGCGACGGCGCGCGCAGCGCGCCGCTCGTAATATAGCAAGGTGTTGCGTAATACTCATTTGGTTTGAAATTTTAAGAAATGAATGAATTTTGGTATAATGACGCAAGGAAGGTTAACGTTATGAAAAAGAAAGGTAGTAAAAACTTGACGTTTACACAACGTCAACAATTGGAAGTATTGTTGCGTGCAAAGTTGAGCAAGCAACAAATTGCCGACACTCTCGGCGTGTCGGTACGCACGGTTTATTATGAAATTAAACGCGGCGAGTACGATCATACTGTTTCGTCCTTGGACTATGTAGGTACAAGGCAGTATAAAACCGTAAAGCGGTACAGTCCCAATTTGGCGCAAAATCGGACTGATTTTGCCATGACGTCCAAGGGCGCACCGTTAAAATTGGGCAAAGATTTTGCTTTTGTGCGTTATATAGAAAAACGTGTATTGCAAGACAAACTTTCTCCGTGTGCTGCTTTGGGCGAAATAAACCGTAAGGGGTTGTTTAATACTCGAATTTCAAAAACGACACTGTATCGGTACATATCTATTGGTATTTTTGATAATTTGTCTGTGTCAAATATACGTCAATGCAAAAAACAGTATAGAAAAGTGTTTGCAAAACGTCCGCCAAAGGGAACGAGTATTGAAAAACGCCCAGATGAAGTATCTGAGCGGCGTACTTTTGGTCATTGGGAACTTGACTGTGTTTGCGGTTCATCTCGGTCGGCGTTTTTAGTTCTTTCAGAACGATTAACGCGTCAGGAAATTATATTCGGAATGCCAGACGAGACTTCAGAAAGTGTTATACATTGTCTTAATGTTCTTGAACGGCGTTATGGCAAATTGTTCCGGAAAGTTTTTAAGTCCATTACTATGGACAATGGCAGCGAGTTTTCCAACGTTCACGGAATTGAAAAATCTATTTACCGCGGCAAACGCACAACGACATATTACTGCCATCCATATTGCGCATGGGAACGTGGCACTAATGAGCGGCTTAACCGTGAGATTCGACGTCTTGTCCCCAAGGGTAGCGACTTGTCCAAGTATTCTGCCAAAGACATACAGGCTATAGAAGATTGGATAAATAGTTATCCAAGACAAGTCCTGAATTTTGCCACGTCCGACGAAATGTTTGCCGAACAACTTAGTAAGTTGAACTGACGTTTTATTTAATAAAGATTCTTTTAACAAGTCTTTGACTTGTATTTTGTCGTACGCAATTTTGTTCTTCTCAACTTTTCGAAACGTCTCAATTTGTTACTCAATGCACGCAAACAAGCCTATGACGGCAAAATTTTGCCGTCATAGGCTTTAATTGTAAACGAAATTAAAATTTTTTTCAACAAATTGCAAAAATAATCTTGACAATTCAAATTAGTTGCACCGTATGATCAAACTTTGTCGCGAAAACTTCGTTCAATAGAATAAAGGGCAACAAATCGTTACCCTTTAATGTGGATAGACTTCAATTGTCCGGTCGGAATCCCCCGACGCCACATTGATATTGTATTATGGTTTTTGATTTTTGTCAATAAAGTTCGAAGAATAAAAAAAGTCCCCGAAACTATCCGTTCGGGGCAATGCCGCAATCCAATATCGGCAGGTGTAAACGCGCATAATGCCGTTTACCTATTGTTAGTATATCTCATTTTGCGGCAGATGTCAATAAATTTCGGAATATCGTCAAATTGTTGCGGACGAAAGTTGGGTTTTGATGTGATTGCTATACAAACATAAAAATTTTGTTTTGCATACTGTGTAATATGCAAAGTGCGCGCACAAACGCACCGCACGTGTACATTTGCGCATATTTGCATACACGGCAAAATTGACTTGCGCGTCGCAAACGTTGGCGCAAACGGCACATTTGAGATAAGTTTCGGAGTACGTTATGAAAAACCTGGCAATTATTTTGATAACCGCAATTACCGTATCGTTGGACAGTTTTGTGGCGGGATTTTCACTGTCGCTTAACAAACGGCAAAGCACGCTTTTGCCTGCGGCGGTTGCGCTTATTACGTTGCTGTTGTGCCTTGTAACTTCGTTTGTGGGCGGATTTTTGTCGCAATTTGCTCAACAATACATCAATTGGATAGGCGCCGCACTGCTGCTGTTGTTGGCTGTAATAAATATCGCCGACGGCAAAACCGAATCGGCGCGGCTGGACGACGTTACGCCCCTTACAAGCGTTACGATAGGCATTGCCGTGGGAATGGACGCCGCTATTGCCAACTTGTCGCTTACGCTTAACGGAATAGGACTTGTTGCGCCGATCGTGTTTTCCGCAATGCACTATCTGAGCGTGTGGCTGGGACAAATTTTGGCAAACAAAATAGTTATTGCGCACACAAACGTGATTTCGGCATGTATACTTACCGTACTTGCCGTTGTAAAATTGCTGTAACGTGCGCGCGGCGCGGCAAGCGCATTGCAGTAAAAAAAACTCAAACCGAAGCGAATGTTCGATTTGAGTTTTGTGGTGGAGATAAGGGGATTCGGACCCCTGACCTTCGCGTTGCGAACGCGACGCTCTACCAACTGAGCCATACCCCCACGACGGTATCTATATTATATACGTTTGTTTGCAAAAAATCAATCGATTTGACGACGAATGTGATTAAAATTTATTTGCGAACGGCAAAGCGATGTTTACAAGGCGGGTTTAATATGGCACGACGGCGATAAAACGCAAAATTTAAGCGCCCAAACCGAGCGCGTATTGCCGCTTGCTGCCCAAACTGCACTGCCGCACCGCACACAAATTTGCAATATTTGTGCAAAATGACTTTACTATTGAACAAATTTGTGCTAAAATAATCACGCAATTGAAAATTGTATCATACCGGATGTGGAGAAATACCCAAGAGGCCGAAGGGGCGCCCCTGCTAAGGGTGTAGTACGTGGATAGCGTAGCGAGGGTTCAAATCCCTCTTTCTCCGCCAATCAAAACCTAAATCGAACCCCAAAAAGTTTGGTTTAGGTTTGTTTTTTGATATAATTAAATAAGGAGAACTTATGAATAATCAGATTATAGATGCTGCAATAGAATATAAAGTCAACTAAATACAAGATTCAAACAAAAGAAGCTGAATCTAATGGGGTTTCTAACTGTCCATTATGTGCTTTGGGTAACGATGCAAATAAAACTCGTATCTATAAATTAAATGAAATGGACGCTGATCATGTAACTGCTTGGAGTAATGGTGGTGCAACCGATATTTCAAATTGTCAGATGTTGTGCAAAACACACAATAGAGCAAAAGGTAATAGATGAAAATTCGATTTACATTTCGCACTCTCCGCCATTAGTTCTTTTGACGTACCAAAATTTTTGTGAGTTTACTTTTTGTATAATCATGATTTACCATGAACAATTTTGTTTGCCAAAAAGGCAAAATTAGGAGGAAAAAATGGACATTTGGGATAAGTTATATCAGGCTGCAAAAAAAGAATATCATCCTGAAAGCATCTCTCCATTCATTGACGCCCATCATGTTGTATGTGCAATTCAAGCCGAAAATGGAGAGATATTCACGGGCTTTTGTATTGAAGGTGCAAGCGGTGTTATAAATTTATGCGCTGAAAGAGTGGCTGCTTTAAATATGTATATTCAAAGTGGACAGACGGTTGTAAAACGATTGATCGCTTTCAGGAATAATCCACCGACTGGAGAAAATGGAATGCCATGTGGTGCTTGCCGCGAATTCTTTTTGCAGCTCTCAGAGAAAAATAAAGATATGGAAATTATTATTGATTTTGAAAAGAGAAAAACCATTAAACTTATTGATGTCATGCCTTATTGGTGGGGTTGGGAAAGATATCAATCACAAGATTAGTGCTTGGATTTAGTCCGTTTCGACACTCTTACTCTCCGCCAGTTAAAATGGCTTAATTACGCCATTTTCCTTTGTATCGGGGAAGGATTAGGCGCGTCTTCAACGCGCCGCCTAACCCAGTAGCCGAGGGCGAAGCAGCCAGCTTATGCAAGACCTCGGCAATTAACGCTAACGCTTAATACAAGTCGTTTATGCTAGAATAAAACTTTCACACTATAAGCAAAAACAGGGTGTGGACTTTTTATAATTGTGTAATTTGTATTATAATCATTTCTATGCGGAAAGATATGAAAACGATAAAAGCAGGTTGTTTTTTAATAAACCAAGAAAATGGCACGATTGCAATAATCTATCGGGCTAAACAAAAAGATTATTCGTTCCCAAAAGGGCATTTAGAAAATGGCGAAGACACAAAAACTTGTGCGTTACGCGAAACGGCGGAAGAGACAAAAAGGAAAGCCGAAATTGTGGAAAAGTTTCCTCCTTTTATAGAAGAATATTCCACACCAAGTGGCGAAGATTGTGTTTGCTATATGTATTTTGCACTTGATAAAGGCAAAAGCGACAATAAAAGCACCGACACTCACGAGGTGCATTGGATTCCTTTTGCTGAGGTTGAAGAAAAGTTGTCTTATCCTAATTTGAAGAAAACATGGAATACTGTGAAAAATAATGTAAAAATAATTTTGCAAGAAAAAAATTTATAAACAAATTATATTCGTTTTACATTACATCAGCTCCGCCAAGCGCAACTCGTTTGAACTCTTTTGGTTCAAGCGAGTTGTTTTTTGTTGCAAATTTCCATCATATTTTGTTCATTTCAGCGAGATCTTGATCTTCAGTGCTTCGCCGAATATGCCCATGTTGCTTTCCGGCTGAATGACGATGTAGAACACGCCTTTTTCTTCGGGGGCAAAGTCAAATGAAGTGGTTTTTGTTTGCGCCTGCAAGTTGCGATAACTCGTTTCTTCGCCTTCGCCGACTTTATAAATATTGTAATGCCAAACGTCGCCCTCTGATCTGTTCCAGGATAGGCTCAATTTTCCGTTTTCAAATTTGATTTTCGCATTTGACGGCTTGCCGGGTCTGATGTCGGGGGTGTAATGTTCAAAGGTCGAGCCGAGATCTCTTTTTGCCCAACTTGAAAAATCCATGCAAAGAGGAACAAGCATTGCGTTTTCATCGTGGTCGTATGCCGTTTCGTCCAGGCAATTGAAAAACGACAGATCTTTTGCAAAATATTTGTTGCTATAGAATTTGTCCCAAGTGACGGTGGCTTGAAGTTCGTCGTTTTCGTTGACAATCATATTATAGTAAAAATCGTTGTCGGTGCCGGAATAGACCACACGGTTGTCGTGAAAAGTGTTGCCGTTCCAATCGCCTTCGCCGTTTCCGCGTCTTGCATAAAACAAACATTTGCCCGGAAAATCCGGATTGACGCCTTCACCATTGTGAGGAGCGGCAGACACAAAGTTTTCGGCAATTTCAAGATTTCTCACCGTTAGAAGATCTGGCGAGTTGTAGCCAATATATTTGCGTGCTGTTTCGCCCTCTTTTCCCCAAGGCACAAAATCGCACACGGAAATTTGCCCGGGATGGTTTGTGATGATGCGATTGTCCACGACGCGATTGTTCAATATTTTGCAATTATAATTTGCCATCGTTCCGATGCCGCTGCCGTCGCAGGCATAAACATAGTTGTATTGTACAACAATATTCATGCAATTCCAGTCAATGTCAATGCCGATCCCGTCATTCACAATGCCTTGTCGAAAGTTGTTGTAGGTGACGTTATATTTGATCTCGCTGTCTTTAAGACATATGGACATAAGTCCGCCTTCGCCTTCTTGCGGGTCTTCGCCATCGGCGCACACATACATTCCCGTGTTATAAACGAGGTTGCGATTCATTGTACAACCTGTTGCAGCGCCGGCAAATATTCCGATCGTGCCGACATCATGCACAATATTGTTGTCCAAGTGAACATCGTTAAAAAGCGTGAATTTCATTTGCGACATGTTGTCTTCCTGTATCCATCCCTGTGCGGAAATTCCTGCCCTTCCCACATTATATACAAGGTTGTCCGTGCAATAAAAACCGGTAAGGGCAAAGTCGTCCGGAGATAAATCATAAGTCTGTTCATAACTGTTGAGTCTGATCCCAAAAGTGTTTGCATCACAAGGATTTTCAGACTCAATGCACTCGGAGTGGATGACATTGTTCACGATATAAACATTTTCATATTTGTCTTCTCCAACTTCGTCATACGCGACAACAATTCCGCCGGCCCCGTCGGAAATGAAAGTTCTTCTGGATGTCCATTTGATATTGATTTCCAAATCTCGAACTACAATGTTTGAACATTCGTGAATTATCACAGCCGCCGATCCGGCGTTTGCAAGATCCAAAAGACCTGCGCCGTGGGTGATTTCAATGACGGGTCTTTTGTCCGAGTCTCCATATGACGCAATGGTGATCGGGTTGTCTTTTTCGCCATAGCAAAAATGTATTTCCAGGTTTGCTTTGAAAACATCTCCGCGCTTGAGCAAAATTTGGTCGCCGGGCTTGAAAAAGTGGCTTGCCTTCCATTGAGGATCGTTGATCGGTCGAGTAAACCATCTGAGTGCGTCGATGTTGTAGGGATTTTCTATGGAGCCGTCAGCGTGGTCAATGTCATTTCCGTCGGCAGCCACATAAAAAGTCCTGCCTCCATGCGATGTGGGATAAAGTTGTTTTTCGATCGCCAAATTTCCTGCATCAAACTCAAATTCGGTTTCGTCTTTGCCGCGCAATGCCGGCAGGATGAGAGCGAATATTATGGCCGCAAGCAGAGCGACCACCAGCAAGATAGTGACGGATATGATGAGCGTTTTCTTTTTCATTGTGCCTCTGCGAATTTGTAAAATTTTGTGATAAACTTAT
>CANRFV010000011.1 GCA_947629985.1 uncultured Clostridia bacterium | reverse complement strand
AGATAGTGACGGATATGATGAGCGTTTTCTTTTTCATTGTGCCTCTGCGAATTTGTAAAATTTTGTGATAAACTTATTTTAACATTGTTGGCGGAAAATGCAAATCAAATATACAAATTTTGTCTGTTAACGCAAATAGTTCAAATTCGGATGCCGACGTGCCGCCAAAGCAGAACAATACGAACCCGACAGGTGATGTTGGGTTCGTATTGTTTTATCTAACGATTGATGCGGAGTACATCAAGACAAAAAAGTAAATTGTGAAATTTGCACACAAAAAACGCATTATATGCCATTTACAGCACACAATTCGTCGTTTGTTTTTATAACAAAAGCCACAAACAGAATCAATAACATATAATCGTTCTAATTGTGTAGATGAGTCCCCCACCACCACTTTGAAATGCGACCCATATTTACATTTATAACATAAATCATAGCCATTACCGAATTTTGAATTGTGGCATATTTGTCAAATGCTTGGAATTTGTAAAGGGGACTTCTGCTTTGGCAAAACATCATATTTGTCATCAATTCTTTAAGATATGCTCTCACGATTGCAGTTGATTCATCCATTTGCGGCGTCTGAAAACGATCAAAGAAACGGCAAAGCGAATGCACTCTTCGAGAGACAGGCTGAGATAAACCATCGGAATGGACCAGTGGAACACAAAAGCGGTAAGAAGTCCCAAGGGTACACCGAAAAGCCATGTGCCCATCAGGTCGATTGCCATGACGTAGGTCGTTTTTCCACCGCTTCGCAAAATGCCGCTACCGATGATCATGTTCAACACCTTAAAAGGCATAACTGCGGCGTAAGCGGCGAGAATTTGAACCGTCAGATTCCGAATGCCTGTTTCCACATTGAAAATGAGTACATACCAATGGCTTACAAAGAAAATCAACAAAGATAGTGGCAGTGAGCCCACCAAACCGTAGAGAAGGAGCTTTTTCGCCTCTCGGTAAGCCGTCTCGCTGTCACCGTCTCCAAGACGCTTGCCGATGATGATTGCCGCCGCTTGGCTCAAACCGCACAAGGCTCCGATTGCCAAAGACTGCACGGGGTTCGTCAGCGTCATGGCGGCGCTGGCGTCGGTGCCCAGGTGACCGTAAATACCCGCGTACACGTTTTCGCCCAGAACCCACATAAATTCACTGACCAGCAGCGGCAGCAGCATGGAGAGATACTGCCTGCGGTTGAAAGGCTCCGGCGCAGTTTTCTCCGCTCTTTCCCGATATTTCAGATACATGATCAATATGACCGCGAAATATACAAGTTGCGAAATCAGCGTAGATAGTGCCGCGCCCATTATGCCCAAAGACGGTGCGCCCAGTTTGCCGAAAATCAACACCCAATTAAGTCCCGTATTGACCGCCGCCGATGCGATCCCCGCGTAGAGCGGAAGGGAGGCTTTTTTCTTACACCTCAGGTAGGTGGACAGAATGGTGACCGCCGCCGTGGGGAGAAATGTTCCGGAAACAATGGCGAGATACCTACCCGCTGCCTCTGCCGTAGTGCTGTCGTTGATGTACAGCCCCATGATCTGTTTTGGCAGGGCAACGCCAACCACAGTGAACAGCGCCGCGAAGACAAGACAAACCCACAGATTGAGTATCACACTCCGCCGAGTCTCGGCGACATTTTTCTGCCCCATATATTGAGAAATCATAATTCCCGCCACAGCACCAACTGCGGAGACTATCACATTGAAAATCCCCGTGAATTTTCCCGCAAGACCGACAGCCGCCACATCCACGCTCCCTAATTGTCCGATCATTACCTGATCAACCACGCCGAAGGAGGCTTGCAACATGGATTGCAACGCCACGGGAATAGCCAAAGCGCATACGGAACGGAAAAAAGATTGCCCTTTTGAACGCATTATTTTCTGTTTTCTTCGATCCATCCGACCGCAAAATCTACAAGTTCCCTTTGGCGCATAAAGGTTATCGTTCCGTTTCCCAAGGCGGCCTTGGTAACCGAACAACTTGTCTCAAAAGCCTTGCCGATCCGTTCAAAATCTTTTCCGTCCACAAATAGCGTTTCATAGGACTTCCAAACACGGATACCGTTTTCCATAATCGCACTGCTCTCCACCGTGTTGTGTTTGCCGGGGTAATCAGCCCGCACATCCGCCAAGTGTAGAGAGGTGTTTTTGTCGTAGCCCACGCCGATCAACAGCACATAACCGTCCAACTCGTAAAGTTTACCTATGGGCGAGCCGTCGCCGAAGATGTTGGATAGGTCGTGATTTTCCGTCAGGTAATCGGCATACCGACCCCATGCTGCCACAGACCTTGCCGGATGACCGCTGCGTACTGCCCCGGGCCATCGGCGAAACATCTCCGCCACGGCACCCATTGTGTTTGTGGGCGTGATGTCCCTGTTGTAGGCAGGCCAGTTGTCTCGGATAAGTTGCCACCATTCCCGCGGTTCCTGCCAATGGACGCCGGAAGACGGATCGAGGTTTTTCCAGGATTGAGTGGGCATCATAATGGTTCCGTCCTCCCCAACGCTCTCCATCAGGGCTTCGATCACCACCTGAGCCCCGCCACAAACGAAGCCCAGGGCGCTTAAGGAGCAGTGGACCATGACCGTCTGCCCTGCCTTCACTCCTACCTTTTGAAAAGCGTCAAGAAGATCCTTTTTCAGTACGATTTTTCGTTCCATTTTAATCTCCACGTCCGACAACTCGGTTGCCCGAGCCGTTTTTTTCAACAAACAAATGCAATGTTATTTTTAAGTCATATCATACACAAAAAATAAATTGTTTCAAGTGAATTAAACAAAAACGACAGTTTAGTGTTAATTATTTGCAACATAATACAATTCTTGTGAAAATTGCAATTATAATAGCGTGATTTGAATTGGAAAATATAGCGTATCGCTTGATGATTCGAATACGGCATCGGCAAAGCAACGCCTCAGTTACAACGGCAATTAAACTTGAAAATAGTTGACAAGTATGCTACAATCAATCGTAATAAACGCGTCGATTATCCGCAATCCGCTAACGGGCAAGGTAGGTGCAAATTAAGCGCAAGTGAAAACACAAAAAAACAGGTTCGTTGTACGGCAGCAATAATAACAAAAATGTGATTTGCGGTGCAAGTTATACACAACAAAAAACATACTGCAATTGCGCGGCGGAAAAACACATTGGGCGCACACGGTTCGGCGCAAACGGGAGACAAATTTGAACACAAACGAAAAACTACAAAAACTTATTTTGCAATACGGTTTGGGTACGCAAGTAACAAAAATACAGCCCGTTTCGGGCGGACTGTCCCACAAAACGTATCGCGTCCAAACGGACAAAGCCGACCTTGCAATAAAACAACTGAACCCCGCAATTATGCGCCAAAAAGCCGCGTATCACAATTTTGTTTTTTCCGAAAAAGCAGCGCGCACGGTAAAACAACACGGAATAAACGCCGTCTGCGCGTTGCAATTTGACGGCGACGTCGTGTTGCACATAGAAAACGGCTATTTTATGGTGTTCGATTGGCTAAACGCCCAAACGATAACCGCCCGACAGGTACAACAACGCCACTGCGAAATTATCGGGCAAACGCTTGCCAAAATCCACAACATAAACTTTGCAAACTTGCAAAATTGCAAGCCGCAAAATGTGCCGACGGAGACGTTCGATTACGAAAGTTATATCTGCCCCGCAAAAGCGCAAAACAAGCCGTATGCGCTGCGCCTTGCAAACGACCTGAATTTGCTGCTTGCATTAAACAAACTGTCGGCAGACGCAACAAACAACCTAAACGGCGCGCTTACCGTAAGCCATGGCGATCTCGACTGCAAAAACGTTATGTGGCAACGCTTTACGCCCTTTGTAATCGATTGGGAAGCAAGCGGTTTTGTCCACCCCACAGCGGAACTTGTGCAGGTTGCCTGGTATTGGGCGGGCGGAGACGTTGAAAATTTGGATATGCACAAATTTGAAACATTGCTGAACAGTTATGTTAAAGAATATCGGGGCAACGTATGCACTGCCTACGCCGACCTTGTTTACGCAAACGCGGCGCCCAAACTCGGCTGGTTAAACTACAATCTGAAACGTGCGCTTGCCCAAACAACATCGAAATCGACGCAACTTGCCGACAACGAAGTTGCCAAAAGTTTGGCGGAATTGGAATATTGCGTTGACCAAGCAAATAACGTCATTGCGGCATTAAAAAACTGCTTGTAACCTTGTTTAATGCCAAAAACAGGCGATAACGCGGGCAATTAAACAACAATTTCGGCAGTTGTACGCGCCTGTGGCGGATTGTTTGGCAGGGGGAAGAATGAAAAAGAACATACAACGTGTATCTGTTAATGAAAAGGATTGGTTGAAAAAATATTTTGACGATTACCTAATAGAATTGGCGCAGTTCGACCCCACTGTCAGATTTGACGAGCGCGGCGTGCCGATTTATCGTTGGTACGATTGCTATTGGACGGAAAAGGGCAGGTACCCCTTTGCGCTGAACATAGACGATAAATTTGCCGGCTTGGCGTTTGTAAGAGAATTGCAACCCGCGCACTACGAGATAGCCGAATTTTACGTAGCGCCGACATTCCGAAAGGACAACAACGCCATAGATTTTGCCGTTAAAATAACCGAAATTTTGGGCGGCAAGTTTTCGTTCAGTACACGATCGAATAACACCGGAGCGGTTAAATTTTGGAACAAATTTGCGGCGAAGTTTCCGCGCGGCGGTTCGTCGGCGGACGATAATTACACAACGTGGTTTGTACAAACGGAACATTAAACAAATTTAAGTTGACAATTTGCCAACAATGCATAATTTTAGGCGGAGACGCAAGTCTCCGCCCTTTTTTACGCAGATACCACTGCATTTTGCCGCATATAAGCCTGTGCGCATATGAGCAACAATTACGGTTGAGTTGGCTTGTAGCCACTTTCCCACCAATCAAGTTGCTTCCACAAGTTCGCCAACTTGGTGTCGTCTACATTACCGTCGGTGCCGAAGAAATATTGGTTGAACTCGTACGCGGTGCCGTAACCCGGGGTTGTGTGGTTGAGATCCAATGTGATGTCGATCAAATTGACAATCTTCAACGAACCGTTAATTGCCGTCAATTCGTACTTGTTTGTGTGAGTTATATTGACGTTAAGCATACGCAGCGCGTTGGAAACAGGTTGAAGGTTGGCGTTTATACTAAACACACCGCTGCCGTCGCCGTTAGCCGTGTACGTATACGCCGAGCCGCTGTCCAAAATGTCTTCGATACCGTAATCTTCGCCGAACTTGGCGGTTTTGCTCGGATCACTGTTTGTGATTTCCTTGGTAATCATACCGCGAACATCTATTAAAAGCGGTTTGCCGAAGTTGATTAAATCAAACAGATAGCCTTGACCTTTTACCAAATTAGCCATAAAGTCATCGCCGGATATGGGATCGGGATTGTAGGTCGGCATATTGTATTCGTCCGATTCGAGTACATCTTCGGTGTACTTTGTGGTTTTATCAACAGTACGTTCTCGCTGTTCAATCTTGTGTCCCACCCGAGAACACAACCACCCCGCTTCTTTCTTACAGTTGGTACAATAGTCGAATGTTTCCGTTATCGTTTCGGTCTTTGTGCGTTGCACTTCTACAATCGAATCGCGCACCAATTTTACCTTATTTTGAGCGGTATTGAACAGAAGATAACTGTCGCCGCCGTGATCGGCAAATAAATCGTCGCCCAAAACCTTTTCGCGATTACGGTGTAACTTCAACGCAAAGTACGAGTCGCCCTTTTTGCCCTTTTCTTTATCTACTTCATCTATATCGACATAAAGGGTTACAGGCAATGATATATTTTTCAATTCCAAATGTTCTTCTTTATGGGTTATCATGTTTGTATACGGTATACTCATCGTAAGTTCGAGCGTTCCGTCTATCTTAAACGAACGTCGGTCGTTGTCGTCGTAATTGCCGGCAGTAACCGTAAGCGCCGACAGCAACTCGTACACGCTGTCCAAATCGATGTGATTGGTAAGGTTGCGCTCGTAAACGTTGCCGAGATTTAATACGCCGTCGGCAAAGGACTCGCCTTGGATTTCCGCACCCGTAGCGTTATCGTCAAAGTACCCCATAATGTCCTTTTCGTACGCAAAGTGTTTGCTGCCGTCTTCGTCTTTCGTCGATGTGGACGGGCTGACCGTAACGCCTTGAAGATCTACGGTAATGTTGCCGTAACTTAACTTCAATTGGTTAAGTTGCAATACGCGTACGCTGTTTTCGACGGTGTCGCAGATAGTGTTGGTTTGTACGGAGAGAATGATTTCGCCCAGACCGCTCAAAAGCGGGCTTCCGTTTAGTGTAAGGCCGAATACGTGCGCGCCGTCTTGAGCGGTTGTGTACGAAATATCTTGCAAAATACCGGACAAACTTACCGATTTGTCGGGATCGACAATGTTTTTAGCGGCGGACAAACCGTCAAGCAAGTCGCCTATTTGCGGAATTACCGCAACAAGTTTGTCCTTTAACTCAATACATTTGCTCAACGCGTCCACCGATACGGTAGCGTGCAACGCGGCTTTGTCGTTTTCGCCGGTGCGCGTATCGAATGTTACGTACACTCTGCCGTCTACAATGACAAGGTCTAACAGCGCAAATTCTTTATAACTATCGCCTACCAACTTGCACAAATTGATATGCGCGCGTATTTTGAACGCGTCCGCCTGACTTTGATTGTAGTAAAATACCACGTACGAATCTTCCCCAATTGCATACGTTTGTGCGGGCTTGTTGTCGTCGCCGTTGATTACGAATGTTGTACGATATTTGTCGTTGCAAGCGAAGTCGAACCGCCAACTGTTGGTATTTACAAGGTCCTTAATTGTAGGCATAAAATCGTCGAACACGGTGTTGATATCGACGTACTTCGCATCGTCGGCAGGGAACTCGATATAGCCGGCGGCACTTTTACTTACCGCTGTTACAACGCAATTGCGCGTCAGTTTGGAAATAGTAACGGGTATATTTACGCATTTAAGCGTACCGTCGAACACTGCCGTTGCGGTAAGCCCCAACAATTGTACGCTTGCGTGCACGGTGTTATCTTGCTCGGCTGTAATGCTCAACGACTTGACGATGGATTTGAGATCGATTGCGTTGGACATTTCCGTAGCCATTGCCACCATGGCTTGCACGCCGGCGTCGGTACCCGTACCGGAAAATTGATCGACAAGAGCCTTTATCTGATCGATACACGCGGTTAATTCGTCAATGTTGCCCTGTACGTACAACTTTTTGTAGTTTACTTTGATCGTCTTGTCCTCTATCAGGTAAAGTACGTTCAGTTCGCCCAATTTAAGACGAATAGAGCCGCCGTCGTCGGAACATAAATCGATCTTGGCGTCGATTACGTTATCTTGGTCTATTGTTATTTTGAGATTGGTTGTATTGTCGCCTGCGGGGGCGGTTATTTCTTGTTCGGTTGCGGCGGATACGCTGCCGCCATCTATTGCCAAAGATACTCCGCCGAAGGACACATTGGACAATGCAAAGGTAAGCGCGTTGTCATTACTTGAAGCCGTAAGCGTTACGTTGTCGGGCAAGCCCCAATCGCTTCCGTTAAGATTCAATGTAAGCGAGTTATTGTCAAAAGTAAGAGATTTGAGCAACTTTTGCAAATTTAACGCTTTAAGTATCGTCTGCAAGTTCCATTCGGTAGGTATTTTGTCTATTACTTCGGTCAGCGCGTTAAGTACGCCGTCGAGAGTATCGTTGTAACCCAGCAAGCCGTTTAACGTTTGTTTTAACTCTGCCGCGTTAAAGCCCTGTTTGTCGGGCTGGGCAGATTGCTCGCCGTCGGATTGCTTGCTGTCAAGGGGTACGGCAAGTTTAAGGTCGCTTGCGGTAAGATACAACGTTTTGTTTACAACGTACAACTCTACTTCCGTAAGCATGGGTACGCCGTTGTACGACAAATTAAACGACGCCCGGACGTTGCCGCCAACTATACTCAAAGTTAAGTTGCTGAGCGTAAATACTTTGCCTTCGCCCAAAGTTACGGTTATTTTGTCCGCGGCAATGCTGTAACCCGTTGCCTCTGTCAAACCTATTATTTGTTCAGCAAATGCTTTGGCAAGTTCTTTTACGTCCACAAAAGCGCAGTTTGTATCCACTTGCGCGAAAGTTTTGCCGCCGGTCAGCGCCGCCGTTACGTCAACGGGGGTTTCGCCGGGCACATTTACCGTAATTGCGCTAAGAATCGCGCTGTCCTGCGTGCAAGCGAAGTTGACGCCCAGAGCCAAGTCCGTACCGTCGATGTGAATTGCCAGCGCGTAACCATCTGCCGTAGGCGTGTAACCGACGGATATTTTGTTGAGATATTGCACCACGGTTGCCAAAATGTCGCCGCCGTTTTGAGACGAGTCGGACATGTTGGGCAAAGTTATTTCCTTGCCGAACAGCTCAGCAAGTTGGGCTATATCCGCCGTTGCCAATTTTGCCGAAATGTTGCCGTATTGCAGATAAATTGTGCCGTCGGCATACTTAAAGGCAACAATGTCGTCGGGCGTAAGTTGAAGTTGCCCGGCAACCTCGCGGTTGTACAAATCTAGTTGGACAATGCCGTCCAAAACCACATCGCCTACGCGCACGGTTACGTCCAATTGATTGTTGTAATCGGCAACGTCGGGGGCGGCTATTTCGGGGCAGGTGCTGTAAACGTCGGCATTTGCACTCAATTCGATACCGTTCCATGCCAAGCCGTCGATAGCAAGCGAAATTGTGCCGCCCAAGCCGAGCATAAGGTCTACATCGGACAGTCCCAACTCGGTAAGGTCGAGTTGCATATTAAGTTTGTCGGACGGATCGAAGCGCAACGACTTGACTATTTGCGCAAGGCTTACGCCGTTTAGCCGTTCGGGAAGTTGTTTTATTGTTTCGGCAAGTTGGGCGACGGTTTCGCCTATGCCGTCTATTTGCGTAAGGGTATCTATCAACTGTTGTATTGCCGCTTCGTCAAGCGAAGAACCGGCAGTGCCGTCGGAAGTTTGCGCTGCAGACAAGTCTATTGCCTGTTTGATACCGTTTACGTCAAGGTACAGCGTGTTGCCCACATAGTACGCGTTACCGCTTGCCAAGGCTATGCCGTCGGTTACGCTGCGCAAAATTACGGATACATATACGCCGCCGTTGTATTGCAGAGCGATGTCGGCATTGTACGACTTGCCGTTTACGTTTACTTGCGCCGTAAGTTGCGCCGCTATACCGCTGTTGTCGGTAAAGGCGGTTACAGTTTGCAATACGCTGTCAATAAGCGCGTTTGCGTCGACAAATTCGCCGTCCAAGGACAATTGCTCCGCCGAGGAGTTGCAATCGGTCAGTTCGGCAGTAACGGTACGCTCGCCCAAAGTCAACTGCAACGAAACGCTGTCGAAATACAGTTGCGCGCCTATTTCGGTAAGGTTGAGAGTAAATACCACAGGGCCGTACGCAAGCGTGATGTTGGGCGTATCGCCGTACAAATCGACTTTCAAACCGTCCAAAAGCGCGTTGACGTCCAAATCTGCTGCCAAGTCCGACTGCGCGTCGCCGCCCAACAGCGTGGTTACGCCGTTGATTATTTTACCGAGATCGGTTGTATCGAGTTTGGCTTTGATTGCGCCGTATTGCACGTACACGGAGCCGTCCGTATAGCGAATGTACGCCTTGCCGCCCTTCAATTGCACGGTTGCCCATATATCCATATTGGCAAAGTCGCACGTAATGCGCGTTTCGGCGCCGGCGATATTGCCGCGCAGGTTAAGAACGTAATCTTGCACTTGCGGCGGAGAGTACCGCGGAACGTCGGTGTAGAGCGTAACGTCGCCGTTAAAAGTTACGCCGCCAAAGCGGAAATCGCTTACGCGTACGGCAAGTTTGCCGTTGTTGTTGTACAAAGCGAGATCTACCGCAATGCCTTGCAAACCCAGCGCTTCCAGGTTCAACGTAACGTGTAATTCGTGATCGACAAAGTCGAATTCCGTAATCAGCGCGCTGAAATCGACGTTTTGCAAGTTGTCGGGCGATATGTTCGCAATGCCGTTCGCCAACACAACCGCCTGTTCGACAAACTGTTTAAGTTGCGGATGGGCGGCAAGCACAGCCTGCATTTGTGCGCTTTGCAACAGCGCGGATACGTCCAACGACCCGTCGCCCGACGTAAAGCCGTCGGTGCGGAATGCCACGTTTATGCCGTCGCAGTACAAAAATACCACACTGTCGTCGTAAATTATTTGCGTGTGTATTACTTTGAGCGCGCCGTAAGCGATATCGGCGGAAACGATGACCGTACCGTCGTTATCGACGACAGCATTGCCCGACACGTCGAAAATTTCGCCGAACAAATCCAACTGCAATTGGAAATCGGCGCCGAAGCCGTTGCCTTTTAACATATTGGCAATGGGCTCGGCAAAAGTTACCGCCACAGGCGTAATATCGGTATAATCGGCTGCGTCGGCAGGGACGGTAACGGTTTGTTGCGCCGCGTCTTGCGACGGAACGACCGCCGCGGTTACGCTGTCCGAATCGAGTTGCAAACCGCTGATATGCCAACTGTTGCCGTCTTGTACAAGACCTACGCTTACCGCAAAGCCGCCCAGCGGCAATTGCAATGTTACGGCGCCGTCCTGCACCTGCGTTGCGGTAATGTTACCCAGCGCGGCAATAACGGACGAAGCCGAAATGCTCGGCATAGCCGCCTGCGAGTTGCCCGTAAAGTTTTGCAACAGTTGCGTAAGCGCCTGCGCGTCGTCGAGATCGAGTTTTACTTTTGCTTCGCCGAAATCGGCGTAAATTACATTATTGCTCAACACGGCGTTCAACGTGCCGTTGCCGTTGCCGAGATCCGCGCGCAAACTCATTGCGCGGGCGGCAAGATCCGCCAAAATGTCGGCATGTACGTTGTAACCGTCGCCCAAAGGCAGACGAATATCGGCGTTGAGCGACAATTTGCCGTCGCAAATAATGTCGGCAATGCCGAGAATTTCGGGATAAGCGCCGCTGCGAACGGGTACTTGCCACGATTGCGGCGCAAGTTGAAGTTTAATATCGCCCACCGACACGTCGGCATGGGTAAACGTGTAAGTTTCGCCGTCCACGTCGGCATACAAACAAGCGTTTATTTGCGTGTCGCCCAATTCGAGCGGCAAATTGACCGTGCATACCTTGCCGTCCGCCGACATCGAATACGTAAGCCCCGCCAACAATTCGTCGGCGTTGATGTCGCCGAGTTGAGACGCGCTTTCGCCGCCCTGCCCCAACAACGAAGTAAGCGTTTGCGCAAATTGAGTAATGCCGTCTACGGTTGTACTGCCTTGGAAATCCTGATATTTTACGTAAACCGTCTGTGCGCCGTTGTCGTAACTTACGTCAAGATCGCCCAACTGCGCGCTTACGGCAAGACGAGACAAGTCGGAAATGTCCAGATTGTCTATCGAAACAAGCCCGTTTACCGAAGTTTGATCGGGCAAAATCGCTTGTAACGCCACCTGCAAAGATTCGCCGCCGCCGAGATACGGCTCGAAAATCTTCATAAGCACGTCCAGCGCGGTTTGTTCCTTTTGAATGTCGCCGCCTTCCTGACCGAAATACGGCTCGAAAAATTCCAAATTGGGCAATTCGCCGTCGTAATAAGTAAACGTTTCGGTAATGTCTTCCGAACAGTTGGCAAATATGCCCATTGTTTTTGCTTTGTATTCGCTTTCGGTGCGCAACGAATGAATATTCCACTCGTCGTCCATTGTTACGTAAATTACCGCCTTGGTAAAGGTGGGCTCTTCCGCCAAACCGCCGTTGGTTACCATTTCGCGGCGCAAATACACCGTGGAAGCAACGGGGTCGAGTTCGTAACGGTAAGTGTACAAAACGCCGCTTTCACTGCCGCTTTCGCCGTCGTAGGCAAGCGTCGCGTTGGTTTGCTGTACAAGTTCGCCGCTCAAAACCGTGTCGTAATTGAGTATGTAACCCGTAAGTCTGTCCGAACGGTGCCCGAAATCGTCGTAAAATTCGCTTTCGCTTAGCGGTTGCGCCGAATTGCTCCAAGTAACGTCGTCAATGCCCTTTACGCGGTTGCTGTCGCGGTAAATGTAATCGTCGCCGTGCAAATACAGTTGATACGCACTGCTTACAACGCCCTTGGTTACCATTTCCTTAAATACGTCCTTGTTGTCGAAATCGCCCACAACGTAACGTACGTTAAGAACTTGCTGTTTGATGCCCATTGCGTTGGTGTAGCCTTCGCTTACGCCTTTGAAACCGTGTTGCAACAATTTGTAATGCGCAATAAACAAGTTGCGTATAGCGTCGTTTTCGACGACAGCGACGTCCTGAGGCACTTGCTCGTAAGCGTTTATGTCCTGAACGGGGCGCTCGAAATGCCCGATGTCCTCGCCGCCGAGATTTTTGATAACGAGTACGGTTCCGACCGAAGCCAACACCGCTGCCAATACCAAACATACTATTTTTATTTTAGACATGTTTTTCTCCTGTTTCCGCAGCAATCGCGCCCAAACAAGACGCTTTTGCCGCCGTAATGACGTGCCGCCCGTACAATGTAAATACAGGGCGCACTGTTTCACTATTGCCACAATTGTAAAAGTTTTAAGTAAACTGAAAGTAAACTATCTGTAAAAAACGCCCCAAAAAGCGATTTTTTACGCAAAAATAACAATATATATTATACATTTCTTACAAATATGAAATATCTATGCCCCGCCCGACCGAACTTTTGCACGTTTTCGCAACAACGTAACGCAAAATTGCGGACAAAACGCAACATAAAACTTACGCAAAACGCCGACATTCGCTCGCAACGAAGCGTAAGCACGACAATATTGATAATCGACAAAACAAAAAAACAGCCAATCACATATCAAGATTGACTGTTTTATTTTGAATAATTATGCCGTCGATTGCACTCGCGCTTGGTCGGAAATTTCAATTAAACCCGACATAGTACAACCCGCCTTAGCGGGCAGTTTTAATTAAACTACCGCAAACTACGGACCTGCGCCGAAGTTTGCGCCCTAACGGGGGATGCCGGGGATGTTCACCCCGGCGAAGGTCGGAATATGCCGCGCGTGCGTTCACGCGCAACTCCCAAGTCCGACTGCGTCGGCGCGATAGCGCACTGCGTGTCGATTGCGCTCGCGTTAGCGCAGCAGCAAGCAATCGACCGACGCACGAGTGGTCGGCTAACTTAGCGCGTAAAGTTATAAACCAACGTTATATCGCTGCCGTTTGTCGAAACGTACGTAATTTCCAAGCGCCCTATATAGTCGCCGAACTTGACGTTGACATGCATATCGCTGCACACAAAGTTGTTGTTGCCTACAAATCCCTGCGGATTTACCACGTCCGCTTCGAAACGCGACGCGCTTACCTTTACGTTGTCGAAAAACGCCTGTTTGAAACTGAATCCGTTAAAAGATATTGCGTCAAAAGGCAATTCCGCGTTGGCGTCGCCTTGAACTATTTCGCCGTCCTTTACTACGGCTTCGCCCGAAACGGTCGTTTTCCATTCGTCGGGAGCGGTAAGGTCGAAATCCGTGCCGAAAGAATTGAGTTTGTCGTAGCGATATTTTACATTTACTGCGTCGCCGTCGAAAGTAAGCGTAAATTCGCCGTTAAGATCCATCCCGTCCGTTGTGGAAGTTATGCCGATTTCCACCGCGGAGTAATCGAGCCGCATCATCTCCGAAAGGCGGCTGAGCAATTTGTCGCTTACAAGGTTGCACGCGCACATACACAGGCACAATATTGCCAATACTGCCGCGGTAATCAAAACCAATTTCTTTTTCATTACCGATTACCCCCTTGTTACCAACAATCCCAATATTACCGCCAACGCAAGCGCCGCGGGAATGGCTTTTACTACAAACTGCGCCGCCAGATTTGTTGCGTCGGCAAATTCGGCGTTGTGTAACGCAATGTCGTTATTGTACGCAATTGCCGCTTGCTTTACGGCTTGGTATGCGTCCGCAACATTGGCTTTTTCTTCATCGCTAAGCGCGGAATAACTGTTTATTGCCTGTTTTATCGCTTCGAAACGCTCTTGCAACGAACTTGCGCTGTTTATCGCTTCCGCTTTTTGCAAAAATTTCTTTTCGTGCAAGCCCGCCTGCTCCACCAAAATGGCGTATGACAAGGGCTGTTCTATTTCGCCGTACTTGCATATTACGCCCGTGGTGCCCGCCGAAAGCGTTTGTTGGCGCGTTGTTGCGTCCAACCACAAACAGGATTGATTGCTTACCACTTCGCTTGTGCTGTCGTTGTACAGTACGGTTACGGTAAGCCCTTCGGGGTTGAAGCGCTGCCCTTCCTTGTAGGACAAATGTGTGGGATTGCCGCCGATTTGTATGCCGACAATGCTTTGCGCTTCGCGCACGGTTACGTTAGCCACCGAAAATACCGACGGATCGGCTGTGCTTTCGGCGCGAATTACCGCACTGCCCGCGCTTACCGCGGTTACCACCCCGTTGCTGTCTACCGTGGCGACGGCGGGGTTGTTACTGCTCCACTTTACGCCGCTGTCGGCATCTACAGGCGAACACGTTGCGCTCAGTTTGCCCGCTGCGCCCACCACCAACGACAACGCGTTGGGAGTAATCGTCAACGAACTTACTGCGGGACGTTTTACCGTAACGGTTGCCGTTGCCTTTATTGCGCCGTCTACCGTGCTTGTTGCAGTTATTACAGCCGTGCCCGAAGCGACAGCCGTTACAACGCCGTCGGACGACACTTCCGCAACCGTAGGCTTGTCGCTCGACCAGGTTACGCTGTTGCTTGCGCCTACGGGATACGCGGTTACGGTAAGTCTACCTGCCGCGCCCTTGTCCAACGAAAGCGCAGACGGCGTAATGGACAGCGATTGCAATGTTACCGTGTTGTCGGTTACGGTTACGTTTATTGCCGCAAAAACTTGGGAATTTTCGGTGCTGGTTGCCGTAATCGACGTGTTGCCCACGCCTACGGCGGATACCAATCCTCCCTGAGTTACGGTGGCAACGCGGTCGTCCTTACTCTCCCATCGTACGCTGTTGCTTGCGCCTACGGGATACGCGGTTACGGTAAGTTGTTGATTTGCCCCCTTGGGCAGCGATACCGTATTGGGCGAGATAGTAAGCGACTCGACATGCACGGCATCGTCCGTTACCGTTACCTGCAATGTCGCCGTTGCGGACGGGTTGAATTTGCTGGTGGCGGTTATTGTTGCGCTGCCTTCGCCTACCGCGGTAACAATGCCCGCTTCTACCGTGGCAACGCTTGCGTTGTTGCTGTTCCAGGTTACGCTGTTGCTTGCGCCCGTGGGGATTGCCGTTACCGTAATGAGTTGCGAACGTTCGCCTACGGACAACTCGATGGACGACTGCGACAGCGAAATGGATTGCACGTCGGGGCGGTCGTTGTTGTTGTCGAGATAACTGCCGTAACGTCCTACCACGTTTTGTAAGGCTGTATTGTAACTGTTGCCGTCGTAGCAGTAAATCATTTCGGCATATTCGGGGTGATCGATGAAAGGATTGCGGTTGCCCTGAATTTTTGCCGCTTCGTTGTTGCGCAAAATTTCCTGATCTGTGGGCGGTTCTTCAAGGTGCCATTTGAGCAATGTGGAAATTTTGCCGATGGTTTTGCAATTGCCCGCGCTGTCCACAAACTTCAAACTGTAAGCGTCGCCCCAACGCGTTTGCAAATAAAACAAAATACGTGCCGTTGCGCCGCGATACCCCTTGGCGGGATAGAAGAATGTGCTGTTTGTATAACACAGTCCTTCGCCTTTGCCGTAACTTGTACTGCCGTTTTCGGCGGCTACTTTTACGCCCGAAGAACCGGGTGTAAGTTCGTCGTACGATTTATTGCCGCGCGTACTGTTAAGATTGTTGTCGCAGGGACGTATATGCTGCAAATCTCCGCCCGGACCTGTTTTTTCGGGGAACGCTCTGCCGGCGTCTTTGGGCCAAACGTGTTCTCTGTTGATAACTCCCGAAAAGTTGCCCGGCCACTTTACGGACGTGCCCGTGTAAAACATAATAAGATTTTGCGGATTGTTCGGGTCGTAGTCGGTTTTGAGATAATGACTTGACAAACTGTCATAACTTGTTAAATGCGTGTGCGTTGTGGTTATGAGATTGGCAAGTTGAGTACGGAACTGCGAACCCGTCAAATCTTCGTTAAGATTGTCGTAATAGTTGCCGCTGTACGTATTTACCCAAGTATCGGGATCGGGTACAACGGGCGGCGCCGCATGCGCCACATTGCCGAATACCGCAAACGGTATAATATTGGCGCACAACACAACGATTGCCGCCAACAATGTAAACGTAAATTTAAGTCTCTTTGTTTTCATTTAGAAAAACGCCTCCGACTAAACATCGTGTTATAAAATTATACATCTGATTTGAAGTAATTTCAATACTTTTGGCAAATAAATTTTGTTTTACGCGCACGCGGAGACAACTCAAATTCCGTCAACAAGCGGCGACCCCAAACAAGCAACAAACAGTACGACTAAACCCAACCTTGTAATCCCGCCGAGCGAGTGTATCCACTGCAAAATAATCTGCAACGAGTATGCCGCATTATATCTTTTTTTCTTTATGCGCGAGTGCTGTTACAACTATAAATATTTACAAACAAGTTTTAATTAAAATACTACCTTATTTTCACGCGAAGCCGAGTGCGTCGCGACTCAAAATAATCTGCAACGAGCGCACACAGTGCGCGAAGCGAAGCCGTTTTGAGCGCGACCGCACGAGCGATCTCCGTTTTGAATGCAATTGCACGAGCGCTTTCTACCATTTCCTGCGGCATACGAAGCGAAGCCTTTTTGCAGGGGATATGCGAGCGGTATTGTGGTCGGAATCACTAAACGTAAAATCCGTATGCGGTTAGGACGCCCGCATACGGATACACAAAGGAGGTGTGGCTATGTAATAACTGCAACGCAACCGAATGTCCGACAAAATAATTGCCACAAATTATTTTACTTGGTTGTGTTCGGCTTAGCAAGCGCCGCAAATATTACTCGTTGTTGTTTTTGTTTTGTTTAAGTACGGGCAGCGTAGCGGTAAACGTTATGCGTCCGTCGGCGTATTCGGCGGTTATATTTCCGCCGTGAGTACGGCAAATTATCTGCGCAATGGACAATCCCAAACCGTTGCCGGCTGTGTTTTTGTTGCGCGAAGGATCTATCGTGTAAAACCTGTCGAACAAATGGCTCATCTGCTCGTCGGTGATGGGTTCGCAATCGTTTACTATCGCCAACTGAATGTGTTTGCCGGCAGCCGTTACAGACAGTTTTATGTTGCCGTCGTCCGACGAATATTTGTTGGCGTTATCCAACAAAATGGTCGTCAATTGTTTAATTTGCCCTTCGTTACCCTGCACGTACAGTTCGGGCGCTATGTCGTAACAAAACGATTTGCCGTTTTCGTAAAATATCGCTTCGTAACTGAGTACGGTGGTTTCGACGCAGTCCGACAAGTTTACGCAAGCCATTTGCACTTTAAGCCCGTCGTCGTTTTTGGCAAGAAACAGCAAGTCGTTTACCAATTCCGCCATACGTTGCGTTTCGGAACGGGTATTTTCGATCCATTTGCCTTGGCTGGCAACGGTTGCGTCGGGGTGCGACGCCATAATTTCGGTATTTGCCATTATTACGGACAAGGGCGTTTTAAGTTCGTGCGAAGCGTCCGCCACAAACTGTTTTTGTTTGTTCCAACTTTCTTCTACGGGTTTTAGCGCTATGCGGGCGAGAATCATACTTATTGCCAGATAGCACAACGCACCTATTACCAACGCGCCCAACGACAGCCCAACGTACAAACGCAACACGCGAGAGTTGGAATATCTGTCGTACAGCACTATCCGAGTGGTGTTGCCGACAACTTTTTTTGCATACAGCACGCGCACGGAAGCCCAACCTTTTACGTCGGTTTTGCTTATTACTTTGGCTGCAAGCGCTTCGGCGTCGTCCTGTATCTTGCACGAATAGCACCGCTGCCACACAATACGTTGCGCCGCGTTGTCGTACTGTATCAACATAACTCCGTCGTATGCGGGCATATCGATACTCCAATCTTCGCGCCCGACCAAACCGTCGATACGGTTAAGCCGCTCTTCGTTGATACGCGAATAGCCCGCGCCGAAAATAAGCACTATCGCCACGAAAAACACGATACATACCGACACTACGTTGATCGCTATTATCTTTTTGCGGAGTTTGTTGATCAACTTTGTTTCTCCAAATAGTAGCCCAACAGCCGTTTAATGTTGATGTTTACCTTGCTGCCGATAAAAAACAGTTTTTTGCGCAAAAACGACATATACGCTTCCACGTTGTTTTCGGTGATGTCGCTGTCCAAGCCCCACACTTTGGATATGATTGCGTCCTTGCTTAGCACTTGTTGCGGATTGGACATCAACAGGCGCATAATTTCGTACTCTTTGGCGCCCAACGACACCACTTTGCTGCCGCAGGTAAGCGTGTAATTGCAAGTATTGAGCGTTATATCTTCGAAAGTGATGCTGTCGTAGACCATTTCCGACTGTCTGCGCATAAGAGCGCGCACCCGCGCAAGCAATTCTTCCGTTGCGAAGGGCTTGGTTAGGTAATCGTCCGCGCCGCAATCCAAACCTTTTACGCGGCTGGCGACTTCGTCCTTGGCGGTAAGCATAAGTACGGGGACATTTATTTTGTTTTGGCGCAAACGGCTTACAACTTCGTAACCGTTCATACCCGGCATCATTACGTCCAACACCACCACGTCGTAATCGCCGTTTTTGGCGTAAAAATAGCCGTCCTCACCGTCGTAAACGACGTCGACCAAAAATTTGTTGTGCTTAAACAGTTCGCCGAGAGCGTCGGCAAGTTTTACTTCGTCTTCTACTACAAGAACTTTCATCGCCGCTACCGTAAAATCGGATTTGTAACAATAATAAAACCCGTCTCTTAAAAAATACTGAATTGAAAATTTGTGTTTGTAATTTGTCGCCGCAAAACGCAAAACGTTCGGGATGGGAGCAAAATCAGCGCACCAATTTTGCCAAGCCGCCCTGCGCAGTTTCGCGATATTTATCCGAAATATCCCGACCCGTTTCGTACATGGCGGATATTACCGTATCCAAACTAACTTTGCGGCTGTCCGTAAGGAACGTTGCCAAACTTACGGCGTTGATGGCGCGCATTGCGCACACGGCGTTGCGTTCGATACACGGAATTTGCACCAATCCGTTTACGGGGTCGCAAGTAAGCCCCAGGTGATGTTCCAGCGCAACTTCGGCGCTGTACTCTATTTCGTCCAAGGTCATCGAGTACAGTTCGGCAAGCCCGGCGGCAGCCATTGCGCACGCCGTGCCGATCTCCGCCTGACAGCCGCACTCCGCGCCCGAAACCGACGCGTTGGTTTTGACAAGATTGCCGATAATTCCCGCGGTAAGCAACGCTTGGCAAATGGATCGATCGTCGAAATTTTGTTGCCGCTTGGCGTAAGTAAATACAGCGGGCAGCACTCCCGACGAGCCGCACGTAGGTGCGGTAACTACCGTTCCGCCGGCGGCATTTTGCTCGCCCACAGCAAACGCGTATGCCGCAACTATTCGGTCTTTGCGCGTTTGACGGCTTACGTCGGTTTGATCGGACAACAATTTTTTGGCGCGGCGCGCAACGTTCAGCCCGCCCGGCAAAACGCCGTCCGCTTGCAAACCGTCGTCTACGCACCGCTGCATAACCTGCCATATCTCGGACATATAATCGAGTATGCTGTCGCCTTCGCACTGCACGGCGTACTGCCACAAGCGCAAATTGTGCTGTTTGCAATAGTTTTTTATATCTTCGAACTTGTTGAGAGCGTACACTTCTTCGTGATCGGTATACGTTTCGCCCGCAACAAGAATGTCTCCGCCGCCTATGCTGAAAATTTGCATTTTACCAACGGGATTGCCGTCCGTAAAAGCACAAAATTCCATCGTGTTGGGGTGTACGCACTTGGTTTGCGTATCGAACACGATATCTACATTTCGTTTGCCGAACGCCGCCTTTATTGCCGTGTCGGTGCCGTGCCCTTTGCCCGTCAACGCCAACGAGCCGAACAGCGTAACGGTATAACCGTCGCACCCGTCGTACTCGGACAAAAAACGTTCGGTCGCCTTGACGGGCCCCATGGTGTGCGAACTTGACGGTCCGACGCCTATTTTGTATAACTGCATTAAACTCTTCACTGTTTTGCCTCCCAATTGATGGTTACGGGACCGTCGTTGCTTTGAACGATGGTCATATCCGCGCCGAATACGCCCAACTGCACGGGAACGCCGTATTCGGCAAGCAATTGCGCCGTATGTAAATACATTTGTTCCGCGCGAGACGGCGATTCGGCATTGACGAAACTCGGACGGTTGCCCGCCGACAGATCCGCCGCCAACGTAAACTGCGACACAAACAAAACTTCGCCGCCCACGTCGGTTACGGACAAATTCATCTTGCCGTTGCCGTCCGCAAAAATGCGCAATTTGGACAATTTGCGCGCAAAAACGTCGCACAACGCTATGTCGTCGCCCTTTTCCACGCAAAAGTACACCACAAGCCCTTTGCCTATTTGCGATATTGTTTTGCCGTTTACGGACAGTTGCGCGCTGTTTACGCGCTGAATGGTTGCGAGCATAGTTTATTCTCCCCGTTTGGCGCCGCTTGCGGTTTGCGGCGGCGCATTCAGTATACTTACCACGGTTTGGCGCGCTTGCTTGGCTTCCGGTATGGGATACATTACAAATACGTGCGGCATATCGGGATAAGTGTACAAAGTTACGTCCGCGCCCGCTTGGTCCGCCAACTGTTTGAGTTTGACGCAATCGGGCAAAAATATTTCGCTTTCGCCCGCAAAAACGTAAACGGGCGGCAATTTGTCGGTCAACCCGAACAGCGGACTTGCCATATAATGCCCTATCGGCAGTTGTTTGCGATACACTCTGCCGAAAAAGCGCAATTCATCCGTCAAAAGCACGGGATCGAGCCGCTCGCTTTCGGCGTAGTCGCCCGTCATATCCACGTCCAGCCAAGGCGACAGCAAAATGACGTTGTGCGGCAACGGACGGTTTGTTTGCACCAGATTTTCGCACAGCGCAAGCGACAGCCCGCCGCCGGCGGAATCGCCCATTACCGTAATGTTGTCTGCGCCGTGCAACGCTGCCAATTCACAAAACAGTTTGCTCATATGCGGTACCGTACGCGAACAGTGATGTTGCGGCGCACGCCCGTACAACGGCAAATACACCGTTACGTCGGCTTCGCGCGCTAATTGCTGAACAAACCGCCAATGAAATATCAACGGCGGATCGACATAAGAACCACCGTGCAGATACATAACGATACGCTTACCCTGCCCCACCTTGTAGCAAGTAGTCTTGGCAATTGCAAGTTTGGTCGGGTGCAACGCCAACGCCACCGCTGTCGGCAACTTGTACGGGTGGGAATTTATTTTTCTTTTGCGCTCCAACTCCGCGTCGAGATCGAGCGTACGCGCTTTGAACAATTTGGCCTTGCGCATAAACGCTTCCAACGCCGCATACTGTTTGCTCTTCACTGCACACCTCTCGCGTTAATTATAACATATATAAACATAACTGAAAAGTGTTATTTTTCGCCTGCGGCGAAAAAGTGAGATTTTTCCGTTTGGCAATTTTTGCCAACGGCAAAGTGATAGTATTCGCTGTCGCGAATAGTGATATTTACGCGCAGGCGCGTAAGTGAGATTATTCGCTGTCGCGAATAGTTGTGGCGTTGTTTATTTGAACAGCTTATGCAATAAAAAATATAATTGCCGAAGGAGAATATCTTTCGGCAATATTTATTTTCAAATAATGTCAACCTTAACTTTGCCGTCAGGCAAAATAACACTTTTCCGCCCACGGCGGAAAAATAACACTCGCCGTAGGCGAATCTCACTTTTCCGTCGCAGACGGAAAAATATTTGCCCAAGGGCAATGTTGAACTGTTTGCGCAGCAAACACTCGGAGCGAGTGTATCCACTGCAAAATAATCTGCAACGTGTATGCCACACCTAACAAGGTGCGGCATACATTTATTTGTTGAAATTACGTTATGCATTAAACTAAATAGTTAATACATCAACTAAATCAAATCAATAGTTGTTCCGATTAAACTACCGCAAACTACGGACCTGCGCCGAAGTTTGCGCCCTAACGGGGGATGCCGGGGATGTTCACCCCGGCGAAGGTCTAAAAAAAGAAGCAACGGGCAGTTGCTTCCTTGTTAGTCCGACCGTGCGGACGCGTAAGCGCACAAAGTGCAAGGTTGCAAGGCGTACGCCGCCGTCAACCAAGTCCGCACGCGTATGGTCGGATCACCATTTTGGTCTTATAAACCGCTTATCTTCTTCTTTCAAGTCAAGTCCCAACGTTCCGCCGGGATTCATAATGTTGTACGGGTCGAAGTGCGCCTTTAATGTCTTCAATATTTCCATCTGGCGGCTGCCGATCTGCCCTTCCAACCAGGGCGCGAAAAATTTGCCTATTCCGTGATGGTGCGAAATTGCAGCGCCGCTTGCCTGAATATTGTCGAGAATACCGCTCCAATAGGACACGAATTCTTCCAACTTGGTCATACGCGCGATAAATATGAAGTACAAATTGGCGCCCTGCGGATAGCAGTGAGACATATGCGTCATACATATCGTATCGGGGCGGCTGTGGCAGTAATCGCGCACCATTTTGTGTACGTGTTCCATTTGGCTCCACTTTACCGAACATTCCAACGTATCGGTCATAACGCCGAAATCCTGCATTGTATCGCGCAGATACGGATCGTTGAAACGTCCCTTTTCCCACGCCGACGTAACCGCGCCCGTAAGGCTGAACGCGTGATGTTTTTTGCAGATTTTTTTGACGACTTTGGCTACGTTTTTGCAAAAGCCTTTTTCGCCGTCGGTAAAGCCCAAAAACAGGCAACGTTGATGCGGTTTGTACCCCATACCGTTAAGCAATCCCGCAAGCGGACTGTCGTCTACGCCGTACATACGCATTGTTATGTCGGTTTCCTCGGGGTCGGACAGGCGAAAAACGCTGGGTTTGCCGCACTCGCATTGCATAATTTCGCGTGCGGCGTCCATTGCGGACTGCCAATCCTTGAACATAAACGAAAATTTGTAATGATTGTCGGGCATCCAGCGGAAAACTTTGAGCGTTACGTGGGTAAGCACGCCGAAAGTGCCTTCGCTGCCCATCATTATCTGGTTGATATCCGGACCCGTTGCGCGTGCGGGGAACGCCTCGGTCTTGACTACGCCCGTGGGCGTTGCGTATTCCTGCGCGATAACTATATCTTCTATTTTGCCGTAATAGGTGGAGTTTTGTCCCGCGCCGCGCGTTACCGTCCAACCGCCCACCGAACTGTACTCGAACGATTGCGGAAAGTGTCCGCATGTGTAGGCGCGTTTGGCTCCCAGCGTCTTGGGCGCGTTGCGCAACGTCTCTTCCAGATCGGGTCCGCTCATACCCGCTTCCACCGTGATAGTTTGGTCTGTTTCGTTAAACTCTATCACTTTGTTGAAACGTCTGCGCATATCCAGCGAAATACCGCCGCAAATAGGCTCTACCCCGCGCGTTACGGACGAGCCGCCGCCGTAAACGTACAGCGGAATTTTGCGTTGGGTACACAGGGCTACGATCCGCTCTATTTCTTCCTTACTGCCGGGGTAAACAACCGCGTCGGGAACGTTGTCCGTAATATGTTCGCGCAGGCGCAGCAAATCGAACATGGTTTTGCCGTAGGCAACCGACACGCGGTCGTAATCGCTTACGGATACGTTGTCCGCGCCCACTATGTCGCGCAAACAGTCAAGCACTTCTTCGGAAAGCGCGCAGGGCTTGTCCAATTGTACCTGTTCCAAGCCCAACGGCTCGCAATACTGTTGAAAGTCGTCGTCGGTAAGATGGAAAGTTTCCTTCATCATCTTGTACAACGCTTCTTTGGGCACTTTGTTGAAGTTGGGATCGCCCCACTTAAAAACGGATCGATAACTGCCCTTGGGCGGTTGTTGTAAATACCATTTTGGTTCGAAATCTTTGTAGGGTTTACTCATTGCTTTACTCCTTTTCCATATATTTGTAAAAACTTTGCAGTTTTTTGTACAGTTTGAGATACACGTTGCGGTAAATGCCGTCGTATACAGCCACACTTGTGGGCGAAGGCACAAATGTGTCGGTGTAATGCACCATATGCTTTATTGCGTCGTGTTCGTTACCGAATACGCCGCACGCGGTAAACGCCACTATCGCCGCGCCCAAGCCGCTTGTTTCGTAGGTTTGAACGCGTTTGACGGGTTTGTTGAATATATCCGCGGCAATTTGACAAATAAGATCGCTTTGCGAGCCGCCGCCCGATATGGCAACGAAATCTATATGTTGTTTGCCGCGCTTTTCCATACGTTCCATACCTTCGCGCAGGGCGAAGTCTATGCCTTCGATTATTGCGCGGTACACGTGCGCGCGCGTATGGTAATCCGAAAAGCCGATAATTGCGCCTTTCGCTTCCGGCGAAGTAAGCCCCGCCTGCCAAAACGGTTGCAAAATAAGTCCGTCGCTGCCCGCGGGAATGGACTCTATTTCCGCGTTCATAATTTCTTCTACGCTTTTGCCCGTTTCGGCGGCGCGCTTTTCAAGATGGCGCGCAAAGTTTTGTTTGAACCAACTTATCATCCAATATCCGCGGAAAATCTGCACTTCGGGATTGTAATATTCCTTTAACACGGACGGATATGCGGGCATAAATGGTTCGGGCTCGAAATATTTTTTGGTGGAAAACTGCACCGTGCTCGACGTTCCCAACGACACGCTTGCCACATTGCGTTCCACACAGCCCACGCCCAACGTTTCGCAGCCCTTGTCCGAACCGCTTGCTATAACTTTAAGCCCCGCGGGCAAACCCGTTTGACTTGCGCACTCCCGGCTTACCGTACCCATAACGTCGCCCGGGGCGCACAGCGGCACCATCATGCTTAGCGGCAGATCGTACACGCCGAACTGAATGTCTTTTTCGGATAGGTATTTTTTGCGTTTGTGGTCGAAGGGCACATGTCCAATCGTAGACGCGTACGAATCCAGCAAATTGCCCGTAATTTTGTAATTGAGCCAAGCGGAGATGTGCGCCACTTTGCGCACTTTGCTCCACAGTTCCGGTTCGTGCTGTTGTACCCAACGCGTTTTTACCTTGCCGCGAATGGCGTTTATCGTGCGCGTTACGCCCGCCAACTTGAACAAAAAGCGTTGCTTGCCCGACATAGGCTGAGACGTATCCGCCGTGCGTTGGTCGCTCCACAATATAAGGTCGCGCAAGACGTTGTTGTTTTCGTCCATCAACACGGCAGTATCGCGGAAAGTATCCACAGACAGGGCGATAACCTGCTGCATAAGCGACGGGTATTTGTCCGCAATTGCCTTGGTAATGGTACACAAAACTTGCCAATACATATCGGCGGTTTGCTCCATAAAGCCGTTTTCTTTGGCTAAATACGGCTGATATTTTATTTGTTCCTTTACCAGCAAATTGCCGCTGTCGTCGAAAATTATTCCGCGCATGCTCTGCGTTCCGACGTCTATTACCAATACATTACTCATTTGTAACCTCCATATCTGTTGTTGTTATTACGTTTACTCCCGTGCCGAAAACGTCGCGCGCAACCACCGTACCCGAAGGGACGGACTGCGTCAACGTAATTTGCGCAAGTAAATTTATCAAATCGAATATTTTGCCTTTGGGTATTTCGCCGTCGGTTTTTACCGACACAACGGGGTAACCCGCCACCGTTGTGGCAACCGAACTTGTTACGCTGCGCATGGGATTGGTCAATTCGGTTACGGCAAAGATCTCGCCGCGCTTGCATTTGTTTCCGCTTACCTTTATTTGCCCGTCGGCGCGCTCTACGTCGAGTCGGCAACCGTTGGGGCACACTATGCACACCATTTCCATATCATTTGTCCTCCAATTTGACGGTAACTTCGCCGTCGGTCAGGTCTACGCCCGTAAGATCCAACGTTATGCGTTCCATTTCGGGCGGAAGCAACTTGTTGTACACTTTGGTAAACGCCGTTTTGCCGCCCACGCTTACGGTAAGCCTTTGTTGAGACAACTCGTCGCTTGCGCGGAAATACATTATTACCTTGCTCAGGTCGGAATTGACGTCCAGACGTTGCGGCACAGCGTACAGCAACTTGCCCTGTAAGGTTACGGGCACCAATTTGCGCTTGCTTTCGGCTACGGCGGCGCCGCCTGCCGTTTCGCCGCTTTCGGAGACGTAATCCACCAAATCGTTTACGTGCAGGGCGTTGCCGCAGGCATACACCCCGTCTGCGAGAGTTTGGCAATTTTGATCCACTATCGCGCCCTTTGTGCGGTTATCCAGCGGCACGCCGAGTTCGCGCGCGAGTTCGTTTTCGGGGATAAGCCCCACGGCAAGCACAAGACAATCGCACTCCACTGTTGTTTGCGTGCCTTCTATCGGGCGCATTTTGTCGTCCACTTTGCTTATTTCCACGCTTTCGAGACGGTTTGTGCCGAACACGCGCGTTACCGTAGAGGACAAATGCAACGGAATGTCGAAATCGTGCAGGCATTGATGAATATTGCGGGTAAGTCCGCTGGGAGTGGGCTTCGCTTCGTACACGCCGATAACCTTGGCGCCTTCCAACGTAAGACGCCGCGCCATAATAAGACCAATATCGCCCGAACCGAGTATTACCACCCTTTTGCCGGGCATCACGCCCAAAATGTTTACGAGATTTTGCGCCGCGCCCGCGGTATACACACCCGCGCATCTGTCGCCGTTGATGAATATGGCGTTGCGCGTGCGCTCGCGACAGCCCGTTGCGAGAATTATTTTGTCGCAGGTAACGTTTTGAACACCGTCTTTGCACACGTAAGTTATGTCAAACCCCTTGTCGCCGCGCCGCATACGCGTTACGTAACTGAACAAACTTACGGTTACGCCCGTTTGCGCAAGTTGTTTGATAAATCTTTCGGCATATTCCGGTCCGGACAGTTTTTCGCCGAAACGCACCACGCCGAAGCCGTCGTGTATGCACTGCTTTAATATTCCGCCCAAGCGCGCTTCGCGCTCGATAAGCAACACCGAAACGCCGGCGCTTTGCGAAGCCTTTATTGCCGCGGCAAGCCCCGCGGGACCGCCGCCTACCACAACTATCTGATAATGCTTACTCATCGATTACATTCCTTTATTTTACCGACAGCGATGTTGCTGCCGATGTCGTCCTTGGTTACGTCGCTTACTTCCACGCCCGTTTGATTGGCAATGGTTTGCGTTACCAGCGGCATACAAAATCCGCCCTGACAACGCCCCATACCCGCGCGCACGCGACGTTTTACGCCGTCTACGGTGTGTACACCCAAGGGGTTGTTGATTGCCTGCTTTATTTCGCCGAGACTTACCTGCTCGCAACGGCAGATAATCTTGCCGAAATCGGGGTCGGAACGTATAAGTTTGTCCCTATCGGCGTCGCTTAGTTTTTTGGCGCAGACGGGAGCCTTGCGCACGGGGTCGAAATCAGGTTTGAGTTGTACGTCCGCGCCGCAGGAAGCCAGATATTCCGCAGTTATTTGCGCCACGTCCTTAGCGAATGCCGGCGCGGCGGTAATGCCGGGAGACTGTATGCCCGCAACGTGTACCAGATTGGGCACTTTGGCGCTGCGTTCGATAATAAAATCTTCTTCGTAAGTGGGCGCGCGCACTCCCGCAAAATATGCTATAATTTCGTTTTTGCGCAGAGACGGACAGCACGCGCTTTGACGTTGGAACACGCTGTCTATGCTGCTTTGAACCGTGGACGTATCTTCGCGGTCGGGCACTTCTATCGCGTCCGGACCGATAAGCACGTTGTCGTCCACCGTGATTATTATGCCGCCGCCCTTGGTACTGCTGCTGTGCGTTGCGGATTTGAGCGTGGGTCCCATACTTATGCAGTGCGTGGGCAGTCCGCTTGCGTTGGTATCCATCAATAGATCGGTACCTTTGCGCGGATGTATCGTAAAGTATTCGTCGTCCGCCATTTGCGCTATTTCGTCCGCAAATACGCCGGCGCAATTTACAACGCACTTTGCGGTAACCGTGCCGCGGTTGGTAATTACTTCGCTTACCTTGTCGCCGTCCTTTTTCATACCCAAAACAGCCGTATCAAGCGACACTTTTACGCCGTTTTGCACGGCGTTTTCGGCATAGGCAATGGTAAGTTTGTAAGGCGATACAACGCCCGTGGACGGCACATACAACGCGCCCACGGCAAAGTCCTTTACGCGCGGCTCTATTTCGCAAATTTGCTTTTTGCCTATTATCGTTACGCCCGGTATGCCGTGCTTGCGCGCGCGTTTTACCGTTGACTTTGCCAAAAATTTGATGAGTTTGGACGTAAATATAACGTACTGACCGCAACGGTTGAACTCTACGCCCAATTCGCGGCAAATGTCGCCGTACATAGCGTTGCCCGCCACTCCGTAACGCAATTTGTTGCAACGATGTTTCAAATCTATGCCCGCGTGTACCATTCCGTCGTTGGCGCCGCTTGCTCCGCGCGCCACGTCGCTGTGCTTTTCGCAGAGCAATATGCGTAGGTTATACCGCGACAGTTCGCGCGCAACGGCGCAACCGCTTATGCCACCGCCTATTACCACAACGTCCCAATCGGTGTTGTCCAATGCGCCGTCGCGTATTGCGGGCAGACGTTCCGCCTTTTCGACGTAGCCCGCAAGCGTGATTTTGTTTACGACGTGCTTGCCCGTACCCGCGTCCGCAAACATTTTGCCTATGGCAACGATCGTGTTCCAATCGTTACACTCGCCGGACAGTATTATGCTGCGGTCGTCCTGACAAACGCCCACGCGCACGCCGTATCTTTTTTCTACCTTGGCGGCAATTTTTTCAATGCTCATTTTGCCTTACTCCGTATGGTTATTTTGCACGGTAGACGCCATCAGCGCCCGCGTGCCTACAAGCGCCGCAACCGCACCGTGCCTGCAATTCCATTATAACGGTTTTATAAGCGAAAATCAATACGCATACGGTTCTCTTATGCGCGACGAAACATATTGCGGACGGCATTTCCAAGAGGCATTTTCGGGGCGCGATATGGTGCGCAAAGCCCCGCACAAAGTTGACAAATATACAAAAAGTGATAATATAAATGTTATATGGACACATCGGAAATTTATTACGACAAAATGACCAAAACGCCCGTTGCCAAGTTGGTAATACGTTTGGGCATACCCACTACCATATCGATGCTGATCACCAGCATATACAACATGGTGGACACCTACTTTGTGGGGACGGTTGCCGACGGCGCGCAGGGTGCGGTGGGCGTGCTGTTTACGTTGCAATCGATAATTCAGGCTGTCGCCTTTACGTTGGGGCACGGTTCGGGCACATACGTAAGCAAGGAACTTGCCGACCGCAACACAAATAAGGCGTCCGATTACGTATCGTCGGCATTCTTTTTGGGCGGCGCGATAGGAATAATTTTTACCGTGATAGGGCTATGCACATTGGAGCCGCTGATGAAATTGCTGGGCGCAAACGACCTTACGGAAAACATATTGCCCTACGCAAAGGATTACGGACTGTGGGTGCTTATTTCCTGTCCGTTTATGATATGCTCGCTTATTTTGAACAACAATCTGCGTTACGAAGGCAAGGCAACGTTTGCAATGATAGGGCTTGTATCGGGCGGAATTCTCAATATGGGTATGGATTGGCTGTTCATAAACGTGTGCCATTTGGAAGTGTTCGGCGCGGGAATGGCAACGGCGATATCGCAAATAATAAGTTTTGCAATACTGCTTGTAATGTTTGCAAGGCACGCGCAAAGCAAAATTTCGTTCAAACACATAAGCAAAAACGTCAAACTGTATCTGGGAATATTGCGTAACGGACTGCCGTCCTTGATACGGCAAGGACTCAACTCGATATCCAACGGGTTGCTCAACAACCTTGCGGGATTGTACGGCAGTCAAATAATATTGGAAAACGGGCACACCGCCGCCGACGCCACCATCGCCGCGATGAGCGACGTAAACCGTATTGCCAACTTTGTTATGTGCGTGGGGCTGGGGATCGGTCAAGGCTTGCAACCCGTTGCGTCGTTTAATTGGCAGGCTAAAAAATATCGCCGCGTAAAGCGCGCGCTTGCCGTAACGTGCTTTATCGGTTTGGGCTGCATTGTGCTACTTGCCACTCCGATGATAATTGCGCCCGAATTTTTTGTAAGATTGTTAAAGAGTTCCGAAGAAGTTGTTAAAATAGGCGCACCCGCGCTGCGATACGCAATGATCGGTATGTTGTTTGTGCCTATGTTTATACCCATAAATATGCTGTACCAAAGCATACGCAAGGCGTGGACGGCGTCGTTTTTGGCGCTGTTGCGTTCGGGATTGCTGTTTATTCCCATTTTGTTTGCGACAACCGCCTTGTGGAAAATAATCGGCGTACAAATTGCGCAGCCCGTTTCGGACGCGCTTACGGGGCTTATCAGTTTGCCGTTTTTGATACACTTTGTTGTAAAAACGCCCGACAAAGACGAGCCCGACGCGCAACCCGACAACGAACCCGACGGCGACGGCAACGCCACGCCCGAAAATACCGATTGACTACGCGCGCCGATACGTAAACAGGGTCAAAATTGCCTATTCGCAAGCGTTTGCAACAATATGCCCGATACAATCAATCGGCGGCAAAATGTGCTTGCGACAAGGCGAAAAAGCGAACATACTACGCAAACCCCTTGCAACAATGCGCAAATTACTATTGAAATGTGCCTGCGCCGGTATATAAAAACAAACAAGCCTACAACAAAACGCTCTTTTAACAATACGCCCCAAAAAAATAAATATTTGCGCTTGCGCAATCTGCCCGCCGCTCGGCGGGTAATTTTGTATAACAGTTGCCGTGCGCCGCGGTAAATGCGCAAAAAAAATATCCGTACACTGCCGCGTGTACGGAATAAATTGCGGGGTATGGCGTTTTATTTGTTTTTAAGCCATACCATAAACTGCTCGAATTGCTGTTTTAGTTGCTGTTCGGTGCCGTTGTTAAGTACATAGTAATCTGCCTTGGCTATAGGACCGCCTTTTTCGGAATTTTCTATTTCCGCAACGTCGCGGCTGTCCACCATATCAGCCGAAAGCGGACGGACGGCGCGGTTAGCCAAACGTTGTTTGCGCACTTCCGCATTTGTTACCACTGCCAATATTACCAGATCGTCGCCCAAAAGTTGTTTGAGAATTACGTATTCCGACCAACTGTACAAGCCGTCCAACACAACGTTGGAACGGGCAAGTTTGGACATAATTTCGTCTTTGAGTATCACTGCAAACGCGCCCATGCCCAAATCTTTGCGCAACTGTTCGCGTATGGCGCGCTCGTTGGCTTCGATTACGGGAATGTTGTTTTTTTGCAATTGCGAAACAGCCACTCCGCCGAAATAAACGCTTTGCCAACCCAATTCGGTAAAATAACCGCATAATACGCTCTTGCCGGAGCCGCACATTCCCACTACCGCAACCGCTTTGTTCATAAGTATTCTCCCCATTGTGTTTATTATAGTTTACAACAAAACCCCGCGCAAGGCAAGTATAACCGCCCAAAAAATTGTTGCAAATATATTTTGCGCAATTTACGCTCCGTTACAACCGCTTGCGCGCAAATAACGCGTTGATATTGACAGCAAAGCAAATTTAAGATATAATTTTGTATATACTTGGGAGAACGCTATGAAAAACATCTCGGAATTGGCAGAACTTATTTTTGCGTACTATCCCAAACTGCGCAAAATTTTCCGCAATTTGGTTTCCATCAAAGATATTCCCATATCTATGACGCAACTGACCTGCTTGCACATAATAAACCAAAACGAAACGCTGTCTATGTCGGAATTGGCAGACAGCCTTAATATGAGCAATCAGCAACTTACCAAAGTTGTGGACGCGCTGTGGGAGTACGAAATGGCGGATCGAGTGCGCGACGGCAACAACAAACGCAAATATTATGCCCGAATAACCGCCAAAGGCAAGCAGACCCTTGCCGCACTCAAAGCGGAAGTAGACCGCAAGTTGGGATATTTTTTGCGTAAAAAAACCGACGACGAAATAGACAAACTGTACGACTGCATTGCCTACGTTGCAAGTTTTGTGGGTTACAAAGACCCCCTGCCTACGCATTGATTACGCACACCACCTGCAAACATACCGATAATAACCCGCAAATAACCTTACAAAAAAACGTCCGCGCGACACAAGCCGCTCGCGCAGACGCTTGTTACCCGAAAAAGATGGCGAATTGTATGTTTGGACAATTCGCCATAAATTTTGCTGTTGCTTTATTTTGTTATACGTCAAGTAAAAACGTATATCAAAAAAATCAAAGATTTTTATAATATTTTTCGATAAGTTTAGCCATCAGTATGCGCCGTTGCGCCAAAAATTCATCGTATCTTTGCACGTCCATCTCCGCAATTGTATGCGGAATACAGTTTGTATCGCTTATTGACAACGCTTTTATACGTTGTGTCTGGGACTAAACGGCGATATTGCGCAATTACTTTACGCAAAGCGGCGCGGAAATCAATATGCGAATTTATACGCGCAATTGCAACCGTTTTGTCGCATTACTCTACTGTGCCAAGGTAAATTTTACCGTAAAACTCGGTTCGTCGCGCTCGCCCACAACGTACACGCAATTACCCTGCGTTTTGCTGTAAATTTTTACTTCGTCGCCCGCGGTAAGTTCTTTAAGATAGGTAATTTCCGCCTGCGTTACGCGCATTTCTCGTTGCAGTGCGTCCAAGGCAAAATTGACGTAATAGGTGTTGTTGGCATGCCCGTTTATGTCCAGATCGGTACGGCGAATGGTTCGGCAATAATCAAAAACGTACCCGTCGTCGCGACGAACACGCTCGAATTCCGCCGTGCAATCGCTGTGCGCCGTATCGAAATCCGCGCGGTACACGCTTTCCAACCTGTCCGAAGTGGCAATGCGGCGCGTTTGCCTGTCTATAATAAGCCACAACGATGTGGCACTGAGATAATGTTCGCCGTCGGCGTAAATTTCAAAACATCTTTCGGCAAAAAAGCGCGTGGGTTTAAGCGGCCAGGAATACAGCGTTATTTCGCCGCATTTGCGCGTAATGGGCTTGTGAAAGACTATTTTTATTTTGGAAAGCACCCACAAACACGCCTGCGCGTCCAATTCGTCCCAACCGAACCCCAACAAATCGGCGTGAGCGGTAGCCGCGTCCTGCAATATTTCCATAAGGCGATGCAAACGAATGTCGCCGTTTACGTCAAAGTCGCTTTCGTTCAATTTGCGGTCAAAAGAATAATATGTTTTTACGGGCAGCATAAAACATTTCCTCCTGCAAAGCGCGTGTTATAATTATGTTGGTTTAATTATACTACCCGCAAACGAATTTGTAAAAGAATTTGCGTAAAAAAACAAAAAATCCGCCGTTTTGCGCACATTAAAATGTACCGAATAATGTTGACAATCGTTGGGCAATGTATTATTATAAGGTTAAGTCCGCAAGGACAACAATACAGTGAGGGAGTAATCAGCGCGCTACCGCGGAACACTGCCAACAACCGATGTAATATCTGGTAATGTTTGAAAAGATGAGACTCACGCAACTTGTTAAGGTTGCGTGAGTTTTTGATTAAAACCCCTAAAACGCGCGCCGACTCGACAAAAAATGAAGTTCTATCAACAAACCACGCAACAAACGCTGGAAAGCGTACAATCCGCCGAACAGGGACTCAGTTCGGAACAAGCCGCGCAAAGACTTGCGCAAAACGGCAAAAACAAACTTGCCGAAGGCAAAAAGCAATCGGTTATAGTAAAGTTTTTCAAACAACTTGCCGACCCGATGATAATTATTTTGCTTGTGGCAGCAATAGTAAGCCTGGTGCTTACTTTGATTAACAACGCCGACCCGACAAACGAACGCGAATCGTTTGCGGACGTAATAATAATTGCCGTTGTGGTACTGCTTAACAGCATATTGGGCGTTGTGCAGGAAAGCAAGGCGGAACACGCCATTGCCGCGCTGCAATCTATGACGGAATCGCACTGCAAAGTACTGCGGGACGGCAATATGATTTTCGTAAACAGCCAAGACCTTGTTGTGGGCGACGTTATTTTGTTGGAAGCGGGCGACAGCGTGCCCGCCGATTGCCGCATACTCGAAGCCGCAAGTTGCAAAGCGGAAGAATCCGCCCTTACCGGCGAAAGCGTGCCCGTAGACAAATTCGCCGACGCAATCAGCGGCGACGTTGCCTTGGGCGACCGCAAAAATATGCTTTTTATGGGCAGTTCCATCGCGTACGGACGCGCCAAAGCGGTCATCGTGGAAGCGGCAATGTCCACCGAAATGGGCAAGATAGCCAACGTACTTGCCACCGCCAAGGAAGAGAAAACGCCGTTGCAAATAAAAATGGCGCAACTGAGCAAAATTCTTACCTACGTAGTAATAGGCATATCCGCATTTATATTTGCCTTTAATTTGTTGATGAACCGCGTCAACAACCGCCCGTTTGACGTAAGTGTGGTAATGGATTCGCTGTTGGTGGCAATAGGTCTTGCCGTTGCGGCTATTCCCGAAGGGTTGGCGACGGTTGTTACCATTGTGCTGTCGATAGGCGTAACCAATATGAGCAAGAAAAACGCCGTAATACGCAAAATGACCGCCGTCGAAACGCTGGGGTGCGCCGAAATTATTTGTTCGGACAAGACCGGCACGCTTACGCAAAACAAAATGACGGTTGTGGACACTTACGCCAGCGACGTAAATTTGCTGGCTACGGCAATGGCGCTGTGTTGCGACGCGACCGTAACCGACGGCAAAGCGGTAGGCGAACCCACCGAATGTGCGCTGGTAAACTTCGCTTTGCAAAACGATCTTAACAAAAACGACCTGCAAAACGCATATCCGCGCGTTGCCGAAGCGCCCTTTGACAGCATGCGCAAAATGATGTCTACGCTGCACAGCACAAAACAGGGCGTTACGCAATACACCAAGGGCGCGCCCGACGAAGTTGTCGCGCGTTGTTCGCACGCGCTGTTAGACGGCAAAACGGTCGTTTTGACCGACGAATTGCGCGACACAATATTACAGCAAAACAAACGCATGGCAGACGGAGCGCTGCGCGTACTTGCCGCGGCATATCGCACATACGACCGCTTGCCCGACGACGTAAGCGCCGAAGCGATAGAAAAAGACCTTACATTTGTGGGTTTGTGCGGTATGATCGACCCCGTGCGTCCCGAAGTTACCGAAGCGATACGGCGTTGCCGCAGTGCGGGAATACGCCCCATAATGATAACGGGCGACCACATCGACACCGCCGTTGCGATAGCGCTGCAATTGGGAATAATTACCGACGCAAGCCAGGCTATAAGCGGCGCGGCGTTGGACGGATTGACCGACGAACAGTTTGAAAAGGACATCGCGCGTTATTCGGTATACGCGCGCGTTCAGCCCGAACACAAAGTGCGCATCGTAAACGCTTGGAAAAAACTCGGCAAAGTGTGCGCAATGACAGGCGACGGCGTAAACGACGCGCCTTCGATAAAAAGCGCGGATATAGGCGTGGGAATGGGCATTACGGGTACCGACGTAACCAAAAACACCGCCGATATGATACTTTCGGACGACAACTTTGCCACCATCGTTACCGCCGTGGGCGAAGGCAGACGCATTTACGACAATATTCGCAAGGCAATACAGTTCTTGCTTTCGGGCAATCTGGCGGAAGTTATTGCGGTATTTGCGTCCACGCTGTGCGGATTTGTACTGCTTAAACCGTCGCACCTGCTGTGGATAAACCTTATTACGGACACGTTGCCCGCGGTTGCGTTGGGCATGGAAAAAGCCGAGCCCGACGTGATGACCCGACCGCCGCGCAACAAAAAAGAAGGCATATTTGCCGACGGTTTGGGCGTAAACGTAATTTTGCACGGAATATTCATTGCGGGAATAACTCTTGCGGCGTACTTTGTGGGGTGTCATCTCGAAGGCGGCGCTTGGCAAAACAGCGAACAGGGCATGACGATGGCTTTCCTTACGATGAGCATGACGGAAATTTTCCACGCGTACAACACGCGCAGTATGCACAAGAGCATATTTACGCTTAAAACGCACAATGCCGTGCTGTGGGGAGCGATGCTCGGTTCGCTTGCGCTGACTACCGCAGTAATTTACATTCCCGGACTTAATACCGCGTTCGGATTTGCGGGTGCGGACGGCGCGGCGTGCATTTCGGTTACGGAATACTTTGTGGCGTTGGCGTTGGCTTTTGCGATAATTCCGCTGGTTGAAATTCAAAAGTTGGCGGTAAATATAGTAAAACTGCGCAAAAACAAGAGCAAAAAAACGGCAAAATAACGTAATTTTGCTCGCGCGGAGACTTGCGCATTGCAACAGAAAAGTTTAATTCAGTACAATAATCTGCCGCCGCGGTAAAATTGCCGCGGCGGCATTGTTATACAAAAAAAACATAAATTTCGTAGCGCACGGCATTGTGCGCAAGGTCTATTTACCGAGAATATCTTTTATCACTTCGCCGGCAAGCAACATTCCCGCAACGGGCGGCACATAGGACAAACTGCCCGGAGTTTGCCGCTTGGATGTACTTTCCAACTGCTCGGGTGTGGACGGCGGTTCGGGCGAATACACCACTTTTACGTTGTAAACGCCGCGCTTTTTCAACTCGCGCCGCATAACTTTTGCCAAGGGGCACACCGAAGTTTGCGTTATGTCCGCCACGCGGAAAGCGCCCGCATCCCATTTGTTGCCCGTACCCATGCAGGAAATTACGGGCGTGCCCGAATATTTGCACAATTCTATAAGCAACAATTTGCTTGTTACCGTATCTATTGCGTCCACAACGTAATCGTAATCGGAAAAGTGGAAATCCGCCGCAACGTCCTTGTCGAAACGCACGTCAACGGCATATACCGTGCAAGCGGGATTTATGTCCTTTATGCGCTCGCAGGCAACCTGCGTTTTGCTCTTGCCCACTGTGGAATGCAGCGCGTACAGTTGACGGTTGAGATTGCTTTCGGCAATTACGTCGTCGTCCACAACGGTAAGCGTGCCTATTCCAGCGCGAGCCAAGGCTTCCACCGCGTAACTGCCCACGCCGCCCAAACCGAACACCGCAACGTGTCGGTTTGCCAAGCGTTGTACGCCGTCGTTGCCCATCAACATTTCACTGCGACAAAATTGGCGGTTCATAACTTTTCCTCCGTTACGATTGTAACACGGCGGCACGCGATTGTCAATACGGGCGGGCGCGCATATTTTGCACCGCTGTTAAGCAAACTATCACATAGATAATTTTACGACAGTATACTGCTAAATAAGGAGTTTACCCCGTGGCTTGCAAAATAATAGTAAATACCGACAGCGGAAACGGCGCTTGCCTTAACGTAAATTCGCTCATCAGTCAACTCGGCTTGGGCGAGTGCGACGTTACGCGCATTTCACGCAACAGCGATTGGTCCGCCGACGGTTACGACACTGTTGTTGTATGCGGCGGCGACGGAACGCTGCATTGCGCTTTGGAAAAGTGCCGCGACAAACAACTGATTTACGCGCCGTGCGGAACGCTGAACGAAGCGGCGCAAAACGGCGAAATCAACTCGGTGGGGTGCGTAAACGGCACGCCCTTTACATACGTTGCGGCATGCGGAAGTTTTACCGAAATAGGCTACGCCGCCACCGACAAAAGCAAAAAACGCTGGCATGCATTGGCTTACCTGCCGCAGGTTATTCGCAGTTACAAATGCCACGATATACCCGCGCGTCTTAATATCGACGGCAAACAAACCGACGGCAACTACACGCTGTTGATGGTAATAAAAAGCGACCGCTGTTTCGGGTTCGACTTCAACCGCTGTTACCGCAAACGGCGCGGAATGTATTTGCTTGCGGTAAGATCCGCCGGCAAAGATTGTTTGCTCAATCGCGCCAAAATATTTTTTCCTTTGTTCAGAGTGTTTTTTATGGGAGTAAACGCTCCCGCGCAAAAAGACAAATGGTTACTTGTGCCCTTTGACAAGTTGGAAATTACGCTGAAAACGCCGCAAAACTTTTGTTTGGACGGCGAAAAACGCGTTTTGGCGGGCAAATTGACCTTTTGCGAGCAAACATTAAGCAAAAGCATAAACGTCGTAAAACCGCCGCTAAACAACCGCAAACGGCGCAAAAACAAGCCGCTTGCGCATCAATAACGCGCGGCGTAAAATAAAAAGCAAGGTATTGCGTAAACTGTTGCAATACCTTGTTTTGTATACCTGCGGTAACAAATTGCAGCGTAAACTACTTGGAATAGCCCTTGGGATTGAGCGTTTGCCAATGCCACAACGAAGAACACATATCGTCCAGCGTGTATTCGGCGCGCCAACCGAGTTCGCGCAGAGCCTTGTCGGCGTTGGCGTAACTTGACGCAATGTCTCCGTCGCGCCTGCCCGTAATTACCTTGGGCAAGGGGCGTCCGCAGGCTTTTTCGAAGGACGCTATTACCTGCAACACGCTGTAACCGTTGCCCGTACCCAAATTGTAAACGTAGGTGCCCGGTTCGGTTATTCCGTTAAGCGCCGCAGCATGTCCGCGCGCAAGGTCCACAACGTGGATATAATCGCGCACGCCCGTGCCGTCGGGAGTGTCGTAATCGTTGCCGTACACCTTTACGCAATCCAATTCGCCTATGGCAACCTTGGCAACGTACGGCGTAAGATTGTTGGGGATACCCTTGGGATCTTCGCCGATAAGTCCGCTGGGGTGTGCGCCCACGGGGTTGAAATAACGCAACAGCACCACCGTCCATTCGTTATCGGCGCGCTGCAAATCACGCAAAATTACTTCCTGAAAATATTTGGACGAGCCGTAGGGGTTGGTGGTTTGCCCCACTTGACAATTTTCGTCCAGCGGCAGACGTTCGGGCGTGCCGTACACCGTTGCCGACGACGAAAAAATTATTTTTTTGCAACCGTATTGCTGCATTGTTTCCAACAGCACTATGGTGCCGTACAGATTGTTGTCGTAATAAGCAAGCGGCAAACGGCAACTTTCGCCTACGGCTTTGAGCCCGGCAAAATGTATTACCCAATCGATGTCGTTTTGAGCAAAAATCTGCCCGACGATATCTCTGTCGCGCACGTCGCCGCAAAACAGAGCGGGCTTTTTGCCGGTAATTTTTTCAATACGCCGCAAAACTTCCGGCGAAGAATTGCAAAAATTATCCAAAATTACAACTTCGTGCCCCTGTTCCAGCAGTTCTACCGCGGTGTGCGAGCCGATATAGCCCGCTCCGCCCGTAATGAGTATTTTCACGTTTACCTCCGTTAAATTTACCTGTTTTACTTACCGCTGCGCCGCAAAGCGCGCGTTTGTAAGGCTGTGTATAATTTTGCAACATATTTATTGCGATAATACGGTGCGAATAAATTTTGTGCGCGGCATTCAGTCTCGTTGACGTCTGTTCAGACTCGCGACCGTCTCCACTTGGTCGGTTTGGACATATATGTACATATATGTTTTCTCTCGCGCCGAGAGCGCAACTCGTCTTCCGTTCCTCCGGCGCTTCCACCACGCTCTGCGTGCTTGACAACTCGACTTTACTGCCGCTGTTTTGCAAGCAAAAGCGGCGTTCAGTCTCGTTGACGTCTGTTCAGACACGCGACCGTCTCCACTTGGTCGGTTTGGGGAAACATATATGTACATTTATGTTCTCTCTCGCGCCGAGAGCGTAACTCGTCTTCCGTTCCGACGGCGCTAACACCACGCTCTGCGTGCTTGGCAACTCGACTTTTCTGCCCGCTGTTTTGCAAGCAAAAGCGGCGCTCAGTCTCGTTGACGTCTGTTCAGACTCGCGACCGTCTCCACTTGGTCGGTTTGGGGAAACATATATGTACATATATGTTCTCTCTCGCGCCGAGAGCGTAACTCGTCTTCCGTTCCGACGGCGCTAACACCACGCTCTGCGTGCTTGGCAACTCGACTTTTCTGCCCGCTGTTTTGCAAGCAAAAGCGGCGCTCAGTCTCGTTGACGTCTGTTCAGACTCGCGACCGTCTCCACTTGGTCGGTTTGGGGAAACATATCGTAAGGTTGAATGTAGGTTACGTCGTAGTCGCATTGAAGCATGTTCAAGTCGCGCGCCAACGTTGCGGAATCGCACGAAATGTACACAATGGCGTCGGGACGTGCGTCCAACAAGGTTCGGCATATCTTGTCGCCCAAACCTTTGCGCGGCGGATCTACCGTTACGCACAGACATTTGCCGCGGTTGGCTGCTATAACGCGGGGAAGTTGCTCGGTTACGTCGCCGCAAATATTTGTAATGCGCGTCAATCCGTTAAGTTGCGCCATTTGGTCAGCGTCGTACGTTGCCGACGGCTCTATTTCGATGGCGTAGGCGTCGTAGCGGTCGCTTGCAAGCACCGCCGTAAGCACGCCTATCCCCGAAAAGCAGTCCACCAAAACTTCCGTTTGGGCAAGATCGAGCAATTGGCGCACCTTTGTGTAAATTGCGTTTTTTACGCCGTCGTTTACCTGAAAGAAACTTGCGGGTTGCAAGCGGAATTTTACCCCCAAGTGTTCGCTTTCGATATATTCAAGCCCGCACACGTGTTGCGTTTCGTCGCCCATAATAACGTTGTTGCGCAACGTGTTTATATTTACAAACAGCCCAAATCGGTCAAAATGTTTGCTCAGCAACTCGGCAAACGGAGCGAAATCGTAGCCGAACTTGCCGTTGCTTACCACGGTAACCAACAACTGCCCGTCTACAAAACGCGCAACCAAGTGCCGCACGTCGCCCGTAAAATCACGCTCGTTGTAAGGCGCGACGCCAAGCGAATTGCAATACCGCACAAAATCGCTTACCAACAAATTTGCCCAGTCTCCGCCCAGCAAACAGCCGTTTGTTTGTATTACTTGGTGCGAGTTGCGCTTGTACATACCCACGCGAACGTTTCCGCGCACGCCGCGTACGGGCAAACTGAGTTTGTTGCGATACCCGACGGTTTTGTCCGAGCCTATGCAAGGCAACACTTCGGCTTGGATCTTGCCTATTTTGGCAAGGTTTGCCGCCACTTTGTCGCGCTTGAAGCGCAACTGCTCGGCGTAATCGAGATGCATAAGAGAGCAACCGCCGCATTTGCCGAAATATTTGCAAGGCGCGTTTACTCTGTGCGGCGAAACTTGCAACAGGCGCACAACTTCGCCGTACGCCACGCTGCCTTTTACGTAAGTTATCCGCACAAGGGCACGTTCGCCCACGGCTACAAACGGTACAAACACGCTGTAACCGTCCGCATGCCCAACCGTTTCCGCATTGGAGTAGTTTTCGGCGGTGTATTCCACAATATCGTTTACTCTAAGCATATTTTTACGTCAATTTTTGGACGGCGCGGTGCCGTTTGCCGCCGAACGTGCGGCAACAACGTTGTTGGTAACGCTTTGTTCGCGGCTGAGCGCAACGGTAAACGTACTGCCTACGCCCACCTGACTGCTTACGTAAATTTCCGCGCCCAACAAGTCCACGATTTTTTTTACAATGCTAAGTCCCAACCCGTTGCCCGACGTGGTATGCGATTTGTCGCCTTGGTAAAATTTGTTGAAGATATTGCTGCGCACTTCGTCGTCCATACCGCAGCCCGTATCGGTTACCGTAATTACGGCGTGAGATTTTTCCGTCTTGCACTTTACCGTAACGCTGCCGCCTTCGGGAGTAAATTTGAGCGCATTGGACAGCAAATTTACCACTACCTGACTCATCAATTTGTAACTTGTATTTACCGTTATCGGTTGCAGGTCCACTTCAATAGCCACGTTTTTTTTGGCACTTTGCTGTTCGAACATAAGCACGCACTGCCGCAATTGCTCGTCCAGCGCGTAGCGTTCGGTAACAACGGGTTGCGATTCCAACCTGTTAAGCAACAGCACGCTTTCGGACAGTTCCACCAAGCGGTTGGATTCGTCTATAATAACGTCCAGATAATCGTTGCGCTGTTCGGCGGTAAGGGCGGGCGATTTGAGCAACTTGGCAAAGCCCGCAATGGACACTATCGGCGTCTTGAACTCGTGCGAAAAGTCCGAAATAAAGTTTTCGCGCAACGTTTCCACGCTGGCAAGTTGGTCCACCATATGGTTGAAGTTTTTGGCAATGTCCAAATTGGCAAATACAAGGCTGTCCTTTATGCGCACGGAAAAGTCGCCTTCGGCAATTTTTTGCAACGCGTTAAGATAGGGTTTGCTGGCTTTTACGATAAGTGCGGAATACGCCACCGACAAGCCCATACCCAAAACAATGCTTATTACAAGCACTATCAAGCCGAACATAAACACGTTGTTTTCGTCCAAATTCCACGTGCTTGCAATAATGGACGACAACCCCAACGTAATAAACATAGATACCGCCAGCATTACAAACAAACACAGCACAATAATGAGCGTAATGCGCGTAAATACCGACGTTTTGCTTTTAACTCGTTTACTCATCGTGCCGCACCGCCTTGTAACCCAGCCCGCGCACCGTTACTATTTCGAAATCGGGCGTATCGGCAAACCGCGTACGCAATCGATTGATGTGTACGTTTACCGTGTGATCGTCGCTTTCGGCGTCCATTCCCCATATTTCGTCCATAAGTTGCAACCGCGTAAACACCATATCGGGGTAGGACAGCAACTTGAACAGCAGCAAAAATTCCTTTTGCGGAAGTTGCTCGCTCAAGGTGGGCGTGGTTACGGTGTACTTGTCGTAATCGAGTTTCACGCTGCCCACGGTAAGTTTTTTTTCGGTTACTATTTTGGAACGCCTTAACAGCGCCTTTACGCGCAGCAACAACTCTTCGAAGTCGAACGGTTTGGTAAGGTAATCGTCTATCCCCACCAAAAAGCCGTTTTTCTTGTCCGCAACGTTTTGCTTGGCGGACAGCATAAGTATCGGCATCTGACTGCCGTTTTCGCGCAGAATTTTCGTAAGCGAATAGCCGTCCATACGCGGCATCATTACGTCCAAAACCATCAAATCGACGTGATTGTGTTCCAATACGGCAAGCGCTTCTTCGCCGTCGTTGGCGGTAAGCGTGTTGTAGCCGTCGGCTGACAATATGGTTGTAAGCAACTTGCGCGTGTTTTGATTGTCTTCCACCACTAAAATATCAAACATAAATACGCTCCGACGTACAAATATCAAGTATATTTTATAACAAAAGCGGCAAAACGTAAATAGTTTTGCAAACAAAAGTGCCGTTGACCGTTGCCACGCGCAAATTATATGAGAAATCGAGCAGAATCGTTTTGCCCGATACCGCCGCGACAATATGCGATCATACGCAAAAAAATAGCGTCTTAAATCGCAATTCTATTTACAACGCGCCAAAATAATGCTAAAATTACTTAATAATTGCGGCGTAGACTTGCAAACAACGTTTATTTTACGTTTGTTTTAAGTTGCGCGCCGTATAATCGAAACATAAATGAACAAACGCAAACAAAAAACTTTACAACGTCGCCAACCCGTGTGGAAATGCGCGTCGGCTGTACTTAAAGTGTTTTTTCGCAAACCCAAAATAGTAAATTTGGGCGGCGACATTCCGTCCAAAGCCATTTACGTGGCAAATCACAGCGCTATGTTCGGGCCGCTTAGGTACAGCCTGTATATGCCTGTACCCATATCGCCTTGGGGCGCATATCCTATGTTGGGCAAATACAAAGAACGCTACCGCTACTTGCGCGATGTGTATTTTATGCAAAAACGGCACAAAAGCAAATTTGCCGCAACTTTTTTGGCTGTATTCGAAGCGTTCTTTTCGATATTTTTCTACCGCGGAATAAACGTTATTGCAAGTTACAACGACAGGCGTTTTATCAAAACCATACGCCAAAGCATGCGCACGCTGGAGCAGGGGCGCGCAATAATGATCTTTCCCGAAAACAGCGCAAGCGGCTACAACGAAAAGTTGACGGAATTTTTTGCGGGGTTTGTGGAACTTGCGCGCTACTACAAGCACGTAAACGGCGAAGATATACCCATTTGCCCCGTGTACTACCACTCCAAAAAGCGCAAAATGGTAATAGGCAAACCGTCGTACCTGCAACAGTATCTGGACGAAGGACTTAACCGCAAACAAATTGCGCAAGACTTTTGCCGACAGGTAAATAAATTGCACGATATTTGCGTAAACGACAAAAGCGCCGCCGAATAATTACGCCCGCCGCACTAAATAGCACAATCCCGGCATACGAAACGCACTTGACGCGCGGCAAACGCAAGCCCCTTTAGTGAAAAAACGCCCAAAAGAAGGATATTGTGTGCAAAATTTCGATACAAGCGTTTTGCCGAGACAACAAGATGTTTTGTAAATAAAATCCGCCGAATAACAGTAAATTACACAAAAAAGGCGTCGAATCGTTACATTCGACGCCTAAAATATACCCAAAAGATGTTTCCGAGCCGACGTTGCAAAATACAAATTGTCGGCAGTTATTGTAATTTACATAAAATCAACTTGCAAAAACGTTTGTTTGCGCTTTGACGGAAGCGCAATGACGGTACCGGCCGAATCGGGAACTTCGGACGAGACGTAAGTATTTTCCAAACGCTTTATTTGTCCGCAATTTTTACACACATTGCTTCCGTCCTCGTATTCGTGCGGGCCGATTATCATTATCACCAATTTTTGCTGACATACTTCGCATTCAATGGAAGCATAACCCCAAGCCTGACAAGTAGCGTGCACATTGTCAAAATGTTCAAACTCCGCTCTGTCTTCATATACTATATCTACTGAGTAATATGCTTCCTTAAATTTATGCAGACCGCGCACTCGCTGTTGTTCCACAATGGTTTGCTCGCAATCTACGCAATAGTAACCGTCGGTCAAACCGCCATTTTCGCAATAGGGAGAATCGCCCGGTATCAAAACAAGTCTGTGTCCCTTTAAGGGCAAAATCAAATCGTCCGTTTCGCACGGTTGGTTGTTTGCGTCAAATAACTTTTTGCAAATATTACAAATTTTGTGCGCAGCAACGCCCGCGACTTGACAAGTGGAAGGTTCTTCGCCCACCGATATAAAGTCATGGGCGGCGTTGCCCGATGTTTCGCTATGACCGCAAATCGCGTCGTGCCAATGCGACGTTGCGTCGTAACTCCATTCTTCCGCATAACTGTGGACGTGTGTAGTCTTGCTTTCCGTATAACCGCATTCTTTACATTCACGCTGCTGTAAAACGTCGCCCACATCGGTTGCCGGTCCAACCGTTTGCCAATCGTCAAATTCGTGCAAGGCCTGATCGGCATTGCCGTGTCCGCAAGTAGATTCGTGCCAATGCGACGTTGCGTCATAACTCCATTCTTCCGAATAACTGTGGACGTGTGTAGTCTTGCTTTCCGTATAACCGCATTCTTTACATTCACGCTGCTGTAAAACGTCGCCCACATCTGTTGCCGAACCAACCGTTTGCCAATCGCCGAATTCGTGCGCAGCCTGATCTGCATTGTCGTGCCCGCATAGTGATTCGTGCCAATGCGATGTTGCGTCGCTACTCCATTCGTTTGAATAGGTGTGCTTATGGCAGGCTGTAAATGCCAATGCAACCGCAGCAATTATTGTCAAAACAATTGCCGTTATAATAATTTTGTTGATCTTTGTTCTGTCCATTGTCTCTCTCCGAATTTTACTTTGCTTTATTTAATAGCAAATTGCTATCAAATAAATAAATTATATAGCAAACGGCTATAATTGTCAATATCGGAGATAAAAATGTTAATATTCGGAGAAAAATTGCGGGATTTGCGTGAAAGTAACAAATTGACGCAAAGAGAAATAGCCGCAAAATTGGGAATAAAGCAACCTTCTTACATTCGTTATGAAAATGGCAAATCCGAACCCACACTTGAATGTTTGGTAAAAATAGCAGACCTATTTGATGTGTCGGTAGATTATTTGCTGGGACGATCAGATTATTAAAGGACTTTCGGTCAAACGAAAGCCCTTTTTTTGTACAATGTTACAGTTTTGAAATTTTACAAGCAGATAAAAAATCTATCTATGCAGATTTGAGCGCAATTGTATGAGAACTCTCTCTGCTCCCGCGGTAGACGAATCGAATCCTTTTTGTAAGTAGTATGCTGACGAATTTCAACTAAACTCCGCAAACTGCGGACCTGCGCCCGCGGCGCGCCACTTATTTGTCAGCGCCAAGCACGCATAGTGTACTCGGTTCCGCTGACACACGGGTGCGCCTTCTCCCACACAATTTTCGTATACTCAAATTGTGCGGGGTCCCTATCACCCTGCATCGGCGCAACAAATATATATAAGCAACAAGCAGTCCTAACTAAACCCAACCTTGTAATCCCGCTGAGCGAGTGTGTTCACTGCAAAATAATCTGCAACAAATACATATTGCACAAATAAGTTTCAAATATGTAGGAATTTGAGTGAGTGTGGCGCGTGTGGACACTACGCGCAAGCGGAAACAACTCAAATTCCGTCAACAAGCGGCGACCAGCGCGGCGCTTGTTGTCCTTACGGGGGATGCCGGGGCATGTTACTCCCCGGCGAAGGTCGGAATAATGCCGCGCGTGCGTTCACGCGCAACTCCCAAG
>CANRFV010000010.1 GCA_947629985.1 uncultured Clostridia bacterium | reverse complement strand
AGTCTCCTCAACCGCCGGCTAAAATCTTGGTTTTTGACTGTGTTTCAATTCTTTTACTATTCTGTTGTCAAGCATCATGCCGTTGCACCTTTGCAAACAGCCTATTTACTATACTACATCGCCGCAAAAAAGTCAAACATTTTTTTGCAACTTCCGAAAGTTTTTTGCAAAAGACGAGTCAATTTGCGGTTACTTGCAACAATTGAATTTCGATACCCACCACACCCCACTTGCGTTGATGTTGAATATCGTAGTATGCAAGCATATCGTCGGGCGATGCTGCGGCAAGTTGCTCTGCCGTGTAGCCGCATTTGGTAAGATCGAGTTGCCCGTACAATCGATCAAAGGTATCGAATACGTGCAAAGCGCGCACTTGCGCAGTTATACTGCCGATGTCGCTGTGGAATACGATAATATCGCCAACGCGTATTCTGCGGCGTTTGGCATCGTACAATCTCAATTCTATGGTCTTGGTTCCGTCTGCAACGGCGCGGGCGGGCTGTACGTCCAAATGCATTGCGTGAACGGTAGGCGTGTTTGTTTCCATAATATAAAAGGCTGTCGGCAAATGTCGAAACATTACAGCGCATTAAACTTATTGTTTTGACGCCGACTTGATCGATTGGTTTTAGAGCAGTTTGTGTTAAACAATCTGTATTGAATTTGTGCCGCCGAGTCGTTCGAAAGGAGCAATGAGGACGGGGACGGGCGGTTGCGCCAAACAAAGCACCGCAAAAAACGGCTTTTGCGGTGCTGTAAAGTTGACGAATATAATTATTACGGTTCTATTCCCAACATTTGCGACATTAAGCGTATGCGCAAACAAGCGCCATTATTCTTCTTCGAGAATCTTTTTGGCGTCTTCGATGATCTTGGGTACGCTGGGCGCGGGAACTTCCTCGTAACGCACGTAAGACATTTCGTACTTGCCGCGACCTTGCGTCATAGAACGCAGATCGGTTGCGTATTTGAGAATTTCACTCAAAGGCGCTTCCGCCGTTACAAGTTGCTTGCCGCCGACCATTTCGGTGCCCATTATTCTGCCGCGGCGCTTGTTCATATCGCCCATTACGTCGCCGAGATAATCGGCGGGAACGGTTATTTTGAGTTCGTAGATGGGTTCGAGCAATACGGGCGAAGCCTTTTCGCAGCCTGCCTTGTAGGCAAGTATAGCCGCCATCTGGAACGCTATATCCTTGCTGTCTACGGGGTGCGAAGAGCCGTCGAACAACGTACACTTTAAGTCTACCATAGGATACAGTTGCGTAAGAACGCCCTTTTGAATGGCTTGACGCAATCCCTTTTCGACCGAGGGAATGAACTGACGGGGTACGGTGCCGCCCACTACCGCGTCGACAAATTCGAATACGCCGTCCGCAGCGCCCGGTTCGAAACGAACCTTGCAGTGTCCGTACTGACCTGCGCCGCCGGATTGCTTTTTGTGCTTGCCTTCCGCTTCTACCTGCTTGCGAATGGTCTCACGGTAGGGAATGCGCGGATCTTGCAATACCGCTTCGCAGTTGAACTTGGATTTGAGTTTTTTGCAAATGACGTCGAGTTGCGTATCGCCCAGACCGGAAAGCAACATTTCGCCCGTTTCGGGGTCTTTGGTAACGGTAAAGGCGATGTCTTCGTCCTTCAACTTGGACAGTCCGCCGAATACCTTGTCTTCGTCGCCCTTCTTGGCGGCATAAACCGCGCGCGAATACACGGGACGGGGCAATTGAATGGGAGCAAGATTTACTTCGCCGCTTTCGCACAGTACGTCGCCCGTGGAAGTTGCCGAAAGTTTTGCCAAGGCGGCGATATCGCCTGCGCAAGCGCACTCGGCGGTTTCTTGCTTTTTGCCTTTCATAAAGTATACGGTGCTGATCTTTTCGTTGGCGGCGCTGTTGACGTTTTTGAGAGTCATGCCGCTCTTTAACGTGCCGCTGACTACCTTAAATATGGACAGTCTGCCCACAAACGGGTCGGCGATGGTTTTGAATACGCGCAAAACAACGGGCGCATTGGCGTCGGGTTGGATAGGCTTGCCCGCTGCGTCCAAAGTGGGACGGTCGGCAGGGCTGGGCAGCGAACCGACGATGGTATCCAACAGTTGATCGATACCCCAACGGTTGATAGCGGAACCTACCAACACGGGAACGGTGGCGCTGTTGAGTATGCCCAAGGCGCAGCCGCGCGTAATTTCGTCGGCGGTAAGTTGTTCGCCTTCGAGAAATTTCATCATAAGTTCGTCGTCGCCTTCGGCGGCAACTTCCGCCATGGCGTCGCGATGACTTTCAAATTCCGCCTGCAACGCGGCGGGAACAGCGTCCGAACCGCCGCCAAAACCGCAATATTTGCCGTTTACCGCGTTTACGTATCCCACAAGGCGCGCGCCTTGATATTCGGGAACGATAATGGACGAAACTTTGTTAAACTTGGCTTTGACAGCGTCTACGGTAGCCTGAAAATTGGCGTTTTCCTTGTCGATACCGTTGACGAAAAGCAAAGCGGGAATTTTGTGTTCCAAACAATATTCCAACGCCTTTTCCGTGCCTACGGACATAGAGCCCGTTGCGCTGGTTACGATGATAGCGCTGTCGGCTACGGATAACGCTTCCAACATTTCACATTCGAAGTCGAAATATCCGGGTACGTCGATAAGGTTGATTTTTACACCGTTGTAGGTGCAATTTGCAACCGATAGGCTGATGGAAATTTTACGCGCTATTTCTTCGGGGTCGAAGTCCATTGTAGAGTTGCCGTCGTCCACTTTGCCAAACCTGTCCAACGCCTTTGCATTGTACAGCAACGCTTCCGCCAAGGTTGTTTTGCCTTCGCCGCTGTGTCCGATAAGGGCAACGTTTCTGATGTCTTTCGCAAATACTGCCATGTTAGTAATTACTCCTGATGTTATATTGATGTCTTGTATGCACACATTTGCGCATTTTAACAAACCACTGTTTTTTATTATATACTAACAACGGCGATTTTTCAAGAGAGTTTGACAATTTATTGCAGAAAAAAATTATATTTTTCGCCTATTTGCTCGCCCGACAGATCTATAACGGTGTAAGAGCCCTCTTCTTTGGATGCTTTTTTGTATTTTTTGCGTATTTTGCGCGCAACTCCTTCAAGGCTGTCGAATATCTGCACGTTGGGAAAAACCCGCGAAAAACAGTGCTTGTACATATTCATACTGCTGTTGGCAAGCGCAATGCAATCGAACGAGCCGCTGTACCGCTCGCAGCACTGTTCGATGTATTTTACCAACTCGCGCTCGTCGCCGCGTTCCGCCAGAGCGGGAAATTCCGGCATACTGCACGCTATGACGTTGGGCAAACTTTGCGCGCGCACAACGTACTGATCGCCCACCACCAACACGTTGGACGCGGTATACGTGGACGCGTGTATTACGGGAGCGTCGCACCCGAACAGCGAAACCGCGGAAGTTTGCGACATAGGCTTGAAACACCGCGCCGACAACGCTACGGACGACAGTACGACGGCGTCGCAATCCATATCGGTCAACTTGTTTATCGCGTTGCTGCCCGCCGCGTACAATTGGTGCGACGTGGCGTTGCCCAACGGAAAATTGTCGTTTACCAACAAACACACAAAGTTTGCCGAAACTACCTGTTTGAGTTTGTTTAGAGTAGGATAAAAGCCCACTCCGTCGTCTACTATGCCTATTGTCAACATTGAGTATTTGTCCTCCCGCGCAACAATGCCGCTACGCCCATAAAAGCGCGCGCTTGGTTTTGTTGGTAGTATGCGCAATTGCGTAAAGAGTACGCATACCCATTGGCAGTACGCGCACGATTGCGTTGCGCACACAGTATTTTACGGCAAAAGACCCTGCAAAATGTGCAAATAATATGTTTTTGTGTAGAAAAGTTTGCAATAATAACCGCAAAACTGTTGCGCAAATACTCAAAGTATGCTAAGATATATAGGCAAAAATTATAAGTGGTAATATGACACAAGGAGATATCAATGCCTAATATTAAATCCGCAGAAAAAAGAGTTTCAGTATCTGCAACAAAAAGACTTCAAAATCAAATGACGCGTTCGCAAATGCAAACCGCAGTTAAAAAATTTAATGCGGCTATATCCAACGGCGACGTGGAAGCGGCAAAAGCGTTGCTGCCGATTGCAAGTTCCAAAATCGACAATGCCGCCGTTAAAAACGTTATCCACAAAAACGCCGCCAACCGCAAAAAGGCGCAAATCGCAAAAGCCCTTTCGCAACTTGAAAGAGGCGTTGTGGTAGTTAAAGTGGACGCAAAAACGTTGAAACAGGCAGAACAAAAAGCCGCAGCAGCCAAAAAAGCGGAAGAAGCCGAAGCGATAAAGGCTCAAAGAAACGAAGCCAAAAAAGCAAAGGAAGCCGCAAAGGCTCCCGCAACGAAAAAAGCGCCCGCTAAAAAGCCCGCCGCAAAAGCCGCTGCCGCCGCTTCGGAAGAAAAACCCGCCCCCCAAAAGCGCACTGTTAAAAAGGCTCCCGCTGCCGAAGCGCCTGTTGCCGAAGCACCCGCTGCCGAAGAAGTTACGGACGAAATTAAATAATTTAACAATTGCAAATCCCGCACCGCTATCGGCGCGGGATTTTTTTGTGCATTGTATTGGAATATGACGGGTTACGTTTAATAAGGGACTTGTTATATCGATCTCTCTGCCGACTGCACTAACGTTTTCGCCCAACAAACGGAGATTTGCACGAAAGATTTGCCGTTATGTGAAATTTTCGCATAACACGCTATCCTATGGTAAGTTGCCGATATTATGTAGTTACGTTGTGTGTTATTTAATATCCAACTAAAATATATACCGCAGATTTTGCGAACTTCTTTTTTTCGGGTGTTGCGCTTGAAAATATAATTCAACGACAAAAAACAAAGCCGACGCAGACGCGTCGGCTTGTGCAAACAGTGTTATTTACTATTATTTAAGTTCGGCAAAGTATTTGATCGTGCGAACCATCTGGGTCGTGTAACTGTTTTCGTTGTCGTACCAAGCAACAACCTGTACTTGATAGGTGTTGTCGTCGATCTTGGCAACCATCGTTTGCGTTGCGTCGAACAGACTGCCGTAACGCATACCGATAACGTCGCTGCTTACGATCATATCTTCGTTGTAGCCGTATGTTTCGCTGGCTACGCTCTTCATATAGGCGTTGATGCCTTCCGCAGTGATGTCCTTACCGCTGACAACCGCAACCAAAATCGTTGTGCTGCCCGTGCAGGTGGGAACGCGCTGTGCGGAACCGATGAGTTTTTTGTCCAATTCGGGAATGACAAGCCCGATAGCCTTGGCTGCGCCCGTCGTGTTGGGAACGATGTTTTGAGCCGCCGCGCGCGCTCTGCGCAGATCGCCCTTGCGGTGCGGTCCGTCCAAAACCATTTGGTCGCCCGTGTAAGCGTGTACGGTTGTCATAATGCCGCTCTTGATGGGAGCGTAATCGTTAAGCGCTTTTGCCATGGGAGCAAGGCAGTTTGTTGTGCAACTTGCCGCGGAAATGATGGTATCGGTGGGTTTGAGAATATGCTCGTTTACGCCGAATACAACGGTGGGCAGATCCTTGCCTGCGGGTGCGGAAATGATAACTTTCTTGGCGCCTGCGTCGATGTGAGCCTGACTCTTTTCCTTAGAGCAATAAAAGCCCGTGCATTCCAGCACTACGTCTACTCCGAGTTGTTTCCAGGGCAGGTTGATTGCTTTGGGTTCGGCGTAGATGGTAATTTGTTGTCCGTCTACCGTAATGGAGCCGGGGGTTACAACTGTTTTGCCGTCTTCCGCAAGAACGGGCTCTTCGCTTGTAATTACGTGCCCCATTGCAGCGTAATTGCCCTGAGCGGTGTCGTATTTGAGCAGATGTGCCAACATCTTGGGGCTGGTAAGGTCGTTTATTGCAACGATCTCGTAGCCTTCCGCGCCGAACATCTGTCTGAAAGCAAGACGACCGATACGTCCGAATCCGTTAATTGCAACTTTTACATTACTTTTTGCCATTGTGAGTTTACCTCCAAAAAAATTTCGTTAAGCGTAACAAATACTTCTTTACTAAAAACAAGCATTGTGATACAATACATTTGTTATTATAGCATAAGGCAACAGGTTTGACAACAAAAAGCAATAAAATTTGCTTATAAAATTCCGTTTTGCCATGTATAAAATCTATCTATAAATCGGAGGAATTTATGCCACTTGTAACAACCAAAGAAATGTTTGCAAAAGCCTATTCGGGCAAATACGCCATAGGGGCGTTTAACGTAAATGATATGGAAATGGTACAAGCCATTGTAGAAGCCGCAAACGAGTGCCGCTCGCCCGTTATTCTGCAAGTTTCCGCAGGCGCAAGAAAATACGCCAACCCCGTATACCTTAAACATCTTGTGCAAGCCGCCGTGGAAACGACCGATATCCCCATTGCGCTGCATTTGGACCACGGTGCGGATTTCGAAATCTGCAAAGCGTCGATAGACGGCGGTTTTACGTCGGTTATGATAGACGCGTCGTCCAAACCTTGGGAAGAAAACATTGCGCTTACCCGCCAAGTTGTGGAATACGCGCATAGTCGCGGCGTTGTTGTGGAAGCCGAACTCGGCAAACTTGCAGGCGTAGAGGACGACGTTAAAGTAGACGCCAAGGACGCGCTGTTTACCAGCCCCGACGAAGTGGAAGAATTTACGTCCCGCACGGGAATAGACAGCCTTGCCATTGCAATAGGCACAAGCCACGGCGCGTACAAATTCAAACCGGGACAAGACCCCAAATTGCGCTTGGACATTCTTGAAGAAATAGGCAAACGTTTGCCCGGTTTTCCGATCGTTTTGCACGGGGCAAGCAGCGTGCCGCAAGACAAGGTTGCCATTGTAAACCAATACGGCGGAGATATGCCCAACGCAATAGGCATACCCGAAAGCGAACTGCAAAAAGCCGCCAAAATGGCTGTGTGCAAAATAAATATCGACAGCGACCTGCGCGTGGCGTTTACCGCGGCAATACGCCGCCACTTTGCGGAATTTCCGTCGCACTTCGACCCCAGACAATACCTGGGCGACGCCCGTACGATGATGAAGGAAATGGTAAAACACAAAATAGTAAACGTACTCGGCAGCGCAAACAAGGCGTAAAACGCATATTCTGTAAAGCCGTGCAAACGGCGAAAGCAAGATTGTTACGCGCGATAGGCGTTGAAATGTTATATTTTACAAGACAAAACAGCGAGAAATTGTTTCTCGCTGTTTTTTTTTGCACGTATTATTATTGCCGAAAAACGTTTTTTACAGGCAAAACGTTGTGGAATGAGCGATATTTGCGCTTTGCCGAAAATTTTTGTTACGTTTGGACCCGTAACTCGGCGGCGGGCGCAATAACTTGCCGGTTTGTGCCGCAAAACACGGTTAGTACGTCAAGCCGTTTAGCCAAGACGTAACGTCGTTTTGTGTTGCGTTACTTGCAAAGCGCTTGCCGTCAAGCCAAGTTGCACCGCTTGCCAAAACGTGTAACTCCGACGCGCTTGTACCCAAAGGACTGCTTGCCGACGTGCAGAAAGGAATTACCGTTTTGCCCGAAAAATCGTAACTTTCGAGAAATGTGTAAATAATCTTGGGCGCTTTGCCCCACCAAATGGGGTAGCCGATAAACACGACGTCGTAATTTTCCAAATTGACCTTGTCGCCGCCGATTACTGGGCGAGCGTCGGGATTGCGCTGTTCCGTAGTTGCGCGGGAATTATTGTTGTTGTAATCGAGATCCGCGGCGGTATACGGTACTTGCGGTTGAATTTCGTAAAGCGTTCCGTCTACGCAGTCGGATATAAATTCTGCCACTTTTTCGGTGTTGCCTGTGGCGGAGAAATACACTACTATAATACGCTTGGTTTCGGCAGTATCCGAACATTTTACGGTAATTTGCTGCGCACTCGACTTCCAATGCACTTCTTTGCCGTTGTCGCCCAACACGGCGTTGTTCCAATCTTCGGTAGTGCCGCCGTAAATTATGGTGGTTATCGCACTGTCGTAAAAAGCCAATTTTTCGATAGTAACTACCGATGACGGAATGGTCAACGTGGTAAGTTGCGCTCTGCTGAACGCCGCCTCGCCGATTTTGCGTACCGTTTGGGGGATTACGCTGTTATTACTGCCGCGAATAAGCGTGCGTGTGGCAATTTCGATAAGATTGTTGCCGTCGCCCGAATAGCGCGCGTTGCCGTCGGCGACCGTGATGGTATCGAGTCCGGAGCAGTTCTTGAATACGTCGCTGCCGAGAGAAGTAAGTCCCGCGGGCAAATAGACGGATCGGAGCGCACCATCGCCCAAAAAGGCGTTGTTGTCTATACTTTCGAGAGCGCTGTCTGCTCCGATATTAACCGATTCGAGCGCGTCCTGATTGTAAAAAGCGTTTTTGCCGATAGACGTTACGCTGTCGGGAATGATAACGGAAATAATATCCGAGTGTTTGGAGTGGGCAAACGCACTGTCCGCAATTGCGACTACGGGCAGTTCTTCGTGCGTTGCGGGAATTACTATCACTGCGGATTGTCCGCTGTCGCCCGTAACGATGTAACCTGTTTGAGCCGAGTTAAGTCGGTACGTAAGCGTGTCGGTCGGTGTAGGCCGCCGTTGTTGCTCCGTCCAATGCGCGTATAGCGTGATATCTTGGTTTACGCGGTCGGTTTGGAAGTTCCACAAAGCGGCGTCTTGACTGTCCGAACGGAACCAACCGACAAAGTCAAATCCGTTTTGCGTAGGCGAATCGGGTGCGGCGACGGGATTGCCCGCAAGCACTTGCTGACTGCCGACAGCGCTTCCGCCGCGGCTGTCGAAAGTTACGGTAAAATATATATCGTCATTTTGCTCGTCGTTAACGTCGCTACCGCCCTGTTGGGTGCCGTTAGGTTTGGTGCAAGCGGCAAGAGCAAAACATACGCACAGCATGATAGCCGTTAAAATAATAGAAAACTTTTTATTCATTTATTTGCTCCTTTACGATTTTACATTTATTTTCCGATACAGTTTGTTGCGTTTGTTCCGTAAATTTTGCCGAGAAGTCGGGCGTATTTTACGTTGTCGTCCAAGTGTTTTTTCTTGGAGAGAATAACTTTTGCGGGAGAGTGGGGAAAATCGCTTCCGTACACTATTTTGTCCGTACTTGCCACCATTAGCAACATATCGAGCGCGACGGGTTCGGGGTCGCCCGCGATGTCGAAATACAGGTTTTGGAACTCTTTTTGTACGTCCACCTGCTCCATCATGCCCATTGAGGCGAGAATGCCCGAAACGCCAATAAACCTTTGCAACATATAAGGCAAAAACGAGCCCGTGTGCGGAACGACAAACCGAATGTGGGGAAATCTCGTCATAATTTTGTGAGCGATCATATTGAGAACCGCCCGCGTTGTATCGGCGGGATACTCGAAGATGGCGGCAACCGTGCCCGTAACAGGCGTATCGGGGTACTGCGGCGCTCTTTGCGGATGAATGATAACAAGAGCGCTGTCTTTGTCAAGTTCCGCCATAAAATCGTCCAACGACGGGTCGCCCAAATATATTCCGCCGACATTCGTGGTAAGTTTGACGCCTGCCGCGCCGAGTTGTTGCGTGGCGTAACGGTATTCGTCGATAGCGGCATCCGTATACGGCAACGGCACGGACGCGACAAAAGAAAATTTGTCGGGATATTGTGCGCAAACGTCCGCAACGGACAAGTTGACCTGTCGGTGAATTTGCGCCGTAAGCGGCGGATCGTTGCACCAAATGTGCGGCGTGGGCGTGGACAAAATGCTGTGATCTATACCCGCTTGCAGCATAAATTCAATATGCGCTTGCGCGCTCCAATCGGGCAAGGCAAATCCGTCGGCGACAAGGGGGTCGATCGCCGCAGATACAAGCCCGCACTTGTATTGAGAAGTAATTACGTGCGAATGAAAATCTATTGTCATATATAACCTTTCGGCGTTTGCCAAGACGTAACGGCGGCTTGGCGGTGCTCCGCTTGCAAAGCGCAATCGCACGACAATGCCAAGTTGAAGTTGGCAATCTACGCCGTTGCGTTTGCACCTTTTTGCCGCTTGCTTACGTCAGTTTAGTTGGCTGTATTTGTACACTTTCATTTTTAGATGATATTTGTCGCGGAGTGCGGCAATCTCTTTCATCATCGGGCTTTTGTGGTGGAAATCAAGCGCTTGTTCGTCTTGCCAAACGTCGATAAGCAGTACCGTTTCGGGGTCGTCCGTCGGCAAAAAGTATTCGTAGCGCAAATTGCCCTTTTCGGAGCGAATTTTGTCCACAAGTCCGCTCGATTGCATTTCTTGCGCAAATTTGCGCGCGCTGCCGTTTGTGCCCGTATAATAAATGTTGATCGTCAATGCCATATTGCGCCTCGCTTACGAAAGTTTGTTGTATTCTTCGTCCGAAACGGGTTCCAACCACTCGTTGGAACTGTTGTCGCCGGGCACTTCTACCGCAAGGTGCGAAAACCAACTGTCTTTTGCCGCGCCGTGCCAATGCTTTACGCCGGCGGGAATGTTTACAACGTCGCCGGGACGCATTTCGACGGCAGGCTTGCCCCATTGCCGATAATAACCGCGGCCTGCAAGCGCTATCAGTATCTGTCCGCCGCCCTTGTCGGCGTGATGAATGTGCCAATTATTGCGGCAACCCGGCTCGAACGTTACGTTGAAAATGCCTACCTGCTGTTGCGAGACGGCGCAAGGTAACTTTGTCCGCTGAAATACTGCTTGAAACCGTTGTTGGGCGCGCCGATGGGAAACACCATTTGATTGGCGTGCGCTTCCATAGCCGTTTGCGCGGTTTCGCCCGCCCAAACGTCCTTTGCCATGTTGAATACCGCCCACGCCTTGGGCCAACCTACATAAAAGCCCGCGTGCGTAATAATTGCGGCGATTTCCTTTTGCGTAACGCCCGCTTGTTGAGCGTTTTGCAAATGATATTTGAGAGAACTGTCCGTAATGCCCGACGACATAAGCGCTACCACCGTGATGATACACCGTGTTTTGAGGTCGATATCGGTATTGTTCCAATTTTCGCCGAAAAGTATGTCGTCGTTGTAGTGAGCAAAGTCGGGGGCAAATGTGCCCAGCGCCTTTCTGCCTGCGTCCTGCGCGATCTTTTTCATATATTGCTCCTTGTATTGTTGTTGATATTTTGCGGCAGATAAGTTACGTGCCGCCATTGCCGCAAACAAAACGACGCGCAAAATGCACCGCTTGCTTGCGCGCAAACAGGCGCAGCGTTACTTTGCCGCAACCGTTTGCATTTTTGCCGCCAATTGCCGCAATACGGCAAGAATTTCGTCGGGAGAATCGAGTTGCGAATATATCTCCCTTTCCCTGCGGTAAAGATCGGACAAAATCCCGTCCGCGTATTGCTTGCCGCTCGGGGTCAAAGATACAAGCAACTCGCGCCGCTCACCCTTTATTTGGGAGAGCGTGATATAACGCTTGCTTTGCAAATCTTTGATTATTGTATTTGCCGTGCTGCGCGGTATTGCCCAATCGTCGCAGATCTGCTTTTGACTGTGGCGTTCGCCGTCATTAAGCGCGTACAGTATCCACAACAGGTTGGGAGAACTTACACGGCAGTTTTTTCCGTACGTTTCGTACACACCGTCGATTTGATATACAAGTTTGCCGAGTTGGTAAAAAAATGTGCGTTCGTTCATAAATACACTCTCGAAAATTCGATTTCGTATTTTAATAATAATTTGATTTAGAATTTCTGTCAAGCGTTTTGCGGAATAATTTTGCCGTTTTTTTTGCGACGGCGGCAAAAAAATTAACCGATTTTCGGCGGCGACAAAAAAAAGCCCTAAAGGTTGGGCGTGGGAAAAATTAAATACTATGTTTGCTTTGGAACGAAATAAGACGCAAAAAACAGCGAGAAATTGTTTCTCGCTGTTTTTTGTGCGTGTTATTATTGCCGAAAAACGTTTTTACAGGCAAAACGTTGCCGAATGAGCGATATTTGCGCAATGCCGGAACGGTTTTGTGCCTGTAAAGCGGCGGGTGGACGCAATATTGGCTTGCTTGCGCCGCACACGGTTATAGTAAATCAAGCCGTAGCATAAAACTGCCCTTAGTTGTGCTGCACGAAAGCAATCGGCGGGCGGCAATTACTTGCGGTATGTTTCGGTGTCTACGCAAAGCAACATAATGCCGGCTATCAAACTGCAAAACAGCAATACGCAAACCTTAAAGCCCACTCCGATGGGTTGACGCGCGTCCAATCTTCTGAATACGGAAATCGTCATAGGGATCAACCACGCCAAGGGGATCAACGTCCAACCCATTGCAATGCACGCAATTACCATAAACACTTTGATTACGGTAAACAATACGCTGTGATCTTGTGCGGACGAAGTCTGTTTGGAAGAAACTTCGCAACCGCAACCGGGGCAAATTACCGCTTCGTCGGCTATTTCTTTGCCGCAATGACTGCAATACTTCATATATCTGTACCTCCTAAGTATAGTTACTTCTATTATACCCCCCCCCGAAAAAATGTCAATACCTTGCTAACGTTTTTGCAAAAAAACGCAAAAAGGCGAAAAAAAAGGACAGGGCGGCAAAACCGTCCTGTCCTACTGTACCTTGCATATTGAGAAGCAAAGGTATGTTAAGTTTTGTTCAAAGGCTATGCCTTGTACTACGAATTATTTGGAGAAAACAGCCTTTGTGATTTCCACAGAACCGCCCTGAGCGTTGGCTTCGTTCGCATTCATATCAAGGAAGATACGGAATTCAACAACTCCGCTCAATCCCGATACGTCAAATTCGATGGTTTGCTCTTCGCCTGTAAACGTGCCGTTATCGCCTTCGACGCCGTTACCTTCAAAATGAATTTCTTTGCCGAACTTGAAGATTCCGGTGTGGCCTGCAAGACCCTTGAATGTGATCGTAAGTTTGCTGTAACCGCCTTCGCCAAGGTCTACCCATGCCAAAATCGAATCCCAACCGGGAGCCGAATAGGAAACGGTAGTTTTGCCATCGGCGTATTTGATGTCGTTACGCGTGCTGTCCTTTACTGCGTTGAGCCAGCAGCCGTTAACGTCAAGATCGTCGGCGCTTACCTTGTCGGCAACATACATAAATTGAGCCTTTCTGACTTGAATTTCACCGGCGGGATCGCCATCATTGAAACCGCCGAAAATACGTACGGTTACATTGCCCGTTCTCGGTTTGTCAAGAGCAACGGCTACCGTTTGCCACTCACCTGTAAATTTACCGAAATCTCCGGGGTTGCCTTCGAAATGCGCTTCGGCTTTGACGCCATCGGCAAATTCAACACTGAGAATACCGACTGTACCTGCTGTGCCCTTTACTTCCCAAAGAACATAGTTCATAGCAGCGCCTTCGATATTGGCGGTTGTAGTAACAGCGGCCCAACCGTTACCTGCAATGTGAGAAAGTGCATAGTAACCATCGGTAGGTTGTTCGGGAATTGTCCAGTGTCCACCGTCGGCATCTGTCCAACCGGAATTGAAATTGACAAGCAAATCGGCGGGATAAGAACCGCTTTCGGGATTGTCGGGTTCTGCCGGCTTGTCGGTGCCGAATTCAACGCTGTAAATTGTAAATTCGCCCGTGATATCATTTGTATCGGGAGCAAGGAATACGTTAATGGGAAGTTCCTTTGCAGAATAGTCTACGCCCGTTATACCCGAGATGTCGAATGTTTGAGTTTGCTCGGTTCCGTCAAGATCGATCCAGCAGTCTTTTTTGTCGTAGGGTTTTACCAACAGTCTGAGACCGCTTTCGCCCTTAACCTTGACTGTGAGAGACGTCATATCTTTAAGAGCGGCACCCTTTACATATGTTTCCAAAAAAGCCCAACCGAAAGAACCCTTGTCGTACGCCACTTTGTAACTGCCGTCGGAGTTGGGGGTAATTGTGTAAGCGCCGTCGCCGTGATCGTACCAACCTGCATCGGCTTTGGTATCGGTGGCGGTAATTTCCTTTACATTGTGTTTGATGGGAGCCGCTTCGGTGGAGAATTCCGCACTGACAATGGTAAATTCGCCCGATACGCCCAATACGCCTGTCTGCCAGAAGATACCGATCTTGTTTTCGCCCTTGGCGTCGGTTGCGTCGGTGGTCTTGGCAAAGTTGCGTTCGGCGTCGCCGCCGAAGTAACTTGTAATATCTACCCAAATTGTTTGTTCTACGTCATCTTCGTCGAGAATACCTTTTTCTTCGATAGCGTCAAAGGGTTTTACTCCGAAGGCTGTGCCCTTGGCACCCTTTACGGTAAGTTTGAAGGATTTGAAGCCCTGCATTACGTCGTTTGCGCCGTAAATGTAAGTCCACAGACCTTCGTAACGATAACGTTCGTGCTTGCCCTTTTGTGCGGAAACGGTAAAGGTTCCGTCGCTGTTCTTGGTGGGTTTGTACACGCCGCGTCCGGCATCGTACCAACCTGCGTCGACTGCGGGGTCTTCCGCCGTTATTTCGCTCCATTCTACCGTTGTGGGCGGATTGCCTGCGGGTTCCTGATAAGCGACGATCTTGTTCTCTTCGTTGACGGGTTCACTTGTAAAGTAGAACTCGCTGATGGTGATGGTACCCTTGACATCGGTGTAACCTGCGTCCGCAAACAGTAGCAGACGGGCTTGCGAACTCACTCCGAGATCGCTTACATCCCATTCGTAAGTCTTTTCCGTGGAAGAGATAAGGAAAGTGATTTCCGGAGTTTCCGTACCACCCTCGAATTTGAGAGTGAGAATAGGCTCTTCGGCTTCGGTGTCGGCAGAAATCTTGATTACAAGAGTTTGTACCTTGTCGAGATCTTCTTTCTTTTCCACCATCGTTCTCTTGACCAACTGATACGTATCAGTCTTGTCGTAACTCATTACGAGTTTGCCTGCGCTGTCATTTGAGATCGTGTAGATGCCTGTGTCGAAATTTGACCATTCGCTTGCGGTTGTAAGATCGATGCGTAATGTTTGGTTGCACGCTACAACAAGTAAAGCGGAAGAAACGATCAAAACTACCAGCAGCAAAGCCAATACGATTTTTCTTGCTTTCATTTTTTTCTTCTCCTTGTTTTGAATTTTTTTATATATAACCGTTTCGGTGGTTGACCGAAATACGTTACCTGAATATAGTTTGCCCAATGCGGCGCAAATTTACATCAGCGTTTGAGCAGAGTGAGTTCGGTGTCGTAATCGAACAACTGAATGTGTTGCGTATCGACGTAAACAGTGATTTTGTCTTCGCTATCCACTTGGCAACGCGAACCGCCGCGCACGACGATTTCCGCGTCGGTGCCGTCGATCGAACAGTAAATGAGCGTTTCGTTGCCGAGTTTTTCCGTAACGTTGACGGTGGCTTTGATTGCGCCCGTGGCGTATTTTTCGGCGGCTTCTGCGCCGAAATGCACGTCTTCGGGACGAACGCCCAATACAAACTGACGTTTGTTTACTTCGTCTACCGTAATGCGTTTGACTGTTTCGGGGTGGATTTCGAGACGGTTACGTCCCAACACGGCAAAGAGTTTTTTGCCGGAGTCGGTTTCCTTTTCTTCGAAGGTTACGTCCAAAAAGTTCATTTGCGGCGTGCCGATAAAGCCTGCCACAAACTTGTTTGCGGGGTAGGTGTACAAATTGTCGGGCGTGTCTACCTGCTGAATGAGACCGTCCTTCATTACCACTATGCGAGTACCCATTGTCATCGCTTCGGTTTGGTCGTGGGTAACGTAAATGAAGGTGGCTTGCAATTGATTGTGCAACTTGATGATCTCCGTCCTCATTTGGGTACGCATTTTTGCGTCCAAATTGGAAAGAGGCTCGTCCAACAAGAACACTTTGGGATCGCGCACTATTGCACGACCGAGCGCCACACGTTGGCGCTGTCCGCCTGAAAGGTTTTTCGGTTTGCGGTCGAGATAATCTTCCAAACCGAGTATCTTGGCGGCGGCTTTTACCTTTTGTTCGATTTCCTTTTTGGGGACTTTGCGCAGGCGCAAGCCGAAGGACATATTTTCGAACACGGTCATATAGGGGTACAGAGCGTAGTTTTGGAACACCATCGCTATGTCTCTATCCTTGGGCTCCACATTGTTGACGCGTCTGTCGTCAATGTAAAGGTCGCCCTCGCTGATCTCTTCCAAGCCGGCGATCATACGCAGAGTTGTGGACTTGCCGCAACCCGAAGGACCGACGAATACCACGAATTCCTTGTCGTGGATTTCGAGATTGAAGTCGTGAACCGCACGGACTCCGCCGGGGTACACTTTTGCAATGTTTTTGAGTGATATGTTTGCCATTTGCTTCTCCTTAATGCCAATTGACGTTTACGTCAAGTTTTTCATATTGAGTTGTGTTGTGTTATATATTTTCCGCCGAAGCGGTTATTTTAGATGTGTGCGGACAGTTTCAGTAAGCGTCGGTAAAGCCGAGATTTTTGAGACCGCGGCGTATTTCGGATAAGGAACTGAAACTCTTCCATACAGTGCGCTTGTAATAGTTGGCGCACATAAGCAACGTAATGCCCTTGTCGATGCCGATGTACCGCTTTGCCACCCAGCCCTGCGTGGGGTTGAAACTGTCGTACAAACCGTAGGGACCCGTAAGATCCTTGCAGCGGCGAAATTCGTCCAAGACGGTAAATACGTCGTCGGGAGTAAAAACGATACTGCCGAGCGCCGCACACGGAGCCACGGTGCCTTCGGAAAGGTTTTCCGTGTTGTCGTTGCCGCTGGGCGACGAACCGATGTGCCCCTTGTAGCCGCCGGGAACAGCGCAACTTGTAAGCCCCCATATTCCATTCGGATAAAGGTAAGGCTGCGACGCGCAAAACAACCTGTCGTTGACGGTTGCCGTTACGGAATTGGTAAACCAATCGAAGCCGAAACCGTCTCGCTTGCCCTGAAAATCGACAAACGCGTGGCTGAATTGGTAGGTGAACAACGTGCCGAACCATGCGTACACAAAGTCGGTGCCGTCGGCGGATTTGCCGTGCAGACGCCCGAAACTTTCGTAGGCTTGGCGAGCAAAGGGCGCGTCGTTGGCTGCCGCCAACACGTATAGCACAAGTTGCTCGGCGTAGTAATCCCACCAGGCTTGCATGCCGTTGTCGTAGCGCGCCATATGAAACAACTTGCGGTCGGGATCGTAAAAATACTCCCAATCGGCTTGGGCGGCAAGTTTACGCGCCATCTTGATGGTGTTGGAGCCGAAATAGTTGCCCGCCGTAAGCGCACCGCAAAGCAGCAAGCCCGTATCTATTGTGGACAACTCGCACTTGTTGTACCGCTTGCCAGTTACCGGGTCGTAAAAGTGGTAGAAAAACCCGTGGTCGCGCTCGATATTGGAGAGCGTGTTGAGCGTGGCGTCGCAAATGCTCTTGGCTTCGGACGGTTCTATCCAACCGAAGTCTGCCCCCACCGCCATTGCCGCAAGCATAAAGCCCGTGGAAGCGATTGAACTTTTGTGCTTGATATCGGGCAGACTGTCCGGCATAAGCCCGAATTGGCCATGACGGTAAAAGTTGTCGTAGAAAAACCCGAAACAAGCGCGCATTTCCTCGATGACGGGAGTATCCCGCGCGGAAAGTTTCATATACTTGCGCTTGCGCACGCCCATTTCGGCAATGCGCTGTGCGTATATATCTTCGAATGTCATATAGTCTTGTTGTGTTACTGTGCCTTGCTAAATCCCAAAACGTTAAGACCGTTTTGCAGGTATTGGTTGTTGTTGAGAAGATTCCAGATGCCGTCGCACTCGTAGTTGTACAGCATAACAAGAGTAATGCCCTTGTCTATGCCGATGTAGTCCATACAGTAAAAGTCCTTGTCCAGATTGTAACTGTCGTACAGCCCGTAATCGCCGTTGAGATACTTGACCGTTTGATAGTATTGAAGAGCCTTTAAGGACTGTTGCGGCGTGAACACCACGCTGCCCAGCGCACCGCACGGCGCAATTGTGGCACGGTTGAGTTTGTAGGGTATGCTTTCGTTATCGGGAGCGTTGGCTGCCGACCAGCCGCGCGGTTCGGCGCCGATATAGCCGCAGTAACCGTCTACGCCGTCGCATGCCGTAAGCCCCCAACCGCCCTTGCGGAAGGTTTTGTACTGCGCGGAGTTGTCGCGACAATACTCGTATGCGGCAAGAGACGCTTCGACCGAGTTATCCCACCAATTTGTGCCGTTTTTGTCCACTATGCCGCGGAAATCGATGAAAGCGTGGCTGAATTGGTAAGTAAATATGCTGCCGAACCAACTGTAAATAAAGTTGTGATTGCCGTAACGACCTTGCTGACGGGTAAAGTCGTAATACTCCCTGTCGTCCAAACGATATTCCGCATTGGGGCTGCCCGCGCCCAAAACGTATATCATAAGTTGCTCGGCGTAGTAATCCCACGGACCGGTAGGCGTGTTGCCGCTGAATGTCATTGCGATGTATTGCTTGCCGCCGCGCGTCATACGCATTGCCTGCCAATTGACGTTGGAGTAAATTTGTTTGGCAAGCGTTTCCGCTTCGCCGCCGAAATACTCGCCTGCGGCAAGCGCGCCGCAAAGGGCAATGGCTGTATCGATGGAAGAAATTTCCGTACCGGGCGCGGGATAACCGCTGCGCATATTGAGAAAGTGAGCGAAAAATCCGCTACGCGTGGACGTGCCTTCGCCCTCCTGCTGCAAACGCAACAGCGTGCGCAATGTGCCGACAGAACGCTCTTCCGCCTCGGCTGCGGTTACGTAACCCTTTTCGGCGCCCACTACGTAGGCTGCAAGACCGAAACCGACAGACGCTATTGACGCGGCGGAATTTTTGGTTATGCCCGCTCTGTCGGCAATGAGACCGTAACCTGCGGGTTCTTCGGTTTGCGCTTCGTTCCAAAAGAAGTCGAAACTGCCGCGCATTTCCTGTTCTATCGCGTCGGCGTACTTGTTGAGCAGTTGTTCTCTGCCGGGCTCGCCGCAAGCGACAAAGCACAATGTTAAGCACAGTACAAGCACTACCGAACAGGTTGTAAGCAAAAATTTCTTCATATATACCTCAAATATCGGGGTGGAATTATTCTCCGGTGATACCGGCTTTGTCAATGCCGTCCACAAAGTACCTTTGCGTAAAGAAGTACATTATGATCAGCGGCAACACGTTCAAGAGAGTCCCCGCCATATACACCGCTTCGTTGACGGATTTGCCCGTTGTGGCGTCGGGGAACATCTGCGAAAAACTCTGCTTGAAGTTAGCCAAGGCTGTGGGTAACGTAGTTACGCTGGTGCCAAGGTAAACGTTGGTAAGCACCGTCTCGTTGTAGTACCACACCACCGACAGCAAAAAACTGAGCAATATTGCCGGAACGGCGGCGGGTATACCGATGTTGGTAAATATCTTGAATGAGTTTGCGCCGTCGATCTTTGCCGCTTCCACCACGCTGTCGGGTATACCCTTGAAGAATTGGTAGAAGATAAGAATGAACACGGCGGATTTGATACCCTGTCCCACTGCGGCAGGTACCATAAAACTGAGTACGTTGCCCGCAAATTTGAGATTGGTAAATATTATCAATTGGGGCATCATTGTAAGTTGCGGCGGAATGATAAAGGTAAGGATTATCAGACCGAAAATCAACTTTTTGCCCGGGAAGCGGAAACGAGCCAAACCGTATGCCGTAAGACAGCATGCCACCGTTTGGAAGATGGCGGGCAATACCGAAATGTATGCCGTTTCGAGCAACGCGCGGAAGAAATGCAACGTCTGCGACGCCTGACTGTAGTTGGACCATTGCCACTCGGTGGGCCAATAGGTAACCAAGGGGTTGACTACGTCGCTTTCGCCCATCAACGAGTAGGCGAGCATATACAGCATTGGGTAAATGTACACAAAGCCGAACAAAATAAGCAACGCGTAACAGACGATCAGTTGCAAAACGCCCTTCTTTTCGTTGTTGCCGAGCAATACCGACTTCCACTCGTCCTTGGTGCGCTTGCGGAAAAAGTACGCAAAGCGACTGCGCATAGCGACGACTTCGTCGATTTCGGGGGCTTGGTCGACTTCGGAATCCTTGAAGACGGCTTGGTCGGCTTCGCTTTCGGGAAGTTCGTCCGCTACCGCGGTAACTGTTTGCGAAGTTGCGTCCGTTCCGTCGGACGGCGACTGTTCGGTTTCCGCCTGAACTTGGGCGTCTGCGCCTTGCGACGCGGCACGCTTTGCACGGCGGGCGGCACGCTTGTTGTCAAGTTTGAGTTTGACTTCGACAAGCAACGACCATATCATACGGAAGAAAATTCCGATGTTTTTGAAAAACCTTACCGTCTTGCGCCAAGCGTTGACCCAAAAGTTTTTTATTCGTCTGCCGAGATTGACAAAGTAGTTGCGGATCTTGCGCCCCAACGCGGCAAAGAAATTTTTGAAGCGAGTGCCGAAACTTTCCTTTTCTTCGACGTCGGTGCTTTCGGCGGGCGCGTCTGCCGTTTGCTGCGGCTGTTCGGTCGCCGTCGTTTCGACTACTGCGTCGGCGGGTTGTTCCGCGGATTGCGCCGAAGTTACGGCGTTGATTTCGTCTGTGGGGTCGGAATGGGTATTTTTGCGTTTACTCATCTCTTTACCCTCCTTTCATGCTTTTTGAACACGAGTACGGAAAGCCCCAACAGCGCCGCCATTACTATGAAGTAGATCCATGCCAATGCGGACGAATATCCGTAGCCTGCGCCTGTACCCGTTTTGTTCATAAGGTCGGTTATCTGCGTGATGACGGGGTTGAGTGAGAACACCGACTGCATTACCACCGTGAACACCACGTTAAGCACTATTGTCGGGTTTAGCGCGGGAAGGGTCAACTTCCAGAACATCTCCCACTTGGACGCGCCGTCGATCTGCGCCGCCTCGTACATATTTTTGTCCATCTTTTGCAAGCCTGTCATAAACACCAATATCTGAATGCCGCTGAACCACAAAATCATTATGAATTCGCTGGTAAGAAACTGCAACGCGTCTACCAAAAATGCGGGTACGGTGGCTGCCAACGACTCGAAGTCGATTAGTTTGTCCACGCCGGGGAAGGACGCAACGCCTTCTTCGATGAATATGCTCATAACCGGTCCGCTGGTGATGATAACCGGCAAAAAGAATACCGTGCGGAAAAATCCCGTGCCCTTGAGTTTGCTGTTGAGCAACATTGCCAATATAAGCGATACAACCGTGATGACGGGGACATACAGCACCAATTTGATGGCGTAGTCCTTTAAGCCCTGCTGGAAGGTTGCGTCCTGCGAAAGAGCGTACACGTAGTTGCTAAAACCCACGCTTTCCGTTTCGATATGACCCGTTTGCACGCTAACGTTGCTAAAACTGAAAATGAGAGTTTGAATAATCGGATACAGCGTAAATACCATAAAGCCTACCAGCCACACGGCGCAAAACGCATATCCCGACAACACTTCCGAACGAGAATATTGAATTTTGGGTTTTTTGTTCTTTTTCATAATGAGATCCTAAGCCCGTAAATTATTTTTTTAGCCTTCGTTGACTTGCATTTCCACAATCGTTCCGTCTTGACGGACGGCGATTGCCCTTTGCGCTTTTACTTCCGTTCCCGCGAACGAATAATCTTTGTTGCCGTAGTTGACTACTATGCGCGTACCGTTGGAATAGGTGTTGACATACACGTTGTTGTCCAACTTGTCGCGGCGCACTATTTGCTGACCGACGACTTCTTTGAGTACGCTGTTTACCTGAATGTAAGTGTTGCGCACGGTGTACTTCCACACATCGAACGACGAGGTAAATATGCTTTGGCTATCCGTGCCGTACAGTTCGATCGCGTCCTGCTCGGTAAGAATGAACGAGGGGTACACGTCGCAATCGATAAGACGGAGAATCAGATCTATGCCCGTGTAATCGAGATTGAGCGCTTGGGAGTACAGGGGAACGTAGCCGCCGAGTACGATTTGCAGGAAGGGCACGCTTTCGGATTCGATAAGGTATGCCGAATTTTCCAACGGGGCGTCTACGTAACTGTCCATAACGCCGAACATATAACTGTTGGGATTGGACAGAGCAAAGTACCTGTCGGCGTTACGTATAGCGTTGACGTTACGCTCGATAAGGTCGCTGCGAGTAAAACTTTCCTGCTTGTAACCCGAAAACAGCATAGAACCGAAGTTGGTAAGTTCCAGCCCGGCGTCGAAGTTGAGTTTGGACAGGTCGCTTGCCAAAGAACGTTCGGAATACGAAGGTTTGAGCAGGCGGAACGTGGCGCTTGAACCTGCGCGCGTGTCGTTAAGCACGACAAACTGCTCGGAAATATTTTGAAGCAAGTCGGAATTGGAAACGCTTGCCCTGTTGTGAATGCGAACATAGTCCACGGCAAAGTTCATCGGCACGTCCAAAGTGGCAAGTTCTTCGCACAAATTGCGGTATGCCGCCTTGTTTGCCATTGGGAACACCGACGGAGCGGCTCCGCCGAGACCTTTGCGCTGATAGCCCGTAAGAGATACCGTCAAGCCGTGGCAGTAGGAATTGACGTCTTGCGCCACAGACCATACAAAGTCGGGAGTGGACATATGCACCGTCTCTCTGCCGAACATGCTGGGCTTGTTTTCAGCCATTAAAAATTGCAAGCGCAACCCGACGTTGTCAATTTGCGTTTTGTTGATGTCTACATAATCGCGGTAAACGTCGGCAACGTCCACAATGTTTACTTGGTCCTCGCCGTCTTTCAGTTCCATCAAAGTGTAGGTTACCTGTGCGTCAAAACTGTTGAGATCGGTTTGGAAATCGGCGTAGTTTGCGCCTTCGGTGCCGCTGCTTTCGTAGTAGTGAACAAAACCTTCGCGGTAAATAAAGTCGAACCCCGTGCTGTTGTAGGGGAAGTTACCTATACCGCTGACAGACGCGTTGACGCGGGCGTACTCGGCGCCGCTTGTTACCACTGCCGTTGTGCCGCCGTCATTGTACATAGTGGCAACTACCGGCATAGTGTTGCGACGCGGTTCGTTGGCGCGCGACGTGGGCGTAGTCATACCGAAATCTTCACCGTAGATGCGTTGCGAGAACCCTTGTGTGGCATTTGCCGCTTTGTTGAGATCGATAAGCGCGCCGCTGCCGTCGGGTATAAAGATGTAGCCGGGCACGCGACCGTAACTGCTGTCGAAATAGGGGTAAAGCGACAACTGCGCCAATTTGGTGGTATCGGACGTTTCGCTGATGGAGTCGCCGGGCACCGTTACCGTAAGTTTTGTGCCGTCGAAACGCACCCTGACGGTAAAGCCGATGCCGATGGATCTGAGACGGATCTTGGCGTCGAAACCGTCGTCGCGCTCGGTAAACGAACTGACGGGCTCGTCGGTAATGTCGGTAATGGCGCGCTGGGTATCGTTGGAAGTTTTGAGATTGCGGTAGGTTATATACACGCCGTCGCTTACTCTCTTGCCCAAACGGTCGTTAAGACCGTCGTCGATTTGCCCCGTTTCGTCGGTATGACGGTTGCCGCTATACCAGGTTCTGCCGCCCTTTTGAATAGTGAGATTGAGATTTTGCTTGTTTACGGTAAGGGTCGTGTCGCCGATCTGTTTGACGTACATTCCCGTTACGGTCGAACCGTCGTCGGGCTGTTCGGACGTGGAGCCGTTTTCGGCAAATGCCACTCCGCACAACACGGCGCACACCACCGCAATACCAAGCAACATTAAAATCGCTTTTTTCTTAAACATGATGGAATATCTCCCTGAACAAGGACGCAAAGTAACCGAAGAATTGAGTTACCAACATGCGCAGCACAATGATGAACAAAATCGCCATTGCGAAGGCAAACAGGGTAAGAATGATGTTCTTTACCGCTTGCCAGAATGTGTAATCGTGAAGTTCCATTATCGTGCGGAATATGCACACGGCGCTCCAACCGTACATTATGATCATAAGCAACTGGTAGATGATGCTTTCGTTGTAGGTCAAAAACCGGCTGATGATGAACGTAGGCAGAGCAAACAGCAAATAGGGCGCCAATGCGTATATGAAGGAAATAAAGCAGTGTTTAAGTTTTCCTTCGCCGTCGGTAACCGTGCTGACAAAGTAGTTGCACAGTACCAATGCAAACAGCACTGCGGTAGACGTAAGCACTATTTGCAGACCGTTGCTGTTGTAGACGCTGCTGCTGTTGAACAGATATCCCGTAACCACCACGTTAAGTAACTGCAACACCACAAACCACACGTACCATATCGCCGCCGACCACACGCTTGTTGCGGCGTGGTATTTTGTTTGATATACCGCGTCGGGCGCCGACTTGAAGTAATTTTTGATAAAGAGCATTTCCCTTACGGGTTTGGTGCCGGTAAACTTGCCTATCTTCTGCTTGACGGGAGCAAGCAGTTTGGGCTTCTTTTTGTCTATAATTTTGAGTACCACCACAACGACCACTATGGCTAAAATTACGCCCACTATCCAACCGACGTTATTTTGCAGCCACTCGTTGCGGATCTCCCAATACGCTTCAGAATAGCCTTCCTTGTCCTCCGCCAATTTGAACTGGCGCAGAGCCGTTTGATAGTCGCCGCGCTTCATGCTGGCGCGCGCCAAAGCCTTGTAGGATACTATGAAACTGCTGTTGAGTTGCAAAATTTCCTTCCACAGGCGTTCGCCTTCGAGATACAAACCGTCCTTGTAGTAGCCGACGGCTTCGAATACCTTGGCGGCAAACTCCGTGCGCTCGTACCTGACCGCCATTTTGTAGGATTGGTCAAGGGCGATGATGGTTCCGTCTTTCAACAGCCCTATAGCCACGGGCAAGCGCAAACTGCCCAAGCGCTGGTCGGCGTCCGTGCCGCCGAAGCGGAACAGCAGATCGCCGTAACTGTCGAATACCGCTATGTAGCCATCGCTGGTAACCGAATAGATGTTTTCGGCTTCGTCGATCGCCACCGCCACCGTCTGCGCATAGTTGACAGCCGGAGACATAATGGCGTTACCCAAAGTGTTGAGTTTTTTGACGGCGTTTTGCGACGCGTTAGCCGTTACAGTGTAGATCAGTCCGCGAGAGTTGATCGCAATGTTCGAAGGCGAAGCGGGCGCTGACAAAAACGTGTTTTTTTGCTCTTCGGAAAAGAACAAATCCTGCAACAACGACTTGAACGTTGCCTGAGTTTCGTTTGCGCCGACATAGCCGATAAACTCGCCCTTTGTGTTGAGTTGCATAAGACCGGAATTCGATCCGCAAACAACATACAGATTACCGCGGCTGTCCACAGTCAATTTGCCGGGTTCGAATTTAGTAGTGTCGCCCACAAGCGGATTGTCGGGACGACCGATGACCGTAGGCTCTGCCGTCAAGTCGGACTTGGAATAGATATAAATCAAGTCGTTGCCGACGTCTGCGACATAGACGCTTGTTTCGTCCAAAGCCACGCCGGTAGGCTCTCTGAGTGTGCCTTCGCCGATGGTCTCTATTAAATTGCCGCTGAAATCCAGCACCGCAATGCGCTGCGTGCCCGAATCCGCCACATAGATCTTGCCTGCGTTCTCATCGATGGCCATATCTTGGGGAACGGACTCCTTTGCGGGGTTTTCGCCGTCCTGAAGATTAGGAATGAGAATTTTGTCCGTAGGGGTGTACGCCGTTTGAGTGGGTACAATGCTGCCCTCGGGGCCGACCGTCTCGGTGGGATAAGGCACGGCGAATGCGGCAGCGGGAAAACAGAATACCGCCGTAGCCGCTAAAAGAAGTATTGATAATACCAAACACCAACGTTTCACGAGGAAACCTCCGTAACTCGTTTGTAGAAAATTTTTGTTGCCTTATTTGATACCGGAATGCGCCATTGTGTCCATAACCTTGCTCTGCATACAAATAAATATGATAAGATTGGGCAAGAACATTATCAGCGCGCTGGCAGCGGTTATACCTTGCGTGATGGTAGAACTGCCGCCCGAAGAAAATGTCGTAATGTAATAGGCAAATGTTTTGAGACTTTCGTTGTTGATATACAGTGTGGAAGCCTCTACGTTGCCCCATGCCGACTGGAAGGACAGTATTGCCACGGTTGCCAACGCCGGACGCACCATGGGAATAATGACCTTGAACAATATCGTCCACTCGCCCGCGCCGTCCATCTTGGCGGCTTCGATAAGCGGATCGGGGATCTGGTCCACAAATTGCTTTAACAAAAACACACCGATAGGCATGGCTATTATCGGCAAAATGTTTGCCACAAACCTGTCTACCAAGCCCAACTTTACCGTGATGATAAAGCGGGGAATGGACACGGCTATGGGCACAAACATCAGCGCCAGCGTGTTTATTTCAAACAGCATATTGCGTCCCTTAAAGTTCTTTTTGGACAGCACATAGCCGGCGGAAACCGCAAGCAATATGCTGATGATGACCGTAAGCACTGTTACCACTATCGAGTTGAACAAATATCTCGACGCCGGCACCGATGTGCCCGCCATCAGTTCGAACAGCGCTTTGTAGTTGTCCCATGTGGGATTTTTTACAAAAAAGCTGGGCGGGAACTTGAACAGTTCGTCTGCCGGTTTGAATGCCGTAGTAAAGATGTAAATGATGGGCAACACCATAAACACGGCAAACGGCAGCAAAATTATATAGAACTTTAACTGACTGATATGAAAATGTTTTGGGTTTATCTTTTTACCTTGAAATGAAGCCATTTGTTACCTCCCTATCAGTCTTTTTCCGTCAAAATTGCACGGATTATTTTGCTGAGCAAATATATCAGCAACAACAGCACAACGCTGATTGCCGCGGCATAGCCCATTTCGTAGCGAATGTAACCGTAGTCTTCGATGTGGTTGACCATCAACTGACCGGCATAGTTGGGCGTTGGGTTGGACCCCGACAGTTGCACGCCTATTGCGCCCGCCTGGAATGTGTTTACCACCGCCATTACCGCGCCGAACAACAGTTGCGGTTTCATCGAAGGCAATGTAACATACCATATTTCCTGAAAACGATTCTTCATACCGTCCATATAGGCGGCTTCGTAAAGTTCCGGGTCGATGTTCAAAATACCCGAAAGCATTGCCAAAAATCCTACGCCCATGCTGGACCAAACCGTAACGATGATCATAATGGGCATTAAGTATTGCTCGCTTTGCAACCACTGCACCGCTTCGGAAATTACGCCCCATTTGAGCAAAATCGCGTTGAGATAGCCATTGGGGTCGCCCGAGAATATCGTCGTCCACACCACTTGCATTGCAACGCCCGCGGTAAGCGACGGCGAATAGATGAGCAATGCCAATATGGTACGCGGCAACTTGGGTATCTGCGCCAACATCCACGCCAACAGGAAAGAAAGCAAATATCCCGTGGGGCCTGCTATCAATGCAAACTTGATAGTGTTGGGCAAAACCTTTTGCATAAATTCCTGATCGGACGTAAGCAAACGAATGTAGTTGGCAAAGCCCACAAAATGCGGCGAGTTGATACTGTTGAAATCGGTAAAGGACAAGCCTATTGCGATTACAACGGGCAACACGATGAACACCACAAAGGAAAGGATATAGGGCGCAATAAGCAACGCCGTTGTAAAACCGCTGCGCTTGCCGCCTATTTTACTCTTGGTTTTGAGTTCCCTGCGGGAGGGTAGATCTTCGCGTTTGGATTTACGTTTTACTGCTTCTGCCATATATTATTCTCCCTTAGTTGCCTTGGCGTTTGAGCGCCTCGATATCTTGCAGTGTGGTAATTTTGTATTGTTTTACAAGTTTGCCGTCCTGAACATAGCCGAATTCTTCCAACTTGCGCACAAGTTCCTTGTCTATCTTGGTAACGGCGTCTTCTACCGCCGAACGAGTGTTTTGTCCGTTGATGACGATGTTGTTCCAAGCGTTACTCAGTTCGCGTTCCAACATATACCAACCGGGAACTTTGGGAATTTCTCTCATCCACTGCCACTGCTCGGCAATTATCTTTTTGTCCGCGCTTGTAAACGCAACGGAATTGTTGAATGCTTCGAGATTGGCGCTGTTCCAAATGTAAGCCTTGCCGTAAAGCATAGTCAGGCGGTTCATAAACTCGGTTTGGATCTCCGCGCTTGACCACCATTTAAGCAACTCCCAGCCCGCGGCGTCCTTTTGGTCGTTGCCGCACTTCATCAACGTCATTGCCGTGGCGCTGCCCGTTTGCCAACGTTCTATTTCGCCGTTGTCATTCATAACGCCGGGCGAGAGCGCAATGCCCCACTGACCGGCAATTTCCGGCGCAGCCATGCTCAAACGCAAATAGGTATCGAACGTGGACACGCCTATCGGCAGGCTACCCGTGCGGAAGTTGTCGAAGAAGTTGCTGATTTGCTGCGGCAAACCGTACAAAGTGTACAGTTCGGTCATCAATTTGATGGCGTTCAGACTGTTTTCTTCGGCGATGGTCGTACTCATTGCGTCATCGCTGAACAGGTTGCCGCCGTATTGGTAAATGAATGGCGCCGTAGTCATAATGGACTTGCTGGACGTGGAACTCGAAAGAGGAATGTAAAAGTTAAGTCCCGCGCGTTGCAATTCGGGCAAGATGCGCTTTACGTCTTCCCAAGTTTGCGGCAGATCGCTCGGATCTCCATTGTAGATACCCAGACTGCGCAGTACGTCCTTGCGGTAGTACATTACGTAAAAGTCCTGAGTTTCTGGCAGAGCAAGCCCCCTGCCGTCGGCAATAAGGGAAATCAGCGCGCCGCTACTGAACCGACTGATAACTTCGCCGTAGTCCGCAAATTGAGTAAGGTCCACGGTCAAGTCTCTGATGCCCATTTCGTAGGGCAGCCAATTGGATATGCCCATTACGGCATTGGGCGCAATGTTGGCGGCGTTGGAAAGTATCAACTTGCCTTCGTCGGCAAGAATGGAAAACCGTACCTTGTAACCCGTGCGCGCCGTAAAGTCGCTTGCGTCGATAAGTTGTTGCATAAGGTCAACGTACTGACGTCCGCGAGCGACCCACACTTCGATGGTGTCTTCGTCGCTGCTGGTTATCGAATAATCGGTTACGAAACTCTTGAAGAACTTCCGTACGCCTTCCCAAAATCCGTAAAATCCGCCGTGCGTAGTTACGCCCATATCGCCGTCCTTGGGAAATACTACTATTTTGTCAAGGTTTAACGGCGTGTTTTCCACGTCGGTGCGGGCGTTTGCAAGCGTCTGCACGATAGATCCGCTGCCTTCGCTTAATTGAGCGTAGTTGTTGGCAATGTATTGCGGTTTTTCAAGCAAACCGTCGATGGCGTTTTTTGCCGCTTCTATGGAAATAATTGCCTGGTAGTTGATATTTTCGTCGCCGTTGATTTGTTTGAGTACCGCGCCGAGATCCGTCAACTGCTCGGAAATCTCATTTAACCTGTCCACCACTCCGGGATAGTCCCTATCCGGTACCCACTCGCGGTTTTTGTCCTGAATGGTACCGGCAATCTTTTTGAGGTCGAGATATATTCCGTTAAGATCGGTAATGGTCTTGCCCAATTCGTCAAGGTGGCTTGCCGTCATGCTGCCGTCAATCTTGACGGACAGATAATGGGTGCCCTTGGTAAGATAAATGCCGAAAGGTTCGCCCGTTTTGCGATCGGAAAGCGTTTCGTATTCGTACTTGTCGCCGTTGACGAAAGGATAACGCAACAGTTCTCTGAAAGGCGTTTTGCCGTCGATATCTATGCGCGCAAAGGTAACGCGGTTGGCGTTTTCGTTGCTGTAATTAAACGCAATGTTGTACAAACCGTCCTGTTCGACTTTTACCTCGTAGGTCAACGTCTGGTTGGGCGAAGCAAGCCCCGTCATTGTGTTAAGGGGCGACGTAAAAGTTTCGTAGGGCGATACGTTTACGTCCGCGGCGTATGCCGGCACGACAGACGTGCTGTTTTTGCTGTAAACGTGTTCCGCTTCTATCGTGCAGTTGCCGCTGCCTTCCGCGTCCGAATGACCGCCTGCGTATTGCTCGTAGGTATCGGGTAATTTTTCCGCACGAACGACGATATCGCCAAGCAAAAATTCGCCCGAAGCCATTACGGTAAAGCGCAAGACGTTGTCGCCCTGTTCAAAGGGGTACACGGGCGCTATTGCCGTAAGCGCGTCAAATTCGTAAAGGGGCGAAACCTTTACCCAACTGTCGATTTTTTGCTGTTGCGGTACGATTTCGTTGCCGAAACTGTCGGTGGCAAAGTCTTCTCTTTCGTTGCGCCAAAGCGCTTTGAGACTTGACCGTGCGGAGACGACATTATCGTTGATTTCGATCATCACTTCGCTATCCGACAGACCGTTGTGAATGATATACCAATCGGCATATATAGCCAACTTGTCCGCAGTGGCAAGCGAGACCTTGTATTCCACAACGTCGCCTTCTTGCAATTTTACCGCTTCGTGATCGTAACCGTGCAGATCTTCCGGTTCGGTTACCTGCGTGCCGCCCGTTGTGCTGACAAAACTCGCATGCACCTGCTGGTCCGTTGCCGACTGTTCAACTTGTTCGAAGTTGTCGCTCGCAACGGAAAAATCGTACACAGCACCCTTGCATGCCGCAAGCAAAACGGCGGCAACTGTCATTACAACGGCGAGTATCACGACTAATGTTTTTTTCATAGTCTGTTCCTTTTTTTATTTTTCTGAGTCAAAAAGCAGGATTAGTTACACATACCGATAGGACCGCGAGCGCGACCCTATCGGTTTGTTTATTTTAATATTTGTCTTTGTATCCGTTGAGAGTATTTTGCATTTGCTGGTTGGCAACTCTGTCGCAGTCTTCCGCGTGGGCGGGATAGGACTGGTCGCCGTTCCAGCAGGCGTTGAGATAGTCTTCCATCTTGGCTCTCGTAATCAATTCGCCTGCCACGGTTACGTTTTGAAGTCCAGTTTGCGCAAGCCAGCGCGAATCCGTATAACCGGGAACCGTCTTGACGGGTTCGAACACGGCGGAAGCAAGTCTGGCGTACATCGTTTCTATACCGTCGATGGGGTAAACGTCGCAAAACTTTTCCACAATGCTTGCGTCCGTGGTCATGGGCAGGGTGTTTGCCGTGTCGCCTGTTTTGGCAAGTTCGATACGCTTGGCTATGCCTTCGGGATCGAAACTCATCCACTTGGCAAACTTGTAGGCAAGTTCGGGATTGGACGTGCCCTTGTAAATGGACACATAGTCGGGTACCAGCGTGGGGAAGTTGAGATTACGCGCATCTTCGCCGGACAAACCGGGTATACCGATAAAACGAATATCTTGGAAGCCGGATTTCTTGACCATATCGGGAACTGCGGAGGTTTGCTCCCATCGGAAAGCGATCTTGCCTTGGTTCCAGGCGTCGACGTCGTCTTTGTAACCTGCGAACTTGGCCTTCATAGCGTCCGTCATTCCGCCGAAAGTCAGGTGATTGTCGCGGAAATACTTGGTCTCCGCCATACCTTGCTTAAATTCGTCGGTATTAAGGTTGTACTTTTCGCCGTCCCAGGTAAAGTAGCCGAGATTTTTATTTGCGGCTGCGGGATACCACTCAAATACGGTTTCTTCCTTGTTGAGACCGATGTTGTTTCCGTGTTGAGTTATTTGAGTAACAGCGTTTTTGAACCACTCGTAGGTGTAGTTGTCGTCCTGCGGAAGTTTGATGCCTTCGTCTTTGAGCAGGTCTACATTGACGAACAATCCCAACATGTGCATCTGGAAGGGAATAAAGTATGTGCCACCCTTAAATACTACGTCCTTTTTCAAAATTTCGGGGATACTGTTCCAATCGGGGTCGTTTGCAACCATTTCGGTAATATCCATACCGTATTGATTGCTGAGTACAAAGGGAATGTTGCTCGTCATAAATACATCGGGGGCTTCGTCTCTGGCAATGGAGCCGATGATGCCGTCGTCATATCCCGTGGGGAAAGACAATAGTTTGATTTTTACGCCGTTGGCTTCTTCAAACGCCTTGACCATCTCTCTTTCGACGGTGGGCTCGGCGTCGGTGCCAAAGTTCCAATTGGCGTAAACAAGGTCGTACTTTTCCTGACAGGCGGCAAAAATTGCCACAGTAGCCGCAAGTACGATAACCAATGCTAACAAAATTGCTGTCTTTTTCATTGCTGTTCTCCTATTTTGTTGAATTTTGTTATTCAATTTCCACCGTTACGGCGTGCTCGCCACTCTCAAACACGGGAATGAGCGACTTTGTGCCCAAATCTTTGCCGTCTACGCAAAGTTTTTTGCGGCCGCTACGCTTAACGGTTATATTATAGATAGCGTTGCGGAATAGTCTGCGATAGGTATAACCATTCCAACTTGCGGGTATGCAAGGCTCTACGACCAAGCCGTCGTAGGTTGCGCGCACGCCCAAAATACTGTTTACTGCAACACGGTGCAGCCATTGCGCCGAACCCGAATACCAACTCCAACCGCCTTTGCCGAAGTGCGGACTGATGGGTCCGTCGGTGTTGCCGGGCAATACGTAGGGTTCCGACTTGAAACCGTCGATATCCTTGCCCCTGTTGGGCGGACAAATTGCGCTGTACGCCTTGTATGCCATTTCGGGGTCGTGCATCAATGCCGCAGCCCATACCGTCCAGGTGGCAGCGTGGGTGTATACGCCGCCGTTTTCGCGCAAGCCGGGCGCATACCGCGTGATATACCCCACTTCGCTGTTGGGCGAGCAATATTCGGGCGTAAGCAGCAAGGAGCCGTGTTCTTTAAGCAGGTGATCTTGCACCGCTTTCATTGCCGAACGTTTGCGCTTGTCGTCGGTGATATCCGAAATTACAGCCCACACCTGCGGATTGAGAAACAATTTGCCTTCTTTGTTTTTGCGGCTGCCCAACTTGTCGCCGAGATCGTTTGTGGCTTGCAAAAACCACTCGCCGTCCCAACCGTAAGTGTTGAACGCTTGTTTGAGAGACTCGGCGCGTTGGCTCAACTTGTCGGCAAACTCGCCGTCGCCGCGTTGACGCGCAACAGGTTCGAAGCGTTTTATTATATAGTACAAAAATTCCGCCACCCAAAAACTTTCGCCTTTCATGCCGTGTCCCACGGCGGAAAGTCCGTCGTTCCAATCGTGCGCGCCCATCAGCGGCACGCCGCGCTTGCCGAACATATCGAAACTGTGATTTATCGCCGCTTTGCAGTGGTCGTATATAGTGGCAGAGCCGCCGTCCAGCCAGCCCGCTTGTTTGTCGAGAATGTCGCGCGTGCCCACTTCTTCCATATAGGCGAGCGCGGCAAAGGGCAACCACAAAAAGTCGTCCGAACAGTTTGTGCGGGGTCCTGCGCCGTTGACGGTAAGCCACCAATGCAGCACGTCGCCTTGCTTAAACTGCTTGGTAGCGTGCAACAAAATTTGATTTTCCGTAATGGACGGGTCGCTTTCCAACCCGATGAGACTGTCCTGCAACTGATCGCGGAAGCCGATACCGCCGCTTATTTGGTAATATGCCGCTTTTGCCCACATACGGCAGGACAGCGCCTGATACTTGCACCAATAGTTGGTCATCACGTCGAACGCAGGATCGGGCGTGTGCGCTTGTTCTATCTCGCACAGATCGGTCCAATATTTTTTGACGATTTCAAGTTGGTTAAGGGCAAACTCGACTTGCACGTCCTTAGCCAACGCGCGGTAGTCCTCGCCTGCCTTGGCGGCAAGTCCCAAACCGAAACAAACCGTCTTGGTACCGTTTGGTTCGAGATTTACGTCTACGCACAGCGCGGCAACGGGATCGCAAAACCTGCCGTGATTGCCTGCAAGGTGCTCCTGATCCATTGCCAAAGGAGATTGTTCGTTGCGATACATTCCCACAAAACTTTCCTTGTCGCAGTCGTAACTGCCGACCCGATCCGAGCAGGCAAAAAACGCGGTATAGGGGTAATCGTCGTTGTTGTAGCGGCCCTTGCTGTCCGCAAAGCCCCACAAGCACTTGTTTGCAACTATTGCGTTGAGTTCGTCGTCGTAATTGACGTCGTAAAAAAGACGTTGAAACTCTCGATGAGTGTCGTATGCAATGCCCAGCGCCCATTCGAAATACGCGGTGATATCCAACGCGCGGGGGCTGTCGGTAAGGTTTTTGACCTGCAACAGGGCGTATTCCATCGGTTTGTCCTTGCGAACAAACACCGTCAGTTCGGTTTCGACGCCGTTTTGCACGCGGGTAAACACACTGTAGCCCAAGCCGTGCCGCACGGTGTAACTGTCGTAGCCGCCCTGCACTGGATTGAGCGCAGCGCTCCAATATGCGCCGTTTTGTTTATCTCTTACGTAAAAATATTTTCCCCAATTGTCTTTTACTATATCCTGATACAGCCGCGTAATGCGGTTTTGCTCGGCGTTGCCCCTGAATGAAAATCCGCCGCCCGTCTGCGACACCATAAAAGAGTAATCTCCGTTGCTGATGACGTTGATCCAGGGTCGGGGCGTATACGGATTGATAATGACAAATTCCTTGCCGTCGGGACTGAACTTGCCATACTTGTTATCTAACATTAACTATTCTCCCCACTTGTGAGTATTCACAAATTTCAATAAATTCACTTAATCGAAACATAATTCGACTTTTTATAATCTATCAATTTTAGTGTAACACCTGAAAAACGGTTGTCAAGACGGTTGTGCCGTTTAATATGTTGAAATTTTATTGAAATTTTCGATGTTTAATTGAATTATTGACAATGTTACAGATAAGTGGTAAAATTGATAAAAAACAGGGGGAAAACAGATGGTAACACTAAAAGATATTGCCGCCAAAGCCAATGTGGCGGTATCCACGGTAAGTTATGCGTTAAACAACGATCCGCGTATCCCCGAAGAAACACGTTACCACGTGCTTCAAGCGGCGCAGGAACTCGGCTACTCCGGCAAATCGGGGCGCAAACATAACCACAGTTATCTGCGCCAAGCGGTGCTGTGCATCAACTCCATCAGCGGACTGATCTATCCCGAAATAATAAGCGCAATAAAAAGCGTGCTTAACGTAAGCAACTGCGAACTGCTGATTTACGTGGGTACAAACATTACCAACGTCAAGTGGATGGACGGGTTGTTTTTGTTGAATTCCGGTGTGAGCACCGCTGCCGTCGAAGAAATTGCGTCCAGACGTATCCCCGTTGTGGTAATGGACCGCGAAATGACATTTGACGGAGTGGTAAACGTTAAATTGGACAACTTTAACGGGTGCTATTCGGTTACCGACGCTTTGGTGCGGCACGGCGCGCGCACTTTTGCCTTTGTGGGCGGGCCGAAAACGTCCTTTGAAAGCAAAGAGCGGTACGACGGCTTTTGCAAGGCGCTTGAAGACAACAACCTTCAACGCAAAAACACAATTGTGTTGCAAAGCGACTTTACATTCGACGGCGGCGTAAACGTATCGCGCTTTTTGCTGGAACGTCCGAGTTTGCCCGACGCAATCGTGTGCGCCAACGACGAGACAGCAATGGGTATACACTCGGAACTTGTGGCGCGCAATCTGCAAGAACAGGTGTTGCTTGCCGGATTTGACGGACTTAACCCGATGAATCACTTTCGCTATATAACCGCCAAGGCGGAGCGCAAACATTGGGGAGCCATTGCGGCATACTCGATGTTGCAACTGTTCGATCACGTTGCCACCGAATCCAACATAAAAATTCCGGTGGACGTTATAGAGTATTATTGATTGGGGAGGATTGCTATGGAATATACCGACAAACAAAAACTGAAACTCGTAATGGGCAAAGACTGCTGGCACACGGAGGACTTTGACGGGCAAGCCTATGCCGCAAAAGTATCCGACGGCCCGATAGGACTGCGCACGCCCAAAATGATCGACGGGGTATTTAAGGACGAACCGTCGGTGGCGTACCCATCCATGCAGATACTGTCGCACAGTTGGAACGAACAACTTGCCTACAAGTTGGGCGAGGCGCTTGCAAGCGACGCCGCCGAACGCGGAGTGGACGTACTGCTTGCGCCCGGACTTAACATCAAACGCAGCCCCCACTGCGGACGTAACTTCGAGTACGTATCCGAAGACCCGCTGCTTGCGGGACGAATGGGCAAAATGTACGTAAAGGGGTTGCAAGACAATCACGTCGGCGCAACGCTCAAACACTTTTGCTGTAACAACGCCGAGTTCAGCCGTATGTGGCTTAGCGCCGAAGTGGACGAGCGTACCCTGCGCGAAATATACACGCGCGCATTTGAAATAGCGCTCGAAGCCCAACCGTGGGCGGTGATGTGTTCCTACAACGTGGTAAACGGCGTGCGAGCGGCGCAAAACCGCAAATTGTTTACGTTGCTGCGCAAAGATCTGGGCTTCGGCAACGGGCTGATAATGTCCGATTGGGGCGCGGTTACGGACGCGGCGGCTTCGGTAAACGCGGGGCTGGATCTGATAATGCCCTACGCGGAAAAGTGCGAACAACGCCTTGAACAAGCGTACGACAACGGCGACCTGGATCGCGACGCCCTGAACGAAAGCGCGCAACGCGTTGACGACTTTGCGGAAAAGTGCCGCGCAGAAAGCAAACAACGCAAGGTAACGATGTCGATCGAAGAGCGAATGAACCTTGCACGTAAAATCGAAGAACAAGGCATTGTACTGCTTAAAAACAACGGCGTGTTGCCGCTATCCCCCAATGCAAACGTAAGCGTGGGCGGATACCCCGAAAGTTATTTTGCTGGCGGCGGATCGTCTGCCGTTCCGCCCTTAAACACCCCGTTAGGTTTGCTTACGGCGCTTGGCAACGCTATGCCCGACGGCAAAATAACCTACCGCGACTTGTGGGAATACGGCGTGTCCGAAGCGCCGCTGCATCAGATAGAGGACGCCTACGGCAAGGACGCCGCCGTTTTGTGTATGGGTATGCACGACTGCGAAGGCTTTGACCGCAACACTATGCAACTTACTCCGCCGCAGGTGCGCCAAATAAAGGAGACCGCGCGTAAAAATCCCAACACCGTTGTGGTACTGTATTGCGGCGCGCCCATAGATATGTCGGGCTGGATAAACGACGTTGCGGCTGTTGTGTGGGCGGGGTATCCCGGCGAACAGGGCAACCTTGCCGTTGCCGACGTGCTGTGCGGAAAAGTAAACCCGAGCGGAAAACTTACCGAAACGTTCCCCGCGACGGAATTCGACTACCCCGCGCACCGCTGCTATATGGACAGCACGGTAAGCGTATACAGCGACGGACTGCTTGTGGGCTACCGCTATCACACGACGGCGGCGCACAAAAATCTGCCGACAGAACCCGTTGCCAAACCGCTGTTTCCCTTTGGTTACGGGTTGAGTTACACAAGTTACCGATACTCCGACGCGCAAGCCGCGGTTACCGACAAGGGCGTTGAAGTGAGTTTCGACATATCCAATACAGGGCGCGCGGACGGCACCGAGATAGCGCAACTGTACGTACGCGAAGTCAACCCGAGAGTGTTCCGTCCCTTTATGGAATTGGCGGGCTTCGAACGTGTGGACGTTCCGTGCGGAAGCACCAAGCGCGTTACCGTTACGCTACCGCTCAAAAACTTTGCCTACTACTCCGTTTGCGAAGGACGTTGGCTTGTGGAAGGCGGCGAATACGAAGTGTACATCGGCACAAACTCACAAGACACTCCGCTGTGCGTAACCGTGCGTTTGCCCCGCTGTTGACGCTGTTCGATTGCAAATTGCGCCCCAAACTGCCGAAAAATACGCAACGGGCTAAGAAAAACAGATAATTACCCCCTTTGCCGCCAACGCGGCGGCAATAAAAAAGGCAACAGTAATCGACTGTTGCTTTTTGCCATTGTTGAATTTCGTCGCTTGCGGCGCACCGCTGTCGCAGGTTGTGCCCATAGAGTTGACGACTTTTGTTTTATTGTTGTTGAATCGCGTCGTTTGCGGCGCAATCGTATTGCAGGGGTTTGCCGTAAACGCGCTCGTACACGCCGCGCCACATTTCGGAACACTCGTCGCACATCTTGCGCGCGTTGTCCCGTAGGTTCAAATCGGCGTCGGGGTAAACGGGCGGCATAATGTTGACTACCGTGCGCCTGCGCTTACCTTCGTAAGTTACAAACAGCGGAATTACGGGAACGTTGAACCGCGCGGCATACTTAAACGCGCCGATTTTAAGCGGACGAGGCTTTTCGTAGCCCTGCCACAGCGCTTCTTCGGGGTAAAAGTTGACTATCGCGCCGCGTTTGAACAGGTATTCCAGCGTTTGAGCGAAATTCTTTTGCGCGCCGAAACTGCCGCCCAGCGACAAAAATCCCGCGCGGCGCAAAATGTATCCGCCCAAGCCCTTGCGATTGTTGTGCGGATCGCCCGTATGGTAACTGCGATAATGCCCCACGGCTTGCTTGACAAACAACGTGTCCAATATCGAAACGTGGTTGCATACGCAAATTGCGCCTTTTACGCCCTTGATGTTGCGCTTGCCGCGTATTTTAAGCCCGTACGCAAGCCAACAAAGTATCGGACCGAACAAAAAGGTTACCGTGCGGCAAAAAATGCAAGCCATACGGTAAAAAATGTTGGTGCGAACAAACTTGAAGTCGGAATCGGGCAGGATAAAATTATCGCTTTTGGGCAGGTAATCGACATCGAACCGTCCTTCGCGCTCCAAGCGGGCGATAGTATCGAGACGTTGTTGTTTTTTAGTGATTTTGTGCTTCAATTTTACTTTGTACCTTGCTGTATACCAGGTCGGCGATTTGCTCGCCGCCGTCTAAGGTTTTGTCTATATGGCGGGCAATGTTGTCCCGATAGGGTTGCAGTAAACTCGGGTCGGCGGCATACTTGTTGATCAGTTTGGACGCCTTGCGCGGAGTAAACGCGCTTACTCCGCAACCGTAATGATCGACAAACAATTTGCGCGTGGCGCGCTCGATGGGGTGCGGACAATGGTCCACCATTACCGGAGTGCCAACAAACAGGCTGTCCAACAGCGTGTTTGGCCCCGCCTTGGTTACCAACAAGTCGGACGCGGCGTACAGTTCGTAAATATCTTGGGAAAATTTGAGCGGAACAAGCGTTACACCGTTGTGCAACTTGGCGGCAAGTTGAGTAAATTTGTCAAACGCCTTTTGGTTGGTTCCCGCCAAAAACAGCACGGTAAGGGGCTGTTTGGCATGTTTGACGATATATTTGCAAAACTTTTTGCCTTTGCCGCCCGCATAACCGCCGTCGGCTATCATTATGCAAAACTTGTTTGGGTCTATGTTGTACTTTTGACGGCATTGCGCTTGTGTCAAATCAAACTCGCGAATACGCTTGCGCACGGTAAAATACACCTGCGCAACATGGGTGGGATCGAACTTGCGCTTGTCGATCGCTTCTTCGCTAGCAAGGCTGTTGTTGGTAATAAACAAATCGCTGCGCTTGTCCCACCAGACGTGTACGTTGTTGTCGGGATCGTAACACACCACGGTTACGTCGTGTTCGCTGCCGTACCTGCGCTTGTACTCCATTGCGGCGTAGGTTACAAAATAATGGGTGGAAATAATTATATCCGGCGCGCGCTTGCGGAACGCTTCGACCAAACTTGCCACCGAGCGTTTGAAAAACACGCGATGAACAAGGTTCATAAAGGGCTGTCTGCCGAGATTCATCACGCCGAAGATCAAATCGCCGTAATGCCACAATTTGTTGGTGGCTTTGGTTTGATTAGTCAAAAAACGCTCGAATTTGATAAGTTGCGGATCGTTGTCGTCGCGCATAATTTCGGATTCGACGATTTCCAACTTGTCGGCATACTTTGCCTTTAAGCCGTCCGCAATGGCCTGCGCGGACATAATATGTCCGAAACCCGATTCGATGTAAGTTACAAGCACGCGCGGCTTGTTTGTGGAATTTTGTTGAGTAGTATTCATTTTCGCTTTGGTGTCTTTCCGTAAAATTTTTTCATTTAGTATTAGTATGTTACCCCAATAAAATAAATATAAGGTAAACTTTGTACGCTATTTGCAAAAACATTACGCAAAAATACGGTAAAACGCTATTGCACGTCCTTGTAAATATCCACCAGATTGAGCAAGGTAAGATACGCCTTGTGCATATCTTCCAGCGGTATATATTCGTATCTGCCGTGGAAATTGTAGCCACCCGTAAACAGATTGGGGCAGGGCAAACCTTCGTAACTGAGACGCGCGCCGTCGGTGCCGCCGCGAATGGGACAAATTTGTGCCGTTACGCCCGCGCGTTTCATCGCTTCGACGGCGTTGTTTACAAGGTGGATATGCGGCAGAATTTTCTCTTTCATATTGTAATAACTGTCGGTTATTTCCGCATTTACCGTGCCTTGCCCGTACTTTAAGTTGAGATATTGCACCGCTTGCGCAAAAAGACGCTTTTTATCTTCGAATTTGGCGCGGTCGTGATCGCGTATTATGTAGTAAGCGGTTGCGCTGTCGCATGTGCTTTGCAAACTGTCCAGATGATAAAATCCCTCGTACCCTTGGGTATAGCGCGGATTTTGCTCGACGGGCAGCATATTTTGCAACTCCATTACCACAAGCGCGGCGTTTACCATTACGTTCTTGGCAGAGCCGGGGTGTACCGACTTACCCGTAACCGTTACCTTTGCCGAAGCCGCGTTGAAATTTTCGTATTCCAACTCGCCCAAAGCGCCGCCGTCCACCGTGTACGCGCCGTCCGCGCCGAATCGCGCCACGTCGAAAAAGTCCGTACCGCGCCCCACTTCTTCGTCGGGGGTAAAAGCGATCTGCACCGTGCCGTGCTGCACTTGCGGATTTTCCGCAAGATATTGCGCCATTTGCATAATTACAGCAACGCCCGCTTTGTCGTCCGCGCCCAACAACGTTGTGCCGTCCGAACAAATTATCGTCTTGCCTATGTGGTTTAATAGCGACGGATATTCCGACGGAGACAACACTCTGCCTTGGGCAAGGGGAATGTCCGCTCCGTTGTAATTGCGCGTAACAATGGGACGCACGTTGCTGCCGCTGACGGCGGAGGATGTGTCTACGTGCGCGATAAAGCCCAATTTGTACTTGCTATCGGTGTTGGCGGGTATCGTTGCGTACACGTAGCCGTATTTTGGGTCGGTTTGCGCCGCTATGCCCATCTGCCGCAGTTGCGCGCACAACAAATCGAGTAAATCTTTTTGCTTGTCGCTGCTGGGATACTTGTCGGTATCGGGTACCGATTCGGTATCGATAGCGACATACTGTAAAAAACGTTGTAAAAGTTGTTCCATAATTCTCCTTTATCGCCTGTCAGCCGCGCTCTTCGTCGAGATAAGTCGCCGAAATGTCCGCAACGTGCATAAGCAATGCCAATTTGTACTTTGCATAGGCTTCGGACAGCGCAAAACTGCCGCCCTTTACGCGCTCGTCGAAACCGCCCATATGCCAATTGATCGCCATGGCTTCTTCGGCGGTAAGTTTGACAAACTGCGAAACTATAAACACCGATTTTTCGCCGTGCCCGTAGGGAAACTTCTCTTCCACTTTGTAATAGGGACGGCGCACCCAGTCGCCGCCTTCTTTGACGTTGCGGTAATCTACGACGTAATAATTTACTTTGCACACGTCGTGCAACAAACCGCATATCGCTATCGTTTCGTCGGAGACGACAGCCGAGTAGTTTTCGCCGTATTCGCGCCGAACGCAATCGAGCAAACGACGGTACACGTTGACGGAATGTCGGCACAAACCGCCGCTTTCCGCAAGGTGGAATTTGGCGGAAGCGGGCGCGGTAAAGAAGTCGCTGTTTTCAAGATATTCCAACAGTTGACGGCTGCCTTCGCGCGTGATGTATTTGTTGTAAATTTCGATAAATTCGATTTTGGCAGAGTTTAATTCTTCCATATTTTTCTCCTTGCCGCATTTGCTGCGGTCGTATCGGGTGCAAGCACGCGTACTTGCGCAAACGCCTTGCTTGCGAGTGTTTTTTGTACGGGTACGGACGCCCTGTTCAGTGCGGACGCGCATACTTGCGCAAAGCATCTATCCACAGTTTGTCGTCGAACCGCACGTTTGCGGGACTTGTGGACGGCAGTTTCAACACGGGCAACTCGCCGTTATACGCCGACAGCGTAAGGTTGTACGCCGTAACGCCGTTACACAATATCGCGCGCAAATTGCAGTTGCGTGCCACTTCGTCTATATTTACCAATGTGTAATCGGTAATACTGCTGTCCTTTGAGCCGTCAATTAAGCAACTTGCCACGATATCCCACAGCGCAATGCCGTTACACAGGCATAATTCGGTCTTGTCCCGCACGGTTGCAGGCACGGTACTGCAAAACGCCGCAGCCAGCGTAGACCAAAATCGGTTGCGTTGATTGCCGTAATAAAACTGCGCGCTACGCGACTTGACGCTTGGGAAACTGCCCAAAACAAGCGCCGTACAGTTGCCGTCGTACACCGGCGAAAAACCGTAAAATTTCATAACGGTATTATAACGCAAAAATCCGCGCAATGCAACAGTTCAGTTTGTATCGGAAAGCGATTTGACGCGCACGTAACCGTAACGCCTGTTGTTTGCGGCAAACATAATTACGCTTAGTACCAGAGACAAAAATTCCGCAACCGCAGTGGCCAACCAAATTCCGTCCAAATTCCAAAACAGCGGCAATACGAATATACACAGCAATTGAAATACCAGCGTGCGCCCGAATGACACAATTGCCGAAATAAGCCCGTTGTTAAGCGCGGTAAACATCGACGAACAGAACATATTAAACCCGCAAAACAAAAAACTTATCGCATACAGCCGCAAACTGCGCGTTGTAAGATATATCACTTCAGCGCCGTAATCGCGCACGAACACCATTGCCACAACGTCGGCAAGCGCCATGCACAGCCCGAACATCGCCACGCCCGTAACGGCAAGCACTACAATGGATTTTGTGAAAATATTTTGCAATTCACGCTTATTACGCGCGCCGAAATTGTAGCCTATTACGGGAGCCACGCCCAGGCAGTACCCTATAAAAATAGCCACAAACACAAACGATACGTACATTACCACGCCGTACGCCGCAACGCCGTCGTTGCCGGACAAGCGCATCAGTTGCCAATTGTACAGTATGCTTACCAACGACATTGCAATGTTGCCCAGCAGTTCGGACGCGCCGTTGTAGCACGAATTGAACAGTTCCTTGCCGTACCACTTTGTTTTTACAAAACGCAACAAACTTGTGTTGGGACGGGCAAAATATATTACGGGAGCCACGCCGCCCACAGCCTGCGACAATGCGGTTGCCGCTGCCGCGCCAACTATGCCCCACTTTAACACGGCAACAAACAGCGCGTCGAACACCATATTGGTAACGCCGCTTGCCACAGTAAACGCAAAGCCGAGTTTGGGCTTTTCCGCCGTGATGAAAAAACTTTGAAACAAGTTTTGCAACATAAAAAACGGCGCGGAACACATAAGAATTTGCGAATATGTAACGGCATATTCCAACACGTCGCCTTTGCCGCCGATAAGCACGGCTATCGGGCGCATCAAAAATACAAATCCCACAGCCAACACAACGCCCAAAACAAAGGTTGCCGCCACTACCAAAGTAAATATTTCGTTGGCGCGTTTGGAGTTGCCTTCGCCCAAGGTTTTGGACACTATTGCCGTGCCGCCCGCACCGAACATAAAGCCGAACGCGCCCAACACCATTATTACGGGAAAAATGAGATTTACCGCCACAAACGGATCCTTCCCCGCGAAATTGGACACGAAAAAGCCGTCCACTACCGAATAGATCGACGTAAAGATCATCATAAAAATCGGCGCGGATACAAATCGCAACAAACGCGAATATGTAAAATTGTCGGATAACTTTATGTTCATACAGCCTTTTTATATTAACCCAAACGGCAATAAATGTCAATTACGTTTGCGTAGCGCGTGCGCAAACGGTGTGCAAGCAGTTGCGCTTGACTAAGCAATGGGCTGCGGCTGAACGCAAGTAAAGGCGCGGTAACACTTTTTGCGAAAAAACCATATTGTAAAACAGACTTTAACCGGTCAAATACGAAAACCGAAATATCGGCGAAATGGAGGTAAAATATGTTCAACGGAATGTTTAACGACGGCGGTTGCGGCGGCGAAGGCAACTACAACGGCGGCTGCGGCGGCGGACTCGGCGGCATTACGGGCGGCTGCAATTGCAGTTGGGTGCTGTTGATTGTTTTGTTTTTGTGTTGCTGCGGCGGTAAGATGAAGAACTTTAATCTTAACGTCAATCCCACCTGCCTTATTCTCATGCTGGCGCTGCTTGTGTGCTGCGGCGGAATAAAAATCGGCTCGGACTGCTGCAAATAACCGTCAACCGATCTTCTTGTACATAACAAAAGAAAAAAACAGGACTGTCGCCCCTTGACGGGCGCAGTCCTTTTTTTTGTAATTGCGTAACGGCGCTATTTTTCCGACGCGTCGCTGTCGTTTTCCAGATCGTTTTCCTTGTTGGCAAAACCTTTGCCCAACACTTCGCGGACGTTTTCGACATAGGCAAAGGCGCTTGGGTCTATGTGGTTGATTATCCGGCGCGCTTTGGTAAGTTGCCCCTTGTGTATTACGCACAAAATAAGCGTTTTTTCCGCGTGCGAATAACCGCCCACCACTTTGACGTTGGTTACGCCGTGTTTAAGCCCGTCTTTCAACGCGTTTGCCATTTCTTCGGGCTTGTCGGTGGTTACTTCCAACTCCAACGCAGACGAAAAACCCTTGAAAATTGTTTCCTGCACTATTTCGCAGGTAAACATTGCCGCAACGGAATACACAAACATATTTACCGCTTCGTTGCCGTTTTTGCCCGAAACAAAATAGTAAACGACCGACGCCGCCGTAAGCACTATTATGTTGGTAAGGAATATCCAACGCATTGCGTCGCTGCTGCTGCGCCTGGAATGGCGCTGAACGATAAGCCCTACTATGTCGCTGCCGCCCGTAGACGCACTTACCGACAGCATTATCGGCAAGGATACGCCGTGCAACGCGCCGCCTATTATTACATACAACACTTTGTCGAAGCCTGTCTCCGCAGACGACATTACGTCTTTTACCACGTCGGCAACGTTAAATATGCGCAAAACAAGCAAAAATACGGCAAGAAACAGCACATAAAACATCGTTTTTAACGCAAAACGTTTGCGATAATTTACAAAGCAATAAACCAATATGGGCACGTTGATTGCAAGTTGCCACAATCCCGCCGAAAAATACCACTTGACAGGATCGGATTTGCCGAGAAGTATGTCGAGAATGGACGCTACGCTCAACGCGCCGCCCACAAGGCTGTCGGCAGGCAACAAAAATATTTCCACAGCTACCGCGGTTGCGAGACTTGCCGCAACAATAAGCAAAATCTGCTTGAAATTGTACCAAAAACGGGTTTTTGTCATTTTGTTTTGTAACTCCTGTTGAAGGTGGGACGGCTGAATACGTCGTAAACGTCTTTTACAAAGGTAAACGCTTCGCTGTCGACGGCTTTTATCAACTTTTTAAGTTCGTGGGTTTGCCTGTACTGCACAACTACCATTACTATCTGACGGTCGGGGTGTTCGGGAGCGGGCGCCACACCAAGATGCGAACAGCCGCGCTTAAAACGGTCGGTTATTGCCTGCGACATTTGGTCGCCGTAACGCGTTACGATAAGATATTTTTGCGGATGATTGAAGCCGCGTTTGAGCATGCCCATCACCGACGAGCCGATTACTATGTAAACTATCGAATATATTACTATTGCAAGCGTTTCGCCCACAATTGCGATTACTATGGCGCTGCCCGTAAGCGTTATTGCAAAATTAGCGCAAAATATCACCTTGGACAAGTCGATTTCGGGGTGGTATTTGGACACTATGCGCGCAATTATTTCGGTGCCGCCGTTACTGCCGTTGTTTTGCGAAGCAATGTACATCGACGCCCCGATAAGTATTCCTCCGAAGATTACCGCAATAAGGCGCGATTCCGTAAACTGCAATTGGGGAAATGCAGGCAAAACAGCCAACGTGCCCGTACATACCAACGTAGCCCAAATGGTTTTTACCGTAAAATCGCCGCGCAAAAATATTACCGAACATATAAGCAACGGTATATTAAGCACAAAATACACTACCGACATCAATTGCTCGTAGGAAACCGACGTTATAAACAAATTAAAAACATACGTCAACGCCGATGACAACCCGCTGAAACCGCCCGCGATAAGGTGCGACGGGTTAATAAACGAATACAGCGAAAAGCCGTTGAGAATACCTGCCACGGTAACCCACACAAACTCGACGACGCGTTTTAATACGCTTTTTGCGTTCAATTTGACCAAAACTCTACCTCTTGCGTAACAGCCCGAAAAACAAGACTTTTTAACACAAAATAAATATAATATTTGGCGCAAAATATGTCAATTATTTAACATAATTTGTGTAAAAAATAATTGTCGACGACCCAACTTGCCGCGGCAAAACGTACGCGCGGCGAAGTTTGGCTACGGCGGAGTTTGCGCGTAAAAATCGATATACGTAGAGATGCGTGAACATATGTTAATACGCGCAACGGGCAAGTTGTTTGCGACGTAAGGCACGGCATTGCGGATTATGTTGCAAAAAAAACGGCAGCCGACGTTACGCAAAACGTCGGCTGTCGAATGCAGAACAAATTGTCTGCGCACAACTAATTATTGTTGTTTACGGTTCGGTGTTCGGAATACTTGTAATCTCTGTAATCGGTGTCGTGTTCGACCATATTAAAGCGCGAAACGCACAGCCAAACTATCATATACACACCGGAAATGCCTACCAAGATGTACAAAAGTCTTTCGAGCCAGGTCATGCCGAATGTTATCCAAGCCACACAGTTGAAGCCGAAAATACCAATCGACAGCCAGTTAAGCGCGCCTACTATCGTAAGAATCAACGCAATAACCGAAAAAACATTGAAAGTCTTTTTCAAATTGCTTTCCCTCCTTGTTAGTTGTACCGTTAGTATGCTTATTGCCGCAAATGTTATGCATACAAACAATGGTTTTGACGCTCGGCAAGACGTTTTGCGTAAATTTATTGCAAAAACTTTGCCATTATCTTTGACTTTTGCGCGATTGTTTGATATACTTTGTAAGCAAACGTTGCGGGAGCATTGCTTGCGCGCAACAAAATATTTTTGCTGGCGTGGCTCAGTCGGTAGAGCAATTGATTCGTAATCAATAGGTCGGGGGTTCGATTCCCTTCGCCAGCACCAATCAAAGCGTTTCCGAAGGGGACGCTTTTTTGTATGGCGGTAACGTCGGCAGGCAATTGATTCGTAATAACTCGCCTACGGCTCGTTGGCGGTCGCCTTCGGCTCGGCAAGCTGGACAAACTTTTCACTCATCAGATAATCAAGGGAAACTTCCCGTTCCCACCTCCGGCGCAGC
>CANRFV010000009.1 GCA_947629985.1 uncultured Clostridia bacterium | reverse complement strand
TCGCTAAATTATAAAAGTAAATCCGAACCATTCACTCGTTACGAGTATTTGGTTCGGATTATACTGACTTGGTGCCGATGACCGGACTCGAACCGGTACGACTTATTGGGTCGAGGGATTTTAAGTCCCTTGCGTCTGCCTATTTCGCCACATCGGCAATAATGAGATTATATACAAAATTATGCTAAAAAGCAAGCATTTTGGCGCATTTTACTTGTTGCGCAACAAATTCGGGAATGAAGCAAAGAAATAATTTCTGCGTACACCCGAAAACTCGCTGCATAAAAAAACAACAGTTTACACGGAAAAATCAACAGCGGCACAAACGCATAAAATCAACAGAACAAGCGCAGCAGGAAGTTGACGAAAACAATCAAATGTTGTATTTTGAAAATGTAATATTCTGGCGAGCCGATCACCACTGCCGTACCCCGCAAATATTACCGTTCGATCGCTACCGCCGACGATGGCACAGAATTGGGAATTTACCACGACGGCGAAAACGGGTATTTGACGCGCAATATCGAAACGGGCGAATATAACAACGCAAGAACAGACATTTGGCGCGCGCACTATCAAATAAATAGACTATTGAAACACGGAGAACGCGACAGCAATGACGATCACAGAATTGAACAACATCACTAAATTGACAAACAAACGCAAAATAAAAAAGGCGTTGCGAGTGGCAGGCTACTTTGATTGCGCCAAACACAAGCAATTGCACCATTTGAGCCTGTTGGAACTTGCAAAAGGCAAAACAATTGACGGAGCCGAGTATCTGACAGCCAACGGCAAACGACTGTTTGACGGACAAATAATCGCCGATGTGAATACCGCCGAACAGTATGAATTTGCGGTGATCGACATCTACAAAGTGCCGAAAAACCGACACGACGACGTAATCCAAACGGACATTCTGATTTGGGCGCGAACAAAGACTAACTAACCCCCTAAATGCAATATGGGGTAGGAAAAATCGGTAATACGGGAAGTGAATAATGCTGACAAAGAAACTGTAATTCGCCCTACAACCAACACGAAGCAATATATAGCTACGAGAGTAATGTTATCAAGAAAATAGAACTCGCAAAGATTTTTGCCGTCCCTTGCGTTTGTCTCTCAGTCGAGCGAACACATGTGAGTAAACGCCACTAAGCAAGCATGCGAGCGAAGTATTTAGCCACATCGGCAAAGATAAAGTGCAAGGCTGTAATAACGCCTTGCACTTTATTGGAGGCACCACCCAGATTCGGACTGGGGGTGAAGCTTTTGCAGAGCTCTGCCTTACCTCTTGGCTATGGTGCCGTATAACCTTATTTATTTTACCAAAAAATCATTAAAAAAGCAACGGTTTTACGGTATTTTGTGTGTATAATATTGAAAATATGTATAAAAAGATAAATTATACTTAATTAAACCGTAAAAGATTGCGCACAACTCGCGATTATTTCAGCAAAACATAATTTATTGCGTAATGCAATTCTTGTATTTAATACCCGACAATTTTATACCGACTGCGCATTACGTAAATAATAATATTATACACAACCATATATGGTGCGCAGTATCATACGAACTTACGGACTATGTTGTTCCTTTTACTGTTTTGTCGCATTTTAATCGAGTTTTGTCGAACGCAACAGACATATTTTGATTTCAACGTATTGCACCGCTGCCTATTTGGTAGTATAATGTTTTTTACAAATATTCGGAGAGAATTGTTATGCAAGAAGTAAAAACAGAAAAATGCCCTTACTGCGGCGGAACGGAATTGCTCGATTGCAGGTGCGAGTCGTACGGCGGATTGTATGTCTCGTACAAAGCGCGCAAATGTTATCACAGCGCAGGTTTGTTTGCGTTGGTGTGCAGAGATTGCGGCAGCGTTGTTCGTATGTATACCAAAACTCCCGAAAAACTGTTTCCGTCCAAAGATCGCCGCAAATAAAATTTGCGCAACCCAAACAGCATTATCAGCCTAACTTTACCCAAATAAAATCAGCGGCAACACCGCGTATTAAAAGAAAAATCATGACAAAAACAATCGGCGCAACAAGAGCGGACATATTTGAATATGTTGCAAATCAATACGGAACGCAGCCCGAATACTTGTGGGCAAGCGCGCCCGATTACGCCGTTTTGCGCAGACAGGACAACCGAAAATGGTACGGAATTATTATGGATGTGCCGTGCAACAGGCTCGGTTTGGACGGCAATGAACCCATTGATGTGTTGGATTTAAAATGCGATCCGTTTGCGCGTGAAATTTTGCTGCAACAGCACGGTTTTGTGCCGGGCTATCATTTGAACAAATTGCATTGGATAGGCGTTTTGTTGGACGGCTCGGTTGACAAACAACTTGCCTATCAACTTGTGGACGAAAGTTACGCCATTGTGTGCAGTACGCCGCGCAAACGTAGCGATAATAAAAATTAGTCTCCGCGCTACCAACGCACCACCGCAACGCTCGGCACGGCAAAACTCAAACGCTTTTTTAGCGCAAGCGCGGCACGCCAATATGCATTTTGCCTTAATAAGCCGCGCCAAATGCTTGAGCGCCAACAGCAACAATCAAACAAATAAACAAAGAAAAACCCGCTTACAGTAAGTAAACGGGTTACATTTTACACTATTGTTATGCTATTCTACGCTTAGCACGTAATAATACAACGGTTGTCCGCCGTAATGCAATATAAATTCGATGTCGGGATGTTTATCTTCCAACTTGGAAACAAACGCTTCGGCGCTTTCTTCCGTAACGTCCTGCCCATAGTACAACGTTACAACTTCCTTGTCCTCGGTCAACATACCTTCTATCAATTTGGTGGTTACCGCTTCCACATCGCTGCCGCTTGTAACAATTGCGCCCTTGTCCAAACCGATAATGTCGTCCTTTTTGATGGCAATTTTGTCAATTACCGTATCACGAACGGCGTAGGTAACTTGCCCCGCGTCTACGCACGAAAATGCCGCAGTCATATTTTCCAAATTTTCGGAAAGCGACGCGTCGGGGCTGAAATTAAGCACCGCGGCAAGTCCTTGCGGAATATCTTTTGTTTGCAACACAAATATGTTGCGGTTTTGCACCAATGTGCGCGATTGCTCCGCAGACAAAATAATATTTTTGTTGTTGGGCAATATAATTATGTTTTCGGCGTTGATCTTTTTAGCCGCGGACGCAATATCGTCTGCCGACGGGTTCATCGTCTGACCGCCTTCTATTACCTGATCTACCAACAAATCTTTGAATATTGCCGCAAAGCCGTCGCCCGAGCATACAGCCAACAAACCTATCGGTTTGCGTTCCGCTTCGTATCTTGCGCGCAATTGACGGTTTTGCTCCATCATATTTTCGATTTTTACCTTGTCAAGTTCGCCGAGAGTCAACGCCTTGGACAACGCCTTGCCTGGGTTGTTGGTATGTACGTGTACCTTTACCAAATTAAGGTCGCCTATACAAATTACCGAGTTGCCTATTTCGTTAAGATATTCGCGCAACTTGTCTATATCGGTTACCGTTGTGCGTTTTTTGATATTGGTAATGAAAAATTCCGTACAATAACCGAAATCCAACTGACCGAGCGATTCGTAATCCACAATAAGATCGTTGTCGTCGGGAAAAGCCGAATCGATAGTTTGCGGTTTGGCGGGGCTGTCGGTGGAATCATATTCTTCCGCACCTGTAACTTCCTGGTCCAGATAGCCCATTATTATGCCCTTAAACAGGGTAATAAGCCCGTAGCCGCCGCTGTCTACAACGCCTGCGCGTTTGAGTACGTCCAACATATCGGGCGTTTTGGCAAGGGTCTCTTCGCCCTTTTGCACCGTGGCGTCAAGTAATGTTTTGATGTCCGTATTGCGCTTGGCAACGTCTACCGCTTCTTCCGCCATAGAACGCACAACCGTCAAAATTGTGCCTTCCTTGGGCTTGCTGACGGCGCGATATGCAAGTTCGGCGCCTTCGCGCAGACCTTTTGCAAAAGTGCGCGCATCACATTCGTCTTTTTGCGCAATAATATTGGAAAAACCTTTAAGTATCTGAGAAAGTATAACGCCCGAGTTACCGCGAGCGCCGCGCAATGCGCCCTTACTTAACTTTTCAGCCAATTCGGACATCGACGTGCCGTTTACGGCGTTGATTTCTTTAACAGCCGACATCATTGTCAGCGACATATTTGTACCGGTATCGCCGTCGGGTACAGGAAAGACGTTAAGAGCGTCTACCTGCGCCTTGTTTACTTCCAGCATTTTGCCGCCGGCAATAAACATCCGCTTCATGATGGACGGTGTAATATGTGTAGTGCTTGAATGAGCAGAAGCCATGAGATATCGTTTCCTTTAATTTCGTAAATAAGTTTTGTTACAGTTTGACGCCGACAACGTGTACATTGATCTCTTCGACGATCATGCCCGTAAAACGTTCCAAACCGTACTTTACCGACCCTTTCAAACTGGACGAAACAGCGGAAACAGGTAAACCATATTTAATTTTTACGTACAAATCAACAAATATTCTGTCCCCTTTGGTCTCAACGCGCACACCGCGGCTTTTGCCGTTGCGCTTAAACAAATCGGTAAAGGCATCGGAGAAACCGAATGGGACAATCTCTACCACACCGTAACACTCGGTTGCGAGATGTCCTGCAAGGGTTGCTATTACATCATCGGATACCGTAATAACCCCATACGAATTTCTTGTTCGTAATGCCATTCGATTAGCCTCCTGAATATATGTATTACTATTTTACAACAAAAAACATTATTTCACAAGTGTTTGCAAGTAATTTTGCTATATTCAGCATATATTTAGCCCCAAAAACCGCAAAAAAACACATAAAATAAAAAATTTAGCGTATTCGCTTGCCAAAAAAACAAAAAAATGCTATTATATTTTAGCATTAAATTACCCAAATTTGTTTACCAACACGGAGGTGTTCGATATGTCCAGAGTATGTGCGATATGCGGAAAAGGCAAAATGTCAGGCAACAAGGTCTCTCACTCCAACAGAAAGACTCCCAAAACATACAGTGCCAATTTGCAAAAAGTTAAGGTGGAAATCAACGGAAAAGAATCCACCGAATACGTTTGCACACGTTGCATCAGAACCGCAAACAAAGAAAACTAAACGTTTATTAACGTTGTGCCTCGATTTTTTTCGAGGCTGTTTTTTTATGCTGCCGCGTACATTACCGCTGCCGAAATTGATTTGTAGGCTTGTAAACGGCGCGTATGCGTGGTATCATATAATTTAACGGAGGAAAACATATGCTGAATTTATTAAATGCCGCAATAGGCAACAGTTGGTCGTTGCCGTTTGAAGAGCCGTTTATTATATGGCTGCAAAGTCTTGGCGGAGAAGGCGGTTTTTTGTACTACCTGATGAACTTCATTTCGATGTTCGGCGAAGAAATGATACTTGTAGCAATAATGGGTCTTATTTATTGGGGATTCGACAAAACGCGCGGCGAACACGTTGGATTTATGCTGATAAGCGCCACACTGCTAAACCCGATGTTGAAAAATATCGTCTGCCGAACGCGTCCGTTTGACAGCAATCCCGAAATACACAATTTTCGCGATGTGGACGGATATTCCTTCCCGTCGGGACACTCTTCCGGTTCGGCTTCGACGCTTGTCGGCACTGCCGTTGCTTACAAAGACAAAAAGTACAAATGGTTAATTGCCGTTGCCGTGGTCGTACCCGTGCTTGTGGCTTTGTCGCGTATGTATTTGGGCGCGCACTACTTTACCGATGTGTTGTGCGGATTGGCGTTGGGAGTTGCGGTAGTATTCGGTTTCAACGCGCTGTTGAATGTCGTTCCCAACAAGTATTGGGTGTACGGCGGCTTACTTACTGTGGGGCTTGCGGGATTTTTCTATTGCACTACCGAGGACTTTTACACGGGATACGGCATTTTGCTGGGCTTTGTAATGGGAATATTGTTTGAAGAACGCGTTGTAAAATTTGAAAATACCAAAGTATGGTGGCGAATAATATTGCGCGTTGCGATAGGCGGAGCGCTGTTCCTTGGGCTAAACGAAGGAATAAAACTTGTTGTAAAACTTATTTATCCCACATACGAAAGCAACGTCTGGTTCGAAAGAATATTCCGTACGTTGCGCTACGCCGTTGTGGTATTTGCAATGATCGGCGTATATCCGATTTTGTTTGCGCAGACGGAAAAATTGTGGAAAAAGTTTGGTTGGATAGGCAAGTCCAAACGCAACGACGCGCCACTGGGCGACGAGCCCGCCGTTGCGGAATGCGCGCAGAACGACTGCGCAGAACAAAAAGAAATTGCCGAAACTGCCGCAAGCGACAATGCCGACAATGTCAATAGCGACGAAAAAGACAATTAAAATTGCCTAAACGGCAAACTCGCCGCACTTTTGAGTCGACTGTGCCACACGCCGTTGTGTAAACTTTGCAAAATGTAAATTTGCGCAATGTATTTGCACGCACAACATAGGCGGCACAGCATCACAACACGGCATGCGGAATGTCGGCTATTATAAATCGCAAACATATCGAAAATAAAATACAAAAAGCGCTCTTGCTAAACAGAGCGCTTTTTTTCGCCGTTTGTACGGTTGGATCTTAAAAACAGTCTTAATATCGAACCGATAAAATTGGGCAGTCTGAAACAGTAAATTTTTGCTTTCATACCACTTCTCCCGAAGATTTTTATAACAATATATGAAAATCGAAAGCAAAGTGTTACGTTTTGGCTTGTACTTATTGTCCGGCATTGCGTATGTTTTCGATAGCCGCCCGGCGGTCTTTTGCGCCGATTACGGCATTGCCGGCAACTATAACGTCCGCGCCCGCCTGAATAACCTTGCGCGCGGTTTCGCTGTTTATGCCGCCGTCCACTTCGATAAGCGCGTCGTTAAAAAGCCTGCGCGCGGTTTTGATTTTTTCTACGCTGCTCTCGATAAATTTCTGTCCGCCGAAGCCCGGCTCCACAGACATTATCAGTATCATATCAAATAATCCGCGATACTGTTCCAATATTTCGACGGGGGTGGACGGCTTAACCGACAACCCTGCCTTTTTGCCGCAATCGCGTATAAGTTTGCACGTTTCGGCAACCTTGTCGGTGGCTTCCACGTGAAAAGTTATTATATCCGCGCCTGCGGATACGAACTGAGTTACATAACGTTCGGGTCGGTCTATCATAAGATGTACGTCAAGCGGCAAAACAACGCATTTGCGAATGCTTTTTACCACAGGCATGCCGAACGTAAGGTTGGGAACGAAATTGCCGTCCATAACGTCGCAGTGGATCCAATCTGCACCGCTCTTTTCAAGCAGTTTGCACTCCTGCTCCAATCTGGCAAAATCCGCGGTCAAAATAGACGGACTTATAAAAATTTTTCTCATAAATATTTCTCCCTTGCTTAAATTGTATCCGCGTTGTTTTGGCGTACAAATTTTCTTTTGAGTTTGCTATCAATATTGCGCTTTTTCACGCTGTTTAAGTTCTTCAAATTGTTTAAGATACCTGTCGTAACGGTCTCTGCATAGCGTACCCTGTTCTACCGCCCGCTTTACGGCGCAGTCTGGTTCCGCAGTGTGCGTACAGGAAGTAAATTTGCATCCAGCCGACAACCGCACAAAGTCGTCCAAATACAAATGCAACTGTTCCGAACGAATATCCGTCAAATCGCACAGCGAAAATCCGCAAGTATCGGCGACAAAACCGTCGCCCGCACGATATAGCGCGCTGTGGCGCGTGGTATGCATACCCCTGCCGCTCTTTTCGGACAAGTTGCCCACCTTGCCGTTCGCTTGCGGGAGCAACGCATTCAACAGCGAAGTTTTGCCCACGGCGGACTGCCCAGCAAAGCACGCAACGACGCCTTTTGCAATAAAACGCAACAGTTCGGTCGCACTGCCGTCCAACGCGCTTACGTTTACCGTTTGGGCAATGTCGCGGTAATTTTGCAATATAATTTGTTCGGTATCCGAAGGCAGATCGGTTTTGTTTACCACTACTATCGGCTCGATCCGCTGCTGAAAACAGTTGATGAGAATTTTGTCCGCCAACATCAAATCGGGTTGCGGTTGGCATGCAACAACCACAAAGCAAACGTCTACATTGGCAATTTCGGGGCGGTTAAGTTTGTTTTTGCGCGGCAAAATTTCCGTAATTACGCCCTTGCCTTGACGAATGTCTTGCACGCAAACTTTGTCGCCGACAACAACGTCCTTGCTGTCGTAACGAAATTTTTTGGGCGAGTAGCACACAAGCCGTATTCCGTCGTCGCACAGTACGTTAAACACTCCGCCCACTGATTTGACGACGACGCCGCTTTTAACTGTTTTTTGTACCATTACTCAAATACCGCCTACGCAACTGCCCGCACGCTCCTTCTATATCTTGCCCCATCGTTCGTCTGCGAGTTGCAGACACGCCCTTTTCTTCCAAATATTGTATAAACTTTTTCAAATTTGTTTCGTTGGTTGCTTTTAGCCCCGTTTCTTTTACGGGATTGAGCGCAATAACGTTGACGTGTGCGGAAACGCCGCGTAACAACGACGCCAATTTGAGCGCGTGTTCGCGGCTATCGTTTTGCCCGTCGATCAACGTATATTCCACAATTATTCTGCGACCTGTTTTGTCAAAATAATATTTGCAGGCGTCCACAGCCTGTTGAACGCCGTACGCGCGCGTAACGGGCATAATGGCAACGCGCTGTTCGTCAAAAGGATTGTGCAAACTGAGCGTCAGATTGACCGAAAAACCGTCGTCTGCCAACCTTTTGATATTTGGCACAATGCCGCAAGTGGACAGAGAAATGTTACGTTGCGAAATATTAAGTCCGCAAGGATCGGTTACCAAATGCAAAAATTTTGTAACGTTGTCGTAATTATCGAGCGGTTCGCCGCTGCCCATCAGGACGATATTGGTAACGTGCCGCGCGTCGCCGCCGCCAAGAGCATTTACTGCGGTTACCTGCCCCAAAATTTCACCTGCGGAAAGATTGCGAACCAACCCTTCCAATGTGCTTGCGCAAAATTTGCACCCCATACGGCACCCCACTTGGCTTGATACGCACAAAGTGTTGCCGTACTTGTAATTCATCAATACGCCTTCCACTACGTTTCCGTCGTGCAGCCGAAACAAGAATTTTTGCGTGCCGTCCAAGCGCGACGACAATGTTTGTATTATCTCGCACCCCTTGGCAAAACATTGTTCTTTCAATTGGGCGCGCAATGTTTTGGAAACGTCGGTCATATCGTCGAAATCGACCGATTTGTTCAACCAGGAATAAATTTGTTTGGCAACATACGGCTTGACATTGAAATTGCCCGTCAAATATGCGCTCAATTCTTCAATTGTGAAGTCTTGCAATAGTACCATAAAAATTTACTCCGTGCGCACCAATACTGCCACATAAAAACCCTGTACGCCGTCTTTGTAGGGCAAAAATTGATATTCCGCCTTGCCGTTTGCCTGCGAAAATTGCGGCAAATTTATCGATCCGTATGTAAAATATGGGTGTTCTTTCAAAAATTTGCGAATGTTTTGCCCGTTTTCGTTGTCGAATACCGTACAAGTCGAATACACAAGCCGTCCGCCTGTTTTTACATAATTACTGCAATTGTCCAATATGGCATATTGCAGTTTCATTAAATTGCTTATGTCGAGACTTGTTCGAAACCACTTTATGTCCGGACGCGTGTCGAGTACGCCGAAACCGCTGCACGGAACGTCGCACAAAACAGTGTCGAAAGCGCCTAACCATTGTTGTTCGGGTTGCGTCATATCCCGCCTGTACGTTGCAATCTCCACGCCCATACGCTTGGCGTAACTGTCGATAAGTTGAACGCGATGTTCGTGTATGTCGCACGCCGCAACTTGCAGGTTAGGGCGCAATTGTTTTACATACACCGCTTTGCCGCCGGGAGCCGCACAACAATCGAGAAAAGAGCCGCAGGCATCGGCAGCGCATATACGCGCGACTGCCATAGACGACAAACTTTGCACTGTCCAACGCCCCGTAAAGCCGTCGGTTTTACCGTCGATGTAATATGCGTCGTCAAACGGCGTTGTTTGCGCCTGCACGCCGCATTGCTTGCAGTTTTCCGCCACATCAAAGTCGTTGCAAACGCGCACCGTGGTATAATTCGGCAACTTAAACGTCGCAATTTGTTTTGCGGCGTCCATTCCGTAATCTTTTATTAGTTTCTTTAACGCCCACATCGGGTACGAATACTCGACCGATATGCGTTCCGTTTCGTCTTGCGGGTACTCCACTTCGGACAAACGGGCGGCGATTTGTTTTAGCGTGGCGTTTACAAACCCCACAATGTGTATATCTGCGGAAAGTTTGGACAATTCCGCAACGTTGTTTACCACGGCATATACGGGCATAGATAACTCGCACAAACAGTATGTGCCAATTTTCATATAAAGCAAAACGTCGTTTTTGGGCATTTTGCGAACGAAACGCGAAATTATATATTCAAGTTTGATGTCGTTATCCAGCACGCCGTAAACTATTTTCGTAATAAGCGCTTTGTCCTGATTTTTACATAGGTTTAGCGTTTTGTTAAGCGCGATGGACGAAAATGCGCCGTCGGCATACACTTGCTTTAACGTTTGAAAACTGTGCAATAATGCATTATTCATTATTTACCGAATATTGTTCCGACGGGAAATTTTTTGCCGTTCAAAAAATCCGCAATGCAAAGAACTTTGGCATTTTCTGCCTGCAACTTGTTTACGTAAACGGCATTGCCGTCGCCGCACATAACTGCCAATGTTTTTTTGCCGCACTCCACAACCTGCCCTGCGGCGGCGTTTTCGAAAGTTTTGTCGCAAGGGCGCAATTCGTAAATTTTAAGGCGCTTGCCGTTTGCCGTTGTCCAAGCCACGGGCGTGGGATTGAGCGCACGCGTCAAATTTATTATTTCTTCGGCGCTGTTGTTCCAATTGATTTTTTCCTGCTCGGCGGTTATTTTACTGCAAAATGTTGCCTTTGATTCGTCCTGCGGAGTGTAGGTCGCAGTGCCGTTTTGTATCATATCCAATGCCTTGATTACGGCGTCCGCGCCCAACAAGGACATTCGTTCAAACAGTTCGCCGTTAGTTTCGTAAGGCAATATTTCAAGCGGTTGTTGCAAAATGATGTTGCCCGCGTCTACTTTGAGCGCGGTCTGCAATATTGTAATGCCCGTAACTTTAAGCCCTTGCCAAACGGCGTACTGAATGGGCGCCGCGCCGCGTAATTGGGGCAAAAGCGAACCGTGAATATTTATTATGCCGTGCGGAGCGATGTCGATTATTTCCTGAGAAAGAATTTGACCGTATGCCGCGGTTACCATTATGTCCGGTTGCAAATTTCTCAACGTTTCCGCACCGTCGCGAGAAATTTTTTCAAACTGAAAAACGGGCAAATCGTGCTGTAAGGCAAAACGCTTTACCGCACAATACTCTACTTTGCCGCGCGCGCCGGGCTTGTCGGGTTGACATACGCACCCAACTACCGTGTGATGTCGGCATATTTTTTGCAATGCGGGCACGCCGAAATCGGGCGTACCCAAAAATACAACTCTCATATTATTCTCCGTGATCGAGTCAGTCTTCGTCGGGGATTTTCTTTATCATTTTGTCGGCGAACAATATGCCGTCCAAGTGGTCGATTTCGTGCAAAAACACTCGGGCAAAATAGCCTTCGGCGTGCAAAAAACGCTTTACGCCGTTGCGATCGTAATATTCCAAATCGATTTTTTCGGGGCGTTCTACCAAACCGCGAAATCCCACCACGGACAAACAGCCTTCGTTATCCACGCATTTTCCGCTTGTCTTTACAACTACGGGATTGACCAATTCGTACGAATTTCCTTCGTATTCGACAATGCATACGCGTTTGAGTACGCCCACTTGCGGAGCGGCAAGTCCTAAACCTTCGGCGTAATGCAAGGTATCTTTGAGATCGTCCAACAACATGTGCAGACGGCTGTCGAAAGCGTCCACCACTTTACATTTTTTGCGCAACAACGGGTCGCCCATTTTGATAATGTTTCTTATTGCCATAATTTACCTACGATAGATTTTGCGGATTGCGTTCGACAAATACTTGCACGCCGTTACGTTTTACTGCGTCGCAGGCGGCGTATATTTGCTGCAATATCGCGTCAAGATTGTTTTGAGACAGTTTTAATAATATTTGAAATCGAAATTTCTTTTCCGCGCGCCGCAACGGACAGCGCATTTTGTCCAGATAATAGAAATCACGACTGAAATTGCTTTTTATATTGCATATTTGCGCGTAATGTTCGGTAAGCAAGTCGATACAGTCTTTTTCCTTTTCGCCTTGGTACAAAATACGCACAATTTCGGAAAAAGGCGGAAACGCCGACGCTTCGCGCAGACTTATTTCGCGTTTGTAAAAGCCGACATAATCCTGCTTTGCCGCCAATTGCAAACAGTAATGAGTGGGCGTGTAAGTTTGCAACACCACGCTGCCTACGTCTTTGTCGCGGCCGCTGCGCCCAGCAACCTGCGTGATAAGTTGAAAAGTACGTTCGGTTGCAAGGTAGTCCGAATAATGCAAACTTTGATCGCCGTCGAGTATTCCCACCAACGTTACTTTGGGAAAATCGTGCCCCTTGGCAATCATCTGCGTGCCTACCAAAATTTGCGCTTCGCCGTTTTTGAAAGCGTCGATTATTTTACCGTGGCTCTCTTTGTTTTGCGTAGTATCCGCGTCCATACGCAAAATGTTTACGTCGGGAAACATTTGTCGGAGCAGATCCACCACCTGCTGAGTGCCTATTTTGCCGTAGCGAAAACTGCTTTGATGACAGTTGGGACATTTGTCCAACATATAATACTGCTTGCCGCAATAATGACATTTAAGCATATTGTCTTCGCGGTGAACAGTCAAACTTACGTCGCAGTCGGCGCATTTGGCAACATAGCCGCACTTTGTACACATCAAAAACGACGAATAACCGCGACGATTGAGAAATATCATTGCCTGATTGCCGTTTTCGATAGTATGTTGCAAACGCTGTTTGAGCAGTTGAGAAAATATGCCTTTGTTGCCGCGACGCGTTTCCAACGTCATATCCACAATTTCCACTTGCGGTAGCGGACGTTTGTTGATGCGTTCGGGCATTTCGATAAGTTTGAGTTTGCCTTGTTTGGCGGCGTAGTAACTGTTAAGGCTGGGCGTTGCGCTGCCCAAAACAAGCATTGCGCCGTTTTGACGGGCACGGTAATCGGCAACTTCCACCGTGTTGTAGCGCGGGTTGAAATCCGATACGTAACTGCTGTCGTGTTCTTCGTCAATGATAATTGCGCCGATATTGTTAAGCGGAGCAAACACCGCGCTGCGAGCGCCTACGGCAATTTGCGCTTCGCCGTTTTTTAACCGCAGCCACTCGTCAAACCGTTCTCCTACCGACAAACCGCTGTGCAACAACGCCACGCTGTCGCCGAAACGTTGGCGCAACTGCCTTAGCATATTGGGCGTTAGCGCTATTTCGGGCACCAACATTATGCAGGTTTTGCCCGTTGCCACAACGCGCTCCATTACGGTAAGGTACACTTCCGTTTTGCCGCTGCCCGTTACTCCGTGAAGCAAAAATTTGCCCTGCGGATCGGACAATATCGTATCGACGGCGTTTTGCTGAGCGGAATACAAAGTACGCTTGTCCTGCGGAGTTGCGGGCATATCCTTGTAGGGGGTGCGCCGTATTGTAATGTCGTGCGCGCACACGATTCCCTTTTTGAGCAACGCGTTTACCGCGGAAAAGCCGAATTCTCGGTTGATATCTTCCGCCAAAGCCGAGCCGTTAATATACAGATACGAAACCAAATCGCGCTGCATTGTGGCGTTGGATTTAAGCGAATTCAATATTACGTCCAAATCGTCGTCCGTTGCCAGACAAATTTGCTTTTTAGACAGCACTTTTACGCGGTTTTTACGTAATTCGGCGGGAATAAACAGCCGTAAAACGTCTACCCAGCGCAAATGATACCTACTGCGCATATATTGCCCCAACTGCAACAGTTGCGGAGATATTGCGGTAAAGTCGTCCAAAGCGCGAATGATGGGTTTTAGTTTGGCGGGATCGTAATCGGTAGTTTGCTTTTCTTCTACGATAAACCCTTCGGTTTGGCGATTGGCAAAGTTGACCAAAACGCGAGTACCGACCGCGTAGCCTTCGCCCGTGTAATCGAATATTCTGTCTACTTCGCTTGCGGATACATCTACGATGACGGAATAAATCATTTACCGATCGCCCTGTCCAAAATTAAATTTGCAACCTGCAATTTGCTTTGACGCGGATATTGCACCGCGCCTTTTTGCGTAACAAAAGTTACTGTGTTGTAGTCGCTGCCGAATACTTCGTTGTGTTTTACGTCGTTAAGCACGGCAAGATCGGCGTGTTTTTTGTCAAGTTTTTGACGGGCAAGTTGCTCGTCCGAATCGGTTTCAGCGGCAAAAACGCACAAAAAAGCGTCGCTGTTTTTAAGTTCGCCCACTTTTTGCGCTATGTCGGGATTTTTTACAAAATGTACGGTAAGTTCGTCGGCTTTTATTTTGACGGGGCTTACTTCTTCGGGACGGTAATCGCACGGCGCTCCCGCCATAACAAAAATGTCCGTATCGCTCGTGCGCGAAACGGTTTCATCAAACATCTGCAGCGTTGTTTCCACATTTACAACCTGCGCGCGCAAGTCGATCGGGGCTGTGTGCCTGCCGCAAATTACCGTTACATCCGCACCGCGTTCAAGCGCGGCATACGCAACGGCTGCGCCCATCTTGCCGCTGGAATAATTGGAAATAAAACGCACGTCGTCCAACTTTTCGGACGTCGCTCCGCAGGTTACAAGAACCTTTTTGCCTTGCAGATCGCTTTGCGGACAAAGCAAATTCGTGCAATAGTCAACAATAGTTTGCGGTTCTGCCATTCTGCCGTCGCCCACATCGCCGCACGCCAAAAAGCCGCTTTCCGCATTTACCACATGCACGCCGCGCTTTACAAGAGTGTCGAGATTGGCGTTGAAAGACGCGCTGTGATACATGTTAGCATTCATTGCGGGGCAAACGACAACCGGCGCACGCGTTGCCATAAGCGTTGTCGACAGCATATCGTCGGCAATGCCGTTGGCATATTTACCCAAAATATTGGCGGTTGCGGGGCATACTACAAACAAATCGGCTTTTTTCGCAAGCGAAATGTGTTCCACTTCCCAATGTCCGCTGTGTTCGAACATATCGCACACAACGGGGCGCGCGGACAACGTTTCGAATGTAAGCGGCGAAACAAATTTTGTGGCGTTTTCCGTCATTATTACGTCTACGTTGGCGCCGAGAGTTTTGAACAACCGCACCACTTGGCAAACCTTGTAGACGGCTATGCCGCCGCTTATGCCTATTACTATGTTTTTTCCGTCAAGTCGACTCATTTTATTTTCTTCTTATTTCGGTAAGTCCGTCGTCAAATTCTCCCGCGGCATACGAAATGGGTTTGAAATTTTGCGGAAGTTCGGGACTGTTGTTAAGTTCCTTGGCGCGTTTGGCAATTACGCAGCACAATGCGTATTTGTCGCCCGCTTTTTCGGTAAGTTCGTCAATCGGCGGTTTTGTTATCATTTTACTTTCTCCTTTCTTTCAAAATATCGATAATTTCGGCTACTGCTCTGTCGAGATCGTCGTTCATTATGCAGTAATCGTATTTGTAACGCTGGGCAAGTTCCAATTTGTTGCGAGCCATACGTATTTGAATTTTCTCTTCGCTTTCGGAACCGCGCTTTACAAGCCTTTCGTACAATGCCTGTTCGCTGGGCGCTTCGATGAAAAACAAAATGCTGTCCTTGTAATTTTGCTTTACCTGCAAGGCGCCCTTGACGTCGATTTCTAAAATTACGTCCTTGCCGTAATTAAGCATATCAACGACAAACTTTTTGGGAGTGCCGTAATAGTTTTCAAAATGTTGGTCGTATTCCAAAAGTTCGTTTTTGCGCACCATATCCAAAAAAGTTTCTTCCGAAACAAAGAAATAACTTCTGTCTCGGCGCTCGTTGGGACGAGGCGCGCGCGTTGTTACCGAGCAAGACAGCACCAGATCGGGCATCAAGCGCATCAATTCCGCGCATATCGTACCCTTGCCGGCGCCGCTCGGACCGGAAATAATGATGAGTTTACCTTGTTTTTGGTTGTCCATAACATTCTCCAATGTGTATTTTTATTCTATATTTTGTACCTGTTCGCGAATCTTTTCGATTTCGTTTTTCATTTCCAATACCACGCCCGTAAGTTCGGCAAAATTGGATTTACTGCAAATGGTATTCGCTTCGCGATTGAATTCCTGCACCAAAAAATCCAATTTGCGCCCGGCAGGCTCGGATAGCGCCATTATTTCGCGCGCATGGGAAATGTGCCCGCGCAAACGAGTAATTTCTTCGTCTATGCACGACTTGTCGACGAAAAAGCAGACTTCGTTTGCCAACTTCGCTTCGTCTATTTGAATACCCGCCAACGCTTCGGTAATGCGCTGACGCAATTTGTCGCGATATTGCGTCGCAACCTGCGGAGCGTATTCTTCCACGCGGTCAAGCAACGCCTGAACATTGTCGATTTTGCCGGAAAGATCCGATTTGAGCGCTTCGCCTTCACGCAGGCGCATTTCGTTGAGTTTTTCTGCGGCGGCGGCAACCGCTTCGCCGAGCATAATGCGGATCGTATCCGCGTCTTCGTCCTTCTGAACTATCGCAAGCACGTCGCCGGAACGCATAAGCGCGGTAATGTTGAAATCGTAATGCAGATCGGGAAAATCCTGTTGCAATTGCTTGGCGGCGTCGATGTAACTGCTTGCCAACGCCGTATCGACGCTAACTTCACGGTCGGTATCGCCCACAAGGCGGTAATTTATAAATACGTCCACGTGTCCGCGCGAAACCGACTCGGACAAAGTATTGCGAATTACGTCTTCAAATTCGATAAAAGCGCGCGGAATTTTTGTGGATATATCCAAAAATCTGTGATTTACACTCTTCAATTCAACGGTAAGTTCTCGATTGTCTCTCAAAATCGTCGCTTTACCGTAGCCTGTCATACTTTTCATAATACACCTGTGCAGTATTATTTTCTAAAAATATATTGTAGCACAATGCAAAATTTTTTTCAATCAATATCATACTAAAAAATAAAATATAATAACGCGCGTATGAAACGGATAAAATAAACGTATAAATGCCGTTTGAGAGCACGGTTGCCCGATACAAAACTCCGCAAGCGATATTTGCTGCGGAGTTTTTGTAAAATTATCTGCTATTGCAATTTACCCAAGCACAAATAATGGGCTGCCGCAACGTTTCACGCGCAACACGCGGGTTATCGGTAGCGTTTTCCAATCACTCGCATAACATTTGTTCGAACTGCGCTTCGTCTATTACCTGTATGCCCAACGCGCGCGCCTTGTCCAATTTGCTGCCTGCATCCGCTCCCGAGACGACCAAATTGACGGATTTGCTGACGGTTGCCGCCACTTCGCCGCCGTTTTGTTCGATTAAAGCGCCCGCTTGGCTGCGCGTATATTTGGTAAGACTGCCCGTAAGCACAACTTTTTTACCTGCAAAAGCGCCTTGTTTTACCGCATTTTCGTATTTGGGGTCGATCCCGATCGCTTTGAGCCGCGCAATTATTTCCAGATTTTGCGGTTCGCGAAAATATTGCACTATTCCGTCGGCTACGACGTCGCCTATTCCGTCGATTTGCACAAGTTGCTGTGCCGTTGCCTTTGCCAACTCGTCCACGCTGCCGAAGCGCGCCGCAAGATCTTTGGCGGTAACTGCACCTACGTTGTCCAGCCCAAGCGCGTAAATGTAATGGGCAAGCGAAACATGTACGCTTTTGTTCAGCGCGTCTATTACGTTTTGCGCCTTCTTTTGCTTGAACCCTTCCAATTTGAGCAAGTCGTCCGTCGAAAGCGTATAAAGATCGGCAACAGAATGTACGCCGAGTTCGTCCACAAGCAATTTGACGGTTTTTTCGCTTATGCCGTCCACGTCGCAGGCGTTTTTCGAGCAATAATGCGTAATTCTCGCCACGATCTGCGGCAAGCAATGTTCGGCGTTTACGCAATACAAATTGGCGCCTACTTCTTGCAAACCGCACCCGCACGCGGGACATTTGTCGGGCTTGTCTATCTCGTTGCCGCCGTTCTCCGCCGCGCCGAGTACTTCCGGTATAACGTCGTTACTGCGGCGTACAAATACCAAGGCGTCGGTTTTGAGACGCTTGCGCACAATGTCGCCGTAATTGTTTAGAGTTGCGCGCTTTATTGTTGCTCCGCACAGTTCCACGGGGTCCAATTTACCTATCGGGGTAAGTTTGCCGGTGCGCCCCACTTGCCACTCTACGCCGCAAAGTTTGGTAGTAACCTGTTCGGCGTCAAATTTGTATGCGATTGCCCAACGCGGAAACTTGTCGGTGTAGCCGAGTTGCTCGCGCAAAGCGAAATCGTCCACTTTTATAACAACGCCGTCCAACAAAAAGTCGTAACTGCCGCGTTGCGAACCGATAAGTTCGATTGTACGTTTTATTTCTTCAAATGTGCTAACGCGGCGGAACACATAGTTTGTAACCATACCGCATTGAGCAAAAAAGTCGTTTAATTGACTTTGCGAACGTATATCGGCATTGTCGTTGTAACCCATACTGTGAAAAACAACGTCCAAATTGCGCTGTGCGGTTACCTTGGGGTTGAGATTGCGTATTGCGCCCGCGGCGGCGTTACGCGCGTTTTTCAGTGGATCGTCGGGGTGCGCACGGTTGTATTTGTCCAAAACGGACAAGCGCATTATGCCTTCGCCCTGCAATTCGCATACGCCCTTGTAGGGAATGGTCAGCGGCACTGTGCGAATAGTTTTTACCTGTTCGGTTACGTCTTCGCCCACAACGCCGTTGCCGCGAGTTGCCGCCCCCGTCATTACGCCGTCGCGATACGTTACGCTTATCGTAAGACCGTCGTATTTTATTTCCACGGTAAACCAAACGTCGCCCAGCGCGCGGCGCACCTTTTCCACCCAATCTTCAAGTTCACCGAAACTCTGCGCTTTGTCAAGGCTGTACAGTCGTTTCAAATGAGTGTGCCGCTCGAAATTTTTGAGCGTTTCGCCCCCAACACGCCGAGTGGGACTGTCGGGTAATACCGTGCCCGTTTGCTTTTCCAACAAAACAAGGCGGTCGTAAAGAGCGTCATACTGAACATCGGAAACCGACGGATTGTCTAAAACATAGTATTCGTAAGCCCATTTATTTAACTGTGCAACCATTTCTTCCATTGTCATGGCAATACATACTCTCCGTTATTTGATTATTGTAAGCGGCGCAAATTTAAGATTGAGCGATTTTTTGCCCACGGCGTCGAACGCAACGTCGGCGACGTCGCGATCGATACGCAAGATAATGCCCTTGCCGAACGTTGCGTGATGCACTATCTGCCCCGCCCTGTAAGCCGAAATCTCTTTGCCGCTTTTACCCTGAGACGCTTTGGGACGTTCGGGTTGCGATTTTATAAGTCTATCCAAAACCGCGTTGTCGGATAAGTCGCGCTCGGTGATCGGTTGACGTATCGGCGCGTAATTTTTTTGCACTTCGTTGTAATAGCGGCTGGCAATTGTGTTTTTGCGCTGTCCCCACAAAAAACGCGATGACGCGCGGGTCAAAAACAGCCGCTCTTTGGCGCGGGTTACCGCAACATACATCAGACGGCGCTCTTCCTGCATGTTTTCTCGGCTGTAAGTTGAGCGCGAAGACGGAAACAGCCCGTCTTCCAAACCGACGACAAACACCGTTTTGTACTCCAACCCCTTTACCGCATGAATAGTGGCAACCGTTATGTAATCTCCGCCGTTTTCTTCGTCGATATCCGACGACAAACTTACCGTCTGCAAATAATCGGACAGGGTCGCTTGCGGCGCGCTTTCCTGAAATTCCAACACCGATTCTTCGAATTCGTCGATATTTAGCGCGCGGTCCTCTTCGCCTGCGTCGTTCAACGCCTTGCGGAAGTCCAATATGTCCAACATTCGATGAACAAAAACGCTTACGTTGTTTTGTTGCGATATTTGCCGCAAATCTTCGATAAGTTTGTAAAATTCGGCAAATTTGGCGCGCATTGACGAATTGAAAACGTCGAGATTGCGCTCGTCGTAAATTACGTCAAGCAACGGCAAACCGTATTCGGCGGACAGGGCTTTGAGTTTGGCAACGCTTGTGTCGCCAATTCCGCGGCGCACAGGCACGTTAAGCGCGCGCACAAACGCTTCGGAATCGTACGGGTTGTGAATAAGCCGCATATAGGCAAGAATATCTTTTATTTCCTTGCGCTCGAAAAACTTAAAGCCGCCGAACACTTTGTACGGCATACGGTTGCGTTGAAACATCTGCTCGAAACTGCGCGACAACGCATTTACGCGCATAAGCACAGCAAAATCGCGCAATTTGTACTCCGGATTGAGAAAACAAATGTTTTTTATTTGTTCGCAGACGTAATACGCCTCGTCCTGCTCGTTGTATGCCGCATAAAGTTGCGCCTTTATTCCGTCGGGATTGTTCGTCCACAAAACCTTGTCGAATCTGTTTGCATTGGGGGAAATCAGCAAATTGGCAACGTCCAAAATCCGCTTTGTGGAACGGTAATTCTGTTCCAATTTGTACAGGTTGCAATCGGGAAAATCGGTTTGAAACTTTTGCAAATTGTATGCGTCCGCGCCGCGCCAACTGTATATCGACTGATCGTCGTCGCCTACGACGAAGATATTGCGATACTTTTCGCCCAACATACGGAAAATTTGGTATTGAACCTTGTTGGTATCCTGAAATTCGTCAATAAGTATGTAACGAAAACGCTCGCGGTACTTGTCGAGAATTTCGGGAAAACCGCTGAATAATTTGTGCGTGTAATACAGCAGATCGTCAAAGTCCATTGCGTTGTTTTCCGCCATTTTGGCTGTATATTCCGTAATTACTTTGAGTAGATCTTCGTTGTCGGCACAGGCGGTAATGGCGCCGAGACGCTCTAATTGTTCCTTAAAATACTCGTCGCTGTCGGCGGCTTTGACGATGTCGCCGTCCAACAGGTCGGGAGCGTTGTTTTTTATATCGGAAATGCTGTCGCAAAAGCCGTCCACCACCTTGCCGTCGCCGTCGTCGAACACCGTTTTGACAATTTGTTTTACAACGCTTTTTTTCTCTTCTTCGGTGTAAATGGAAAAATTACCGCTTCTTTCAAGCGCCGCCGCTTCGACGCGCAATACGCTTGCGCAAAACGAGTGAATTGTAGATATGTGCATATATTGCGCGGCGCAATCGAACTCGTAAAGACGGCGTTTCATTTCGTTTGCCGCCTTGTTTGTAAAAGTTATGGCAAGAATTTGCGACGGTTGCACGCCGCATTGCTGTACCAGATATAATATTCTGTTGGTAAGAACGCGCGTTTTGCCGCTGCCTGCGCCCGCCAACACCAATGTTGGAGCAAGCGGCGCCGTTACGGCAGCCATCTGCGCGTCGTTTAATTGCTGCAAATTCACTTTATACCCTTATTTTGCACGCGGCGCAAGTACCCTGCGCAACGCGTAACATTATCTTTTTGTTTTGTAGTTACCGCCATTGTTTTTACGTTTGACAAGGGGCGCGGCAGGCGCAAATGCGTCCTTACCCTTGCCGTATTTTGCAATATATTTACGCTGAGCGGCAAATCCGAAACGCCCCAGATGTTTGCCCGTGGCGTAATACTCGCCATGCTGATAATTTACCAAATTTGCTTTTGAATAATCTATTGCGCCGTCGCCGTTAAGCAACGTTTCATCCACATGCACGGCAAGAACGTCCGCCAAAAACATATCGTGAGAACCCAGATTAATAACGTCAAAAACTTTGCATTCCATATTTATCGGACTTTCGGCGATCATAGGCGCGGATACATACGAAGCGGGCTGACGCGTAAACCGCATTTCGTCAAATTTGTCTATGTCCCTGCCGCTGCGTATTCCGCAATAATCGCAAGCGGCAAGCAACTTGTCGGTGGTAAAATTGATAACAAATTCGCCCGTGCCGCGCAAAATGTCGTAGGAATAACGTTCCTTGCGTACGGAAATATATACGCGCGGCGGATATGAACAAACAGTACCCGTCCAAGCGACGGTAATTATGTTGGAACGCTCGTTTGTGCCCACCGAAACCATTACCACAGGTAACGGAGCAAGCAAAACAGCGCCTTTAAGTTGTTTTTTCATAACAAATTTACCAACCGACAACTATATTTTTTACTGACAACGCGCAAATTTAAGCAAATTTAGGTACAAAAAAACATCGTTTACTCAAATTCGCACAACTGTCTGTTTTTAACTTCGAATAACGCCTGTCCCAACGTGCTTTCGGTTACTATGTCTATAATAGTATTATATAATACCGTCGGAAACAAGAATAGTAACACTACTTTATCGCCGTAAAATACCGATTTTTCATGCGCATAAGACTGCAAAGCCTTGCGAATGGGCTGCAACAGACTGTATTCTACGGTAATTTGCAACAACGTGCAATCGGTCATTTGCACTTTTTTGCATGCGTTAAGCGCACTTGCACAACTGCCGCCGTACGCGCGAACCAATCCGCCCGCACCGAGTTTTATGCCGCCGAAATATCGCGTTACAACAACGCAAACGTGATCGAGCGAGTTGTTCTTTATACATTCGTATATGGGCATACCTGCCGTGCCCTGCGGCTCACCGTCGTCGCTGAATTTGGCGCGATCGCCCACGATGTAGGCGTAACAATTGTGCGTTGCGTCAAAATAGCGTTTTTTGATTTCCGCAATGCATTCCGTTGCCTGCTCCACGCTGTCTACGCGTATGGCATAAGCGATAAAACGAGATTTGTCTATAACTGTTTCGACAACGATCGGTTCCGTGCCGACGGTTACGTATTCTTTCATAGGTTACTCCCGTGGCGCTGCGTTTGCTTGACTGACCTGCCGCGCGCGACAATATTTCAAACGATTTTTACGCGCAAGTGAACTTTTTTGCCCTTGTGCAACACAAATTCGCCGTCGGCAATTACTTGGTCGGGCAACGTCCATGCGGCGGAAGTTATTTTGCAATCGTTTACAGATACGCCGCCGCCGTCCACAAGTCTGCGCGCTTCGCCGTTAGACTTGCATTGACCGCATTTTACAAGTATATCGATTATATTTGTGGGTTGGCATATTTCAACCGTAGGCATATTGTCTACGTCTTGCGAAAATGACGCGTGAACTTGTTTCAGCACTTCGTCCGCCACTTCCTTGCCGTGTACGATCGCCGTTACTTCGTATGCCAAGCGCTCTTTGGCGGCGTTTATTCGTTCGTCCTTGTATTCCGTAAGACGGGCGATTTCGTCCAGATCCAAAAAAGTAAGCAGTTTGAGACAAGTCTCTACGCGGTCGTCTTCGATGTTGCGCCAATATTGGAAAAAGTCGAACGGGCTTGTTTTGGCGGCGTCCAACCATATCGCGCCTTTTGCCGTCTTGCCCATCTTTTTGCCGTCAGAAGTTGTAAGCAGCGTATACGTAAGCGCGTAAGCCTTTTTGCCTTCCTTGCGACGTATAAGGTCGGCTCCCGCAAGCATATTGCTCCATTGGTCGTCGCCGCCCGTTTGCAATATGCAGTTATATTTGCGGTTAAGCACCAAAAAGTCGTATCCTTGCATAAGCATATAGTTAAATTCGAGAAAACTCAAACCCCTTTCCAACCGTTGCTTGAAACATTCGGCGGTAAGCATTTGATTTACCGAAAAACACGTGCCTATTTCGCGCAGGAAATCGATATAATTAAGATTCCACAGCCAATCGGCGTTGTTTACGAATATTGCCTTGTCAACGTCGATAAACCGCGCCATTTGCTTTTTGAAACACTCTACGTTGTGATTTATCGTCTCCTTGCTCATCATTGTACGCATATCCGTACGTCCGCTGGGATCGCCCACCATAGCCGTGCCGCCGCCAATCAAAATAATGGGCGTGTGTCCGGCACGCTGAAAATGAGCCATAGCCATAAGCGTAACAAAGTGCCCCGCAGTCAAACTGTCCGCAGTTGGGTCGTAACCGTTGTAAAACACCACCTTTTCTTTGCCCAACAATTCGTACAATTCGTCCTCGAAAACCGCTTGTTTAAGATATCCGCGCTCTCTCAATGTGTCAAGTACATTCTTCATATATTTTCTCCTGTTTTACTTTCTTTTTGTTCGATTTTACGTCGATGAACGCGCCCGCGCGCACTGCAGAAAACTATGCCGTTAGTATTGCGACAAGCGCGCTTGATTACAGAACGCGTTATCGATGCCGCAATAAAATTACGTTTCTATCCTGTTAAAGTATCCGCTTGCCTTGCGTGCCATTACTTTGTACGCCACCATCGCAAACGCAAACGAAATTACCAACAGCAACAGCCACATCAAAAACGGTATATACCACATCGGCGCAACGTCCTGAGCGTTGCTCGTTGCATAGCACCAAATCAAAAACGGCGTAGAAGCCAATGCAATTGCCAGATCCAGCAGCATACTTATCAATATAGCATACCAATGGTTTTTGGCATTGTTAAGCCCCTGATTGAAATTTGCCCAGCGAAATTTGGGCGATTTGAGATCGAGCAACGTCGTTATACACATAGCGCCGAATCCGATAAGCGCCATTGTAACGAATATCGCTATGCCGTAATACCATTTTATCCCCAACAAAAGCACGATGAGCAGGCACGTAATAAAATCGCAAACAGACATTACCGCAGTTGCCAATATTACTTTTGCCAACAAAATTTTGTTAAACGAGATCGGTAAACTTTTCAGTAAATAAAACGACGTGTTTTCGCGCGTAATGGGATACAGTCCCCATACGTTTGTAATAACGCTTAGCATTCCCGTATATCCCAACACCACCAATGGCGCAATTATCTGGTACATAGGTGAAATGGACATTACTTCCAAAAACGAAGCGTCGCCGTCGCTTGCCTGCCCCAACATAAAATAGAATATAACTATCGTTACGGGAAGCATTACCAACCCCGCAAAAGATTGAAAGCCCAACTGCCCGTCGCGTACCGTTCGCTTGAAATCTGTAATTATCAACTGCAACAGCGAACCTTTGTTGCGCAATTTAAGAGATTGAGAGTTTGCAACGGCGTTTTTACTTTTGCGGCGCGCAATACCGCCGCTTTCCAACGATTGACGCACAATTGTGTTGTAAAACGGCAACGCCATAACCATCACTATTGCCAACATCAGCAGGTTTTCGCCTATACTTGCCGCAATGCTGCCTATCCGGTCGCCAAACGATCCCGACAGCATAGCGCACGAAAGCATATAGTCGGAATGGGCGTACACCACAATGCCTTGCAAGCGGTTGATAAAGCCGTCGATCATTTCCGCGATATATTCTTGCGGGTTGTCCAAAATATTATTTTCCGAGCCCGAGAAAAAGCCGAAGTTGTACATTACGTACATATACAGCGCCATTACCGTAAGGTACATAAGCACGCGAACAACGGTTTTTAACGTGCCGTTCTTGCCCACGGCAGCCATTAAAGCCGATAACGGCATAGCAACGACCGTGCCGACAAACAGCGGCAATACGGGAATTAAAAGCAACGCAAACGGCAATGTACAGTAAAACGCCGCCGACGCGCCTGCGCCTATTCCGAACGGTAACACAATAACACATAACGTAACCGCAGTTGTAATTACTTCGTTAAGGTACGTTACGGTAAACTTAGCCAAAAATACCGTCAACGAGCGCACGGGCAAGTAAGCCAACCTTTCGGCGTCGCCCACAATAAACACGTTGGAAATTATTGCGTGAACGCCGAACATAAGTACCAACCCTTGGCACATAAGTATCAAAAAGGCATTAACGTACTCGTTTCCTTGGGATATTTGCCCCATATAGAACATTGCCACGGCAACGCTTATTGCAAAGGGCAAAAGACCCAGTATAATCACTACTACGGTAAATATCCAGCCGATATGTTTTTTGTCTTTACTGCCGACGGTGCTACGCATCTTGTATTGTTGCGTAAAAAACAGTTTGACCAAAGCGAAATATTTTTTCATTCCTTGTCTCCGTCGTGCGCAGTAATAGTGAGAAACAAACTTTCCAAAGAGACGTTTCCGTCCGCGCGTAAGTTGTCCAGCGTATCCACCGCCACCAACTTGCCGTGGTCGATAATGCCTATGCGGTCGCACACCTTTTCGACGACGTCGATGACGTGCGAACTGAAAAATACGGTGTTGCCCATATCGGCTTGCTTGCGCATAATTTGTTTCAGTTGGAACGCCGACTGCGGATCCAACCCCGTAAGCGGCTCGTCAAGTACCCAAACTTTGGGTTGATGCAGCAAGGCGGCTACCATAAGTAACTTTTGCTTCATTCCGTGGGAGTACGAACTTATCAAATTGGGCAAAACGGACTTTATGTCGAAAATAGTCGCGTATTCGTCTATGCGCGCAGCCATTGCGGCGCTGTCTACGCCGTACATTGTGCCCACAAAGTTGAGAAATTCCGTCCCTTTGAGCGTTTCGTATATTTCGTGATTGTCGGGCACAAAGCCGATAAGCGACTTTGCGGCGATGGGTTGTTCAGCCATATTGACGCCGTCGATTTCCACCGTGCCGCCGTCGGGCGACAAAATACCCGTTATCATCTTGATGGTTGTGGATTTGCCGGCACCGTTCGGTCCCAAAAAGCCGAAAATTTCGCCGTCGTTTACTTGCAATGTAAGCCCGTCAACGGCTTTGACGCCTGACTTGTATGTTTTGGATACGTCGGTAAGTCTTATCATAAACGCTCCCTTTTGCTTTGATTTTAGAAATATTTTACCTGTGCGACAGGTGCGGAGACAATGCAATAACTATTTGCCGTCCGAGCCGTCGTCGTGTTCGAACCACTTGTTGGGTACTTGCTGTTTGGCGTAATCTTTTTTGCCCTTCGGCTGGCGGCAACCTGTGTCTTGTCCGTTGCCGATGGGAACGTAATACACGTCGTCCTTTATCTCGTCGGGCAAATATTGCTGCTCTACCCAACCGCCGTAATTGTGCGGATATTTGTAGGGAGTGCCGTCGAGCGTTTCGGTATCGCGCGGGTGATTTTCGTCCATCAGATACCGCGGCACGCGCGCCGTAGGATGCTGTTTGGCACTGCTTTCCGCCGCATACAGCGTGTTGACCACACTGTTGGACTTGGGACAGTTGCATATATACAATATCGCTTCGGTCAACGGAATACGACCTTCGGGCAAACCTATGTTTTGAAATGCCGTAAGCGCGGCGGTAGCCACCACCAATGCCTGCGGATCGGCAAGTCCCACGTCTTCCGCGGCGTGAATGACAATGCGACGGGCAAGCAACAACGGGTCGGTGCCCGCTTCCAACAGGCGTTCGAACCAAAACATTGCCGCGTTGGGATCGCTGCCGCGCATACTTTTGATAAACGCGCTGATCATATCGTAATACATCCCCGTATCGACCGACAGCGCCTTTTTTTGCATAGATTGCGACGCGATAAGCCTTGTTACGTGTACTGCGCCGTCCGACTGCACGTCGGTTGTGATAACGGCAAGTTCCAACGCGTTGTAGGCGTTGCGCAAATCGCCCGACGCCGTTTCGGCTATGTACTCCATTGCGTCGTCGTCTACGATTATTTTGCGGCGAGACAACACGGGGTCGCGCTGTAATGCGGAGTTGAGCCCCTGAATAATATCCTGTTTGGTAAGGGGCAGAAATTCGAATACGCGGCAACGCGAAACTATCGCGCGAGTCATCGACACGTAAGGATTTTCCGTTGTGGAACCTATAAACGTTACATAACCTTTTTCGATGGCGGGCAACATACAGTCGCTTTGCGCCTTGTTCCACCTATGACATTCGTCCAACAGCAAATAGGTTTTTTGCCCGTAAGCGTTAAAACGGCGGGTAGCGTCGTCGATGATCTTTTTGGCGTCGGCAACGCCGCTGCTTACGGCGTTCAACTTTTCGAAATGGCTGCCCGTCGTATTGGCGATAACGTTGGCAAGGGACGTTTTGCCCGTGCCCGGCGCACCCCAAAAAATACAACTGCCCAATTTGTCCGCTTTGATTGCACGGCAAAGCAACGAACCGTCGAATATTATGTGTTGCTGACCGATAAATTCGGACAAAACCTTGGGGCGCATACGCTCCGCCAAAGGTATGTTAGACGTCTTTTCTTCCTGAAATATTGAGTTTTGTTCATATTGCGGCATGATATTATTTTAACAAATTTTACCGCACAATGCAAGATAATAACATAAGATATTGAAAGTATATTACATAAATAAATGCGTTGCCGTGCGCCATGCAAAGCGCAAACGACAAAACTCGGCGAAAATGGCGTAAAAATATCGGGCTATCGGCTAAACGCTTGCGTGCGATTGTTACGCTGACGGAAAGCGCCCGCTTTACATCGGCAAAGCGTTTGCTTGTTGCGATTGCTTTGAGCAGGCGAGCATTCTTTTGGGGCAAAAACGCATACGTATAAAAATTCGCGTTACGACGCTATCAACTGCCGCAACGTTTTGCCGCGGGACAAAATAACCTGTAAGTAAGCGGTATTACATTCCAAAACGAAAACATGCGCAATTGCCGAGCGATCGCGTTGGTTGCGACACATATGAGCATATCCCGTCAAAAATTTGAAAAGCGTAAAAAACGCGGCTACGCATTTACGCAACCGCATTTGAGATGATAAATTTATGTTTTGCTCTGTTGCAAACGCAGTCGAACCGTTACTCGGACGAAACGGGCTTTTTGCCGATGTACGGACGATTGAACAGCACTTTGAACCACAGGGCGATGAGTTCTTTGCCGTACATAGCGAGCAACTTTTTGTCTTGTGGGGGTAATGCGTCGTACGCTTGTTTCATTCCCTTTACGCGAGAGGCGGGATGTTTGCGCAATTCCAACACGGTAGTCGCCCCGCTGCCGTAAACGATCTTGAACAGAGCATTTACAAATCTGCGGCGAGAGGGAACGTCCATTTCGTCCAGCCATCTGCGCATTGCCCTATCGGTTATTTGCGAAATTTCCGTTGTTTTGGGCAGAATTTTGAATCCGTGTTCGTCTGTTACGTTCCAATTGAAGGGATCGTGTTGCGCAACCGATACGCTGCGGCACTCCACTACGTTGTAATTGGAGTCGATTGCGAGCAACATTCCGATAACGGAATCGTGTGGGACGGTTTTGTAAATGCGATCGCTTACCGCTTTGTAACCCGATTGGGAATAAATGTCGCGGTTAAAGCCCGGTCCGTCGTGATTGTACACGGCTACGATACGCTTTTGCACGTCTTCGGAAGCGTATGCCGCGGCATATACGGCAAGATTTCCGCCTTTGCTGTGTCCGCCGACGATAATATTACCGTCGAGTTTGCTTGCGACATAGCACAAATACCGTTGAGACAGCGGCTGAGACGGAACAGTATTGTAGCAAGCCATATTGAAATCTTCTTTCCAACCAAGTAAGGTTATGTCCGTACCGCGAAAGGCAACGTACGCCGTACCGTCGGGCAACACAAACGTTACCGCGGCGAAACGCGTTGTCGTGCGATTGTTGCGCTGACGGAAAAAGCCCACTTTTACATCGGCAAAGCGTTTGCTCGATTCTATCGCTTTGAGCAAACGAGCGTTCTTTTGCGGCAAAAGCGTGTCCGTAATTAAAGATTCGCTTTCCGACGCTATCAACTGCCGCAACGTTTTGCGCGGAGATCCCGCAACCGAGCGGTTGAAATTGAGATAGGACAGTTCGCAAAGAATAAGACTGTCTGCTTGGTTTAAGGGACGTTTTGAAAAATCCGATTGATACTTCCGCACATATTTGACTATATCCATAATCTACCTGGCAACATTATAAACCAGGGCGAATGTTCAAGTCAACATAAAAATAAAATTGTCCAAACGCGACTTGTTGCAAAAATTGCGCTACCGCGGTATAATCAAGTGCGGGAGACGACAATGAAAGTAAGAATTACCGTAATGAAAAAGGCGCACTACGCCGATTTGCAAAAAGAATACGAACTGCCGCAGGAAATACCCTGCAATATGCGCACGGGACAAATATTTTACACCCACGGCGAGCGTCCCGACGGAATGTGCGACAGCGCTTGGCAAACGTTGCTACCCTTTGTGGAGCAGTTGCTTGCGGGCGGCGGAAAATTTTACGGGGAGTGGATGAAAAATCCCAAGTCGGCAATGCTGAGTTGCAACGACGGCTTTCGCCCGGTGAGTTTTTTGCTGGAAGCGATCGACGACTGATATTGCCGAAAAATTTGCGATAGACCAATGTTGTCAAAATGCCCGTAACAAATACGCATTGCAATGCGGTATGGTTACGGGCACATTTTTATATTATATGATACATTCGCGACGCTGTTGCGTGCGGCGACAAGTCGGACAGCCGATTGCCCTGCCCAACTGCGCAACGTCGCCCAAACGGGTTTAAGCAAACGCAGGCGCCGCAATTGCGAAAATCGAAATGTTGTACGCGGATGGTATTGCCTTGCGCAATATAACATGCAACGGTTGTGTGCGTGTTTTTACCGCCGATAGCCGTTGTTTGTAGGCGCGCGCAAATATGACGTCAATCCACTTTGTTCATTCGGTAACCTATTCCGACGTGGGTCTGAATAAACTCCTGTTTGCTGCCGTTTTCCAATTTTTTACGCAACGTTGCCATAAAAACGCGCAAAGACGCAATGTCGTTTTCCCAACTGCTGCCCCACACTTTTTGCGTTATGTAGGTGTGAGTAAGCACCTTGCCTACGTTGTGCGCCAACAGGCACAGCAATTTGTATTCGATGGGGGTAAGGCGCATTTCTTCGCCGTCGAGATAGGCGCAACCCGCGGCGTAATCTATCGTCAACGCGCCGTTTACGAATACGGGCGATTCTTCCTGACCGCTGACGTTGATACGGCGTTGCATTACGCGTATGCGCGCAAGCAATTCCGCAACGGAAAACGGTTTTGTAATATAATCGTCCGCGCCTGCGTCCAAAGCGAGAATTTTGTCGCTGTCGTCGCCGCGCGCGCTTACCACCACTATGGGCATACTCGACCAACTGCGTATTTGGTTGATAACTTGCACTCCGTCGATATCGGGCAAGCCCAGATCCAACAACACTATTGCGGGATTGTGCGTTGCCGCGGCGGAAATTGCGCCCGCGCCGCTGTCGGCGGTTACATATTTGTAATTGTTTGTTTTGAGCGTGGTCGTTATAAGGTTGCGCACGGACGCGTCGTCTTCCACCACCAAAATAAGGTCTTTATTCATTTATTACAACCTCCCCGAACGGAACCGTAAATGTAAAAACAGCCCCGTGCGGAACATTGTCCACTACGGTAATTTCGCCGCCGTGGGCGTTTACTATGGTTTTGCACAGCGCAAGCCCCAAACCCATACTGCGCCTGCTGTCGGCAAGCGCGACGTTGCCCGTATAAAACATTTCAAACACTTTTTCCTTCAATTCGTCGGGTATGCCCGCGCCGTTATCCGCAACGGAAAAACGCACAAAGTCGCCGTCGCGCACAGCGGAAACGGTAATATCGCTGCCGTCGGGCGTGTATTTGATGGCATTGTCTATCAGATTGGCAAGCACTTGCAAAATAAGCCGCGTATCCACGCGCGCCATAAGCAGTTTGTCGTCGACTTGACTGCGTATGTGGTGATTTACCGCGCGCCTGTTTACGTGGCGCAATGTTTCGTCGATGATGTCTTCGGCAAGTTCGCAGGTAAGATGCATGTCCGCTTTGCCGTTTTCAAAACGGGTTACGGACAGCAAATTTTCCACCAAAGACACCAGCCACATCGAATCGTCGTAAATATCCGTGTAAATTTGCTTGCGGACGCTTTCGTCGAGATCGCAACCGGAATTGAGCAGATAGTCGGCGTTGCCCGAAATGGAGGTAAGCGGCGTACGCAGATCGTGCGAAATGGTACGCAACAAGTTGACCCTAACCTGCTCTTGCTTGGCAAGCAATGCGGAAGATTCCTTTTCTTCGGCGTTGCGAATATTGTCTATTGCCAAGGCGCACTCGCCTATAACCGACTGAATTATGCTGTTTTCCAACGAATCGAGACGCCCCGATTCGTCTCTTATGCCCAAAACGCCGTAAATATTGCCCTGCATGCCCACAAAATAATACTTACAGCCGTTGTACGCAACAATGTTGTCGCCGACATAACTGCCGCTAAACAACCATTGGGTAATTTGATCTTCGTTCGCAAAGTCGCTTGCGCTGAGTTGCGAACCGTGCGACGGGAAAAGCTGCCGCTCTGTAGCCGCGCCGCCGCTTGTGTGATATGCCACGACGTCGCGATCCATCAAATTTCCTATTTGCTTTGCGGCAATGCACAGCACCTGACGGCTGTTTTTTTCGCTTTGCAACAGACGGTTGGTATCAAACAGTACCTTTGTGCGGTACGCCGACCGCGCTGATTGACGAGCGTTTGTTTGCAAGCGGTTGGCAAGGGTTGCGGTAATGAGCGAAGCGACGAACATTATTGCAAACGTTACGTATGCGTCCTTGTTGACGCGCAGTGAAAACAGCGGTTCGACAAACAAAATATTGAATATGATAACGCTTGCGATCGCTCCGACTACGTTGCAGATATAATTTTGAGTAAACAGCGACGTCAGCAGTACGCCGAGAATATATACCGTAATGATGTTGGCTTCGGAAATTTTGAGTACGTGAAACAAGTACCCTATTGCCGTTGCCACAGCCAAAACCGCAACTGTTGCCAAGATGTCTTTCCAATTGGGCAACAACTTACGCGTAAATTCGGATTTGTGCCTGACGTATTTTGTTTCTGCCGCCGCATCGGGTATTATATGTATGTCGATATCCGGCGCAACAGCGGACAGTTGTTCGGTAAGGGTGGGTTTACTCCAAAAATGACGTCTTTTTACGCTGCTGCGCCCTATTACTATCTTGGTAACGCGCGAAAGGCGCGCAAATTCCGCAATCTGGTAACTTACGTCGTCGCCGTAAACGGTGGTTACCGCAGCGCCCAAGCCTTCCGCCAGAGCGATGTTGTTTTGCAAACGCCGGCGGTCGTCGTCGGACATCTTGGCGTCGTTGGTGGTTTTTACATACAGCGCGGTAAAATTGCCGCCGAACGCTTTTACCATTTTTGCCGCGGTTTCGATTATTTTGCCGTTGGACGGCGAAGAGGACAAACAAACCAATATGTGTTCCTGAAAGTCGTTTTTTTGCATAAAGCCCTCCCGTGCTTTATTATAACACACATATTAAAGAAAAACTATTATTTATTTTTGTCGGCGTTTTGGCGCTCGTCGTTTTTGTGTTTGCGCCTGTCTTTTTTGGTTTGTTGCCCAAATCGATCGTAATTGACCGCCACAATATAGCCTATTACGCCGATAACTATCAAAAGCGGAATAATTATATACATAACATAGTTCTCCCGTTACAATTTGAAACACTTTTGCAATGCGCGGTATTCCCCCACTACCAAAAGCGTTACGTCGGTTGTCAACCGCGTGTCGTGAGATATTTCGACGTTGAGTTTGTTGTCGCTTTTAAGTCCTATTATGTTGATGTTGTATTTGCGGCGAATATCGATTTCGCCGACGGTTTTGTTGAGCCACATTTTGGGCACTTTTACTTCGAATATGGCGTGGCTGTCGTCCAATTCGACGTAATCGAGAACGTTGTCCAGCCCAAACCGTATTGCCGTCCATTTTGCCATTTGCTTTTCGGGATATACGACGTCGTTTGCGCCGCTTAGTTTGAGAAACTTTTCCTGCACGTCGCGTTCGGCGCGAGCCACGATGTATTGAGCGTCCATTTCGCGCAGTAACGCCGTGGTTTCCAACGAACTTTGAAAATTGTTGCTTATTGCAACTATGCACACGTCAAAATTGCGCACGCCCAATGTTTTGAGAAAGTCCGCCTTGGTGCTGTCGCCGATTTGCGCGCTCGTAAGATAGGGCAAAACATCGTTTATTTTGTCCTCTTCCTTGTCTACCGCCATTACTTCGCAGCCCAAGCCGTACAATTCCATCGCCACGTGCTTGCCGAACCTGCCCAAACCTATTAGTAAAACCGTTTTCATAATTACTCCTTTAACCTATTGCTATTTTTTCCTGAGGATATTTTGTAAGATCTTTGCGCGACGCCGACAACGCGGCGTACAAAATGGTCAAACCGCCCACTCTGCCGACAAACATAAGCAACATAAGCACGATTTGCGACAGTATGCCGAGTTGTGTGGTAATGCCCAACGTAAGCCCCACCGTGCCTATTGCCGAAGCCGTTTCGAACAGACACACGTCCATAGGCAAGCCTTCCGCAAGACTTATTACGCAGGCGCCCACGACAAACAACATCAAATACATCAGCAACAATGCGTTTGCGCGCTTTACCGTTTGGTCGTCCACGTTGCGGCGCAACATATGCGTATCTTTGCGGTTGCCGAATACCGACAGCGCGTTGGCAAAAATAAGCGCGAACGTTGTCGTTTTTATTCCGCCTGCGGTCGATCCGGGCGAACCGCCGATAAGCATAAGTATTATCGTAAGCGTACGCCCCGAACCGCTTAGCGAATTTAAGTCTACCGTGTTAAAGCCCGCAGTACGCGGCGTTACCGATTGAAACAGCGAGACGAGTATGCGCCGTCCCAAGGGCAGCGACGAAAACTCCGCAAAGAAAAAGTATACAAACGGTACGACGATCAAAATTGCGGTGGTTATTAAAACTACCTTGGTTTGCAAACCGTAACGCTTGACGTGCCATTTGTTGGTTTTGATGTCGTCCAGCGTCAAAAAGCCGATACCACCCACCATAATTAGCAACATTACCGTAATGTTTACGGGAACGTTGCCGGCAAAAGCCGTAAGCGATACAAATTGGGTTTCGGCGGTGCCCATAATGTCGAACCCCGCGTTGCAAAATGCCGATACCGAGTGGAAAATTGCCATCCAGATGCCGCGCGCGCCGAAATTTATTATGAACGTGGGCAACATCGCTATTGCGCCGACCGCTTCTATTACCAACGACGTTACCAAAACAAACACCGTAAGGCGCACGACTCCGCCTACTTTCGGGGCGGAAACCGCTTCCTGCATGGTTATCTTTTGCATAAGCGACAGTTTGCGGTCGAACAGCAACATCAACGAAGCCATTGCGGTAATTACGCCCAAACCGCCGATTTGTATCATCAGCAATATTATTACCTGCCCGAATACCGACCAATGCGCCGCAGTATCCACCACGACGAGCCCCGTTACGCACATTGCGGAAACCGCCGTAAACAGGCATTGATTATACGGAGTTACCTGTCGGCTCTTTGTGGAGACGGGCAGTAACAACAACAGCGAGCCCAGCACTATAAACAGGGCAAATCCGATAAGTATTACCTGAAATGAGTTGAGATGTATCCTTTTGTGTACCATAAAGACATTTTTCCTTTTATTGACTTAAATTTTACATTATACCGCTTAAAAAGTGTGTAAAGATTTGAACGGCAAAATTAAGAAAACATAAAGAACGCGTTTGCGCGGCGCAAATTTGCCAAATATACATTGTGGCAAGCGTAGCGAAAGCCCGATTGGCGTAGTAACGGGATATCGAAAAATGCTTTGCCCGAAATAAAACGAGCCGAGGAAATTTACCTAACACTTACGTGCGTTGTTGTTGCGGCTTATAACCGAATATAAAAAGAGCCGCGCAAAGTTGCCGCGCGGAAAGTGTTTTAAGATATAAATTGTAACAAACGATGAATTACAATCACACGTATAAAAGAGACGCCGGGAGCGACTTTACGAACCAAAATAGCGTTAATTGTGATCATACGCCCGCACGGAACGCGAAGTTACGGGTATGGTAGGAAGCCGACGTCCCGCGTTTGCAATAACGCGCCTACACGAACAAAGAAACGAGCCGCATTGCTCTCCTTTCGGGGACGAGCCGCCGATTGACCATTGCACGTGCTTGCAAAACGGCTTTGTTCGGGTACAGTAGGATCCCGCGGCTAAAATCGAGAATGCACGGCGCATTACAAACGCACAAAGCCGAATAGTGCCGACTAAACGTCGGCACACGGGCATTGAAATGCGCGTACACGCGGCGCGCGGTTACATCTTGGACAAAATGTTTACGATGTATTCGTCTATGGATTTTTGCACTATGGCTTTGGCTTTGTCAGCGTCGAAAACTTCCGAAACGGACGTGGGCTTGTTTTCCAACTCCTTGTACACGCGGAAAAAGTGCTGCATTTCGTCGAAAATGTGCTGCGGCAATTCGCGAATGGAATGGTACGTGTTATACGTAGGATCGGTAAAGGGAATTGCGATGATTTTTTCGTCCGTGGCGCCGTTGTCGTTCATAGTTATTACGCCGATGGGGTAGCACCTTACCAACGAATGGGGAAGCAACGCTTCCGAACACAATACCAATACGTCCATAGGGTCGCCGTCGTCCGCCAATGTGCGCGGAATAAATCCGTAGTTTGCGGGATAATGCGTGGACGTGTACAGGATCCTGTCCAAAACCAACAATCCCGTTTCCTTGTCCAATTCGTACTTCATTTTACTGCCTTTTGTAATTTCAACCACGGCGTAAAAATCGTCGGCCTTGATTCTGCTACGGGCTATATCGTGCCAAATATTCATAATACCTCCAAGTTTGTTGTGATAAATTTTTGTATTGTTGTTACATTAAAGCCTTGCGAGTTGGGGTTCTACAACTCTTGCCGAGCGTTTAGGCGCATAACGTTACCGTCAGGTGGGGTATTTACGCTTTCGGCAGTCGCCGCTACAGGCCGCGGACAAAAGATTTAGCAGCATACTCGCGCTGCGGCACTACTTTTCGTAGTGAAACTGCTTGGCAAAACGGATAAAATTTTCCGAGTCGGAATACAGACTGCTGCTTTTGGACCAAATAAGCACAATGTTTTGAATAATGGGGCGATCCATTGGAATACACACAAGGTCGCTGTCCATTTCGGCAACTTGTCTGTACAAAAACGCGCCCGCATACCCGTACGAAAGAAATTGCTTTATTGTGTACAGTTGCGACGAATACAGCAATATTTTTGGGTCGACGCCCACTTCCGAAAAGGCGCGTTTTATAAAGATGTTTTGGTAACTGTCGGCTTTGAACAAAATTATATGCTCGTCTGCCAATTCGCGGAAAGATATGTGGGTACGGCTTGCCAAAGGGTGTGTTTTGCTGACGCAAAAAACAAGTTCCGTGCTTACCAACGGCAAAACGTTGTACGAATCGGTAACGGCGGTATCGAGTATGGTAATGCCCAGATCGACGGAGTTGGCGTCTACAAGTTTGCGCGCTTGCAAAGAACCCGTTTCCAACATTTCAAGTTCCACATCGGGATACATTTGAGTGTACGCGTTGAACATCTGCGGGAACAAAAAAGTCGAGATCATTGCGGGAACGGCAATCTTGATATGATTGTGGTTGTTGCCCATATCTTTCATCTGCGTGGTAAGCGAATCTATCGACTGCAAAATGTAGTTGATTTTGTCCAAAAAGAACTGCCCTTCCACGGTAAGTTGCAGACGGTTGTGGCGACGATGAAATAATTTTACGCCGAATTCTTCTTCGAGTTCCTTCAAACAAAAGGATATTGTAGGCTGACTGACAAACAGTTCTTCCGCCGCTTTGGTTATACTGCCGTAACGGCAAACAGTTTGAAAGTATTTCATTTGCAAAAGTTTCATATAATTTCCAACCGTAAAAAAATCTTGTAAATTTGCAAGATTGTAAAATTTTGTTTATATTATAACAAAATCGACGTCATATTGCAAGCCATATAGAATAATTAAATTAAAGACAGCGGAAAATCAGTTAAAATAAATACTATGTGTTGCATAGTATTGTGCAAAGTGCCGTTTTTCGATATAATTTGTTATATTTTAAGCAAAAAAAACAGTCGTTTTTAATTCAATAATTCGCACAAAATTGAGTTGACAACGTAAAATTTGTCGCTTGGAACGAATACTCTGCCGCTTTCGCATTGCAAAAAGCCCTGCTTTATAAGTTTGTCGGCATTGGAAAAAGCGTTGAAAAAATCACAGCCGTAGCGACGCGACAAATACTCGACGTCAATACCGTCGGCAAGGCGCATTCCGAGCATAACATACTCTTCCGCTTGCTGACGCGCGGACAACGTTTCGCACTCGCAATGCATTTGCGACGCATCGGTACGGAGATAGTCGGTCAAGCCAAATGGGTGCGTAAACCTGACGTCGCCGACAAAGCCGCTTGCCGCCGCGCCGAAAGCGAAATATCTGCCTTCGCGCCAATAATTGAGATTGTGTTTGCACACACTGCCGCCGCGGGCAAAATTGGATATTTCGTAACGCGCAAAGCCGTTGTCGGACAAAATTTGCACCGCTTTGTCGTACATATCGGCAAGGGCGTCGTCGCTATAACGGGCGTTTTGTGGAAACGTTTTGTACAGGGGCGTTTCGGGGTGCAGTTCCAACGCATACGCGCTGACGTGGGACAGATCCATATCGGCGACAGTTTGCACCGTGCGGACAAAATCGCTTTCGCTTTCGGGCAAGCCGATGATCACGTCGGCATTGATATTGTTAAATCCGTATTTGCGCGCCAGATCGTATGCCGCGACAAAACCACCGTATGTATGCAAGCGCCCGATACGTTTGAGTGTTGCGTCGTTGACGCTTTGCAAGCCGAAACTAAGCCTGTTTACGCCGTTTTCGGCAAGACATTCGAGTAATTGCGGCGTTGTGCTTTCGGGGTTGCACTCCACCGTCATTTCGCATACTTGCGACATATCGAAATACTTGTTAAGAGCGGAAAAAATTTTGTTAAGTATCGCCGCGGGCAAACAGGACGGAGTGCCGCCGCCTAAATAGACCGTGTAGATAGGCAGGGATTTGTCAGAATAAAATTCCATTTCGCGGCAAAGCGCGTCCGCGTACTTGTCTGCTAAAGACAGATCGATACACGAAGAAAAAACGCAGTAACCGCACCGCGCTTTACAAAACGGAATGTGAATGTAAACGGAATAATTGTCTTTCATATTTACAAACGGGCAAACGCAGGCAAACGGCGCAAAACGATGTTATTACCCGCAAACGCAACACACAATGCAGGCCCAAACTGCCGCACACCGAAGTACACACACTACTGCGGTGCGCGCCGACTTTTTATCAAGTCGGCACACCGCCTTGCGCAAAAAAACTGACCGCGCCGCGGTTCGCGCATACGCTTACGCACAAAAAATCAATCGTCAATTTTGAGTATAGACATAAACGCTTCACTGGGAACGCTTACCGAGCCGACCTGGCGCATACGTTTTTTGCCTTCTTTTTGTTTCTCCAACAGTTTCTTTTTGCGGGTAATATCGCCGCCGTAACACTTGGCGAGTACGTCCTTACGCAGCGCCTTTACCGTTTCGCGCGCGATAATTTTGTTGCCGATTGCCGCCTGAATGGGAATTTCGAACATTTGGCGCGGAATGGCGTCCTTTAACTTTTCCGCCATTTGTCTGCCGCGGGCATAAGCGCGCTCTTCGTTGACTATGATGGACAGCGCGTCGCACACTTCGCCGTTGAGCAGCATATCCATACGCACAAGTTTGCCCGGGGTAAAGCCCTTTATTTCGTAATCCAAACTTGCGTAACCGCGCGTACGCGATTTGAGCGTATCGAAAAAGTTGTAGATTATTTCGTTGAGCGGAATTTCGTACGTTATTTTTACGCGGCGGGTATCCAAATACGTCATATCGATAAATACGCCGCGCTTGTCCTGACAAAGCCCCATTACATCGCCCACATATTCGGGCGGCGAAAATATCTCCGCCTTTACGATGGGCTCTTCGATATGCTCTATTGCTGTGGGCGGCGGCAACTTGGTGGGATTGTCGATATACTGCACTTCGCCTTGCGTGGTAAAAACCTTGTATATAACGCTGGGCGCGGTAGTAACCAGATCGAGATCGAACTCGCGCTCCAACCGCTCCTGTATTATCTCCATATGCAACAAGCCCAAAAAGCCGCACCGAAAGCCAAAACCCAGCGCAACCGAAGTGTCGGGTTCGTACGTAAGCGAAGCGTCGTTTAGTTTCAACTTTTCCAATGCGTCCTTCAAGTCGTTGTATTTGCTGCCGTCCGCGGGGAATATTCCGCAAAAAACCATGGGTTTTACTTCCTTGTAGCCGTGCAAGGGCGCGGCGCACGGGGCGTAAGCGTCGGTTATCGTGTCGCCCACCTTGGTGTCGGATACGGTTTTGATACTTGCGCAAATGTACCCCACATCGCCCGCGGTAAGGCTGCCGACGGGTTGCATTGCCGGAGCAAAAATCCCCACTTCGGTAACGTCGAATGTTTTGCCTGCGGTTTCGAACATCTTTATTACGCTGCCCACCTTAACTTCGCCGTCTACGATGCGCGTAAAAATTATTACGCCCTTGTAGTTGTCGTATTGACAGTCGAAAATAAGCGCTTTGAGCGGCGCGTTGGGATCGCCGTCTGGAGCGGGCACGCGATCCACTACCGCGTCGAGAACGTCCTTGATATTTATGCCTTCCTTGGCGGAAACCAACGGAGCGTTGGCGGTATCCAAGCCTATTGCGTCCTCTATTTCGCGCTTGGCGCCGTCTATGTCCGCGCTGGGAAGGTCGATTTTGTTTATTACGGGAATAATTTCGAGATCGTTTTCCAATGCCAGATAACAGTTGGCAAGAGTTTGCGCTTCGACGCCTTGCGACGCGTCCACCACCAAAAGCGCGCCTTCGCACGCGGCAAGCGAACGCGACACTTCGTAATTGAAGTCTACGTGCCCCGGAGTGTCGATCAGATTGAGCGTGTATTCGGTTCCGTCCTTGACGTACTTCATTCTGACAGGCGTAAGTTTGATGGTAATGCCGCGCTCGCGCTCGATATCCATAGAATCAAGCATTTGCGCCGACAGATCGCGCTTGGCAACCTGCCCCGTGTATTCCATAAGACGGTCGGCAAGGGTGCTTTTGCCGTGGTCGATGTGCGCTATTATGCAAAAATTTCGCGTATTTTTTTGTGCCATGTGATATTTTTCCGTTTTGTTGGTAATTGTAATTTATTATAAAACAAAAAGGTAAATTTGTCCATAATGTAGCGCCAATTGCGCGCCAAATTTACGCACAAGCCAAACGTAACAAAGACGAACGGCTCCGAAACCGAGCAAGTTGCAAACGGCATTCGGTCCGCAACGGCGACAGAACCTTTGTTGTAAAAGCAGTATATAGCGGTAACAGCGCAGATGATCGCTTTATGTTACGGTTACGGTTGCACCGGTACGCGAAACAGGCGGATTGAAGACAGTATTACTCCTTACGGCGCGAGAGACAACGGATTTACCTTTGCAAACTACAACTCTTACGCTATGCTGTATGTATTTAATCAAGCGTTGCAATGCACCGCAACAAAACGGAGTGGAAACAACTTGTTTACAAAGCGATGACGACAGATTTCAGCCGGAATAGTTGTATGTGCGGCGCGCATTGCCTGTTTGCCCGAATAATGCACAGACAAGCGCGCGGAGAAAGCGCACACGTGCAGAACCATTGCAAAAACGGGCTTGCGCAGCGACAGTTGAACTATACGCTTGATTTACGGAGCAATATTGTGTTAAAATTGAAAAAGATCGATTTGTGCAGATCGACTGCGAGCGCGACTCAAACAACCCAAAACAGCGAAGTAAATATTGTTTGGGTAGTCCGCGCACAACATCGTTGCGATAAAACAGTCCATATTTGGGCTCATTTACGTTTACGCAAAATACAGGCGCGCAGTACCAACAATAAGTATGCAATTTGTTGCAGTAACGCAACCTTCGCACAAACGATTGTAAAATCAAATTGCACGCAAAACAGCGATACATAAACGCAAAAACGCAACGCATATAAAACGAACATTATAAGGAGATCACGCAGTGATAAAACAAGAATACAAATGGCTTACGGAAAAATTTGTTGCCCACAGGGGACTGTTCGATAATGAAAACGGTATCCCCGAAAATTCGTTGCCGGCGTTTGTTCGGGCAAGCGAACAAAATTTTGCAATAGAAACCGACGTTCAGCAAACTGCGGACGGCGTTTTGGTGGTTTTTCACGACGACACGACAGACAGAATGACGGGACACAAGGGGCGCGTGCGCGACTTAACTTTTGAAGAATTGCGCAAATTGAGACTGCTGAATACCGACTGCACCATACCCACATTCGAAGAATTTTTGCGCGCGGCAAACGGCGCCAATCTTGTTGTGGAAATAAAAACGCACGCGCACATTGGCAAAACGGAGCGCAAAGTTGTTGAGGCATTGAAAAACTACAAAGGCAACTACTGTATAGAATCGTTCAATCCGCTGATTGTGCGCTGGTTTAAGGTGCATGCGCCCGATATTATTCGCGGACAACTGTCCTGCTCGTTTGTGGGGGCGAAATTTACCAAACTGCGTATATGGCTGTTGAGAGATCTGAAATTGTGCAAATGGAACGGCAGTCAATTTATCGCATACGATTGCAGTATTATCAAAGATAACGCCGCCGTTCAGCGCTTTGCAAAGAAAATACCCATTTTGTGCTGGACGGTGCGCAGTCAGCAACAGTATGAGCAGTTGCACAATTACTTCGACAATATGATATTCGATTCGTTTCTGCCCGAAAGAGCGGACTTGGAACAAATAGACAAATAAGCAAAAAACGGCAAACAGCGGGTAATAATTGCGCTATTGCCGTTTTTTTTCGGTTAATCCTTGTGTTCAGCGAATTCTTATATTCAGTGAATTTTAGTTACCAAATCGTAGCCTTTTACCTGCGGACCGACGTACGCCGACGCGTGTTTTTGGGCAAATAATTTGCGCGCAAGCAGATCGATCTGCTGTGCCGTTACCGCGTTGTATGCCGCAATGTCGTCCTGCAAAACAAACACTTCGTTAAGTTTGAGCATAGATCTGCCGTACAGGCGCATCAATGTCATATTACTTTCCGAATTCATATACAATGCGTTTACCGCCTGAGTGCGCGCACGCAACAATTCGCGTTCGGTAATGCCGTCGCTTAGCAACTTGTTTATTTCACCTTCGATCAAATCGCACACGCGTGCGCAATTGTCGGGACTGAGCCCCGCGTAAATTTCAAAAGCGCCGCAATTAGAATAGTACGACGGATAGGCGTAAACGCTGTATGCCAATCCGTTTTTTTCGCGTATTTCCTGATTGAGTCGGCTGGACAATCCGCCGCCCAAAATAGAAGCCAACATACTTAAAGCAAATCTGTCGGACGAACCGAGTGCGCACCCGCCCCATGCCAACTGTATGTGCGATTGCTCTATCGGCTTGAACGAATACAAAAATTCGGATCCGTAATTTACCGCGGGTTCGTCGGGCAACTTGCAAGACGTTTGCTCGCAATGATCTTCGAAATATTGCTGCACCAAGTCGGTTAGTTGCGCCCAATCGAAATTGCCGCAAACGGCAACTACGGTCGATGTGGGAATATAAAAGCATTTTTTGAAATCGAGCAAACTATGTCTGTCAGAGTATTTTATGTTTTCGGCATTTCCGAGAATAGTTTGTCCCATTTTTTGCTTGTAAAACAGCGCCGCAGACGACAAATCCTGACAAACGTCGTCGGGAGTGTCCTCGCACATCTTTATTTCTTCTATTACCACTCCCTTTTCGCGTTCCAATTCATCCTGCGGAATTGTGGCGTTGAAATACATATCCGACAAAATGTCCATACACACAGCCAGATCGTCAGACGAACTTTTTGTGTAAAAGCAAGTGGCGTCCTTGGCTGTATAGGCGTTGATATTTGCGCCCAGATCGTCTATTTCTTCGGAAATTTGCAGGCACGTGCGGCGCTGCGTTCCCTTGAAAACCAAATGTTCTATAAAGTGCGCGTAACCGTTTGTTTGGGTTGTTTCGCGCACGCACCCCACGTCTACGAAAACGCCCAACGACACTGTGTGGTAATGATCTATTTGTTCCGCCACAAGTCTCAATCCGCTTGGGTACCGCTTGAAGAATTGCATAATTCACCTATATTTGTGCTTACGGGCACTATTTCGTACCCGTTGTCCGAGTAGTATCGGATTATTTTGTCGAATACGCTCAGCGTGTGCTGAGTGGGATGTAACAATATCAACTCGCCGTCCGACGTGGATTTTGTCGCGCGGCTGAATACTTTTTGCGCGTCCTTGTCTCGCCAATCGATGGTATCGCGCGACCACATTATCGTTTTGTATCCGCAGTCGCTTGCCGCGTTTAGCGCGTCGGTGCCGAAATCGCCGCCCGGAGGAGCGAACAAGTGCATAATATACCCCGTATATTCAAAAACCATTTTGCCGCACGCTTCTATTTCGCGCACGTTTTCGTCGTAACTTAGCGTACTGTGCTGTTTGTGAGAGTATCCGTGGTTGCCCACTTCGTGCCCGCAAGCGACTATTTGCTGCAACATTTGCGGATATTGCGCCACCCACGAACCGCCGACGAAAAAGGTCGTATGTACGCCGTACTTTGCTAATATTGCCAACATTCCGTCCAAATATTCCGTTCCCCAATACACGTTGATCATAAGGGAAACCTGCTTTACACCGCTGCCCCTGTATATCGGTGCATTGTCGGTATTGTTAAAAACATTGGCGGTTGTGCCCACAAACCCCACCGTAGCCACGGCGGCGATCAATATTACAAGTATAACATTGGCGACAATGTGCGTAAATACGCGTCTTTCCATCGATTTCTCCATAATATCGTTAATCTATTATATTAAAACAAAACGGAAAGTTGCGTTGCGACAGCCGATTGACGCAAAACACCCCAAATTTCGGTCAGCACGCTACTGCGCGCGCCAAACATTCGGGGTGTTTGAGTTATGCGATAAATCGGTTATTACAGTTTTTTGATAAGTTTGAGATCGATCCTGCCCTTGTCGTCTACTTTAATAACCTTGACGGTAACCGTATCGTCGATGTTTACTACGTCGGTAACCTTGTCTACGCGCTCTTTGGCAAGTTTGGAAATGTGGATCATACCGTCTTTGCCGGGAGCGAGTTCCACAAATGCGCCGAAATCGAGTATTCTTACAACTTTACCCGTAAATTCGTCGCCCACTTCGGGATCTTTGGCAATAGCCAAGATCATTTGCTTTGCCTTGTCGGACATTTCCTGATCGGGTGTGGCGATAAATACCGTGCCGTCGTCGGTTATGTCTATCTTTACGCCGGTTTCGTCGATTATCTTGTTGATAGTCTTGCCGCCGCTGCCGATAACTTCGCGAATCTTGTCGGGATCGATCGTGAAGGATATGATCTTGGGCGCGTACTTGGAAATTTCCTTGCGCGGTTCGGGCAAAACTTGAAGCATCTTGTCCAAAATAAACAGTCTGCCCTGACGCGCTTGTTCCAACGCAGTGCGCAAAATATTTTCGTCGATACCCTTTATTTTGATGTCCATCTGGATCGCCGTGATACCTTTGGCTGTACCAGCAACTTTGAAGTCCATATCGCCCAAAAAGTCTTCCAAGCCCTGTATATCGGACAAAATGGCAACTTTGGAACCGTCTTCGGACTTCATCAAGCCCATTGCAATACCCGCAACGGGCGCTTTGATGGGTACGCCTGCGTCCATCAATGCCAACGTTGAACCGCATACGCTTGCCTGCGAAGTGCTGCCGTTACTGCTTACCACTTCCGAAACGGTACGTATTGCGTACGGAAATTCTTCTTCCGAAGGAATTACGGGCTCCAACGCGCGTTCCGCCAACGCACCATGACCTATCTCGCGTCTGCCGGGGCTACGCAAAGGCTTGGCTTCGCCTGTAGAGTATCCGGGCATATTGTAATGATGCATATAACGTTTGAAAGTTTCGCTGTCGTCAAGGTTTTCCAACTTTTGCACTTCGGAAATTGTGCCCAACGTTGCGGTTGTAATAACCTGCGTCATACCGCGCGTAAATACTCCGCTGCCGTGTACTCTGGGCAAAATACCGACTTCGCACCAAATGGGACGAATGTCTGTAAGGCCTCTGCCGTCGGGACGGATACCTTCGTTGAGAATACGCGCGCGCACCTTTTCTTTGGTCATTTTGTACAGCACGTCGCCTACGGAATCCAAAACTTCGGGATTGGTTTCGGCAAAATGCTCGCGCACCGCCTTTTCGACGGCGTCCTGATTGGCTTGACGTTCGGCCCTGTCGAATGTTTTGAGCGCTTGGGTAAGCATTTCGTCGGCATAAGGACGAATGAGCGCTTCGTGTTCCGCAGGGGGCAAATGCAATTCTATGTCCGCCTTGGGCTTGCCCACTTCGGCGCGTATAAATTCGATAAAATCGCACTGTTCTTTGATCGCTTCGTGTCCGAACAGAATTGCGTCCAGCATTTCTTTTTCGGAAATTTCGTTTGCGCCCGCTTCCACCATCATTATGGCGTCTTTCGTGCCTGCCAAATTGAGGTTGAGCAAACTGCGCTCGCGCTGTTCGGCATTGGGGTTGATGATGTATTTGCCGTCCACATACCCCACAACTACACTACCCGTGGGACCCGCAAAGGGAATATCGGATATGGACAATGCGATCGAACTGCCCATCATTGCGTAAACTTCGGGTTGAATGTCCGGCTCGACCGACATTGCCGTTGCAATTACGGATACGTCGTTTAAAAATCCCTTGGGAAACAACGGACGTATCGGGCGGTCGATCAAACGCGACGTCAATATTGCCTTGTCGCTTGCTCTGCCTTCTCTTTTCTTAAAGCCGCCGGGGATTTTGCCGACGGAATACATTTTTTCTTCAAAATCCACGCCCAAAGGGAAGAAATCTATCCCGTCGCGCGGTTTTGCAGCCAATGTAACGTTTGTCATAACAACCGTTTCGCCGCAAGAAACTCTGCAAGAGCCGTTTGCTTGCTCGGCATATTTACCAACTTCGACCTTTACGGTTCTGCCGCCGATTTCGGTCTCGAACACATGGTAGACGCGGTTGCCTATTGTGTGTTCGCTTTTTCTGAATTTTTCCATTCTTCTACCTATCTCCTTACTTCTTATTTCCCGTCGAAAAACCGCCCGTTGTTACAACGCGGCTTTTCGGATAAAGACAAATTTAACAAAACAACAAAAAACAGGAGAGAGAGCACAGATTTCAGCCCTTTCTCCTGTAATTTTTCATTATTTTCTAAGTCCCAAATCTGCAATTACTTTACGGTATTTTTCGATATCCGTTTGTTTGAGATAGTCCAAAAGTCCCTTTCTGCGACCTACCATTTGCAACAGACCGCGTCTCGAATGGTGATCCTTTTGGTGCGTTCTCAAATGCTCCGTCAAGTGATTGATACGTTGAGTGAGCAATGCGATTTGTACTTCGGGAGAACCTGTGTCTCCTTCCTTTCTGCCGAATTTGGCAATAATTTCTTGCTTTGTAAGTTCCATAATTTTCTCCTTTATTTATTTGCCGTAAACTGCGATGAAAGTCGGAGACTCTGACATCGAAGTAAACGGTATTATTTAATGTTGTTATTCGGCGTTGTCGCCGCTTTCGGCAGGCGCCGCTTCTTCGGGTTTGGGCAAAACCGCCTTGCGCGACAATGTGATACGTTTGTTTTCGGCGTCGAATTCCATTATTTGAACTTCGATTTCGTCGCCTACTTTCAACGCCTTGTTGATGTCGTCAAGCCACTCCCACGAAACGTTGGATACGTGCAGCAAACCGTCGATGTGCTTGTCCAATTCGATAAATGCGCCAAACGGCATAATGCGTGCAACTTTGCCCTTTACAACCGAACCGACGGGGAACTTTTGCGCGGCAACATCCCAAGGTTTGGGTTGAAGTTGTCTGTATCCCAACGAAACTCTGTTCTTTTCTCTGTCCAGAGCAAGTACCAAAAATTCGTAAACCTTGCCGATCTCCAATACTTCGGCGGGACCGGATATGCGTTCCCAAGACAGATCCGAAGTGTGAGCCAAGCAATCGAAACCTCTTACGTCTACAAAGGCGCCGAAGGACGCAAATCTGAGAACCTTGCCTTCCACAATTTCGTTTTCGGCGATGTTGTTCCAAAATTCATCTTCCTTGGCTTTCTTTTCGGCGAGCAAAACCGCCTTTTGACTTGCGAATATAACGCGTTTGCGATCGTCGATCTTGTCCGGACCGCTTACCACAAGGCGCAACGTTTTGCCTACGTAATCGGTAAGATTTTTTACATAGCCCGTAGCCTTTATTTGCGAAGCGTGTACAACTACCGTGTAACTGCCCAATTTGCCCGTAAGACATTCCTTGCCGACGCGGGTCATTGTAACCTTAAATTCTTCGCCTTGCTTTATGCCTTCTACCAATGCGTCGTCCTTATACCGCTCGTCGATGACCTTTTTGGAAAGGGTAATGCCCTTGTCCACGGAAATTACGGCACATTCCAACATCGAATCGGCTGCAAGAGCCTTTTTTACTTCCTGATAGTCGCCGTCCAAGGAAAGTTCTTCGTTGGGAATAAACGCTTCCTTTTTGGAACTGGGAATACGCACATACACTCCGTCATCGCTGACGAGAACAACGCGGCACTTTACTTTTTGTCCGAGTTTGTATCTGTGCCCCTCTTTCATTTCCGAAACCGCTTTGGCAAGCAACGCTTCGTTTTTGTCCATTACCTTTTCCTTGGCAACTTCGACTTCCTTTGCAACTTCACCGGAAGTAGTCTCGACCGATTCGTCGGACGTTACCGTTTCAACAACTACGGTATCTTTTGCATTTTCAACCATTCTTCTAAAAACCCCCTTCACCAACTCCGTCGGAGTTGATGCGCCTGAAATTATACAGGCATTTTTACAATTACTTAAATCAATATCCGCCCCGTTGCCGTCGGTTAATACGGTGCGGCAGTTTTGCGACGCAATTTCGAACAGCCTTTTTGTGTTGGAACTGTCGGCGTCGCCCACCACGACCGCCAGATCGCATTTGGCAGACAGCATTTGGGCATAATATTGCCTTTGTAATGTAGTATAACAAATTGAATTAAATATTTCAAGCGTTTTGACGTGGTCTGTTGAAATATTTTGCAAACTTTTTTCAAAAAAACGCGTATCAAACGTCGTTTGAAACATTACAAGCACTTTTTCGGCGTTTTCCAAATTCAATTTGGAGCGCCCGTCGAAAATTATCGCGGAATTGTCGCACCAGCCGTTTATGCCGATTATTTCGGGGTGAGACGCGTCCCCAACCAAAACTATCGTGTAACCGTCCGCGTGATATTTTGCCGCCTTGCGCTGAATTGCCCGTACCGACGGACAGGTTGCGTCCACAATATTCAGTTTGCGCCTTTCCGCTTCGTCGTATACGGACTTGGGTGCGCCGTGCGCGCGAATAATGAGCGTTGCGCCGTCCGGCACGCGAGAAATATCGTCTACGGTTACTATGCCGCGAGCGAGCAAAGCGTCGGTTACGCTTTTGTTGTGCACTATCTGCCCCAGACAGTACGCGCCGCCTTCCGTTTGATATGCCTTATTCAGCGCGGCGGATACGCCGTTGCAAAAACCCGTTTCCTTGGGTAAATACAGTTTCATTCGTTGTGCCCGCCGTCCTTTTGTAGGGGTGCGCCGACTGCCGCACCGTCCGCATTATCCTGCGATTGCGCGCCGCTTTGCTCTGCCGCTTGTTTTGCCAAGGCGCGCTGCTTTTCGTTGTATCGGCGGATTTTGTCTTTCTCCTTTTGAGTGCGGGGGCGACGTTTTACTCCGCGCGCTTGCAACAGTTGGTTCAACTCTACGCGCAGGGCGTCCATTTTGCTGCGTATTACTTCGGTTGCGCTTTCCAATGTGCTGTGATCCAACGGCAAGCCGTAAAATTCTTCCAACGTAAATTCTTCGCCGATTATCATATAATTTTTGCGAAACGCCTTGGTTTTGTCCCAAATATAAAAGGCGCGCAAGGGCGCATGCGTTTTGAGCGCAAACAGCGCCGCGCCCGTATGAAAGGGTTGCAGGCAGTCCACTTCGGGGTTGCGTGTGCCTTCCGGAAACAGACACACCGCCTTGTCGTTACGCAAAAGGCGCAAAATACATTTGGTGGCGTTTATGTCCGCTTCGCCGCGGTGTACGGGTATGCAATCCAGCCCGCCGAGAGCCCAACGCAAAAAGGCGTTTTTTTGAAACTCCGCCTTGTAAACAAAAGAAATAAAGTTTTTCGTCGCGACGGTATAGGCTATGGGATCCCAACCGGAAATGTGGTTGCCCACAATTACGCTGCGTTTGTTAGGCACGTTTTTGTCGCCGAAAACTTTTACTCGAATAAACAAACGGCACAGAACTTTGCCTACCTTAGCCAAACTCATCACAAACTTGTTCATGCCGCTCCCCTCCCGATAGATATTTGTATGCAAGTATTTTAGCAGTTATTATGCGTAAAGTCAAACGGCGCGCCGCCGTTTGCGAAAATAAATTATATATTTACGCGTGTAACTTGTTATATTTCCGCCGAGTGCGCGCAATCGGGCGTGGAGAAAACTGCGCTCTGCGGCAGTACGATTTGAGCCACAACCGCGTCTGCTTGACGCACAAAAAACGCGCTTTTTATTCACAGTTTGATTCGTATCGCACGCTGTTCGGCACGCCCGATACAACTTGAAACTTTTAACGATCGCTGTACAGATCGGGTCGCAACGCCTGCGCCTTGCCGAGATAGCAATGTTTGCAGTCGCTTTGCGCCAGACCAGACACAACAACGCACACGCGTATGCAATGCGGCATTGCGCCGTCCGCGTCCATTTCGGCGCAACACATAAAGGCGGCATTGGGCAAATTGAGCCGAGTGCGCACCGCCGTTGCGGGATAGCAAGCGGTAAGATCCTTGGTTGCGGTAAAGATGATGGCTTCGATACGCTCGGTTTGCAAGGCATTTGCGCGTATGATTTCCGAAATAAGCCTTACGGATTGGTCGGATATATCGCCGACGGTATTTTCGGCGCACACTGCGCCGCGAATCGCTCCCATAATTTACTCCTTGTTTTGTGATGCTGACAGCCCCGCAATATAGCCCGTAGACAGCGCGATCTGAATATTGAATCCGCCGGTAAGCGCGTCCACGTCCAATATTTCGCCGGCAAAATACACGCCCTTTGCCAATTTGCTTTCCATTGTTGCGGGGTTGATTTGTTTTACGTCTATTCCGCCTGCGGTTACTATGCCGTATTCGACCGAATCCAACGCGACAAAGGGAAATTGCAAGTTTTTGATTGCATAAACCAGATTTCGGCGCTCGGCGGCGGTAATTTGATTGACTTTTTTGTCAAAAGGTATGCCGCACTGCGCGGCGACGGTTTTTATAAGACGTTCGGGCAACAGCGCGTCAAGCGAATTGATGAAATTTTTGTTGGAATTTTGAGCGAAATCACGCAAAATTCGAGCGTCTAACTTGTCGTCGTCCAAGGCGGGTTTCAAGTCTATTGCCACTGCGGATAGCGAAGCGACGCGGCGGTTTACAAAAGACGACAAAGTGAGTACGGCGGGACCGCTTACGCCGTCGTCCGTAAACAACATTTCGCCGAATTGGCTTGCCGCGACGTTGCCGTCCTTATTTAACAGCGAAACACCGACGTTTTTTAACGAGAGACCTTGCAGATCTTCTACGCCTTTGCACAAAATTCGGCAAAGCGCGGGGCAAAGCGGCACCACTTTATGTCCCAAAACTTGGGCAAATTTGTAACCGTCGCCCGTGCTGCCCGTGGCGCTGTAACTCAATCCGCCTGTGGCGATTATTACGGCGTCAAAAAATACTATGTCTGAAATAGTAGTTAATGAAATGCCGTTTTTCTGACATAGTACGGCGTCAATTTGGGTATTAAGTCGTACTTGTACACCGCTATTTAGCAATTGTCGAGCAAAAAACTTGATGACATCGGACGATTTGTCCGACAACGGGAACACTCTGTTGCCGCGTTCGGTTTTGAGTTTGAGTCCGTTATTTTCACAAAAAGCAACCGTATCCTGCGGCGAAAAGCGATTTATTGCGCCGAAAAGAAATTTTGGGTTGCTTACGACATTACCGAAGAACTCGCGCGCGGAACAATCGTTGGTTATATTGCACCGCCCCTTGCCGCTGATATACAGTTTTTTGCCGAGTTTTTCGTTTTTTTCGTACAAAGTTACCTGCGCGCCCTGTTGCGCAGCCGTCAATGCCGCCATCATGCCTGCGGGACCGCCGCCTATCACCGCCACTTTCATTTGAGCAACCCCCGCAACGCCGCGAGTCGATCTGTGGCTGTACGCCGTACGGTAAGCGCGGATACGGTTATATAATCTTCTTTGGCGCAGGCGACGTCGCATTGAGACATTTCGTCGGGCAAATCACTATCGGGGCACCGCTTGTCGCATACGATTGGTACGTCGCGGTCGTTTGCGCGCAAACCGCAATCGCCGCAAATGCCCTGATCGCATACTTTTACGCCGAGAGTTTGCGATAATTTGCAATCGGGGACGTTTATGTTGATATACGAGTCGTCGCCGAGATTTGCCGCCGCCAACTTGTCGAGATTGTTTACGGCAAACTCCACTGCGGAAAAATACGGTTTGTTTCTGCCCAAGCGCGACAATGCAATCGATCTGATTCCTGACAACACGCCTTCTTCCGCGGCACCGATCGTTCCCGAATAAATTATACCCCTGCCCAAATTGGCGCCGTTGTTGGGACCGGCGATCAACAAATCGAACGAAACGTCAAAGGTTAATTTTGCCGCGCGAACGCAATCTGCGGGCGTTCCGTTACACGCGTAGGCGGCTTGCGCGCCGCAATAATGTTTTAACGGAGTCAATTGAGAATTTTTGCCGAAAAACACCGCATGCGAAAAGCCCGAACGCTGACTTTCGGGGGCAACTACATATACGTTGTGTTTGAGCGCGGCAAGTTGACTGCACAACAATTGCAGTCCCGCGCAATATATTCCGTCGTCGTTGGTCAAAAGAATGTTCATAATTACAAATTTTTAAGATAATCTATTTCTTCGGCATTGAGAAAACGGTATTCGCCGCGCGGCAATCCGCCCAAACGCAAATTGCCGACCGCTACGCGTTTGAGAAACTCCACTTCTTTGCCGACCGTTTGAAACATCTTTTTTACCTGTCGGTTGCGCCCTTCGTGAATGGTAATTTCGCAACGCGTGTGATGCTGATCGCGTTTGAGAATTTTTACGCGCGCGTGCGCCGTTTTTACGCCGTCGATAATTACGCCGCGTTCGAGTTGCAGGCGTTCCGATTCCGTCAAAATGCCCGACAACCTGCAAATATATGTTTTGTCCACTTCGTTGCGCGGATGCGTAAGTCGGTTTGCCAACTGACCGTCGTTTGTCAATATAAGCAACCCTTCGGTGTCGTAATCCAAACGTCCCACGGGATACAGGCGGGCTTTTATGTCGATCAGATCCATTACCGTTTTGCGCCCCAAATCGTCCTTTACTGTGGTTACGTAACCTTTCGGTTTGTGCAACATCAAATAATACTTGCGCTGTACGTCGGAAATGCGCCTGCCGTTGACGGCGATTTTGTCGGTTTCGCTTACGCAACAACCGAGTTGCGCCACTTTGCCGTTGACCGTTACGCAGCCGTCCGCAATAAGTTTGTCGCATTCGCGACGACCTGCGACGCCGCACTCAGCCAAAAATTTGTTTAGTCTGATCATTATTGTATACACACCTTGTTTAGAGACAATTAACAGGCAACGCACCGCACACTAACGGGTGCGCAATGCGTATTTTGTTGATTATTATAATATATAGTAAACTGTTTTTTATAAAAAATCAAGTATTTGCGCCGTCAAACGTCGCGCGCAAACCGTACTGCGCGCAAATTGTTGTTGCAAATACTTATTTTGTGCGCGCTTGTGTTTGAAATTTAACATAAAGCGGGCGCGTAAATATGAAAATTTTGTGCGAAAACGCCGCGCCGGCGCTTTTTTGGGTAGGTGCGGCAACAGCCATTGCGAAATTGTAACGTGAATGATACGCGAAATGATACACGGACGGTGGTTCGCGGCAAGTTTGCAAAAAAGTTTGTCGTTTTGGTAACGCATAAATTGCCCACATTATAATATTGAAAATAATGCTACCGTCGATTTTCGCTTGAACAAGGCATAAAAAATTGCCAAACTTACATTGTTGTTTGGCAATAAAAGCAGAAAACAAATACGCTTGCAACGAAATTACATGGCGGGCGCGGTATGCGCGGCATATATCGAGTATATTGAGCACATAGGTTCAAAGTTGCGAGTAGGCAACCCGCGTGAGATACGCGGACGGGGGATTTTGCTACAAAATTACAGGTCGGACACGGTATGCAGTACGTCCAACGGGCGCTCGAAAATCGAAGTTTCGCCCAAGCGAACGCAAACCGCGGGCGCATCAGCCCAATTTACGCATACGGAAACTTTTTCGTCGGGCGCAAGCGGGTAATAAAAACCTTGTGCGCACCCGTAATACGTTGCGCCGTCTCTTTCCGTGCGGCAGCCGAAAACTTTGTTTTGCGGAATAATGCATTTAAGTGTGTAATTTGCAAAAGCCGCATTTAACAGTTGCGCCGTCTCTTCAAACATCGGACCGCAATTTAACACAACAGCCACAACTTGCATGCCGTTGCGCGTTGCACTGCCGACAAAACAGCGCCCCGCACGCTTGGTATATCCCGTTTTTACCCCGTCGGCGCCGTCAAGAGTGCTTAACAATTTGTTTTTGTTTACCAAAAGGCGGTCGTACTCCATTCCTTCGTTGGAAATTTTGACGGTTTTGGTGCCGACGATTTGACGGAATTGTTCGTTGCACAGCGCGTGGCAAGTAATCAACGCCAAATCGTACGCCGTGGTATAGTGGCGTTCGTCGGGCAAACCGTGCGGATTGACAAAATTGCTGTTGCAACAGCCGAGTTGTTTTGCCAAATCGTTCATTTTGGCGGCAAAAGCGTCCACCGAACCGGCGACGTGTATGGCAAGCGCAACTGCACAGTCGTTACCGCTGCGCAACATCAAGCCGTACAACAATTCCCTTACGGTAAGATGCTCGCCCTTGCGCAAATAAACGGACGAACCTTCCACACCCACGGCTTGCGCAGGCACTTCCACAACGTCGTTTACGTCGCAGTTGTTAAGCACGGTAAGCGCGGTTACTATCTTGGTTGTGCTCGCCATAGGCAAGGGCGCGTCGCTGTTTTTTTCGAACAAAACGCGGTGCGAAACGCGCTCCATTACGACCGCGCTTTGTGCCGACGTGCCGAACGAACAAGTATCGGCGGCGCTGCCCGCGGCAAATACAAGCGCACAGGCAAACAGCGCGCTCAACAAAACAAGTATTGCGATGTTGCGTTTCATATTTAATTTTTGAAGGAGTGTACAACGTCCTTGGCAACATCGAAAATTTTTTCGACGGTGTTGGTTTTGTCCGCTTCCACTACCTTTACGCCGTTACGATCCACCACCAAAAAACATACCGGCGTAAGCGAAGCGCCGCCGCCCGAACCGCCTGCAAAGTTGGCGTCGGTGCTGTCCTTGACAAAACCGCGCTTGCCCGACTTGTTGCCGTATTCGCCGCCGCCCGCCATAAATGCGAACGTGATTTGCGACACGGGCAAAATTGTCGTGCCGTCCATGGTAACAAGCGGCTGACCGACTATCGTATTGACTTCGGCAACCTTACTTAAATTGCTTACGGCCGTTTCCACTATTTCTTTGATTTGCGTGTTTTCCATTGTTGTACTCCCTGTTTTGCAAGACAAAATGATAGTTCCGCAACGTTGGCGCTTAGCGCCACGCCGACAAATAATTTGCTTGCGCCTTGGCATAACGATTGCCGAGTTTGCACTTGGCAGTGCGTAGCGTTGCACATAACGGCGGCGGATAATGCCATAACTACGTTGGTAATTACCGCAACAAAAAACGGTACGTTGAACATATTGTTTTGCACTGATACAAAAACCCTGTCTACGGTTATACATTTGAACAAATCAACGCCGTTCTTTCCGTTGATAGCCGTAATGTCCACGTCGGAATCGAGCGTGCCGTTGCAGTGTAAATATTTACCGCTAAGCACGATGTTTTCGTCAAATACTTTTACCGCGCACACGTCGGCTTTTACCGTAAGGCGCAAGTCGACAGGATACAGATAAACGTATAATTTTACGCGGATCGGCGCAAATACAAGCAGCAAAAACACCAACATTGCAGTTGCAACTATCATATTGTTAGTTTGCCGTGAACAAAACAAAATATGCACGTGAAAATATACTATGTGTAAAATAGTATTGTGCATTTCGACTAATTTCGTAATAGTTGCACTGTTTTTGCGGTAAAAAACACTTAAAAATGCGGAAATATCATGAAAATTGCACGGTTTACGGCAAAAAGCCGCAAAACGCATGCGGTTAAACGTAAATCAACTGTTAAACAAAATGAGCGGAACTTGCATTTCCAGCGTAAGCGACGCGTGATGCCCCTTGTACTCCATTTTGTCGGGGCGCAAACTGCCCATAAAAATTTTGTTTGTACCCGTACCTATTGCGATAAAGTCGCCCAACAAATAACCGTATGCGCCGCGATCGCCGAAATAGCCGCGTTTAAGCAAATCCGCCGTGCGGTAAAGCACAAAATCCTTGCCGTAACGTTGACGGAACAACTGTGCAAAACGGGTTTTGCAGCCTTTTTTTACGCGGAAAGCGGGCGTACGCGAATCCAAAAACGGCGGAGACAGCAACATATCGTTCAATTCGGCGTCTTTGTAAAACTCCACCACGCCGGCAACATCTATTTGCCCGTGATCTGCCGAAACGATAAACAGCGTATCGTGCGTTTCGTCCTGCAATTGGTGCAAATTGTGCGAAATTTGTTGCAGCAAATTGCGGGTTACGTCGCTTGTAACGCCGTATTGGTGCATTGTGCCATCAGGCTGCGGACAGTAAGCGTAAATAAAATTGTTGCCGTCCTGCGCGCACAGCCTTTTTACTTCGGCAAAGATATCGCTCCATTCGGTTATTATTACGTTGCCTTCGTCGCGACAGTTGACGTACGACGGAAAAACGGTGTTGATACGATATTTTCCGTTGCCGTGGTAAAAATAGCAGTCCCCGTCGTCGGCAATCGGGTATTTGTAGTCCACTACGTCGCCCGTCTGCGAATCTTTGCCCAAATATATGTCGATATTGCGCTTTACGTCGTCGAAATACAAACTCCAACCGAACCAACCGTGTTCCAACGGCAATTTGTTAAGGCACAACGACGTTGTTGCGTTTGTTGTGGTTGACGGAAACGTGGACGTAAGTACCGCTACGGTGTGCTTGCGCAAAAAATCCGTCGCGGGCAAATTGACGCGCAGCGGGTTGACGCCCATTCCGTCAAAGCACATATACACCACGTTTTTGTAATTTTTGTCTAATTCGCGTTTGAGTACGTCCAGCGTTGCATTGTCGTTGGGCGCGCCCAAAAACTCGGCAAGCGTTGCGGAAATGTTGAGTATGCTGTGTGTAAAATCCGGTTTGATAAATCTCATATCGACGCCCCCTAAAAACGCGACGTTTTGCACGCGAAAATTGCTCTATTGTCGCGCCGCCGCATATTTTTTTAATTTATTTTTTGATTGACCAACGCGTTTACGGCGATAGACTTGCGCACAAAATACATACGTTGCGCCATGCCGCGCTCTAACCCCGCGCCAACAAACGTTAAATTCGCCACCAATCGGCGGCAGTTGTTCCGCCCCGATAGGCAAGCCGCTATTTATTCGCAAGTTGTCTGTTCAACCGCTCGTGAATATCGGGAAAACTGCGTTTGAGAGAAATTACCCTGCCGTTGTGCAAAAAGCAGTGTTTCGACGCCGCTTCCGCAACGGTAACGCCGCTTTGCGCATTGGTCATTACATAATTTACGGTAAGTTTTACGCCGTCGTATTCACGCATAGACACATCTATCTGCACCGAATCGCCGAAAGTTGTAGGCGACTTGTACTTGACGGCTATTTCCGTAAGCGGCGAAGCGATACCCAAACTTTCCATAGTTGAGTACGGCAAGCCGATGTTGTCGAGATAGTCTACGCGCGCTTCTTCCATCCACTTGACGTAATTTGAGTGATGTGTTATGCCCATTTTGTCGGTTTCGTGATACTGAACTTTTCTTAAATACATTTTTTACTCCACATTGCCAAGGCGCTTTGCCAATTTGTTGTATTAGTTTTCGTTATTTTAACATATATCTGATTATTTGACAATACGGAGTGGTGAATTTTGCAATTACATTCATAACGAACCGTCAAAGACAATAAATGACGGAATTGTATAAGCGAAACCAAAATATTGGTATAAGATAACATTTATATATCATAAAAAAATACTTACGAACAAAAATGTCCGAAAGTATTTTCTTATTATCCAAAACTCAACGCAGTAAATATAAATTATTGCAAATGACGGCGTGCTTTATTTATTTATTTGTTTAGTTGCTCCATCATTTCGTCTCGGAAAGCACCGTTTATGCTTGCAATTTCTTTTGTCAAACTGCTTGTTTCAGCTTTTGCTGACAATTTATTGCCAGTAATATTGTGCTCAGCGGCTGTTTTTGTTTGTGCATAGTTGCCATTTGCAATTTCTTGTATATATTGTTCATCGCTAGTTGAGTGCTTAATTTTTACTTGATACTCCGTTGCTCCATTTTCATTTATTTCAGCTACAGTAAATCTACCAATCTGTCCGTCACCGCCAAATGTGTTATCAACCGTAGAACCCCTATCAATCAATATTACTTTAGAGCCTTCGGCAGCTGGAGCACCTTTGCAAGCAGTTAAGATTGCGTTTGCAAGGCCGCTTCTCTCAGCTTGTATTGAAGGGTTATATCCTAAAGAATATTCTTGTTTATAAGTAGCTTTTGGTAAGTTGCCGGCTATAAAATCTTCTCTCGAAACAGGTTCGTTGAAGTTCATTGATGTTATTATATAGTAGCTACTTGTAGCTCTTGCTGTATAAGTGAAGGCGTAAGTAAGTCCAGTGATTTTGTTATTTTCTTGATTAACATGCCAGTCTTCTTCAGAGATATTACTCTTATCAAAAGATCCATACATTTCTTCAATAATACTCTTTGTAGGCAATTGATTTAACAAGTCATCTTTGCAGTATTGTTCAATAGCCTCTTGCATTTGCTTGTCGGTGATTGTTACATCTTCCTTATCCGGCTCAAAGTACTCAAGAGCGTAGTCTTCGTTGAAAATGTTTTCACCTTTTAATGAAACTTCAGATTCATCGTTTACATAAAATTTGTTTGAATCGGTCAAATTTTTAATAATTGTTTCATCTTTGCTATCTTCTTTAAAAACCCCGACACTTTTTACCTGAAGCGCACTACCGTCTTGAATAAAGATCGAGAATATACGAGAGTTGTCATATGGACTTTCAACTTCTTTGAATAATTTTACGGTTTCATCTTCATAGCCGGCCGCCTTGAATAAACTTTCTGCAAGTTTTTGCTTAAGATAGTTTTCCTTGGCGTCAAACTCAAACACCGTTGTTGTATTTACGCTTATACTCGTAGGTGCGGTTGCGTTTCCGTCGGCAATTGTTTTATTTTCTATAATGTCTTCGATTGAAACTTGAGCATACTCGATAATTCTGTTTGTATCGCCGTCTTTATATGCGTAAAGCACGCCGACCGTTCCCAAAACGTCATCACTGTTAGGCGATACAAAATAACTTTCGTTTAATACTTGTTTATCTCCGCAAACTTTGGTTGCAATGTTTGTTGCTACAAAGTAACACAGTTGCGCCTTGGATGACGTTACAAGTTCGTCGAAAGTCATTTTGGGAACTATGTAATTACACACAGTGCATTTGCCGTGCGCATCAAACATATGTTGGGCAACGGAATCTCGCTCCGTTGTGTGTTCGCAGGTGGCGGCATGCCAATGTTCGGTAGAATTGTATTCCCAGTTTTGAGAAAAAGTGTGCGTGTGCGGAACAGGATCGGCGGGTTCATTGGGAGAATCGACGGGGACCTTTGGAGTACAGGCAACAAGCGCAAACGCGGCGACAAAAGCGCATACCAACAATGTTATTAAAAAGATTTTTGTCTTCATACAATCGCTCCATTAGTTATATATAAAAATAGTATACCCCCCCCCGACGATAATTTGTCAACAAAGAAATACAAGTTGACAACAATAAAAGTATAAGCCAAGCACAAAATGCATTTGGTAATTAAACGAAATTTACCGAAAAAAAAGTATAAAAAAAGTCCCCCAACCACAACATTTAGTAATCGAGAGGCTTTGGTGGGGAGAGGTGGATTCGAACCACCGAAGTCTTGGACGACAGATTTACAGTCTGTTCCCTTTGGCCGCTCGGGAATCTCCCCATATATCTACAAAAAAATGGAGCTGGTGAACGGAATCGAACCATCAACCTATTGATTACAAATCAATTGCTCTGCCTGATTGAGCTA
>CANRFV010000008.1 GCA_947629985.1 uncultured Clostridia bacterium | reverse complement strand
TCCAACTACCATTATACCAGAGATTTATATGAACTTCTTTTTTTCTTCGCGTGTTGCACTTGATAGTATAATTCACCAATATGAAAAAAGGGAAGTGTTTTCCACTTCCCTTTTGCGCATAAACCAAATGCGCCTTGGCTCCCCGTGTTGGGTTTGAACCAACGACCCTCCGGTTAACAGCCGGATGCTCTGCCGCTGAGCTAACGAGGAATATTTTGTTTGCAACTTGATTGCTTTTGTATATTACCACCTATGTGTAATTTTGTCAAACATTTTTTGCAAATTTTTATAACAATATCTCAAACTGCGCCGTGCGTTGCGTTTTTGTTTTGACTGTGTAGTTTGCGCTCTGCGCGCAGTCGCTTTGCGGCACCATGTGTGGGGACGTGGTGTGGCGGTTCAATTTACGCTTTGCATGTTGCACAAACTTATTTTAAGCAGTTGCGATTAATATAATATTGATATATCGGTAACATTCTGTCAACAAAATGTTGCTCTTTGTCAACGTTTTGTTGCTCTTATGGCTCTGTTTTATGCTGTTCGGCGGCATATTTTAACAAACTGCCCGGGCTTGCGGGCATATCCGTCGCTTGCATTTGCGCGTTTGCCGTAGCCGCGTGCGCCGTCTGTCAAATATTTAACTGCTACCCCGTTCACATCGTATCGGATAGCGTTCGTACAACCGTCCGTTTGCGTTTTGCGGACAAGCAAGTAAAAAACTCGGTACTAAATGCGCTCGCTTGGCAATATTTTATACCATAAAAATAAATAAATCGACGTTTTTATCAATTTTACGCTGTGCAACCGATGCTATACTTAAAATGCATTTAGGGGCAAGCGCGTAAATAAAGCGTCGCAACGGCGGTGCAAATTGAAACAGACTATTGCTGCGGTATCGATAACGCTGGTATGCGTGTTGCTTATCTGTTGTATGGGCGGCTATGCGCAGGCGTTTGCCGACAAGCGCGAAATACCCATTTACTGTGTGGACAGAGACGACAATTACGTCGCAATCAGTTTCGACGCGGCGTGGGGCGCGGACAAAACGCGCCGTATAATGGATATTTGCGACGAATACGGCGTAAAGGCAACGTTCTTTTTGGTGGGTTTTTGGATAGACAAATACCCCGATATAGTGGCGGAAATAGCGGCGCGCGGCTTTGAAATAGGCACGCACAGCATGACGCACCCGCAGATGAGCAAACTGTCCGAAACCGAGTGCTACAACGAACTGTTCGGCAGCGCCAAAAAAATTTTCGACATAACGGGCAAGCAAGTTACGCTGTTCCGACCGCCGTTCGGCGACTACAACAACCAACTTATTACCGTTGCCAAGTCGTTGGGGCTGTACACAATACAGTGGAGCGTAGACAGTTTGGATTGGAAAGGTTTTAGCGCGTTGCAAATAGCCCAACGCGTGCAAACCGCGCAAAGCGGCGACATAATTCTGTGCCACAACAACAGCGATCACATTGTGGAAGCGTTACCGCTCATCTTCGAGGCTCTGCGGCTCAAAAACCTTAAATTTTGCCCGATAGGACAACTTATTTACACCGAAAATTACACCGTAGACAGTAGCGGCAAGCAAATACGCAATACGCCCGCGGCAAATTCCGTCGTGTAAGCGCACCTGACGGCGCTTGCGTAGCGACAAATATAGGCTTGGCTGTGCGGCGGCCCCCACTGAAACCGACAAAAACGCTTGCTTTACGCAAGTTTTGCACAAATTTTACGCAACAATCTACAAGCGAACGCATGAAAAGGAGTGTTATATGACTGCCAATTTACAAAACAATATTGTGTCGATATCGGGCAGAGTTATGGGCGAACCCGAATATTCGCACGAAATTTACGGCGAAAAATTTTACGAAGTTACACTGTGCGTCAAACGCCTGTCCGGAATGGACGACCTTTTGCCCATATCCGTATCCGAGCATTTGCTTTCGCAAGATTTTCACGAAGGCAAATACGTTACCGTTACGGGGCAATTTCGCAGTTACAACAAGACCGTCGGGGACAAAAGCAAACTTATGCTTACCGTATTTGTGCGCGACGTGTTGCCGTACGACAGCACCGTCAACCCCAATACGCTGGAACTTACGGGATACATTTGCAAGCCGCCCGTATATCGCACGACGCCATTCAACCGCGAAATTTGCGACGTGTTGCTTGCCGTAAATCGCCAATACAACAAAAGCGATTACATACCCTGCATAGTGTGGGGGCGCAACGCGCGTTTTGCCGGATCGCTGAGCGTGGGCGAACGTATAAACGTGGTGGGGCGCGTGCAATCGCGCAATTATCAAAAGAAACTGCCCGACGAAACGGTTGTTACGCGCACGGCATACGAAGTGTCGGTAAGTAAAATTACCGTAGTGGCTGATGATTTAATGGCGGATTCGGCAATTCAATAGTGCCGATCTCCGACCACACGTGCGTCGGTCGATTGCTTGCTGCTGCGCTAACGCGAGCGCAATCGACACGCAGTGCGCTATCGCGCCGACGCAGTCGGACTTGGGAGTTGCGCAGGACACCTGCGCGGCATTATTCCGACCTTCGCCGGGGAGTAACATGCCCCGGCATCCCCCGTTAGGGCGTTTTAGGGACCCCGCACAATTTGAGTATACGAAAATTGTGTGGGAGAAGGCGCACCCGTGTGTCAGCGGAACCGAGTACGCTATGCGTGCTTGGTGCTGACAAATAAGTGGCGCGCCGTGGGCACCGGTCCGTAGTTTGCGGTAGTTTAATTCAAACACTTATTTGTGCGGTATACGCTTGTTGCAGACTGTTTTTTTCTTTACGGTATAGTTAAGGTTGACTTTATCTGAAAATTATTATTGCCGAAAGATATTATCCTTCGGCAATTTTTTCGCAAAAAATTATTAAACTAACGGTTTCGCAACTGTTTGCATATCAATCGATCTTTTTGTTTTTCGGTGCGGCGGGGCGTTTGTTCTTTTGGCGGCGTTTTACAAATACGATTATCAAAATTGCGGCAATAACAATGGCAACCGCCAACAGCGAAAGTCCCACTGCAAGGTTGGTGGTAATGCTGTTTTTGTCTATCAACCTGTCAAACGGCACGTAGCCCAACGCAACCGTTCCGTCGCCGTAGTTTACCTGAATAAGCGCAACTTCCGTCCCCTTGTCGTTGGTGGAAATACGCACGCAGTTTACCAATTGTCCCGAATACAGTTTCAAAACGTTGCCTTCGGGGCTGTACGCAAGCGCGTCGTCCGTCATTTGCGGCGTGGCGTACACCGTAACTGCGGCAAACAGCGTGGCGTTTATCTTCATCGGACCGATTGCCGCTTCTTCGGGATTGATTTGGCTGATAAAAAAGTGTCCCACGGCGTTTTCTTTAACAAAACCGTACTTTTGATTGCCGTATTCCACGTAATACCACACCTGAGTTTCGTCTTCTTTTTGCTCGGTAAAGCGTTGCAACACGGTTACGTCGGTTCTGTTGTCCGCCGACTGCTGAAAAGTCTTAAAGGTAAACGATTCGCCCGGCAGATCGTAAATATACACGGCATTAAGCGAAGTAAATTTGGTTTTGTATTCCATTCCGTAATCGGGCGTTACTTCGGTGGGAATGATCGTAAGGCGTCGGTCCTGTGCGGGCGAAAGCGCGTTGTCGCTCTTTTTTACCCAGCCGAAGCGGCTGTTGTCGATAAGAACGTAGTAGTAATTGGATTGGTCGTCGCCGTCATAGCCTAATATTATATATTCGTCCGCGTCGGTAACAATATCGTCAATGCTGTTGTCGCCGGCGGTTTTGTACACGATATTGGTGGGGTAGCCGTTGGAGCGCGCCAGCGTAAAGGACGTAAACGCTTTGGGCACGGCAAGTTCCACCGTGTCGCTGCCGATAGTGGCAACCAAAGCAAAGTTTTGCGGCGATCCCGCAAATACATCAAGTTTGTTTTTGTCGTTAAGCACGTACAGCGCGTTGCCTTTGGTGGATACGTCTTTGATGGTTGCGCCGTCGTCGTTTTCGTAAGAGAGTAGCGACGCAATGGTGCATTCCTGCGCATTTTCTTCCACGTAAACTATGCTGTTTTTGCTGAACAGCGCCACGTCGCCGCCCCAATCGAACAAGCCCGTGTAGTGATTTGCAAGGTTAAGCGTATCGTTAAACACGCCTTTGTCTACCGATTGAGTTGTGCCGTTGTAGCCTTTGCATACGGTTTTGCCGTCGGATTCGTACAAAAAGTAAACAAAATTGTCAATGGTAACAAGTCCAAGCGGCTCAACCGAGTTGCCGTTAAGAGGCCAAGCGCTGCCGAATCTGGGCGCGTTGCGGCTGCCGTTGTTTTTCATAAATTCGTTTCCCGCTTCGGTTGTAAGCAGATATTCGCTTTTGTTATTGTTGTAAACGCCGTAAGCAAAGTCTACGGGTTGCGCGTTGTCGTATGTTTCGGGCGCAAATGTCTGTTTTACCTTTATTTCTTCGCCGTCGGGTATTTCAAATTCGATTATTCCGTTTGTGGTAAGCACGTACAGTCCGCCCGGTTTGGACGCAAGATTGACCGAATGTGCGTTGTCTATTATATAGGTGTACTGATATAATGGCGTTTGCGCGGAGTTTTGTACCGAAAAGCACAAAATTGCCGTTTTGTTGTTCTCAATATTGTCCGCAACAAACAAAAAGTTGCCGCTAACTTCAACAGCGGTGGGGTTGAGAAAATGTATTATGCTCTGAGAGTCGCCTTGCGCGGGCGCGGCAAACGCAAACCCCGGCACAACTGCGGCGATCATAATAAGCGTCAAAATACAAATGCAAGCAAATTTCTTCATAATTTCCTCTATAACAGCATGCGGCAGAACTGCCGTCCGATAGCAAATTATAATTATTCTTTTACATTATAACAAAAAATATGCTATTTATCAACAGTTTACAACAAAATACGCCCATTAAAATTACGCGTTTTTTTGTTGCGCCACACGTTGTATTATGCGCGCTTTGTCAAATTTAAGCGGAGCCGCTCCTGTCCGGCGGCAGTATGCGTGCGTTTGGTGCGCGCGCGGCGTTTAACGCGTGAGACGGTTGATTGGGCGGCACCGTTGGGGCATAACAGTTTCGATTTACGCTCCGCATTTAATGCCTGTTTGTCGTGGCGACAAATTTTACGTGCGCGACGTATTCATCTGATGAGCCTTGTGCGCTTTTCAAAAAACATCAGGATAATTTTTACGCGCGCATACGCATTCGTCTTATCGTTTCCACGCTCGCACTGTGGCAAATCGCAAATATTTGCGGATGTTCGGTTTCGGCAGCGGGGCGACATTTGCTCGCCGCCTGTTGGCGCGCGCCCGACGTATTTGTCCGCTCATACACGTTGTTTGCGGTCGTTTTATTTTGTGTTTCGGTAAAAAATTTTTGTAAAAATTATCGGTAATTTCAAAAAAACTGACAAACTGTTGTCATATTTGGTGTGCTATGATTTAGAAAAATAGAACAAACGTTCGACAATAACAAAACGAGGAAACAAAATGCATTATGAACTGATAATGCTGCACAATGCCGTGCCGATAAAAAGAAGTATAGATCAGGCGCTTTCGGATATGAGATCGATAGCGATCCATTCGTATTGCACGCTCAATTGGCGGGACGGTACGCTCGGGCAGGTAAACGCTCTTAGCGATTCCGCTCGTCAGATAGAGTTGTGCCGTATGTTTTACGACGCCGTGATCACTGCGCTGTTGCAGATACCGCGCGGATACAGGGCGTTGCTGGTGGCGGTGTACTTCAAATACGCCGACAAGCGCCTGTTGGCAAAAAAATACGGCGTGTCCGTCTCTACCGTGTATCGCAAATTGTTGCGTGCGCGCAAGGCATTCGAAACTGCTCTTGTCCGCATGGGCTGTACTTACGAGTGGTTTTGTCAAAACTACGGCGATTGGAATCTGTGCGCCGAAGCGACCGAATCGGGCGCAAAAAGCCGCGGCGATGCGGATTCGACGTAAAATTTGCGTCTCGGCGGCACTTTGGGCAAATAAACCCGTCGTTATCCGATGCCGCGTTGCAATTACCGCCCGCTTGGCGTATAAAACGCCGCGTAACAAGCGCCGACCCACATACAGAGCGGCGTGGGGTGCCGTATGCGGCAGTGCGCAAGGCACGGTTGGCTATACAAGCGCCGACCGACGGCGTAGCGCAAACGTTAGGTAACGCGCACGCACGCTTTCAGATGTCTTTGTCGAAAACGCCGTCCTTTTTGGCGGAGTTGCCGGGCAAAAACAATGCCAACGTAATTCCTACGGCAAATACCGCAACAAAAACTATCAGCAATATTTCCGACGCGGGCGACTGTTTGGGCTTTTCTTCGGTCGTTCCGTCGGACGGCGGCGTTACGGGATTTACCGTAGGCAGATCTTCTTCCGGCAGCGGCGTAGGGTGGGGCGCGATTATCGGCGCGGTAACGCTTTGGGCGTCCACGTAGCCGAATTTGCCCGCATAGTAGACGTAGTACCAGGTTTGACCGTAGTACACGGTGGAGCCGTAGTAACTGAGTTGTTGCGTGTTGGTTGCGGTTATTACCGTATCCGACGACGGTACGGGCGACAGTTTAATAGCCGCCGAGTCGCCGTTTACGGTAACTTTTACGGTGGGATAGTGCGGTTCGAGCGGCGCAATTTCGCATAGATCCACCTGCGATTTGCGCACATAGCCCGTAATTTGCGGAAAATCCGCGCTGTTGGGCATTACCGTTACGCAGTACATATCTTCGGTTTGCGAAATTATGTGCGCGTAGTAGGTTTTTTGCAGGGTAAACGTAATTTTGCTGCCGTCCGCCGTAGCGTAAAGATGTACGTCGTCCTTTACGACGCGCACCCAACTGCCCGTATCGGCAACGGCGATATCGGGGCAAACAAGTATCAAGCACAAAACAGCCGCAACGATAATTTTTTTCAACTTACGTCCTCCGCGCAATAAGGAAAGTATAGCGCCGCTCAGTCGGTAAAATTTGCCGAGTTATGTCTGTATGGGGCGAGTATTGACTTGTGTTTATACGTAACGCCGTATGCAGGCAACAAAACGTGCGTTTGTGCGCGCGTTTACACCCTGCCGCGCAAGCGGTTTTGTCGCAAAACTTACCGCACATTACGGGCTGTGGCAGTACGAACAAGCGAAAAATTGCGCATACAGCGCGCAGTCATTACGAAATTATGTCATTTTTGGCAAAAATTCGTAACAAACGCTTGTGTCGGCAGTTGCCATTTTCTAAACGCGGCGATCGGGTTTAACAAAAATGAAAGAGATATTACAGCGAATAAATCAAATAGAGCAGGAGCAAAAGCGGCGCAAAAACAGTCCGCTTGCGCGATACAACAAGGGTAAAATACACGCAAAACAAATGGAATTTCACCGTTGTCTCAAACGCAACAGATGGGTGTTCGGCGGCAATCGCAGCGGCAAAACCGAGTGCGGCGCAGTGGAAACGGTGTGGCTTGCCCGCGGCATACATCCTTTTCGCGCCAACCGCCCCAATATTGAGTGTTGGGTAGTGTCGTTGTCCCAGCAGGTGCAGCGCGACGTCGCCCAGCAAAAGGTGCTTTACTATCTTGACAAAAGTTGGATAAAGCAAATCGTAATGAACAGCGGTTCGCGTTCCAGCCCCGAATACGGCGTTATCGACAGCATAGTTATCGCCAACGTATTCGGCGGCACGTCGCGCATAACTTTCAAAAGTTGCGAAGCGGGCAGGGACAAATTTCAGGGGGCAAGTCTGGATTTCGTTTGGTTTGACGAAGAGCCGCCGCAGGACATTTACGAAGAGTGCCGTATGCGCGTATTGGACCGCAGGGGACACATTTTTGCCACGATGACGCCGCTCAAAGGTTTAAGTTGGGTGTACGACGAAATTTATCTCAACCGCAACAATTCGTCGGAAGTGTGGTACGAGTTTATGGAATGGGCGGACAACCCCTACCTTTCCGCGGCGGAAGTGCAATCGCTTACCGACAGTATGTCCGCAGATATGCTGGAAAGCCGCCGTTACGGCAGATTTACCGCCTGCAACGGGTTGGTGTATCCGGAATTTTGCGAGGCTAACGTAATAAGGCCTTTTGACGTGCCGACGGATTGGTACGACGCAATTTCCGTCGATCCGGGGCTGAACAATCCGCTTTCCTGCCATTGGTACGCGCAGGATTACGACGGCAACGTGTACGTAATTGCCGAGCATTACGAAGCGCAGCGCGACGTGGCGTATCACGCCGACAAAATAAAGCGTATGTGCGAGCAACTAAGTTGGGGCAAGGACAAATTCGGCTGTTACTCGGTGCTGATGGACAGCGCGGCTAATCAACGCACGCTAAACGGTCAGCGCAGCGTGGCGGAACTGTTTTCCGAGCAGGGTATCAGCGTAAACACGCGCGTAAACAAGGGCTTGTTCAGCGGAATAAACAAGGTAAAAGCGCTGTTAAAACCGCTCGATTCGCCGCCCAAACTGTACGTTTTCGACAATTGCGTAAATATGATACGCGAATTTAAGGGGTATTTTTGGGGCGAAGGCGACATTCCGATAAAACGCGCCGACCACGCTATGGACGACTTGCGTTATTACGTAAGCAACCTTGCGCGTCGTACGGAAAAACCGCCCGCAAAAAGCGCGGTCGCGCTGGACAAAGAGCGGCTGTGCCGCAAATTGAGACGAGGTGCAAAGTGATCGGCGACAAACAATTATTGATGCGAATTTTGCTCAAAAAGGCAAAAGGCTACTCTTATAGAGAAAAAACCGACGAATACGTGGTGTCGGACGGCAAAAAGCAACTTGTAAAGAGCAAAGTGGTAACCAAGCGCGTGCAACCCGACGTCAGCGCGATAAAGGCGTTTATTCAGTTGGGCGACGGTCAAGCCGACGTAACTCAACTTACCGACGAACAACTGCAAGTGGAAAAGTTGCGCCTTATCAAGTTGCTCAACGATTACGAATCGTCTGTCGCTTCGCAACCGCAAACCGACGACTCGTCCGACGCGTAACCGCCGCGGCGATACAAAATAAACAAAAATTATAAAAAGGAGATTGATAAATGATTTGCAAAGTAACGTCTAAAACAAAATGCGATGTAAAAAATTGCAAAAACGACGCCGACTTCTATTTCGAAGTAAAGGGCATATCGGGCAGATGCTTTGTGTGCGCAAAGTGTTTGGAGCGATTGCGCGACGACGCTCCGTCCAAGCCCACGCCCAAAAGCCCCGCCAACACCATAAAACGCAAATTGGCGGAAAGGGCAAAGGAGAACGGATATGCCGAATGAACGAAATGCAAAAGCCGCAAGCGTAACCGCCGCCGACAAAAAGACTGCCGTAGACCATGCGGAAACGCCGTCCGACGCCGACAAGCGGGCGCAAAGCGGCGCAACAAACCAAGCGCTTGCCGATTCCGCGCGCAAAATGTACGGCGACAAGTTTGCCGAGGACATAGTGGACGACGTAAAGGCAGATTTCGCGCGCAGGCAGGTAATGCGCCGCCCCTACGAACTGTCCTGGCAACTCGATATGAACTTTTTGATGGGAAATCAGTATTGCGGCATATCGCCGCGCGGCACCATCGAGCAGGAAGAACGTTATTATTTTTGGCAGGAAAAGCAGGTATTCAACCACATCGCGCCCATTGTGGACACGCGCGTATCCCGTTTGAGCAGGGTACGTCCCAAGCCCATCGTGCGCCCCTTTTCCAATAGCGACGACGACGTCAATTCGTCCCGCCTTGCCACAAAGGTACTTAACAGCGTTCGCGAAAAGATACGTTTGGACGAAGTTATCTCGCGCGCAACGGTGTGGAGCGAAGTGTGCGGAACGTCGTTTTACAAGGTAATTTGGGACGGCGATTCTTCCGAAGTTTCGGTAACCGCTTGTTCGCCGTTTGAAATTTACCCCGACAGCAACGTAACCGCCACCGTCGAAGAATGTGCGTCCGTCATTCACGCCAAAGTGTATTCGGCAAGCGACGTAAAAGATACCTGGGGTGTGGAAATCGCGGGCGAAACGGTGCGCGTATTCGCCATAGACGGCACGCGTTGCGCGGGCGGATTGGGCTACAATTCGGTTGTTCCGTCCGTGGTGCAGGAGCAAAAGGACGATCAGGTGTTGGTAATAGAACGCTATACCAAGCCGTCCCAAGCCTGTCCGCACGGCAAGTTGGAAATTGTCGCGGGCAACAATTTGCTGTACGCGGGCGAACTTCCCTACCGCATAGACGATATGTGCGGCTACTCCTACCCCTTTGTGCGGCAGGTGTCTATCGAGCAGGCGGGGTGCTTTTGGGGAGCGAGCGTTGTGGAACGCGTAATACCCATTCAGCGCGCGTACAACGCGGTAAAAAACCGCAAGCACGAATTTCTCAACCGACTGTCGATGGGAGTGCTTACCGTAGAAGACGGTTCGGTGGATACCGACAGTCTGGAAGAAGAAGGGCTGTCGCCGGGCAAAATATTGGTTTACCGTCAGGGCGCGGTAAAGCCTTCGTTGATGGATAACGGCAGCGTACCCGCCGATTTCGCCCGCGAAGAAGAACAACTGCTTAAAGAATTTATTACCGTATCGGGCGTGTCGGAATTTGCCCGCAACAGTTCCACTCCGATAACGGTAACCAGCGGCGTGGCGTTGCAATTGATAGCCGAACAGGACGATATGCGTCTGGCAAGTTCCATCGAGAGCATAAAACTCGCCATCAAGCGCATAGCCAAGTTCATTTTGCGGTTGTACAAGCAATTTGTAACGCAATCGCGCCTGTTGCGGTACAGCGACGGGCAAAATTCCACCGAAGCGTTTTATTTTGTCGGCAGCGACATCGGTTCGGACGACGTGGTGTTCGAGACGGAAAACGAACTTACCGAAACGCCCGCCACGCGCCGCACGATGATATTCGACCTGCTAAATGCCGGCATACTGTCCGATTCCGACGGCAAATTGACCGCTTCCGCCAAGGCAAAGATTTTGGGAATAATGGGCTTCGGCAATTGGGACAGCGCTCAGGACATAACGCAGTTGCACACGGCGCGCGCACAAAAGGAAAATATGTTTATCGACAGCGCCGAAGTTTTGCCGGTAGACGACCACGCGTTGCACATCGAAGAACACACCCGATACATAATTTCGGGCGACATTACCGACGTGGACGTAAAGTACAGAGACAAGGTGCTGCAACACATAGAGCGGCACAAACAAATGTTAAAGGAGAACGGATAATATGGAATACGGCAAATTCAACAGCGCCGACGAGTTGCTTAAAGGTTACATTCAGTTGGAAAAGAGTTTTACGCAAAAGTGCCAGCAACTTGCGGCATTGGAAAAGCAGTTAAACGGCAGCGGTACAAGCGAGATCACGCCACCGCAGCCCGAGAATGCGCAGTCAACTGCAGATGACGCGGTTGGCTCAGTCCCCTGCGACGGCGCCGACAGTCGTTCGCAAGTCAATTGCAGCGCAGTCTCAAACCCTGACGAACGCATCGGACAATACCATGCCCCGCACCCCGAATACGGCACGGCGGTTTCGCCGCAGCCGCAGGAAGGCGTGCTGTCGGATGCGAATCGACAGGCGTCGCCCAAAGTAATGACGGGCGGAGGAAATGTGTCCCCGGCGTTGCCAAATCGCCCGCGGACCATCAAAGAAGCGTCGGATTTGGCAAAAAAATATTTCGATTAAGGAGAACAACAGACAATGGTAACACTTACAAGTGCAGACAATGCGCTTAAAACACTCTATCTCGGCGTTGTTGCCGAGCAACTCAACACCAACGTAAACCCGTTGCTTGCCCGTTTTCAACAGACAAGTTCGGACGTGTGGGGTAAGGAAATCCGCAAACTTGCGCCTTTCGGCATCAACGGCGGTATCGGCGCGGGCACAGAAGAAGGCGATTTGCCCCAAGCGGCGAGCAACAACTACGCGCAATTCGTGCTTACGCTCAAAAACCTTTACGGCACGATCGAAATTTCCGACAAAGCCATTCGCGCCAGCGAAAACAACAGCGGAGCGTTTGTAAACTTGCTCGAAGCGGAAATGGAAGGGCTGGTAAAGGCGTCCAAATTCAACTTCGGACGTATGCTTTACGGCGACGGCAGCGGCGTTCTTGCCAAAGTGGTGTCGGCAAGCGGCAATGTACTTACCGTAGACAAGGTAAACAACGTTATCGAAGGTATGGTAGTGGACGTAATAAGCAATTCGGGCAAAACCCCCGTTGTAAGCGCGCGCCGCATTGTAGACGTAGACCGCGCCGGCAAAAAGGTAACTCTCGGCGGCTCGGCAATATCCGAAGTGTCCGCGGACGACTTTTTGACCGTGCAGGGCAGTTACAACCGCGAACTTACCGGTTTGGGCGCCATCTTCGGCGACAGCGAAACGCTTTACGGGCTTACGCGCGCGTCCAACAAGTGGCTTACGCCGTACAAAAAGACTTCGCAGGACATTACCGACATCACCATTCAGACGGCTATCGACGTCCTGGACGAAGTGGCAGGTTCCGCGGCGGATTTCATAGTATGTTCGGGCGGAGTAAAGCGCGCTTATCAGGAATATCTCATTACCAACCGCAGCAACATCGACGTAATGAATTTGCAAGGCGGCTACAAAGCGATTTCCTACAACGGCATACCCGTAATTTCCGACAGGTTTGTTCCGGAAGGCACGATGTACATACTCAACACGTCCGATTTCCACCTTCATCAACTGTGCGATTGGCGTTGGTTGGAAGGCGACGACGGACGCATAATCAAACAAGTGCCCAACAAGCCCGTTTACACGGCAACTTTGGTAAAATATGCCGATCTCATCTGCGACCGTCCTATCGGACAGGCAGTCATCAGCGGCATCAAGGAAGCCTGATTTTAATTGAGTCAACGCCGACGTCGCGGCGCAAGTAACTTGTTTGCCTGCGCCGACGGCTCGGTTTGGCAAAGGAGCGATACCATGTCCCTTATTGCGATAACAAACGATCTATACGACATTGCCCGACGGCTGCGTTCGATAAACGACGATTACCGTGTGTATTACAATACACGCCGCAGCAGGTACGAGGTACACGACATTTCGCGCAGTCCCGATACGTTTCAATTTGCAGTGCCGTTTGACGAGTTGGACGCGCGCACGGTAGCTTACGCGCTGTATTCGCGCGTGGAAAACGCCGACAGTATTTTTGCTCAGATGGAGCGCGACAACGCTGTTATCGAAAGGGACGGTATTGCCCCGAATTGCAAGACATTTTAGCGGAGGTTAAATGAAGGTCAGTCAGTTAGTAAAAATATGCGCCGAGATGCTTCAACTTGATTTTGACGACGGCATTTTGGACGGTGCCGAAGCGCAGGCAATGCAGAATCGCGACATAAAAACGTTGGTAAACGCCTGCAATTTTGTGCTGGAAGAACTTTACCGCGATTACGCAACGTCGCTTCGCAAAACGGTAATTCGCGTAACGGACGGCTTTGCCGACACTTCGTCGTTCAAGATGTGCAAAGTAATTTCTCTTGTGGACGCCGAAGGCAACGACGTGCCGTTTCGCTACTGCGACAACGGTTTGTATGTGCAAAAGGACGGCTGTTACAATCTCAGTTACGCGCGCCTTGCTTGCACGTTGGGCTGGAACGACGACATCGCCATGCCGTCGCCGCGCATTACCGAACGCATATTGGCATACGGCGTTTTGCGCGAATATTATGCCGTAACGGGCGATTGGCACAATGCCGCGCAGTGGGACGAACGCTTTAAGAACGCGTTGCAGGTCAGTCAGACCAAAGTATCTGCCATGCGCATGCCCGCAAGGAGGTGGGTGTAATGTTTTTTGCAAAGCCCGTGCGCAACGTATCGCCCAAGATACACAAGGCGGTTTTGCAACCCGATCTCGACAGCGGCAACGCCGAATTTCGGTGGTGCAGTAACGTAAAAAAATACGGCAAAGGGTTATTGGGCGGCAGCGTGCGCTTGGAGGAAGTGCCCGTTGGCAAGTATGCGTCCGCCGTAGCCTATGCGGACGGCGACAAAATTTTGTACTTTTCCAAGGACGGTCTGTACATATACGAGTACGGCGGCTCCGAACTGTTGTGCGCCGATTGCACCTGCGATTACGCAACGGGCGTGGAGTATCACGACCGACTTGTTTTGTCGTCGAGCCAAGTGGGCACGTTCGCTCCCGACGAAGACGACGAAATGCAAAAGGCAAGCGACGTCGGTTTTGACAGACTTGCCGTCTGCGGCGAACGTCTGTGCGCAGTGGCGGGGCACAAATTTTACTTCACTTTTCCCGGCAAAGCGGACGATATGTTCGGCGCGGAATTCGTAACGTTGTACACTCCCTGCGACGCGGCGGTGTCCGTCTCCGACAAGGTATACATATTGGGAAACGTTTGCTATTCGTTTGCGCCCGACGGCGAAAGCGTCGAGTCAAAAGTGGCGCCGATAGCCGACGGAATAGGCAAAGTGGCGGCAAAAACCGTCGCGTGTATTGGAAATAAGGCTGTTTTTGCAACAGAAAGCGGTTTGTACGCCCTTTCGCAGGGCAAAGTTACGCCAATAATGCCGCAATTAAACGGCTGGGTGCGCGCAAACGACGGATTTGCCTGCGCGCACAACGGGTTGTATTATCTTTGCTGTCAACTTACCGACGGCAAGGAAGCGGTGTTGGTAATAGATATCGACGCACAGCGGATCGTCGAAGTGTTCGACGGCGGGTTTAATTGTATGTATTCGGACGGCAGCACGCTGTACGCCGCCAAAAAAGGCAAGTTGTATTTAATACGTTCCGACGGCGACGAAAACTGCTGTTGGGGCGCGTCCGACATCGATTTCGGCAGCGCCGCAGTCAAGCATTTGCAACGTATGTCGGTAGCGTTGCGCGGCGAAGCGGACGTGTGGCTGTACAGTCGCGGCGAAAGCCGTCGTTACCGCGTAAAGTGCAAAAGAGGCAGCGTAACGTTGCCCGTGCGCGGCGTGGGAACAAGTTTTGCGGTACAGATTTCCTCTCCGAGCGGCGTGCGTATCGACGGCGTGCAACTTGTGGCGTATTCGTACGGCGAGGGGGTGTAATTATGGCAACGATAACGCAAGAGCGGCTTGCCGAACTGCACGATATGTACGAGCGGCTGAAATTGCGCGTGCTGCAAGTGGACGAAAAGTACAGTTTGGAATATCACGAGCCTACCATCGACATGCCCGAAAGTCTCAATTTGAAAAAATTGACCTATACGCCCAAGTCGGAGTCGCAACTGCGGCAGGAAGCGACGCGGCAGGCTGCGGCGACGATAATATCCAAACAGCGCGCCGTCGATTCGTCGTACGCCGCCAAACTGAAGAGCGTCAGCACAAAACGCGCGCAATTGCAACTTAAATACAACACGATTTTTGCCGAATTACGCCAAACGTACAGCGAAAATTGCGACAAACTTACTCGCAAACTCGTAAACAACGGCTTGCTGTTCTCTTCGTTGAACAACACCGAGCGCAGCAAGGAACTGTCGCGCTTCAACCAAAAAAACTACGCCGAAACCGAACGGCAAATTGCGGAGACGGAAATAATCGACGGCGAAGAAAGCGCTGCGGACAGTGCCTACAAAGCCGCGTGCGCGTCCTTGGAAAAGGAACAGGCGGCGCTTGCCGACAAGGCGTACGACAAGTTGGTCGAAGCCGAAGCCAAGTTGAAGAGCAGTATCGACAAATACAACAACAGCCTTGAAGAAAAGGAACAAAAATATCAGGCGTCGCGCGCCAAGACGTTGCTCAGCGCACAGCGCGCCGAAACCGAGCGTTTGCAGTCCGCAATGAAATCCTACGCGGAATTGGGCGAAACGGGGTATCGCAATTTGATTTGCAAGCAAAAGTACGCCATTTGTCAGGACGCATTTTGGCCTTTGCGCCGCAGCGAAGCGCAAACCGTGCTTACTTTCGACTCGTTTTTGCGCACGCATCTGGAATCGTACTACACGGCGTTTACGGATTGGATCAACACGGCGCTGTTGCCGGACAACAACTGAGCGCCGCCGCTCCGTTTCGGTCATTTTTTTCCGATTTTGCGGCTGAACGGAAGTTATTTACGCATATTTTAACGGAAGAAACGCACGTTTTCTTCCGTTTTTTGCTGTGGCAAATTATACTTTCAGCGCGTCTCCCAAAGGAAAAAGTCCATACGGTGAATTATACTTTCAAGTGCAACACGCACAGAAAAAAAGAGTTCATATAAATTTCCGGTATAATGGTAGTTTGGACAAAACAATTACGCCCAAGGAGATTTATATTATTGCTTCTTGCCTTGCCTAAATTGTATTTTTAAGTTTTTCGCCCGGAGAAAAAGTTCATATAAATCGAATACAACGGCAGTCGTAGTTCAAATTATATCTAAGTGTGGTCGGATGCAATAATTATGCAAAATGGCGGTAACCGAAAATTACGCGCAAATTTATATTATTGCTCTCGCCTTGCCTATGAATTTTATTTTTACGCTTTGCCCAAGTAAATTTTGACGTAAACTCGCACGATATATCCTGCCGAAGCGAAATGCCGCGCGCCAAACAAATACAGTAATTGCAGCCAAACAGTTGAAAAAAAGCCGTAAGTGGTGTATACTTAATTAAAATATATTGAGGAAAATTTATGAAGTTGCAAGGACGCTCCACAATTTCATATATTCTGCGCAACATTCCGCACCTGCTTTGCGTGTTGTTGCCGGCAGCGCTTTTTACGTCGTTTTTTTACAATTCCCTGCCCGAAGCGCACCTGTTTGAACAGTTGGTAACGGGGAGGTTGAACGCGGAAAACTACATCAACAGCCTGCTGGACGGAATAACGATATTGCGTTTTGGCAAAAATTGGTTTTGGATGTTGTGTTCCATTGCCTTTTTGGCGTTTTGTATGAGCGTAACGGTGGAAAAAATCGACACGCATATGCGCGTAGGTAAAATGAACCTTTTGCCCGTAAAGCGCGCAATAAAAATTTTCCCCAATATGTTGCTGTACATCTTTTGTTGGTTTGTCGTATCCGAGATATTTATGCTGGTTATCGTAGGCATAATATATATGCTTGGGTTTATCAACAGCGTAACCGCGCTTATTTCCATAGCGTTTGCCCTGCAATTTGTGGCGCGCGTGGTGCTGGCGTATATGTTCGGGTTGCTTATTATGACCTTCCCCTTGGGGTACAGCGAAGATTATCGGTTCAATATAGCAATGTCCTATTCGGCGCGCAGCATGGTCAAGTTGAGACCGATGCTGTTGGGAATAAGTTTTGCTTATGTATTTGCGCACACGGCGGTAATGGCGTTGGCATATCTGTTGGAGCCGTACGGTTTGCACATTTTGCTCTACACGCTTACTTACGTTATGCTGTTTATGTATGTGCCGTGTTTTGCATTTAAGCAATACTACGACAGTGTGGGCGGAGAACGCCGCGATATTCCGCTCGGCGAGATGAGTTGAGGAGGCACCCGAAAAATGTTTAAGTCGCTAAGTCTTGCTTCCTACAATTGGAAAGTCTTGCTCAAATCACTTGTGTATCAGGCATTGCTGTTGGCGTTTGTTCTTGCGTCGGCAATGACTCTTTTCGGCGACCTTGTAGACAGGTTGGTGGAAATTTTCAACAAAAACCACATTCAGGAGTTTATTTCGCAAACGATAAGTTCCATTGTGGCGGGAGACTTTGACAGCAACGCGTTTACGCAGCAACTAAGTCAACTTATATCGGATATTCAGCAGTCCATTTCGTCGTTGCGGTTGCCTTGGGGCGGCGCAACTATGTCGTACGTGCTGTTTGCCGTTATTTTGGTAATGTACAGGCTGTTCGTTTCGTTGGCGGACGTGGTTGTAGACTGTCAGTTGGACGAATTTATGACGTCCAATGCCAACCGACCGTTTATTTGGTTCTTTTTCAAAAAACAGGGCAGAACCTGGAAGTTCAGCCTGTTGCAAGCGGCAATCACGTTGCCGTTGGATCTGCTTATCGTGTTCGGCTGCGTGGGATTTTACGTGCTGTTTTTGATAGCGTTCAATTGGTGGACTATCATTCCCGTAGCGATAATAGGCGTGCTGTTTTATATAATTCGCGTAACTACCTTTTCGCTATGCTTGCCCGCCGTTGCCTGCGAAAATATCGGCGTAGCCAAAGCGTTCAAAAAGGGTTTCATCGCGCTTATAAACAGATTTTGGCATGTTTTTTGGAAAGTGGCGATCGTGCTTGTTATGATCGTGGTATTCAATGTGCTGTCGCTTACGCTTATACGTAACGGTTGGGTCTCCACATTGGTGTCCACCGTGCCGAGTTTTATTCTGTTTTACTACCTTAAATGCGTGTGTATTATAGAGTACTTCCGCGCGGAAAACCGTCCGTTCTTCCACAAACGCGTAGACGTGGAAGGCACCGACAGACACAATTTGCTGTTGGAAAAGCAGGCGCTCAAAGCGCAGCGCAGCGAACAGCGGGAAGAGCGGTAAGAGGCAGATCGATTATTTAATTCGGGACAAAAGACGGCGACAGTATTTTTTTCTGCCGCCTTTTTCAGGCTTGCGGCGCTGTGTAGACGCATTTAATGGCGCGTGGGCAAACGAGTTGCGCACATGTTGCGCGTTTTGTCGGCAATATGCGTGTGCGCGGACGTACAAGTTGTACCGCTTTGCTGTCGGGCGCAGTGCGTTTCCGTCTTGCGATATGCCTGTGCGACTACGCGCGCAAGACAACTGACTGCGGCAATTGCGGCAACCCAAACGCGGCGCCAAGCAGGCAAACAGACCGTACCGAGTCTCAAAATACGGTAAATTTACGTTTGCGCCTTTTACGGCGCATTTAGATAGAGGTAACTATGAAACAAACAAACAAACAAGCGGATACCAATACGCTTAACAAAACGGATCCCCAATCGCTCACATTGGGCGGCGGTTCCGCACGGCGCGACGCACGCAATGTTTCCGCACGGACGGGAGCAAATGCGGTCGGCGTCGGCAAAACAAATAACGGCTCGAACAAACAGTCGGGCAAAAACAATCCAAACAAGCAAAACGCCGCGCGTAAAAACGGCTCTGCGCCCGCGCAAAACGGCTCTCAGCGGCAGTCCAAGGGCAATCGCAACTCGGCTGCAACGGCGCAAAAGCGGCAAACGGCGGCTCGCGGCGGCGCAAACAAACCGTCCGTTCAATCTTCTGCGGCGGCAAAACCGTCCCCTGCCGCAAACGCTCGCAAAGCGCCCCAACCTGCGCGCGACAGACAGTTCGTTTCGCACGTAAAGCCGCGCGGCAAACTCAAAGTGATGTTTTTGGGCGGCGTGGGCGAAATAGGCAAAAATATGACGGTGTTCGAATACGGCAACAGCATTGTGGTGTTGGACGCGGGAATGTCATTTCCCGGTTCGGATATGCCGGGCGTTGACGTGGTTATTCCCGACGTGTCGTATATTGCCGAACATCGCGACAAATTGCGCGGCATTTTGCTTACGCACGGGCACGAGGACCACATCGGCGCATTGCCGTACATTGTGGAAAAACTCGGCGGCAAAATAGATGTTTACGGAACGCGTCTTACCCTTGCGCTGGTAGAAAACAAACTTGTAGAGCGCAACGTGTTCGACAAGGTAAATTTAATTCCCGTTTCGGACAAGAGCGTCGTCGCCTTGGGCGATTTTACTGCGGAGTTTATTCACGTTTCGCACTCGGTGGCGGGTTCGGTGGCAATTTGTTTGCGCACACCCGTCGGCAACGTTTTGCACACAGGCGATTTCAAAATAGATTACACGCCGTTAGGCAACGACATAATGAATCTCAACCGCATTGCGGAAATAGGCAAGCAGGGCGTGTTGTTGCTTATGAGCGAATCCACCAACGTCGAAAAGCCGGGCTACACAATGAGCGAATCGGTGGTGGAAGAGACCATCAACAAAGTGTTTCAGGACGCAAAAGGCAGGCGCATAATAATAGCCACATTCGCTTCCAACGTAGACCGTTTGGGTATGATCATCGAACTTGCGCGCAAGTATCGCCGCAAAATTGCCATTTCGGGCAGAAGTATGAACAAATATATCGAAACGGCGGCGCGCGTGGGCGTGTTGGCGTTGGACGACGATACCTTTGTGGATATCGACAAAATAGGCAACATCGAGGACGGCAAATTGCTGATATTGTCCACGGGCAGTCAGGGCGAGCCGATGTCGGCGCTTACGCGTATGGCAAGCGGCGAATTTAACCGCGTGCAGATAGGCTCCAACGATACGATCGTAATATCCGCAACACCCATACCCGGCAACGAGCGCGACGTTTACAACGTAATAAACAAACTATACCGCCTGGGCGCGGTGGTGGTTTATTCCGCATTGCAAGCCGTACACGTATCGGGGCACGCCTGTCAGGAAGAACTCAAACTCATCTACACGCTTGCCAAGCCCAAGTTTTTCATTCCCGTACACGGCGAATACCGTCATCTCAAACAGCACGCCATGCTTGTGGAAAAACTCAATCACAAACGCCACGGCATCGTTATCCCCGAAATAGGCGATTGCGTCGAATTGGATGCCAACAGCATAAAGGTTACGGGGCAGGTGGTAAGCGGTAGCGTAATGGTGGACGGTTTGGGCGTAGGCGACGTGGGCAACGCCGTTTTGCGCGACCGTTTGTCCCTTGCGGAGGACGGCATAGTTGTGTGCGTACTGCCCGTAAACAAACTTACGGGTAAACCCGCGGGCAATTTGTATGTGGAAAGCCGCGGCTGCGTATTTGCGGGAGACAGCGCTACCGACAACCCGATAGACGAAATGAAGCAACTTGTGCGCGCCGAATTGGAACGTCTGCCCTCTGCGGGCGGCTACGGGATCGCCAATATCAAGGCAGCGATCCAACGTTCGGCTCGGCATTATTTCCGCACCAAACTCAAACGCAACCCCGTAATACTGCCCGTAATAGTGGAAGTGTAAAATTCCCGTATGATGGAACTCGAACAATTGGAAAAATACGCGCGTAAGCGCTACATACCCGTTGTTTTGGACGACACCAAGCAACTGCTGTACAATACCGTAAAACAAGCGCAGCCCAGCCGCATTTTGGAAATAGGCACAGCGATAGGTTACAGCGGTATCGTAATGTTGTCCGCATGCGCCGATGCGCGGCTTAATACCGTGGAAATCAGCGAAAGCAACGCCGCCTTGGCAAAAAGCAACTTCGAGCAGTTCGGTTACGCCGACAGAGTAAATATATTTGTCGGCGACGCGTTGCAGATAGTGCCTATGCTCAGCGGCAGTTACGACTTTATATTTTTGGACGGTCCCAAGGCGCAATACGGCAAATTGTTCGATTACCTTAACGACTTGCTTACCGTGGGCGGAACGCTTGTGTGCGACAACGTTTTGTACAAGGGCTTGGTCGAACACGTCCCGCAGGACAAACGCCACAAGCATATTACCGTCGCACGCAATATGCGCGCGTTTTTGGACGAGATAATGGCGGACGCGCGTTACGATACAGTATTGCACCGAGTGGGCGACGGCGTAACCGTTTCGGTCAAAAGAACAAATTGACGTATACAATTGCGGCAGGGACAGTGCCGCCGAATTGTGTTGCTGCGGCGTAATTGTTTACTCGCGCCGCAAGCGCATTTGTATCGCGGGCGCAATTTGGCAGTAGACCACGCGCGCCAAGCGGTGTATTGCGGCAAATATTTGCGCATAGATCGGTATGCTTGGGCAAATATTTTGCTTGCGCAAGCGGTGTAGATCGTTGAATTTATTGCGTGTGCGGCAAAATGCAGCGGGTAAAATATTTGCGGCACATACGGGCGCATTGCCAAAATTTTGCCCGTTTCGGCGGTAATTTTTGCCCGGCTTTTTGCGACGATAGCGGAAAATATTCTCGCACAACGGCTAAAATACAGTCAACTATAACGAAAAATTCACAAATAGAGAATACTATGACAAACATAACAAGAAAAGTTGAACTGCTTGCCCCCGCCGGAAATATGGAAAAACTCATTACGGCGTTTCATTTCGGCGCCGACGCGGTGTATCTTGCGGGCAAAAAGTATGGTTTACGGGCATTTGCCGACAATTTTACCGACGATGAGATAGCGCAGGCGGTACAATATGCCCATTCTTTGGGCAAAAAGGTGTACGTTACGCTCAATATATTTGCGTTCAACGGCGATTTCGACGGTTTGGGCGAGTATCTCGACGTTTTGCAACGCGCCCAAGCGGACGCGGTGTTGGTGTCGGATGTGGGCGTGTTCGATTACGTTCGCACGCACAGTAATTTGCCCATACACATATCCACGCAAGCCAACACAACCAACAAATACGCCGTAGATTATTGGCGCAGGCAGGGCGCTCAACGCGTGGTGCTTGCGCGCGAAGTGCCGCTTTGTCAAATATCGCAAATTGCCGAGTTTTGCCCCGACGTGGAGTTGGAAGCGTTTGTCCACGGCGCTATGTGCATAAGTTATTCGGGTAGATGTCTTATGTCCAACTATCTTGCCGATCGCGACAGCAATCGCGGAGAGTGCGTTCAGGCGTGCCGTTGGCAGTGGTACGTGCGCGAAGTAAGCCGCGACGACGAAATGCCCGTATTGGAGGACGAGCGCGGCACCTACATATTCAATTCCAAGGATATGAATATGCTTGCGCATTTGCCGCAACTTATCGACGCGGGCGTTGTAAGTTTCAAGATCGAAGGGCGTATGAAGTCGGCTTTTTACGTAGCCACAGCCGTAGCCGCTTACAGGCGCGCGCTGGACGCCATTGCCGCGGGTCGGTTTACTCCGCAACTTGTTCGGCAACTTCAACTCGAACTCAACAAGGCTTCGCACCGCGAATACACAACGGGCTTTTATTTCGACGAGCAGGAGAGCCGCCAATTTTATCCGTCGAGCAAAGCGGTGGAAGAATACAAATTTATCGCCGTGGTGCAAAGCGGCGGCAACGGCAGCGCGGTGATCGAACAGCGCAACAAATTTGCCGTGGGCGACACTCTCGAAGTGCTGTCCGCAAACGACGACAGCGGCAAAACGTTTACCGTGCAATATGCGCGCGATATGCAGGGCAACAGCGTGGAAGTGTGCAACAAGGTAAAGCAGTTGCTTACCGTCAACTGCCCCTACGCGCTTACCGCGGGCGACATTTTGCGCAAAAAAGCAACTTCGTAACGGTTGCCGCACGTTAGCGTGCGTTTAACAGTTGCCAAATATCGGGCTCGTGTGTCGGAAAGTAAGCGGCGGCAAGCGCAGTCCTTTGGCGTTATAAAATTTTATACAATTGAATATTCAATCGCAACGTTGCGTTAGCGGTGCAGTCAGGATTGTCCCCAAAACAATTTTTGCTTGTCCCCACGCGGCGTTTTTTATATGCAGGCAACTTTACGCGTATTGCAATAATTGCCGTCATCATTTTTACCCGAATTTCATTATTTCAAATAGCCGAATTTTGTAAACATTTCCAATGCGGCCGGTGCGTTCAATGTCCTTTCGAGCCGCAGTCGCAGCGTGTTCACGGCGGCACGCGGCGTTTTTTATTCGCTGAAAGCGTCTAAAACCACCCGTTCCAAGGGTGAGACCTGAAAAAGCGGAAGCGTTAAAGAAAAATAAAACTCTCCGTGGTATAATACAATTGCCCAATTGTCTAATACCATACAAGGAGAGTTTTATGTCAACAAAAAATGATGACACCAGTAGTTTATCACATACCAAATGGAATTGCCAGTATCATATCGTATTTACTCCAAAATATCGTAGAAAAGCCATATATGCAAAGCTAAGGTCGGATATTGGTAAATATATAAGGAGACTTTGCGAATACAAAGGAGTAGAAATCGTAGAAGCACATGCGATGGCAGATCATATACACATGCTCGTCAAGATACCGCCGAAGATATCAGTATCATCTTTTATGGGATATTTGAAAGGGAAAAGTAGTTTAATGATCTTTGACGAGCATGCAAACTTGAAGTACAACTATGGCAACAGACACTTCTGGTCAGAAGGTTACTACGTTTCGACCGTAGGTCTAAACAAAAAGACGGTAGAAAACTACATAAGAAACCAAGAGTTAGAAGACCAGATAGCAGACAAGAAGAGTATCAAAGAGTATAAGGACCCGTTTACGGGTAAGTAAGAGGGACAAAGGCAATTGGGCGAACAAAAAGACCCCGAAATCGGGGTCGCCAGTACCAAGCCTTGAAGGCTAGGAGAAAAACCGCGCCTTGAAGACGCGGATTTTTATTTTTACCCGCATTTCGGCGCAGTTTCCGTTGCCTAAGCACAAATTTATTTTTGCCAAACGTATTTTCTTACAGCCCTTTGTTGCGCTAATTCATTGTGTCGAAAATATTTATTATCTGTTTGCGGCGTCTCCGCGCGTAATCGCAAGCCGCCCAAGCGCCGCCGAAATCGTAGCGCACTCCCAAAATTATGTAATCCGCCGCGTCCACCGCCATGCGGTTGGTGTACCATATTGCAAATTTAACGGGGCGCGCGCGTTCCAACAAGTAAACCGACTCGTCAAAACAGTAGGGCATAACAAAATTTTTGTCGGGCAGATACGACAAAACCAACGTATTTTTTATATGCGGATATTTTGGTTTCAATTTGTATACCGACAACGCGCACACTCTGTCAAAAGCGCCGCGATAGCCGTTGTAAAATTCGGTTACGTCGTGTTTTTCTATCAAATTTACAATTATTTTGTTCAGCACAGGTTCGTAATCGGTATAATTGTAGTCTTTATGCCCGAAAAAAGCCGCAATCGCCATATAATTTACTCCGTTTTTTGCATATTTTGTCATAATAACACATTAAGATAAAGCTGTCGCGTGTTTTATTATATCATTCATTTAGTCAGAATGACAACATTTTGACAAATACTTAAAACAATTGCGGAGTAATAAAATGTCCAAGAAACCCGAAATGACGGAATACGGCACGTCGGCGCGTTTGCAAAAATTATTAAAAGAAGCGATAGAAGATCAGGGCGTAACAAAAGTCCGGTTTGCACAAAATGTCGGTGTAAGCACAAGCGTGATAATTCGCGCGACGGTGTACCAAAGCGTGCCCGGCGTTAAATCTTTGATCAAATTGGCAAATTATCTCAATGTTCCCATTATGTATTTGTTCGACGAAACCTACGGCTCCGAGTTCAATCCCGCTCGCCACCCGTCCGACTTTTTCAGCAGACTTGCGTCTTTAACCGAAGAAAAGGGCGTAAAGTATTCGGCGTTGTCGCACACGATGTCGTTTGCGCCCAATGCCGTTTACGAGTGGCTAAGAACAAAATCCATTCCGTCGCCGGATTACCTGTTGCAGTTGGCGGAGTATTTCGGCGTTTCGGTCGATTATCTTTTGGGCAGAACCGACGACAAAAATTGAGTTTTGTCGGATTGCCGCCTTGGCAGCGTTACTCGTTTTTCAGCGCTAATTCATTGTATTGATAATATTTTTTTATTTGCATTGCCAACGTCGCGCATTGTGGCAAGCGGTGCGGTCGCATTGCTCGCGCGAAGGTCAATTTTGTTTTGCAAGGCGTTCGGCAACTGTTTTTTCCGCCTGTTTTACCGCGCCGTATGCAAAAATATCAACGTTTTCCGCTTGGTGCGTCAACGTAAGACTTTCGCCTTTACTAGCCAAAACAACGCAGTGGCACCCAAAGTTGCTGCCCGCTCGCAAAGAGTGTACGGCGGTTTGAGTAAAACTTTTTCGTTGGGCAAGCGTTGCCGCCAACTGTTTTGCCGTGCCGCTGGGGGCGTCGGTTTTTTCGCGGCGATGTATTTCCACTATTTCACAATCCCAATCGGGCAACATCAACGCAAGTTGACGGCAAATTTCCGTCAAAGCGGCAATTCCCGTCGAAAAATTTGCCTTGCACACAACGGGCACGCTTGCGGCAAGTTGCTCTACAAGTTGCGTTTGCTCGTCGGTTCGTCCCGTAACGCCGCTTACAAGCGCGCAGCGGTGTTTAAGGCAAAATTCGCACACTTGTCGGGTGGCGCTCGCCGTCGAAAAGTCTATCACTGCGTCGATTTCCGTATCGACCAAGCCGTCGTCCGTTTTTATTGCCTTGATCGGCGCGGCGTTGTCGGCACATTGAGAGTGTGCGTCCGCTTGGTACAAATACGCGCCGTCCGCGTCTATGCCGTATACGCAGTGTCCCCTTTCCGTTGCCGCCTTTACCGTTTGTTTGCCCACGCGCCCGTTTGCGCCGAATACCGCAATTACCATATTTTTCCCCTAAATTACCGCAAATTTATATTTTTTTGTACGCGCAATCGCCATTCCGTCCGCCTTGCCGCCCAAATCGTCCGTTTTCAGCCTGCGAATGTGCGCCGATTGCCCCTTGAAATGTAACGTGGCGCCCGTTTGCCGCATTCGGCAGTTAAATCGTCCGCTCAACCCAAAGCGTTGCCGCGCGTAATCATTTTGCCGTATCCAAGCCGTATTCCTGCCAAGCGCAGTCTATTTTTCGACGCGTCCGTACGTTTGCGGCGGATAGCGGCACGCGCGTTTCGTAACTGCCAAATATGCCCTTTTTGTACAACATATATTTAATGGCTATCGGGTTTATTTCCAACGCGCCCAATTGCGCCGCCACGGCGTAGCGTTCGTCGTATTCGCCGTTTAATACCTTTGCCGTCAACTGCGGAAAGGCGTTTGCCGCAACCGATACCGTGCCGCACGCGCCCATATCCAGATGCTGGGTCAACAGCGCGTCGTTTCCGCACAGCACGTTGGTAATTTTGCATAGTTCGGCGGTGTACGACGCGTCCTTTCCGGCGTCTTTTACCCCGGCAATTATGTCTTGCAGGCGTTCTATCGCGCGCAAACTCAGCGAATAGCCGCACCGCGCGGGAACATTGTACAGTATCAGCGGAATACTTACCGCCTTGCGCAGTCGACGTATCCAAGCAACATACCCAGTCGGCGTGCATTTTACAAACGACGGCGGCGCAACAAGTAATGCGGACGCTCCCGTTTGTTCGGCTGTTACCGCGTCCGTCAGCGATTGTTCGCCCACGCTTTCCACGGCGGATATTATCGGAACGTCGTTTGCGGTGGCTTGGGCAAGGCGAACAAGCAATTTTTTTTCGCAGTCGCTTAGCAGTCGACCTTCTCCCGTTGTGCTTGCAACCAGCAGTGCGTCTGCGGCGTTGTTTTCAAGTTGCAAGCGAACAAGCCGCTGAAAACTCAACTTGTCTATTTTGCCCGCGGCAAATGGCGTTGCCAACGCCGTTATAAGTTTACGCATTGGCGTTCTCCTTGTGTTGCACAATGTATTGCAAAATTTCGTACGCGTTGTAACTTGCGCCGCGCAAAAGATTGTCCGCCACGGTAAACATATTTACGGCATTGGCGGTGGGGTCTTTCGTAATGCGTCCAACGCCTACGTATTTAGTGTTGCGCATCATAGACGGCAGCGGATATATGTCGCTCGGCGCGTCGTCAAAAAGCAAAACGTTGGGCGCCGCATGCAGCAGTTGCCGCACTTCGTCAACGGTAAATTTCTTTTTGAGACGGACGTTTACAAATACGCAATGTCCCACGCTTACGGGTACTCGCGCGCAAAACGCATTTACTTTCAGATGCGGCAAATCAAGTATTTTTTTGCTTTCGCGCATCATTTTGCGCTCTTCAACGGTAAACCCGTCGTTTTCCGCCGCGCCGATAGCCGGCAGAATGTTGTCGAACAGCGGGTGCTTAAAACAGCGCAGTTTACCGTAGCCGTTGCGTTCGTTAAGGTCGTCCAAGCCCTGTTTGCCCGCGCCGCTTGCCGATTGGTATGTAACCGCCGTAAATTTTGTGGGACACAGCGGCATAAGCGCGTTTAGCGCAATAACCGTTTGAATGGTGGAGCAGTTGGGATTGGCAATAATGTTGTGCCCGTCAATCTTGCGCCCGTTTATGCAGGGCACCACAAGTGGAACGTCAGTGCACAGCCTGAAATGCGCGCTGTTATCTATACATATAACGCCCCTGCTTGCAAGCGGCGGAATGTAGCGCGTCGACACTTCTTCGGTTGCGACAAAAACGGCGTAATCGATACCGCCGTCCGACAGCGCGTCGCACGGTTCCACAACCGCCGATCTGTTGCGAAATTCCACCTTGTCGCCCACCGACGTGTTGCCGAACAATCTTACGTTCAGTTCGGGCAGATTGTTGTTCAAAATATCGAGCATTTTTTTGCCGACCAAGCCGTTTGCGCCCACGATAGCGACAGTTTTCATATTTCTCCTTTGTTGGATATAATATGCCCGAATTTTGTCAAATATTGTCCCAACGGGCATTTTGGGACTTGCCCCGAGGCTGTTTTGCACGCTAAAACAGTCCTACAACTCAACATTGCGCCCAAATTTACGTGCAAATTTTACCGCAACCTTTAGTAAACAGTCCTAAGATTAAACATCGCGCCCAAAGGCTCAACTTGCGCAATCGTTACTTTGCGCAGTAACGCGCCGTTGCGTACGGCGGAGTTTTGCCGCGCCGTCTGCCGCGTGTGCGTTTGGGCGTGCCGCCGGAAAATTGCCAATAGGGCTACAAACGCTTTTGAAATTTGCCGCGTTTCATTGCGGCACCAACTACGAGCCAACTTAAATTGGAATAAAATCGTGTTTATTTGCTCGCGTTGCATTGCGGCATCCAATGCTGCGCGTGCCGCCTGCCGCGACAATACGGGCATATCGTACAAAGCGTTTGTCTGCTGCGCGTCGCAATACTGCGTAGCAACAAAATTTTTTTGCAAAAGAGCGGCCAATATGTTGAAAATATCGCGCAAATTTGGTATACTGTACAAGTATCATTGCGTCTTGACAATATATAAATCTATTAAAAAGGTAAAATTTATGGATTTCAGTAAGATCAGATTAAATAACGAGCGCAGTACGCACGTTACAAAACGGCTTAACAGGCTGTCCACCTGGAAGTTTTTTAAGGTGCTTTACCGCGAAAACGTAATGCGCCTGTTGGGTTTCAGCCTGCTTATGATATTGTGTATTGCCCCCATACTTATCGTTATGATGTTGGGGTCGTTAAAGCAGACCGAATTGGAACAAACTTTTCCGCTGTTTAACAGTTTGGGATTTTCCACGGGTACTTGGTCGGATATGAACGGCTACCTTACTCAGCAGATCAATCGCAACAGTCTCAATACGGGGTTGTTTGCGGCAATTTCCGCGGTGCTTGTAACGGTAATTTTGTCGGGCGGATTTGCGGTGATTCGCGACTCGTTCTGGACGGGCAAACTGTCCGCCGTCGGCGTATTCAAAAGCCTGGGCAAAGGTTTCAAAGCCAACATTTTTTACGCCTTTGTATGCTCGCTGTCCATTTCGTTTACGGTGTTCGGAGTTTACGCGTTTTATATGTGGCTGAGTACGACCGTAGCGCTGTGGTTGGCAATAGTGCTTACCGTGGTACTTGCAATACTTGCAATGTTTTGGGTAATTTACCTACTAATTTTGTGTTCGGTTTCGGTAACTTACAAGCAATCGCTGTACGAAAATCTGGACGACAGTTGGCGTTTGTTGTGGCTTAACGTATTGCCCAACATTTTGCATTTTCTGGTTGCTATATTGCCCGTCGCGTTGTTTTTCGTCTTCAACAACGGAATGTTGCGCACATTGTATATGATGTTGATAATAATGTTCGGCGGAATATATTTCCCGTTGGTATGGCAAACTCATATGATGAAAACGTTTGCCTTGTTCCACCCCGTCGAAACAAAAAAGAAACGTCAATTAGCCGCGGAACAACGTCAACAACAGGCGGCTAAAGCGGCGGCGGACGCAAGTTCGGCAACCGCTTTGCAAAGCAAGTCGGACAAAAAACGTAAAAACAAGGGCGCTTCGGCACAAGCTGACGAATCGGCTGTAAGCGGCGACAACTCTCGCGACGGATCCGCTACGCAGTCGGACGGCGACGGCGCTTCCTATGTCGATACCGAATTCGTCGACAAAACCGCTCAACAACCCGAAGGCGAGTCGGAAATCGCCGACCCCGACGCAAGCGATACGGCAAACAAATAGCCGCGCTTGCGTTCGGCTTCTGCCGCGGCAAAAATACAATTTTACAACGGACATTACGGTATGCAACCGAGTTATTCTGTATTGGCACATTACTACGACAAATTTACACACAATGATTGCGACTACATCGGTTGGTCGCAATATTTGTATTGTCTGGCACAGCGGCACGGCGTGCGCGAAGTGGCGGACATCGCATGCGGCACGGGCAAAATGACCGCCTTGTTGCTGAACAAGGGGCTAAAAGTTATCGGCATAGACAACAGCGCGGAAATGTTGGAGCAGGCGCGCGCAAAATGCCGCAACGCCTTGTTTGTGTTGCAGGATATGCGCAAATTGCGCCTTGCGCACTGCGCGGATATGGCAATATGCGTAAACGACGGCGTAAATTATCTCAAACCCGACGAACTCGCGCCCTTTTTCAAGCAGGTCGCAAGCAATCTTGTCGGCGGCGCGCCGTTTGTTTTTGACGTATCTACCAAATACAAATTGCAAAAAATATTAAGCGGCAATGTGTTTTATTACGACGGCGACGCCGAAACGTTGCTGTGGTGCAACGGCGGCGGACAAAATTGCGTCAAAATGGATCTTACGCTGTTTGTGCGCGCGGACGACGGCAAATACGAACGTCGGGACGAATCGCACGTGCAATACGTTCACACAACGGCGCAAATAAAGCGCGCGTTACGCATTGCGGGGTTTCAACTGCGCGAAGTAACCGCCGATTACGGCAAGCCGTTGCAAAACGACAGTTTGCGCGCATGTTTTTACGCAACAAAAAATTAAAGAGGAAATATTGTTTATGTCGGTATTGACTAAGGCGCTAATTGCCGATTACGTTACGGTAAGCGCAATCGAAAGCAAAGATATAGTAAACAAAGCGATCAAAATACACGATCTGTCGCCGATAGCGGCGGCGGCGTTGGGGCGCGCGCTTACAATGGCGGCGCTTATGGGCAACGAATTAAAGAACGCAAGCGATTATCTTACCGTTACCATCGACGGCAAGGGACCGCTGGGCAAAATAACGGTCTGCGCGGACGGCGAAGGGCACGTTAAGGGCGATATAGCCAACCACGTTGCGGAAACCGTCGTTAAGGCGGACGGGCATCTCGACGTGGGCGGCGCCGTTGGCAAGGACGGTTTTATTACCGTAATACGCGACGTCGGGCTAAAACAACCCTATGTGGGCACGTCCCAATTGATCAGCGGCGAAATCGCGTCCGACTTTGCCTATTATTACGCCACAAGCGAGCAACAGCCTTGCGGAGTTACTTTGGGCGTGGGGCTGGATCGCAAATATTGCCGTTCGGCGGGCGGAGTGTTTGTGCAGGTTATGCCGGGCTGTCCCGAAGAAGTGCTTTCGCGGTTGGAAACGGTAATGTACGCTATGGACGAAATGAGTTATCAATTTGACGGCAGTACCGCGCGTCAGGTTATCTTGCGCTTTTTCGGCGAGTTCGATCCCGTGTTTTTGCAAGACCGACAAGTGGTGTACAAATGCAATTGCAACAAGCGCAAAATAAACGCGCTGGTAAAAAGTCTTGGCAAAAGCGAAGCGGACGCAATTATATCCGAAATGGGGCAAATAGAAGTTTGCTGCCATTTTTGCGGGCGCAAATACGTTTATACGCAACAGGACGCAGACAAACTTTTCGCAGATAGATGAAGATTTTACTTGACGACGACACTTATATGACCACTGCGCTCGGCTTGGCGGACAAGGGCGAGTATTTTGACGCTCTGTGTATTTTTGCGCGCGTCGATTGCTACGAAAGCATGCTCAACCAAATAGGTTGTTTGTGCAAGTTGAAAAACATCGGTTACGCCAATGAACTGTACCGCATTTTGCTGTCGCGGTACCACTTTACTCACAACTGTTACAGCGACTTGTGTTCGCTGGGCGACGCGGTAGAGGACGTGCGGTATTATTTCGGCAACATTGCAAAGGGCAGTTTGGCACAGCGTTCCCCCGGCAGGGCAAATGCGGACGAAAAATTGCTGGGCTACTATTCCGCCGACGGCGGCGATTACGACTTCGACGCCGAGGACTTTTTGTCCGATGCGGTTTTCGACGGCGACGACGACGGAGACGCGCACGAAAGCGTATTTTTCGACATAAATTCTCCGCAATATTTCAACAATCTGCGTATGCGTATGGACAAGGCGTATATGCGCGGTAATTACGGCGAAGGCAAGCGTTTACAGCGCGAATATATGTCGATAGATACCGATTACCTGCCCACGCTGGAAATGCAATTGTTTGTGTGCGTAACCGAACAAAATTGGCAGCAAGGCTTGCCGCTTGCGCTTAAATTGTGCGATCACGACGACGCCACATTCCGCGGTATAGGCGCAAGCATACTTGTTTTGTCGCACGCGGACGGGCAATATCTGCCGCAGTTAAAGTTGCAGTTACAGCGTATTGCGCGCTTCGGCGAAGACGTTGCGGATTGCGATATGTCCGATTATTTGCAAATTTGCTGTAACAACTTCGGTTATTGCCAAGAATCTATGACGTTGTGCGACATTTTGTTCGGGCATTACAAGGACGCCGGTTGCGACGCGTTGCGGCTGTGCGGTTTGGTCTACTTCAACGCTCAACTTTACGACAAGGCGCGTCAGGCGGCATTGCTGTTGTTGCGCGCCGTGCCCTGGAACGTTTTTTCGCGAATGTTGCTGATGTTCATCAATAACCGCATGGCGGTAAAGTTGGAATTGCCGTGCGGCGCCAACGCATTGGCTCGCTTTTTCGACGTGCCCGTGGCGTTTGCCGCGTTGTCGGAATATATGTTGCTGGAATCGGCAGAAAAGAAGGGCAGTTTGTCCTCTTTGGAACAATTGAATTATTTGCAATGCATTGCCGACGTGTGCCGCGGTTGCATAGTAACAGGTAACACCGAGCATTTTGTAAGCGAAGCCGCCTTGTTGGAAACGTTGCTCAGTCAAACGGACGTAAACGACGTTGACGCATTTGAAAACTTTGCCAAAAGACAACTTTGCGCGCCCGTGCCCGTCCCCACGCTCAACAGACAATTGCTGTCCGTTTTAATACATTTGGGCTATCGCGGCAAGTTGTTGGTGGGGCTGGCGTTCGGCTACTACGTGTTGGACTTGTCCGAAGCGCACAACGACCCGATATTCGCGTCGGCGCTTACCGTGTGTGCCACCGTGCGCAAAGTGGACGCCAAACGTCTTGCCAAGTGCTACGAAGCGCTGTCTCACACCGTGCAATTGCCGCAGCGGATAGACGTGTTAGCAATACGTTCGTTGGCGTACTGCTTGTTGGCAATGGCGTACAAGGGCTTTACCGACAGCGAAGAGAGTTCTTTCTTTTCCGACGGCGAAAATCAACTGTACAAACAGTATCTTACCGCAACGGCAAACGATTAAGTTGCAACGCGATTGCAAGACTATTAAATTTCAACAGAACGACTTTAACATTATTTGGCTTTTCGGGCTGATTTATGGTTACGGGCGCACATCAATTTTGTGCGCCCTTTTGTATTGTTTCGTAGGCGCGATTGCAAATTTTTGCAGACGATGGCGGCAACGGTAACCGCGCCCAACACTCCCACGCAGGTATAGCCCGCTTTTACGGCAAAGTCGAACCCGAACATACTAAACGCAACCGCCGCCAAATATATGCACAGCGCGCACAGCGTTTTGTCGGGTATTACGGGGTACAGTTGCTTTACCAACGGATAGGCGTTTGCCACAGTGCCCGTAACTCCGCACAACAACAGCGTTATCATTGCGTAAACTTTCAAATATATATTGTCTATGCCGTCCAAGGCGGGCAAATCGCCCGCGCGTTTGCACAGCGGCAATATTGCAAGCGTAATAAGCAGCAGCGTTGCCGCCGCACCTGCGGAACAAGTCAGGTTGTACTGCGCCGAACGCTTCGCCGACAGTTGAGTAAGTACGCCGACAGACGTGGTAACCGAAAACAGCGCGTAAATTACGCTTTTTAACGGGGACGGCGTCGGTTGCGGCGGTGCAACTTCTGCGCTTTGGTTGCGCGTAAAATAAATTGCAATTACCAAAACCGTTGCGGCAACAATGCAAACGGTATTCGCTTTTGTCAATGCGGACATTCCGTTCGTCAGTATAAATACGCCTATGGCGGCGGCGACTATCGCGTACAGCGGCAGTCTGCCCGGCGTTACAAAGCGGTCAAGACATTGCTGAACGCCCGCAAGCACCGTAACAATGCACACGAAACAACTTACGCACAGCGCTGCGTCGAATATTGCCGCGCGCTTGCCCCACAAACTGCGCGACAGCAGTGCGGCGTCTCCGCATCGGTTCAGACCGCAATAGTTTCTTACGGCGTAATTGGCGGCAAAAAATGTCGCGGCAAAAATAATCGCGTTGACAATATTGCCCACAAAAGTCTGTGTTTCCTTTCCGCTCAAAAATCCCACGCCTACAAAACACCCGACCGTAACGGCAATGTCCGCGGCGATATCTTTTATTTTCATATTGTGGTGTATTTACCGCCGCGGCGTTTTATTACATTTCGAACAAAATTGCGTGGAACTTGGCGTTACTTGATATGTCATATTTCATTCGATTACTCTCGTTTTTATTAAAATATAAAATACTATGGAACACATAGTATGCAAAACAAACCGAAAAAGGGGAAAATAACGTAATTTTCCCCTGTAATTTTATATATCGAATTTTTTTACCGCAATTTTTTCCAAAAACGCCACCAGCGCGTACATAACGCCGGCAAGCAGGCACAGCACAATAGTGCATGTCATTACCAAATCCAGCCTGAACACTTGCGAGCCGTATATCAGCAAGTATCCCAAGCCTTCCTTGGATACGAGATATTCGCCCATTATCGAACCGATCCACGCCATACCCACGTTTATTTTGAGCGTAGCCATCAGCGTCGGCACATTGGACGGCGCAACAAGTTTGGTAAATATCTGAAATTTGTTTGCGCCCATCGAGCGCAGCAAAAGTTGCTTTTCGTTGCTTGTTTCGGTAAAGCCGTTAAGAATGGTAATGGTAGTTATCACAACGGAAATCAGTACCGCCATGGTAATTATCGACGCTTTGCCCGTGCCCGCCCATATTATGATTATCGGTCCGAGAGCGATCTTCGGCAGGCTGTTAAGCACAACCACATACGGCTCGAACACGCGCCGCAAAAAGTCGTTCCACCACAGTATTACCGCAACGCAGTAACCCAACGTCGTGCCTATTGCAAATCCCACAACGGTCTCCCAAGTGGATACCCACACGTGGTGCCACAGCGTGCCGTTTTGTACCAATTCCGCAAGAGTATTCCATATACGCGACGGGCTGCTTGTAATAAAACTGTCTATCCATTGCAGTTGCGCCGCAAGTTCCCACAGGCACAACAGCGCAACAAGCACGCCTATCTGAGATATATGCACAAATACCGTACGTCTTTTTTGTTTTCGCAAGTATTTCAGGTGTTCGGGCGTAAAGTTACTTTTCATTTTTCTCTCCGTGCAGGTAGCGGTGCAGCAATTCGAACTGCGCCGAAAAGTCGGGGCTTTCGCGCCGTTTGAGCGGCGTTTCTATGCCGTTGAGTCCGGGGCTGTGTACCGTAAGGACGGTTGCCGGGCGCGCCGTAAGCACGATCACTCTGTCCGCAAGCGACAGCGCTTCCGAAATGTCGTGCGTAACCAACAGCGCGGTTTTGCTTTCTTTGCGTATTATCGAGTACACGTCGTCGCACACTTCCAACCTTGTCTGAAAGTCCAACGCCGAAAACGGTTCGTCCAACAGCAGCAGGTCGGGTTCGGTAGCCAGCGTGCGTATAAGCGCCGCGCGTTGCCGCATACCGCCCGACAGTTCCTGCGGGTAGCGTTTTCTGAACTCCCACAGCCCGTATTTTTTCAGCAGTTCGTCGGCGTATTCTTTTGTTTGGGCGTTAAGTTTGTGTTTTATTTCCAACCCCAAGCAGACGTTTTTTTCTATCGTGCGCCACTCAAACAGTTGATCGCGTTGCAGCATATAGCCTATTGCATTGGCGTGTTGCGTAACTATTTCGCCTTCGGTTGGGGCAATTAGTCCCGCAATAAGCGACAAAATGGTGGTTTTGCCGCACCCCGAAGGTCCTATTATCGCCACAAATTCGCCTTCGTTTACGTCAAACGACATATTCGATACCGCAACCGTCTGTTGTGTTTTAGAGTAAAAAACTTTGCTTATGTTTTTCAATTCGAGTACAGTCATATTTTTGCTCCGTATAAATTACGGCAGCGGCGCCGTTTGTTTGTGCAAATAAACGTTTTTCGCGTCAACAAACTTTGCAGCAATATTTTGCGCTCGCCACTCGGTAATTATTTGATTTTTTCGGCGGCGGTGTTGTCCACGATGTCGTTGTAACCTACCCGTTTGGACAGTTCGCCCGCATTTTGCATAATATCCTGAATACGCTCAAACGCGCTTTTGTCGGTAACGGGCGTGGTCATCCACACGTCGGTTTTTTGATAGTTGTCTATCGCCGCAACCAACAGATCCATCGTCGTCCCGTCAAAATAGGGCGCAACCACCTTGGCAACTTCTTCGGGCGTGTGCGACATAACGTATTCCGTTCCTTTCCACACCGCGCGCAAAAATTTTTCCGCTTTATCTCCGTGTTTTGACAAAAATTCGGCTGTTGCCGAGTAGCAGGTGTAGGGGATCTCGCCGCTGTCCATACCGATAGCCGATACGATATATCCGCGCCCTTCCTGTACTATTTGGCTTGCCGCCGGTTCAAACAAGGGCACAAAATCTCCCGTTCCGCCCGTAAAAGCGGGGCCCAGCGCGCCGAATTCTATCGAATAGTCCATAGTAATATTTTTGCCGTCGGTGTAGCCCTTGTTGTTAAGCACGTATTGCAAAATCATTGCGGGCATGCCGCCTTTTCTGCCCATAAGCACCGTACTGCCGTCTATATTGCCGTAGTCGAAGTCGGGCATTTCGGCGCGCGCAACCAGAAAACTGCCGTCGCGCTTGGTAAGTTGTCCTATAACTTTGGGGTAATCCTTTTTACCCTGCAAGTATACGTAGATATTCGCTTCGCACCCCATCAAACCGATGTCCGCTTCGCCCGTAAGCAACGCCGTCATTACGTTGTCGGCGCCGCTGCCGTTGGTAACTTCTATTTTAAGTCCTTCTTCCTCGAAGTAGCCCAAGCCCATTGCGGCGTATTGCGGCGCGTAAAACAAACTGTGCGTAACTTCGTTTAATTGTATGGTTTCGTCGTCCTTGTTGCACGCCGCAAAACTAAGCGACAGTGCGGCAACTACCGTTAAACATAGTAATACCGTAATAAATTTTTTCAATGTCAATCCTCCCGTTCGGTATATTGCATACTACTGAATTTGCGCAAAAAATGTTACCGCGGGCGTATCGGCAACAATTGCGCGCCGAGCGTTGTTTTATTGCGTTTTGGCGGCCTTTGCAGTATGCAACGGGCTTATTTCGCTTGGAAAACGTCGGCAAATTACGGTATATATAATTTTGTCATTGTCGGCGGAGAGAATTTAATTGTATAATTTGCTGCGACGCGTTCCGTTGCGCGGTCATATATCACATAGGGCGGCTTGTTGCCGTTTGTACCGCGCAAAATGCCCTTTTTGCCCGCGGATTGGGCGCCGCGCACATTGCAAACGTGCCGTGTGCCGAGCAATCTTGCCGTTAAACTTGCTTAATGGGCATACGGCGCAAACATTAACGGCGATTTTCCCTTCAAACGCTTGCTAAAACAATTTTCGTGTGCTAATATAAAACAGTAAAAACGCCAAGACAAAAGGTTGTGCGCACCCTTGCCTTTACAGAGAGCGGACGGCGGTGCAAATTCCGCAAGGCAATGCGCACAATGTAGTTTGTCGAGTTGATGTCGCGAAACGGCGCTTTAGCGAAAGTAGCGACATTCGGGTCGTCCCGTTAACGACGTCGAGAAACCGCGCAAACGATAATTATTTGCACGGCGCAAAACAAAGGTGGTACCGCGACAATTCGCCCTTTTTCCGTACCGGAAAGGGGGCGTTTTATTTTGCTTTTACCGCAATATCGCAACGCTCGTTTTGTATCGACAAGCGTTATTCGGCGCATTGCGCCGCACAAATAAAAAAGATTAAACAAAAAAGTAAATAAACAACGGAGGTAAAGTCCGCCGTGGGGCAGGCGTAGCAACAAAGGGTTTTGCGCGCCCCTTCAACAGCGGACGCAACATTATGTTAGACAAAACATACGATCCAACGCAATTTGAAAGCGGTCTGTACAAATTTTGGCTGTCTCACGGCTACTTTACGCCTAAGGCGGAAATAGGCAAACCGTACTTTTCGATGGTAACGCCGCCGCCCAACATTACGGGGCAACTGCATATCGGGCACGGTCTGGACAACGCCATTCAGGATACGCTTGTGCGTTTCAAGCGCATGCAGGGCTACAACACCTTGTGGCTGCCGGGTACCGACCACGCCAGCATTGCAACCGAGGTCAAGATCGTCGAACAACTCAAAAAGGAAGGTATTGACAAACACGACCTGGGCAGAGAAGAATTTTTGCGCCGCGCTTGGCAGTGGAAAGAGAAGTACGGCGGACGCATAGTGGAGCAACTGCAAAAACTCGGCAGCAGTTGCGATTGGTCGCGCCTGTCGTTTACTATGGACGAAAAGTGCAGCAAGGCTGTGCGCCGCACCTTTGTATCGCTGTACAACAAGGGGCTTATTTACCGCGGCGACAGAATAATAAATTGGTGTCCCGTGTGCAACACCGCGCTCAGCGACGCCGAAGTGGAGTATTCCGAGCAGGACGGCTATTTTTGGCATTACGGCTATACCACTCCGGACGGCAGTACGACGGTAACTTTTGCCACGACTCGTCCCGAAACAATGTTGGGCGATACGGCAATTGCGGTCAACCCCAACGACGATCGTTACCGCCATTTGGTGGGCAAAACGGTCATCGTACCCTTTGTCAACCGTGAGATCCCCGTAATAGCCGACGAATACGTCGATATGCAATTCGGCACGGGCGTTGTAAAAATTACTCCCGCGCATGATCCCAACGACTTCGAAGTGGGGCGCCGCCACAATCTGCCCGTGATACGCGTAATGAACGACGACGGCACGATGAACGAAAATGCGGGCGAATTTGCGGGCTTGGACCGTTACGAAGCGCGCAAACGTATTGTCGAACGCCTTAAAGAAATGGGCATTTTGCAAAAAGTAGAGCCGCACAAACACAACGTGGGCAGTTGTTATCGTTGCCACACAACGGTGGAACCCATCGTTTCCAAGCAATGGTTCGTAAAAATGCAGCCTTTGGCGCAACCCGCAATCGACGCGGTAAAAAGGGGCGAAGTGGTTTTCCACCCCGAGCGCTTTGAAAAGACCTATCTCAATTGGATGGAAAATATCCGCGATTGGTGCATTTCGCGGCAACTGTGGTGGGGGCATCGTATTCCCGTGTGGTATTGCGACGACTGCGGCGCGGAAATTTGCGCCGAAACCGACCCCGACGTATGCCCGAAGTGCGGCAGCAAGCACATTCATCAGGACGAGGACGTGCTGGATACCTGGTTCAGCAGCGCGTTGTGGCCCTTCTCAACGTTGGGATTTTTCAACGGAAGCGACGATTTCAAGGCGTTTTTCCCCACAAGCGTGCTGTCTTGCGGTTACGACATAATATTCTTTTGGGTAGCGCGTATGATATTCAGTTCGCTGTACGCAACGGGGCAAGTGCCCTTTAAGCACGTGCTTATGCACGGAATAGTGCGCGACGAACAAGGGCGCAAAATGAGCAAATCGCTGGGCAACGGCGTAGACCCCGTGGAGTTTATCGACAAATACGGCACCGATACGCTGCGTTTTGCCCTGATAAACGGCGTTGCAAACGGTTCGGATATCCGTTTTGCCCCCGACAAGGTCGAAGGTACGCGCAACTTTATGAATAAAATATGGAACGCCAGCCGCTTTGTGCTGATGAACTGTCAGGACAAGCCGCTCAAACCGATAGGCGAGTGTAAACTAAGCCTTGCGGACAAGTGGATACTCACCCGCCTTAACGCCACGGTGCGCAGCATTACCGAATTGCTGGACAAATTCGAACTCGGCATGGCGGCGCAGTGTCTGTTCGACTTTGTGTGGAGCGAGTTTTGCGATTGGTATATCGAATTGGTCAAGCCCGTTTTGTACGGCACGGACGAGCAAGCGCGCTGCGATACCCTTTCGGTATTGGTGTACGTGTTGGACGCCATGCTCAAATTGTTGCATCCGTTTACGCCCTGCATTACCGAACAAATTTACCAAAATCTTCCCGGGCACGGCGAAAGCATAATGATCCAACGCTATCCCACCGTAAACGACGCGTTGAATTTCGCCGACGATTGCAATCTTGTGGAAGAACTTAAAGAGTTGATCGCCAAAGTGCGCAATATTCGTTCGGAATACGGCGTTGCGCCGTCCAAACGAATAAGATTGTACGTAAACGCAACCGACCGCCGCATAAGAGAATGTGATCTGTACTTGTGCAAACTGTGCGGATTGGAACAAGCGGTATTCGGCGAAGCGCCCGCAGGCGACAAGACCGTTCAGGCTGTGTGTTCCGCGGCAACTTGCCAAGTGCCTTTGGGCGACTTGGTGGACAAGGACAAGGAAATCGAACGCCTTACCAAGGAATTGGACAACGTAAACAACGAAATTGCGCGCGCCAACGGCAAATTGTCCAACGCGGGATTTTTGTCCAAGGCTCCGCAAAACCTTGTAGACGCCGAAAAGGCAAAACTTGCCAAATATACCGAACTGCAAGCGCAGTTGCAGGCGCGTCTGGATGAGTTGAAGTAACGTTGTTTCGCGTCATTGTACACAAATCGTCTCCCGATGATCGACGTATCATCGGGAGACTTTTTTGGTTAAATTTCGCTGTTGGCAAACGAGCAAGCGGCGGCGCATTTTGCCGCGCAAGGTTATCAATAAATTTTTGCGTTTTGTCTGATGCTGCGATGCAATGTAAAATGAGTACTTTGGTTTTTCAAATACCTTGACGTTTCGCCGAATGTTTTTAAGTTTTACCGAATATAGTTTCGGCGTTTTGCTCGGTACTTTATCAAATTGGTGTGTTTTCACAAATGTTTTTTGCCAAATGTATTATTTACCCAAATGCTATGACGTTTTTGATATTTTAATGTATTGCGGAATGTTTTGAAAAAAGTTTTGCCGAAAGTTTGCTCGATGTGTTGCCCGATATTTTTGCGTTTTGTAAAAGAAATAAGTTTAGAACAAGGTAAATATCCTTGGGGATTAATTCAATAAATAAGATACAAAAACAGCAAGTTCGGAGTAAAGAGTAGAGAGAATTTCTCTGCTCTTTTGTTTTGCCGAATCAAAGTCCAAATTATAGATTTTTGATTGCATTTCTATTGAAACTATGCTATAATATTTCCAATGATAGTTGAGAGGCGTTCTATGGCGGTCAGTTATAAGAAACTATGGAAATTACTGATTGACAAAGATATGAAGAAAAAGGATCTGCGGCTTGCCACGGGTATGACGACAACGGCACTTGCAAAACTCGGCAAAAATGAGCCTGTCAATCTTGAGATTCTTTTGAAGATATGCAAGGTTTTGAAGTGTGATATTTCCGACATTATGGAAATCGTTGAAACCGAGGAGTAAGGAGATAACTATGCTACCCGACAATAACTATTCGGAAATTGTAAAAATTATACAGTCTGCGCGAGAGCGCGCATTCTATAAGGTGAACGAGGAACTCATTGGAATGTATTTACAGATCGGCAAATATGTTTCCGAAAATTCTCGTGACGCAGCTTACGGCGATGCCTATGTGGAAGGACTTGCCGACTTCTTTGCGAAAAATTATCCCGAGCTCAAAGGGTTTACCCGTCGTGGGCTTTATCGCATGCGTCAGTTTTACGAACTCTACGGCGAGGATGAAAAAGTGTCAGCACTGCTGACACAATTGAGTTGGACAAATCATCTTCAAATTATGTCTGCTTGTAAGTCAGACGAAGAACGCTACTTTTATATGGCGCTATGCGCAAAAGAAAAATACAGCACTCGTGAACTCGAACGCCAAATAGACAGCGCATATTACGAGCGCTATATGCTTTCTCAAAAGCCGACGACTCCCGCCATCACCGAGGCAAAGCGAAGCACGTCAAATGTGTTTCTTGATACCTACACTCTTGAATTTCTTGATGTTCCCGAAGTTGCCAACGAAAAAGATTTGCAAAAATCAATCGTGCAAAACTTGAAAAATTTCATTTTGGAGATCGGCAAGGATTTTTCGTTTGTCGGCGAGGAATATCGCTTGCAAGTTGGCGGACACGACTATTATATTGATCTTCTTTTTTATCACCGGGGGCTTTCCTGTCTTGTAGCATTTGAACTGAAGATCGACGAATTTAAGCCAGAGTATGTCGGCAAAATGAATCTATATCTTGAGGCTCTTGACCGCGATGTGAAAAAGCCGAATGAAAATCCGAGCGTCGGCGTCATTCTTTGTGCGAAGAAGGACGATGAGGTCGTTGAGTACGCCTTGAGCCGTTCACTTTCGCCGACGATGGTTTCGGAATACAAACTCAAACTCATCGATAAAAACCTGCTTCAAAGGAAGTTGAAGGAATATATCGAACTTGCGGAAAGTGAGGAATAGATGATGACATTTATAGAAAAGTGTTTTGAAATATTCGAAAGAGTAGCTAAATCACACGATTTGAGTAAGGATGTAGAAAATTATAATAAAGCACTCAATTATAGTGACAAATTTTATTCTGTTCCTCGCTATGAAATTGAAAATTTTATTATATATGTACGCATAGATAATCCTATCGTAGCTGTTATAGAAACAGCTGTAAAAGCTTTGAATTCAAAAATTGATGTATTGTGGAATTTATCTCTCGATGATTTATATAACGAACTTCAAGGTGAGATTTCCAATTTAATTATGAAGGGTGCTTACGATAGCATTAAGTTATTAAACGGTTTGGATAAGGAGCAATCCGATAGTCTTGCCAAGCGCATGGTCAATGGGGACTTCACAATTTTTAATGATTATATAACAACGTAAGGAATAGTTATGTCGTTCTTAATGCAGGATGACGTAACGAGAAGAATGTAAAGAAGTGCCTTCAAACACTTGCGTATGTATACGAAAAAACTATAAAGCGAACAAATAACATGGGAACAAGAAAACAGCAATTTATAGATTGGGTTGCTTCCGACAAGTTGAAGAAAGTAACGCCCAAACAATTTGCGGACTTAATGGAGGACGCCTTTTCACTTTATCTTGGAAGAGACGTTTGGTCTGTGGATGCAAAGGAATTTGCTGTATTACGGGACAGATTACTTACTAACAAGAATTTCAAGAAAAAGCAAAAGAAGACACATAAAGCATTTACGCTTTATTGCAAATATTATCTCCTGTTTTTGTCAATGGCATCGGATGAACAGGACGGTAAGCTCCAAACAGCTCATGTCGAGGAAGAAAAAGAATCCGATGCTGTGGAAGAAAAATATATAGACGAACAGGCTCGATGCATTGACTTCTTTCAGAATAAAGATGTCGCACATCTTTTCTATCGCATATTTGAATATGCAAAAGATAGCGACGCCAACATCTTTTTGGATATAAGAAGCGCAATTATTGGTGCAAAAAAGGCGAATGAAAGATTAAGGTTTTATGCCGACAAAAATGGCATAATGAAATTCGCCAAAATTGAGGTCGAGGCGATTGATTTATCATCGGCTTATGCTTTTGACTTGTCAAAATACTATCAATATGTTGATGCTGTAAATGCGTATTTTCTTGCTCACGAACAAGAAATATTATTAGAAGACGACGAAAAAAGTTATGTCTATCATAAATCTTTCGGTTTTGGACGAATAGTCAAAAAAGAGAAGGAAACGATCATCGTTCAATTTGACGGACAACCTGACCAAAAAACAATGCAAGCAGGGCATCCATCTTATATAGAGATTAGCGACGAAGATTACGCACGTCGAACTGTACCCGATTTTGCAAGTAACAACGAAGCCGAACAACCTCAATCAAGAGTAACCGAAAGAGTTACGCCAAGGCGTATAGTGTGGGACAAGTATGAAACCGTGTTGCTCATTGAGGCTTTTTGGAAAATTGAGGGCGATAAGACATTACGAAGTGGAGTTATCGAACAGTTATCTCGTGATCTCCGAGCAAAAGCTCAAAATCAAGGGATAGAAATAGACGATACGTTTAGAAACATAAACGGGATCAGTATTCAAATGGCAAATTTAGCCAGTTCGTTTTATCCTGACCGCGCATCTATGCATAAGACCGCGATTTTTGACGAAATGGCAAAGTTGTATCTTCAAAATAGGCAGGAATATGAGGCTATTTTACGAGAAGCCCATGCTCTTGTAAAAGGAACATTACAATCGCAAAAAGTAAAGTCGGTTAATTGGCAGGCAATTAAAAATATGAGCTTTACAAGTCCGACGAAGGTTAATTACAAGGATAATAGTAGAGAGGGATTCAGCAACTGGATAGAATGTTATAAGTATGTCGTAAAGGCAATGTATGACGAGTTCGCAGGTATATTTAACGAACTCGCAAAAAATCCGAGCTATACTTTCCTCTCTTATAACAGAACAGACTTGCGCCGTCCGTTAGAGATTGTAAATCATATTTATGCAGAAGGGAATAGAAGCGCGACGGAATTAGTCAAGTCTATGAAGTCATTTATGGACAAATGCGAGATTCATTATTCGAGTTTGATTATAGAATATGAGGAAAAGGACGGTACGGATACTCTTCCAAAGGTAGCGGAGAAAACTCATTACTCGGTTTCTATTTCGGAGGCGGATTTTTATACATATATCAAAACTCAATACATGGAAAGGCATCAGGTCGATGGGAAAAAACACCGAGCGCCTCATCATGCCCAAAAATGTGTTGACATGATAAGGGAAATAAGTTCTCTCCTTAATAAGGATATTTTGTCTGTGGTAACGACATCCGAACTGGATGATATTCGGCGACAGTTGAAGCCTTATGAGAAAGACGAAAAATACGAGTGGTTTTTATATGCTTTAAGCAGATATGAAGGATTTCTTAAATCTAATCATGCAGATTTAGGACTGAACAGCCAATCAATCAAAGCCGTGGAGCCAAAAGCCGAGGATTACAAGGTTGTGATAGAGGATTCGTTTTCAGATGGTTTTGCTTTTGAAAATCCATTAAGAAAGCGTAAATTTATTCGTCGATATGAGGAGATATTAAATAAGCCTTTCGAGGACTCTGATGAACTGTTTTTACGCAAAGTAAGGATAGCTGGCTTTATAAGCGAAGGAAAAGTCTATCTTGAATCGATTGTCCCGAAAGAATTAAGAAATGAGATAAAAAAATATATCGATGAGAGTTTTGATAGTACGTCGGCAATATACTATTCTGCCTTGTATGAAAAGTTTAGTAGCAAATTCAACAGCTTGTTCAGCGAAGATATGTTGAAAAGCTATTTTGCTTTTGTGTTTGCCGATGAATATTCCTATTATCTTGACTTTATGACGCCCAAAGGAATTCAGGCTAATCTGCGGGAAGAGCTAATTAGTATATTCATGAACAAGGGACGTCCGATGGATATAGATGAACTGTATGATGCATTGCCAAATGCCGCTCATTCAGTTATTGATGCGATGATACGAGATAGAGATTTCGTTGTCAACTACCGCGGAAGATCGTATTTCTATAAGGATGTGTTTATTCTCGATGAAGAACAGCTATCTATGATAGATGAATTTCTCGCTCGACGTTTATCCGTCGTTGAACAAGTAAGCGGAGGGGAACTGTATGGGTATATCGCCAAAGAGATCCCCGAGGTGCCTGAGACAAATCCGGGCGTGACGGATTTGGGTATCAAAAACATAATACGGATAAAGTTGGAACATAAATACAGTTTTCGGGGCGACGTAATTAGCAGACTTGGATTTGTTGTCGATGTAAAATCACTATATAGAGGCTTCTGCGAACAGAGGGAAAAGTTTTCTTTTGCAGAACTCGAAGAGTTCAGAAATAGCATTGACAAGAACTATATTGATTGGGATGCCGTTATGTCCTCGTCGGTTAGAACATCTCAGAGTTCATTTATACGGCGCGATCTAATTACGTTTAAGGCAGAACAAATTGATGAGGCAATTGCGAGCTATTGCCTAAATAAGTATGTCCCTTTTGCTGATATAATTAACTATACCGATTTTCCGACAATTGAGGTCAATTGGAACGCATTTGTTCTTGAGAGCTATGTGTATTTTGGAAGTAAAAAATATGGCTTAATACACGCATCGTTTAATGGGGATAAGCCCGTCGGTGCCATAGTCAAGAAAGATTCCGATATTCATGGTTTCGATGACTTACTAATTGATATTATAAAAGAGCATAAACTCTTTGATGAAGAAAGAGCATTTGAGTATCTCCTTGCAAATGACTATATTAGAACGAGGAAAGTCAAAAATATGTTGGCATTGATTGAGCAAGCCAAGAAGGAGGTCTAAATAGTGTATTCATACGAGTGGGATACGGAAACGGGCGGCTTGCTTCTAAACAGTTCCCCTTTGCAAATGAGCAGAGAGCCGAGACCTGTCTACTATCAAGAGTTGGACATTTTAGGTTTTGACAAAGTGTGGAAGTATGCAAAGGACGACTCGTTTCCATATATGTGGGCAGAAGCAAATACCTATATTTACAAGGGGAGAGTAGTCGCAAAAACAAAGGGCGGTGCAATGTGTAGTGCGCCCGAGATAGTATTTTTAGATCAGCCAGAACCTGACGATGCTCCATTGCAGTTCGTTAATGTTGCGAAGATGGTTGATAAGAACAGGAAGCTGTTAGATCAAATGGTTCAGCATACCATTAAAAAGACGTATGGACAATATCTAAAATATAAGGATAAAGTAGATATATTCTATGTCGCCTTCAGCGGAGGGAAAGATAGCATTGTGGCGTTAGACATTGTACAACGGTCTTTGCCGCATAGCGATTTTATAGTGTTGTTTGGCGACACAGGCATGGAATTTTCGGATACATATCAACTTGTCAAACAGGTAGAAGCTGACTGCGAAAAAAAAGGAATAAGATTTTATATATCTAAATCTCATTTAGACCCCAAAGATTCCTGGAGAGTTTTCGGGCCCCCGGCTCAACGATTAAGATGGTGTTGTAGTGTACATAAATCGACTCCGCAGATTTTGTTTTTGCGACAATATCTCAAAAACAGTCAATTTAAGGGAATGGCTTTTACAGGAGTACGAGGCGACGAAAGCGAATCTCGAAGCGAATATGAGGAAGTTAGTCTTGGCGAAAAAGTAAAGGGACAATATAGTTGCCATCCTATACTTGATTGGAATACGGCTGAACTATTTCTGTATATATATCAGCAAGGACTTCCGCTTAATGATGCTTATAAAAAGGGGAACAGCAGAGCAGGATGTTTAATTTGCCCGTTGGCGGGGCAAAAGAATTCCTACATAAAAATGGAATGCTACGGTACATCTGTAAACGGCGAAAATACCACGAAAACATTCAACGATATTATACTTGAAACAACCTCAAAAGACTTGAGTTCGCAGAAAGCAATAGAAGAATTCATGAACATAGGCGGTTGGAAAGCAAGAAGGAGTGGCAGAGAGTTAAATATTGCAAAACCTGTGTATTTCGATGAACTGAAAGATGGCATATTGACGGTAACAATCAAAAACAAAAACGCCCAATGGTGCGAGTGGTTAAAAACACTTGGACGCATTGTGTCCATTGAGGATAATCGAGCGGAAGTTGTATATGAGAACAAAATATATGTCATTCATATAGAGGAACAAACGGATGCGCTTATTTTCACGGTCGATGTATCATCGAATTCACGGAACGATATATATTTCGGCTCATATCTAAAAACGGTTTTGCGAAAGGCGTGTTATTGTATCGGCTGTCGTGTTTGCGAAGCAAACTGCCCCAACGGATATATTTCATTTGACAATAACGTTGTTCGCATAGATAATCAATGTGTAAAATGTAAGAAATGTTATGATATAGACAATGGGTGCTTGGTTTCGGCATCACTTAAATTACCAAAAGGAGAGAGAAAAATGGGCAGTATTGACAGATACACGAACTTCGGAATTGAATACGAGTGGGTAAAGGAGTTTTTTGAAAAAGGCGATACTTTTTGGGAAACTCATAGTCTCGGAAGCAAGAAGATTGACGTTTTCAAAAACTTTCTTAAAGATGCGGGCATAACCGAGAAGAATCAAATCACGTCGTTTGGCAGATTGGTTATGGCTATGGGAGTTGACGATGTATCCGCTTGGGGATTGATGCTGTCGAATCTTGCATACACAGCAGAGTTTAACTGGTGGATCAAGCACATAGAATTCAATTCTTATGTGGATACGAATCTCCTAATTGGTATGTTAGACTCAAACTTAACAGAGAACACGAAGGATCACATAGCAAGTGCGTTCAAGAATACTTTTATCTCCATTAAACCGTTATCGGAAGAAATAGGGTTGGGTAAGTGTGATTATGAAGTCAAAAATGGCAAAAGAAAGTTGAACAGCATAATGCGTGTTTCATGGGATGACCCTGATCCAAAGGTTGTTCTATATTCGCTTTACAAATTTGCAGAAAATTGCGGTGAATACTATCAGTTCTCGCTTACACGCCTTCTAAATCATGATATTGAAAGTGATGGTATCAGCCCAACTGAAATATTTGGATTGAATCGTGATATAATGGAAAAGTTACTGCAAGGGTTGGCAATTAACTACCCCGAATTTATATCCGTTTCGTTCACCCTTGGATTGGACAACATCAATTTGAAAAACGATAAAACATCGAACGACGTTCTTGGGTTGTTCTAAAGGAGAAAGTTATGAGTAAGAAGTATAGAAACTATTTTCAAATCAACGAAAGCTATTTCCCTGCGGTTAATGAGGACGTCATCAGGACTCAGCCGAATGTCTGGAAATCATATTATCCGCATGATTCGTTTATCAGACTTCTCAATCAAACCAAGAGCGTATTAACTAACGGGCAAAGAATGTCAATTTGGGTTGAAGGAGCTTATGGAACAGGCAAGTCTCATGCCGTTTTGACATTAAAAAAATTGTTAGACTGTTCAAATGAAGAGTTAAAGGAGTATTTTGACAGGTATAAGACTGTTTTATCCAACGACCTGTACAACGAGTTTTACAGCATCAAGAATCAGCCTAAAAAGGTACTTGCTGTTCATAGAATGGGTTCGTCTGAAATTAAGAATGATCGTATCCTGATGGAGAGTATTCAGGAGAGTATCATTTCTGCTCTGCGTGAAAAGGGATATGAATACTTGGGACAAGTCGGTATTAAACAGGCAATGATAAATTGGCTTTCCGACGATGCAAACAAGAATTACTTTAACAACATCATTCAGTCGGGTGAGTATAGGGTTCGCTTCGCAGGTGCAAACGCAGATGTTGTGTTGGAGAATTTGAAAACATACACGTCCGAAAAAGCATTGCAATCCTTGATTGAGAAAATCTCGCAAGTTGGCGAAGAAAAGGGAATCAAGCCATTCGTTCTTAAAAAGGAGGATTTAAGGACATGGATACTTGATGTCATTGATAAAAATAACTTGAAGGCAATCTTCTTTATCTGGGATGAGTTTTCCGACTACTTTGAAATCAACAAGGGGAACTTATCAGGCTTTCAATATATGGCAGAAATGAGCGAATCGCATCCATTTTACTTTGCGATTGTTACTCATAAATCGGACATATTTTTTGAGAATACCAATGATGACATAAAAACGAAAATTAACGGGAGATTCATCGCACCGCATTGTTCGATTGAATTGCCTGATAATATGGCTTTTGTTTTAACTGCACACGCGATGCAAAAAGTCAACGATCCTGCGGTTATACAAGATTGGGATCAGATTGTTGATGAGTTATATGATTTAACTCACGATTCACGGAACGAAGTTATTAAAGCGGCAAAAATCGGAGAAAGGGAATTAAAAGGTGTACTTCCGATTCATCCGTATGCTGCGCTCGTTTTGAAACATATCGCTTCGGCATTTGACTCAAACCAAAGAAGTATGTTTGATTTCATAAAAAACGATAGGGGCGATGAAATTAAGAGCTTCCAATGGTTCATTGACAACTATGGACCCGAGGATAATGAAACTTTATTGACTGTTGATATGCTTTGGGATTTCTTCTATGAAAAGGGGAAGGATCAATTAGCACCTCAAATCAGGTCTATTTTAGATGTTTATGGAAGGACAGAGTCTCATAATTTGATGGCAAAGCAGAAAAGGGTACTAAAAACTATTTTGTTGCTTCAAGCGATCAATGAAAAAGTTGGGGATTCGGTTTCTTTGTTTATTCCAAACGCTAAAAACCTCGGATTGGCGTTTGAGGGAACAGATATTTCTATTAGCAATGCCGCCTCATTAGCACAGAGCTTGGTTGGAGAACAAATTATTTTTGAACGTCCAATGGGAGCCGGCGCGACAAAATATTCTGCGCTTATTTCAAATGGGAATCGTGAAGAAATAGAACAGGAAAAAGTGAGGCTTAGAAGCGAGATTAGAACGGACAAGTTAGTTGAGGAGGGAGAATTTGTTAATGATTTCAAACTTCCTAAACATTTGGAAATAAGATTTCCCAATGTTAGACTTGTTACATACGAAAATATTAGAATGACAGTCGCTCAATTAAGGTCGGATTCCGCCAATCATCCGACACGACTTTACGCGGTCTATGCGTTTGCGCGCAACGAAGAAGAGAGTACCAAAATAAGAGTTGAAATTGAAAAAACTTTCAATGACGAATTTGACAAAATAGTTTTCATAGACTATTCGGCGACGTATCTCAACAATGATTTGTTTGAGCAATTTGTTGAGAATATGGCAAACGGCAATTATCAGAGGGGCAAGGACAATGGTCAGTCTGCGACCTACTACAAAAACGCAAAGGAAGCATTGAAGCGGTGGAAAATACAAATCAAAACTTCCACCCCAAGGTTATTTACATATTCGGATCGAATTGGGACAATGTGTAATTCCGAATCAGAAGTAATTTCAATTCTCAAAGAATTCGACAGGGAACACTTTGAATTCTCTTTGGAAACGCACGTCAATGTAATCGACAATATGTATGCATCGAACGCTCTTAAACAAGGTGCCGAATGTGGAATTACAGGAGAAATTAAGGGAACATTCAAATCCCCCAATGAAAATACAAAGTTGGAGAAACAATTTGCAGGGGTTTGGAATGTTGAAAACTACTGGAAAACAAGACCCAATGAACTTTTATCGAGGGTTAAAATTGCAGTAGAAGATGTCATTGCAAAGAATTTAGACGCGGGGACGCGAGTATCAATTTCTGATATATACGATGCATTGATTGAACCCCCGTTTGGTTTTATGCCCTGCAATCTCTCTGCGTTTGTTTTGGGTTTTGTATTGAGAGAATATGCCAATGATTCATACAATTGGACGGATGATGTAACAACCGATCCAATGTCGGTTGAAAAGATGAAAGAGATGATTGATGAAATCATCAAGCAGCAACAAACACCCAATCCTAAATACAGAACAAAGTACATTGTTGCCATGTCGCCCGAACAGAGAGCGTTTAATAAGGGAACTTCGTTTGTTTTTGGCATTGATGAAAAACTTTGTTCCTCAATCGAAAACACAAGGTCGTATGTCAGAACTAAAATGACATCGTTCGGATTTCCGATTTGGACGTTGAAATATGTCGAATACAACACCGTTAACTCGAAAGCCATTCTCGATGAACTGGTTGACTTGTATGTTGAATTGGCGAACAATTCTTCTACGCAAAAAACGGAAACAGACATCGCTCTCGAAATCGGAAGGCTTTACACACAAAACGAGCATTTGCAAGATGATTTGAAAAACATACTCACAAGAGAAAACTGCACACAAGGGATGCAAATGTATTTGGGCGTTTACAAAGATGGACGGCTGATTACTCTTGCACAAATGATAGGCGATACGGGTACATTCATCAACGAAATCAGTAAGAAATTTAGTGAATCATCAAATTGGGTGTGGAACAAGGATACCATAGACGAAAAAATTGATGAGACAATAACAGAGTATGAAATCGTTAGTGAAAGCAATGGAATGATTGTCAGAACTTCCTCGTATGCCGACTGTTTAGACGAGTGGAGAAAGAAAGCCCAAACATTCAAAGTCAGTTATAGTGCGGTTCGGTTGGAGGTCGGAGAATTACAAAGACTCCTTGAATTCCTATATCAAATTTCCCGTGATGGATTTATATATGACACAGATAAAGAAAAGTTCTTGGCAGAGCTGAAAACGCAAGGCGCAAGATTTAAGGAGTTTTGCGAAAATCAGCTGTCCTTACTGAAAAAGATTGGAGCGTTCTATCTTGATGAGCTTTCAGATGAAGATGTGTCGGAAATCGCTTCACGATACCTGACGAACGTATTTGCTTGTGAGAATAGTGAGTTCCAAACCAAGTTGGATGCGGGAGTAAAGTCATACAAAGCAAATATGTCTAAATATCGGCTTTTATCCTTGTGGAAAGAAAGGACAGGGACTGAAAGCCCTGAGGCATGGTCAAACAAATATACGATGCCTATACTATGTATGATTCCCGCGGCAGAGCAGGAAAACGCAAGGGCATCGTTTGAAGTAATTAATAGTCAAATAAGCGATAAGTCTAAAATTGATGATGCTATCGAGTATCTGACACGATTTAACCACTATGGAAACTTGAAGAACGCTGATGCGAGAGAGTCGTGTTTTAGAAAAGCCATACTGCGCAATTTTACGACACTATTTGATAATGTCGAGGACATTAAGGATAAAATCAGAAATAAGTTCCCAATGATTTCCCCCTATAATTGGTTGGGAAATGCCGCCATTGAAGACTATGTGTCAAAAGTTGCATATCAAAAGTATATCAACGGCGGAAGCGCAAAAGTCAATGCTGTTATAGATGCAATGGGTTCTGACGAGTTAAGAAAATATTTGAAGGAACTTGTCACAGAGAATATAACGGTTGGCGTTGAAATTCTAAACACGAAAAAGTAACGGAGTGTCAAATGAAGGAATGGATTAAGCGCAGAATTGAAGCATACAGAAATAGCGACGATAAGAGGCCGCTCATCGTCGATGTTTCTCATGTAGACGATTTACAAGAACTTTCTCAGCAATACCTTATGCTGAAAAAGAAGGTCGTCTTTGATCTTGCTAACTGGGGAAGCGAGTTGCCCAATACAGCAGACATATATCAGTATATGGACTGCTGTAATGAAGAGCTTTGCTTCATTTATGGACTTGGGACATATCTTCGATTAAAGGGAAAAGAAGAATTCAAAAAAACCATCCATTCCTTGCTCGGAACAGCCTACGCGACGAAATTCATCATTGTAATGTATCAATGTGGTAGGTACTTTGATGAGAAAATTCCCAAATACAAGGAAAACATAATTACTTCGATGGAGGAAGAAGTTCCGCTTTCTTCGTCATTGGTATTTATATCTAATGCCTACAAAAATATGGTCAATGCCGAGATTGGCTTAAAGAGCGCACTTCAACGCGTTGAAAAGACCGAAGGCGAAAAAATATATGTAATAACAGGATTTTGCAAGTCGGATTTTGCGACGTCGATGATAAGCATCGAGGAGTGTCAAACGCCGTATGATTTACTTCGTCTTAAAGATAAACAAACACGGAAGCTGAATAGAAAATGGGGAAGCGATAATGAATGGAACTTGCTTCTTACAAAATTGATTGAAGGCTCAATAGAAGCAACAATAAGAGAATTTATAAACACGGGAGATATTATCTCTGAAATTAAGGATTGGAACAATAAAACACCGTTTGAAAAGTGGTTGTTGTTCATTTATTTGAAGCTCAAAGAAGCGAAAACTGGGAATTGGGCGGTTGACTATTCGGTAGACAAATCGCAATCCGTGAATGACTTTATAAGCAATATTTATCATTCGATTTTGAGCTTAAATTATAAAGAAGAGGGTTACTGGGATAAATACGAGAGCAGAAAGAGGATACTAAAAGAAATTCAAGATGATACAACAATATATCAATATTGCTCGTACGTTCAGTATAAAAACGAGGATACGCTCTATTATTTAACCGACAACACGGATAACGAAAAGAAGCTCATAATACAGATCATTGATCGGTATAAATCTCAATTTACGAAGAATAAATTGTTGACGATTTTGAAGCGGGTTTATAACGACCTTTATGAGTATCTAGTAGACTACAATTATGGTGATGATTTCCTGACGGAATACTTCAACGAATACAAACTTTTGAAGGTTCTGAATACTCTCACCCCTGAATTTAAGGAGAAGGTGGATGCAGAGGCGGTGGAGCGCTCATACAAGCGCAGAGTCGTGTATAGAACGGAAAAAATCGGCGAGATAAATTGTGAAGATTCACTTGTATACTTTGTGGATGCTCTTGGCGTGGAATTCTTGAGCTTTATAGAAAGAAAATGCCAAGAAAAAGGATTGGTCTGCAAGATAAGCATTTGCAAAGCTAATCTTCCAACGATTACGGTAAAGAACACCGAGTTCAAAAGTTATTTTGCCAAAATTGGAATAGATGTTATAGATGAAAAAGAGTTGGATACGCTAAAACACGACGGCAAGGATGACTATGATTTTGATAAAACGAAGTTGCCAATTCACATCATTGAAGAATTCAAAATCATCAATAAATGTTTGGACAGTATAAGGAGAAAGATAAAGAGCCAAGCAATCAAGAAGGCTATAATTGTCTCCGATCACGGGTCAACGCGATTGGCTATCCTTAACACGGAGATGGTCAAGGAGGATGTTGAATCCGTTGGTGAACATGGCGGGAGAGTTTGTAAAGTTGTTCCCGATATGAAACAAATCCCTAATGCCATATTAGAAGATGACTATTATATATTGGCAGATTATAATGCCTTCAAAGGTGGAAGAGTCGGCAAGGTGGAAATGCATGGCGGCGCGACATTGGAAGAAGTCATAGTGCCGATAATCGAAATATATGAGAAGGTCAGCTTTGCGGAAATAAAAGTGATTGATGAAGTAATCAAAGTCAGCTTCAAAAAGAAAGCAGTTTTACACTTTTTCTGTACAAAAAAGTTGTCGCGTTGCCTGATTAAGATCAATGGAAAAACGTATGACACGCAAACAGAAGATGGCATCAACTTTGTCGCCGAATTAGACGATATAAGAAAAGCGGGGGAGTATCAATTTGAAGTGTGGGAAGGCGATGAACTTGTTTCATCGGACAACACGTTTGTGGTAGAAAAAGAATCCGCAAAAACTAATAATCTTTGGGAGTAAAAAATTATGGCTACGGATAAGTTAAGAGAGTATTTTGACGATATGGTCGTTTATAAAGATATAAAGAACACCAGCTTCTTTTCAAGCATTAACCTACCGTCATTTTTGAGGGACTATTTAATCAAGATTTTTCAGGATGACGAAGGAAATATTGATTATGACGGAATGAGTGACTTCATTTCAACGCGAATCCCCAAAAAGGAAGATTGGATAGCAATAAAGGACAGAATTGTTATCGGCGGAGAAAGGGTCAAATTTTTGACGAGGATAACCGTCGATATTAGCGTTGCGGATCAGTCGATTTCCTTCTCTTTGCCCGACTTTGGATTGACTAATCGCGAGACAATTATTGAACCTCACGTTTGGTTGGAGTGCAAGGACGAACTGATTAGTGCGAGAGACGTTTGGGGAATAGTCGAGTTGGGATATAAATATCCTGACGATTTTGACATAAAGTTTGAAGGTGACAAAGCAAAGCATAAGGAAAAGGGTAAAATAAAACTATGCTCATTTAAGAACTTCTGTCCATATACGGTTGACCTTGAATTTTACAAAGATATTCGCAATGAATTTAACGTTCATGAATGGATAGATATTATTCTTGGTGCTGTCGATTATAATGCTGATGGCTATGACGATGAGCATCAAAAACTTGCTGTGCTAACAAGGCTCTTGCCGTTTATAGAGAAGAGGTTAAATATAATAGAGTTGGCACCCAAAGGAACAGGAAAATCATATTTATTTGGACACGTTAGTAAATACGGAACATTAGTTGACGGGGGAAAGGTAACTCGTTCGAAAATGTTTTATGACAACGCATCAAGAAGGTATGGTTTCATTCAGGGAAACGATTTTGTAGCAATAGATGAAATTAAACTCGTAAAATTCAACGATGACAACGAAATGCGTTCGATTTTACAGGGTTACATGGAATACGGGACTTTCAATTGCAACGGATTCGAAGGCGAAGCAGATGCGGGAATAGTTTTCTTGGGGAATATTGCCCAAGACAACATGGATGAATATAGTTATATGCTAAATGAGCTTCCGCCTTTGTTCCAAGAGACCGCTTTGTTGGATCGAATTCATGGCTTTATCAAAGGGTGGGATATACCAAGAATGAACGACAACCTTAAATTGACAGGTTGGGCATTAAATTCAGAATATTTTTGTTCCATTCTTCATGCTTTGAGGGATGATGCTTCATATCGTACTATTGTGGACAGATTACTTGAAGTGCCTGACAGGGCTGATACAAGAGATACAGAAGCAATTAAACGTATCGCTACGGCATACTTGAAGTTGTTGTTCCCCAACGTGAGAAAGGTAACGGATATAACAATAAAAGATTTCAAAACATATTGTTTGAGTCCGGCAGTAAAAATGCGCTCTATCGTGAGGATGCAACAGGCTCTAATTGACAAAGAGTACAAAGGGAAAGATGTCCCCGACTTCAAAATAATAGCTTATGATGACTAACGTAAAAGTGAATTGTGTTTCGTGTTTTAAGGAAGATTTGGACAAGGACACGATAGCACTTAATAAGAAATTGCTAGGGAAAGAGATTGAACACTTTTATTGCATGGAGTGTTTGGCAGAGTATTTGAATACATCTACGGAAGAATTGCTTGAAAAAATAGAGCAATTCAAAGAGGATGGGTGTACTTTGTTCAAATAAGTGACTATGAAACACTATATTTATGCCGATAATGCGGCGACAACCAAATTAGATGGGTGTGCCTTTGAAGCCATGAAGCCATTTCTGCTGGATGAGTATGGAAATGCTTCTCAGCCATATTCGTTTGCCCGAAGGTCTCGGAAAGCACTCGCAGAGGCAAGGGAAATTGTGGCATCGTGTATTGGGGCTTCTCCGGAAGAAATATTTTTCACGTCAGGCGGAACAGAATCGGATAATTGGGCAATCAAAGGGACTGCTTATGCCGATTCGTCCAAAAGGCAGATCATTACTTCAAACATTGAGCATCATGCGATTTTGAATGCCTGCTCTACCATCGAAAGGCAGGGCTATCATGTAACCTACATCCGTTCAGATCATAACGGCATTGTTTCGGCGGGCGCATTGGAAGCTGCCATGACTGAACCTACGGGCCTTGTGTCGGTCATGATGGTAAACAATGAAATCGGCACGATTGAACCGATTTGTGAATTGGCGAATGTCGCACATCGGCATGGAGCACTTTTTCATACCGATGCCGTGCAAGCCGTCGGGCATATTAAGGTTGACGTAGAAGAACTGGGGGTTGATATGCTTTCTGCCTCCGCGCATAAGTTCAATGGGCCCAAGGGGGTAGGGTTTCTCTATATTCGTAAAGGGAACCAAATCCATTCGCTGAACGACGGGGGAGCGCAAGAATATGGATTTCGCGCCGGTACGGAAAATGTCGCCTCCATTGTCGGCATGGCAGTTGCTTTGAAGAAAAACTGTGAAATGCTTGATGAATACACAAGGAAAATTTCAAGAATTGAAAATCTCCTTCTTGCCTCTCTGCATCAGAGGAATTGTAGATTTATAAGAAACGGCGGCGGGGAAGTTGCCACGGGGATCATCAGCCTTTCTTTTCCCGGCGCTGATGGGGAAGCTGTTCTTCATCGGTTGGATCTTATGGGAATCGCTATATCTACGGGAGCGGCCTGTGATAGTGTCAACACACAGATTTCCCATGTCTTACAAGCGATTGGCGTTGAAGAATCCGTCGCAAAAGGGACAATACGAATTTCTATCGGGAAATATAATAGCGACGAAGATGTGATAGTGATAGCAGATGCCTTGCAAAAAGTTTTAGAGCGATAAACAAATTTTAGTAAAACCAACGATGTGCGCATACGATTGTATTTGCACTTTTTTGCGAAATCTCGTGGCGATTTTTAGAGAAAAAATTTATAGATTTGCGTCTTTTCTGTCGTTTGGAAGAAGAACACCCAAGGCGGGTTTCCCGCTTGTTGAGGGGCGAAGTTGTGGCACTGGTGACCAACTTCCTTATCCTGCTTAGGCATCCGTTTTTTGCCCACTTTTGTGGCACATTTGGTATGGTGTATGCCCACTAAAATTTTTTCGGAAAATTTTCTAATGGTGACAGGTATTGTCATGTTTGGTGTGATATAATTGTCGTATGGATAAGTTGGCATATCATCTGAACAAGAAGAAACAGCCCGCACCTACGGACGGCAAGTTTCTGTACTATTACCCCGCAGACGAGGAGATCGCAAATTCGCACGTCGGCAACAAGTATTACATCACGGTTGAAGTCAGCGAACAGGAATGGGAAACACTCATCGAGATGGATCGGTTGGAATACAACAACACCCATACATACCAACGGCATAATACCGTCCTTCCCGACAGAGATACAGAAGCCTTGCTCTCACCCAAAGAACAGGAGCAGTTCATAGACAAGAATTTCAGCTTTGCCGAGGCGGAGAGAAAGCCGCCGAAAGCATTACGGAACACAGATGATCTGACGGATAGAGAGTTCGAGGTTTACAATCTCTGCGTGATTGAGGACAAGACGCAGGCGGAAGCGGCGGAAGAACTCGGACTTACGCAGGGCTACATCTCCATGACGCTCAAAAAGGCGAAAGAGAAAATCACGAAAGCCGAATTGAGGAAAGCAAGTCCCGAAGCGTATGTCCGCAAATGTTGGGATATTTTCCTTGACACAGGCACAATGCCTAATTATTTAGATGTCGAACTCGAATTTATCATTCGTTGGCTTTTGTTGGATTTGTTGCCGTTCACTCATTGGTATTACAGCGTCGGAGAGTTCTGCCGCTACCTTATGAGGTACTATCTCTTTGACGAGGACAAAATAGACGAAGATATAGCGAAATACAAAGAAGCCGCAGACGAAGAAGAACGCCTACATTTCGAGGAGTATTATGGCGAAAGACCGCCCATTGTGCAAGCCGTCTATGTGCGCCTTATGACGGAGATGAACCGTCGGCAGCAATCGGGACTTCACGATTCAGACAAAGCCTATACGAGCATCTACTCCACGGCGGAGAAGATCGCAAGCCGTCTGAAAATATCTACTTACGACTTTCTTACCCAACGCTTCTATCCGTTCATTGCCAAGTCAAGAAACAAGCGTATTGAGCAATTCTACAAAGCCTATTCGGGCAAAAAGTTGCTAAAATAAAAAATTTTCTTGTAATGACTAATAATTTCGGCGTTCCCGTGGCTTACAATTAGAGGGAGTATCGAAACGTGAACAGGCAGTCCTTGAACAAAGGGCTGTTTTTTCCGCCCTCAAAAGGAGGTGAAACAAGATTTACAAATATTACGAGAACAAAATGGGAATGCCAGAACAGAAGTATCCGCGGGACAAACACGCGACCATTTCCGTTATTGCGCACAAGAAAAGCGAATTTGCAAACATAGACGAATACCTTTCAGACTGTGAACAGCGGTATAAGGTAGAATACATAAGGAGAATGTCCACGACCGAACAGGCGTGGAACGAAGTAATGAAGTCTACAAACGCAACATTCAATAACCGAGGCAAGAACATTGTCTTGGAGTGCCTGCAATTCGGCGGGAATCGGGAGTTTTGGAGCGGCTTCGCATCCGAACAGGATATACGAGCCTATTTTGCTGTTTGCTACCTTTATGCCATAGACAAAATAGGTTTCTTACACACACATGAGAACATCATCTGCGCCGTGATCGTTACCGAGCCGAACAGGCGAAACCTCTTTGTCTATTATCTTCCCGTCACCGAAGTATGGCAAGAAAAAATCATGAGCAACGACAAAAGCGAAGCGGGAAACAGACTTCAAATGCGCGACGAGTACGATATGCCTATGTATAGGCATCGGGAAGAGATAGACGAACCCTTGCTTTCACATTCAGAGTTTTGGAAAGTGCGCGGCGGGTTAGTATCATACTCTGCTTTGCAAGAGGAATTTTTCAAGGAAGTATCCGAGAAGTACGGAGCAAAGCGTGGCGAGAGCTTCTCCCTCATCAAGAATACTGTGGAAAGTCAACGTAAGCGTTACCATCGGACAGACGGCGATCTCTACGACGAACTTTATTACGACGGCCTTTAAGAATCCCGCTTGAATCTCTTGACAAACACCGAAGGAAAAGATATAATCGTATTCATACGACATATATATTTTACGGAGGTAATCATGGAAAAGAAACCGAGGTCTGTCAAGGATAAGCGTTACGAGGAGAAACACAAAGCGGAAAGAAAGGCGAAGAGCCTTTCGTGGGGAACGAGTGTGCCGAGAGAAACGGCTGAGAACATCAACGCTTTTCTTAAAAAGTACGGGTACACCAAAATACAACTAATTGAAGCCGGCTATAAGGCTTTGCTTGACGAAGCGGCGGAACACGACACTTCCCTTGCAAAGATTATGGACGGTTATGATGACTTTTTCGAGTTTGAGTCGGATAAGTCCGAGAAATAACTTTACACCGACAAAACGGATAGAACTTCGGTTGAACAAACTGTTTCTACCCACGATTTGCAAAATCTAAAAAAGGAGGATTTTTGTGAATATGGAGAGAGAACATTGTATCCATTCAGCCAGAGAACATTGTAACTGCACAAATATAAAAATAAGGAGAATTGACAGAGCAAAGGAAAGAGAGGTATGAGATAGGAGGAACGGTTTATACCGTGACCGTTGAAGAAAGCGATAATGCCAATGTTACGGCATTGGATATTATACGGCGGTTGGTCTTTCAGAATACAGACAGACCGAGCCGCACCCAAGGACGAACTTGCTGTTTGCGAACTGACGGAGGTCAAAAAGTATGTTAGTGACACAAACGGCTGCAACAAAAATAAGACAATCGGGAGGTAACAAAATAACTGCGCTCTACTGTAGGCTGAGCCGCGACGATGAACTTTCGGGCGACAGCAACAGCATTGTGCATCAGAAAGAAATACTCTCCGCTTATGCGGAAAAACACGGTTTTGAGAACACAGATTTTTATGTTGATGACGGATATTCGGGAACGAACTTCAATCGTCCCGACTTCCAACGGATGATGGATGACGTAAACAGCGGACGGATCGGCACAATTATCGTCAAGGATATGTCCCGTTTCGGCAGAGATTATATTATGGTCGGCTACTACACCGAAATCATGCTGCCGCAGATGGATATACGGTTCATTGCCGTGAATGACGGAGTGGACAGCGATAATCAGGCGGACAATGACTTTACGCCCTTTCGGAACATCATCAACGAGTGGTACGCCAAAGATACAAGTAAGAAGATCCGAAGCGTTCTCAAAGCCAAAGGCAATTCGGGAAAGCATTTGAGCGTCATTCCACCTTTCGGCTACAAGAAAGACGAACACGATAAAGAAAAGTGGGTGATCGACGAGGAAGCCGCGCAAATCGTGAGAAAGATATTCCGAATGTATCTCGACGGAAACAATATGGGCAGTATTGCCCGAAAGTTGACGGAAGAAGGTGTGGAAACGCCGAAACTGTACGCCGAGAACAGAGGGATAAAACATTACAAGGCGGCGACCTATCCCGAAATATGGAGCCGAATTTCCGTGGAGTATATTCTGTCCAACTACGAGTACACAGGGAGTACGGTAAATTTCAAGACAAAGAGAAAATCATTCAAGAACAAAAAGCAATGGATTCAGGCGAAAGAGGACTGGGCGGTTTTCGAGGGAACACAAGAAGCGATCATTGACAAAGAAACCTTTGAAACGGTTCAGAAAATGCGCGGTACAAAACGTGCATATACAAAGTTCAACGAGGTGAATATCTTTTCGGGACTTTTATTCTGCGCCGACTGTAAAGGTAAGATGACGATCCGCCGCAGAGCGGACGACAGGAGGAAGGACGCTTTTATTTGCTCGACCTATCGGAAAAAGAAGAAAGGACTTTGCACCGAACACGCTATCAAAGTAAGCGTTCTCGAAGAAATCGTGCTGAATGACATCCGAAAGGTGTGCGGATATGTCAAGAAGCACGAAAAGGAATTTATAGCGGACTATCGCAAAAATTCCGAGCGGGAAAGCATGTCTTTGCAAGGTGCGGCGAAGAATGAGGTGCGAAAGGCAGAAAGCAGACTTGCGGAAATCGAGAGAATCATTGTAAAACTCTATGAAGAAAAGGTTTGCGGAAAGATGCCCGAAGAGAGGTTTGAACTTCTTGCCGAGAACTACGAAGCGGAACAAGCAGACTTGAAGAAGAAACTCGAAACGTTGAAAACGGCCCTCTCGGAAACGGAGGAAAACGAAAGCCACTTGGCAAAGTTCATTGCTATGGTGAAAGGCTATACCGAAGTTTCCGAGCTGACGCCCGAAATTCTGAATAGCTTTATAGACAAGATTTACGTCGGCGCGCCCGTAAGGGTTGACGGAAAGCGGATGCAGGAAGTGAAAATCGTCTATAAGCTCGTAGGTGCGGTGAATATACCGCAGTAACAAAAAAACGTGCAATTATCTTGGGGATCGAAAAAATCCCCAAGGATAATTATCACATTTTAATTTTCAATGATTTTGGAGTATTGCAAAATATTTTTTTATGCTTTTCAGATTCAAACTTCTTGCATTTTCACAAATGTTTTTTGCCAAATGTATTATTAACCCAAACGCTATGACGTTTTTGATATTTTAATGTATTGCGGAATGTTTGAAAAAGTTTTGTTTGATTTTTTTGCCCGATATTTTTGCGTTCGGCGCTGGTATTTATTTTTACGATATTTTGCGCGGCAGATTGTCGCGTAGAGTATAAACGCCGTAAATTGTGCGCACAATTGAGTTGAACAGGGCGCACACAAAACCGATTTTGTACATAGTCTACATTGAGTAAGACAGCGGATATTTGGTGCTGCTTGCGGGTAGAAGTTGCGCGCCTGATACACACAAGGAGCGCGATATATGATAAAACGTGGAGAAATATATTATGCCGATCTCAATCCCGTAGTGGGCAGCGAGCAAGGCGGGATCCGTCCGATAGTAGTGTTACAAAACGACGTAGGTAACAAGTACAGTCCAACCGTGATTGCTGCGGCAACTACGTCCCGACTTACAAAAGCAAAATTGCCCACGCACATCGAATTGACAAAGGAACGCACTCCCTTGCCCAAGGATTCGGTAGTGCTGTTGGAACAAATTCGCACGATAGACAAAAGCAGAATAAAAGACAAAATAGGCGAACTTCCGCCCGAAATTATGCAACAAATAAATGAAGCGCTTTTGCTCAGCCTTGGCTTCTATGCGTAGAGCCAAGGCTTTTGTATATTGTACGTCGAGCGCCTGTCGTTTGCGGCAGTAGGGGGCTTTTGCGCATCCAATATCTGCCTATTCCGCGTCGCTCAAACGCGCGTCTGTTTGCGTGCAGAATGTGATTTTTGTTCGTTTCGGTTGCGGCGCAAGCGGTGTAATCGGCTGCAAATTCGCCTTTTTTTGCGATTTTTTGCCGCAATTTTTTGCAAAAAAATGCTCGATATTCTGTCTCAACGTCTGATTTGTCCGCGCCCGACATTTAACTATGACGAATTTTGGCGTTACGGATAACACTATTTCACGCATAGTATTATCGAATTTTGCAAAATCTCGGTTTTAATGCCGTTTTTGCCCCGAAATCGCCGTTTTGGCGTCAAAATGCACCTTCTCCCGTGGGTCAAGAAGATATACCTACTTTTGTCCGCATTAGCGTGTACGAGCGTATTCGCTACACGTTCAAGTTGCGTTCCATATCTTCTTTCAGTTGGCGGCTGTACACAACGGCAACCACGGCAAAGTTTACCAGCACGGCAAAGAATATCACAAAGTTTATCAGCGTTTTACTGCTGTACCAATCGCACCTTTCGGCTATCCACAGCAGTATTTGCGGAACCAGCGCAAACGCCGATTCGAACGTCAGCGTGCCGAACATCGATTTGTTGTTGCGGTGGTAAAATATTATCAGGCAATCCACCGTAATTATGCCCGCAACGTACAGCCAGGGAATCACAAATTCCACCGTAAGCCAATAAAATTTTCCGTCGCACACGGCAAATTCCATCGCGATCGCAATGGCGGTGCAAATAACGGAATCCCATCGCACTTGTTTTAGCAGCGGTATTTTGTTTGCTATGGGAAAGACGACTACTCCCACGGTAAACACAAAACCTATCGCCACGTATGCCGACCAATGCGATTGGGGGTCGACAAGTATGTTAAGCACAACCGCAATTACGGTAAGCACCAGCAATATCAATGCGAACTTGGATTTGAAAAAACTCGCTTTGCCCTTTTCGTGCAGTACGGGGTACGCCACGGCTTGGTCCATTTCGCGGTAAATTTCGCACTTGTCGTTATTGTCTTTCGGGTCGAGATAACTGCCGCACAGCGGACAATTGTCCAGTTGGCGGTGTACGTTTACTTTACATTTTGCACAGTATTTCATTCGGCGTTCTCCCAAATATCGCTTTCTATTGCAAGGTCCAGCCCCATATCCGACAGCGTGCGGAAAAACAAGCGTTCACAATCGGTCTCCGCAAAGATATTTGTAACGCTTATCACGCACACGTCGCCGTAAGTTATAACGGTAAAGTTGTTTGTGCGCCGCGCGGGCTTGCCCAGCATAAATTCGTACCTGAGCACATGTTCGGCAAATTGCGGCGGAGCCTGTACCACCCCCGCGTTGGACAGCGACGAGTTGTTTACTATCCCGTCGCCGCGCCCCTTTACTATTGCGCTTACCACCATACGTTTTATGCCAAGCGGCACAATTTTAAGAAACGGATTGTTGCCGCTGTTGTAGTTGTAGGATACCATTCCGCGAAAGTAATCGTCGGTCAACTGTTCTTGGGCTTGCCGATGTATGTCGGCAATAACTTGGTCAAGTTCGGTTTGTCCGTTGTATTGGTAAAAGATGTAACTGCTGAAATTGCGCACGGTTTCCACGCCGTAAATTTTGCGCAGATTTACCGGCACAAGCACGCGCAAAGGCTTGTTTGTTTTGGTATCGGTAACCTTGCACAGCCTGTCCAGCGCAAGCAACTGTATTGCGCCCAAAAATTCCGTAACGGTGGCGTTGTGTCTGCGCGCCAGCGCGTGCAAAGCGTTTGCGGAGCAAATTCCGCGCACGGTTACGTACTTTTTGTTTTTGAGAAAAGTTCCGTTTATCGAGCGGCATTTTACAATGGGCGGCATTGGCGGCGGATTTTTGGCAACAGCCACGTTGGCAAAGTTGTCGCGTATTTCTTCCAACGACGGCACATCGCGGTAATCCAGACAGTTTACCAAGTCACTGTCTATGCCGAGTTTTTGAAAATAGCATCTCAACAGTGAATTGAGAAACACAATTCCGCCCGTTCCGTCGGTGGCGGAGTGGAAAAATTCCACCGCAATTTGATTTTCGAAGTAATTTACCCGTATCTGACTGCGCCGCGAGTCCATCTTCATCGGGCGCGCGGGCACTTTTGTTTGCTTTTCTACGGTAATGGGAACTGCCGGCTTGTCGATATACGGCCAAAAGAACCCGTTTTTTACGCTTCCGCAAATGGTGGGAAAGCGCGGACATATATCGTTTACGGCATATTGCAACGCAACGGGGTCGACGGGCTGTTTAAGCACGACCGCCAACCGAAATATCGATATGCTTTCGCTGCGCGCCACCAGCGGATACATCAATGCGGCGTTGTCCAAGCGATACCATTTTTTGTTGTTTTTTTGCAGTTTGGCAATTTTGCCGAGTTGAAGTTGCAGTTGTTCCTGCCGCACGGCGTCGTAATCCAACCGCAGCGCTTTACGCAGACGTTTGCGCTCGGTTTTGCGATGTTTTTTGTCCTGTTTAAGCAGTTTTTTGCCCTGTTTTTTGTCCGCGGCGTATTGTTTGCGCTCGGTTTTGTCGGGCAGATCCGTTTGTTGTCGATTGTCCATTGGTCGTCCTTTTGCGCGCCGTGTTTGCCTCGCGCTCTGTATCCCTTTTGTTATTATACCATATTTTTTGCCCGTCCACAATAATTAACGCCTATTTGCCGTTATTCGGCATAATATTAGCGCAATTTGCTATAACAATGAAACATTTATATCATATTGTCGAAGGCGCATCGTTTGTTTGCAACGTTTTGTCTACATATTCGGTCAAAAATTGTCGTATCGTACGGCGTTTTTTGTGGCGGCTTTAATTGACACTGCGCCGTAAAGATAGTAAAATAATAAAATAATATTTACACGCGAGGAATCAACTTGTTCAATTTACTTTCGCAATGGACGATCAACGGCAAAAAGTTCGGGTTTGGGCTGGAAGGCGGCAGACCCGCGCTGTTCCTGTTCGATTTTCCCATATATGTATACGCATTGCTTATCGTAACGGGCATGGCGTTGGCTATTCTTATCGCGGGGCTGTATTTCAAAAAGCGCGGTTACGATCCATACGACATTACCGTTTACGCATTGGTACTTATTCCCATCGGCGTACTCGGTGCGCGCGCTTACGTGTATATTTTCCCTTGGGCGGGCGAGCAACCCGATTGGTCGGGGTATTTCCGCGACTTCCGCAACGGCGGCTTGGGTATATACGGCGGCGTTATTGCGGGATATATTGCGGCGTTTGTGCTGTCCAAAATAAAAAAGCACGATTTCCGCGTGGTAACCGACAGCATTTTGCCGGGCGTGCTTATCGCCCAAAGCATAGGGCGGTGGGGCAACTTTGCCAATCAGGAAGCGTACGGCAACCTTATTTCGCATGAATACGACAGTCTGCTCCATGCTCAAAGCGGCATATTTGCGCGTTTTAACGGTTACGCGGTGTGGATCGACGGCGGTTGGTATCCCGACATACGTTCGGGCGGTTGGTATCAAGCCACGTTCTTTTACGAAAGTATGTGTACGCTGTTGGGATTTTTGATATGCGTGCTTGTGCTTACGCGCAGTAAACACTACAAATTGGGTTGGTGCACGGCGTTTTACGGCATTTACTACGGTATTGTGCGCCTTATAATAGAAGGTTTGCGTACGGACAGTTTGTATTTGTATGTCGGCACAATTCAGACTGATATACGAATAAGCCAACTTGTCTCGATATTCGCCATTGTGTTGGGCGTGTGGACTTTGACCAAAATTTACCGCAAACAATTGCACGCTCTGTACAAAAAGATGTTCGCGTCCGACCGCGACGAAATAAGCAAATCGCGCTGGATACTTATTGCGTTGTCGGCGGTGTTTTTGGCGGTGGGCGTAACTATGTTCGCGCTCAGTTCGCGCGAAGAGTTCGGTCAAAGCAAATTTATTGTCGCGTTTTTCGCAACTGCGGCAAGCGTGTATTGCGCGCTGGGCGCCTGGTCGTGTTGGGACAGGCTCAAAGTTTACTGCGGCGATCCCCATTGCGCTAATTACGGCAAGCGAATTTTGCCGCCCGAACAGTGGCAAACCGTTCGGCAAAAAAGCCTTACGCAGGTAATTTGTTATGCCACGGCAATTGCGGTTTTGGTGGGATTTTCGCTGTTTTCGCTGATAAAATGGGGCGTGCAAGACGATATTCCCAACGGAATCGTGCTTGCGGTAGTGGCGTTTGCCGCCGCGGCGGCTATTTTCGGAGCGTTGTTTTTGCGCTCGTATCGCACGTTGATAGGCACTCAACCGCAACCCGACAGTCCCGTTTCGGCGCAGTGCGAATGCGGCGCGCGCGAAGTAAAACTCAATAAATTTTTGCTGTTTGTATTTCCGCCCAAAGTGTATCGCAATTACGGCGTGGACGATCTCAAACCTTGGGTAGACGTTGACAAGGCGCAACGCAAAGCCCGCCGCGAAGAAAAGCGCGCGGCAAAAAACTCGGCAAATAACAACAAGTAACACAGTTTGGCGCAGTGCGCGGTAAAGGAGCAGTCAATGAGAAATTTAACTTTACTTACCGATTTTTACGAACTTACAATGATGTACGGCTATTTCCGTCAGGGCAAGACCGACCAGATAGCCACTTTCGACTTGTTTTTCCGTCCCTTTGACGAAAGCAATTTTTGCATAGCGGCGGGTCTGGAACAGGCAATAGAATATATCGAAAATTTGCATTTTTCGCCCGACGACATAGATTATTTGCGCTCGACGGGCGCGTTTGACGAAGATTTTTTGAACTTTTTGCGCGATTTTCGCTTTACGGGCAGTATAAGGGCAATGCCGGAAGGCACTGTCGTGTTTCCGTACGAACCGCTTATGATAGTAACCGCGCCCGTATGTCAGGCGCAGTTGGTGGAAGCGGCTCTGCTTAATATCGTCAATTTTCAAACGCTTATCGCAACCAAGGCGCGCCGTATTTGTTATGCCGCCGCTCCCGCGGGAGTGTTGGAGTTCGGTTTGCGCCGCGCCCAAGCGCCCGACGCGTCTGTTTACGGCGCTCGCGCCGCGGTAATAGGCGGCTGTTCGTCCACAAGCAACGTGCTGTGCGCGCAGATGTTCGGTTTGCCGCCCAAGGGCACGCACGCCCACAGTTGGGTAATGTCGTTCGATACGGAATTGCAAGCGTTTATGGCGTACGCCGACACCTATCCCGACGGTTGTTTGCTGTTGGTGGATACCTACGACACGTTGGGCAGCGGCGTTCCCAATGCCATCAAAGTGTTCGATTATCTCAAAAGCAACGGGCACAAGCCGTTGGGAATACGTTTGGACAGCGGCGACTTGGCGTATTTGTCCAAGCAGGCGCGCGCGATGTTGGACGCGGCAGGGCACTCCGACTGCAAAATATTCGCAAGTTCGGATATCGACGAATACGTGTTGCAATCGCTCAAACAGCAGGGCGCGCGCATAGATATTTACGGCGTGGGCACGCGTTTGATCACAAGCAACAACACTCCCAGTCTCGGCGGCGTGTACAAACTTGCAAGTTTGAACGTAAACGGCAGGGAATATCCCAAAATGAAAATAAGCGACAACCCCGTAAAAATGACCAATCCCGGCATAAAAACCGTTTACCGCCTGTTTGACAGAGATACCGACAAGGCGATCGCCGACGTAATAGCGCTTGCCGACGAACGCATAGACGACTCGCAGCCCCTTACCATCACTCACCCGTTGGAGCGGTGGAAGACCAAGCAGGTAAGCAACTTTTACGCGCGTCAATTGTACGTGGACGCGGTAAAGGACGGCAAACGCGTGTACCGTCAAACCGACGTATACGCTTTACAGCGGTATTGCAGCAGTCAATTGGACGGCTTTTGGGACGAATACAAGCGTCTTACCAATCCGCACGATTACAAAGTGGACTTGTCCGACGGTTTGTACGCGCTTAAACAGCACCTTATTTTACAGGAACGGGAGCAGACAGCAAAATGAATTTCAAAAAAGTTTTTCGCGGATACGATCCCGAACAAGTAGACAAGTACATAGCCGACACTTCCGCCAAGGAACAGCAGATCCGCGCCTCGCAAAAGGAGCGCATAGACGAACTGCTGGACGAAAATTACACGTTGCGTCAACAGGTAAAGCAATATCAAACGGACGAGCAAGCGATATCCAAGTCGTTGGTGGCGTCGCAAAATTTGGCGCAGGAACTCAAATTCGACGCCGAAAAGTATTCGGATCTGGTGCTGTCGCGCGCAAAGATATTTTACGCAACCTGGCGCGCCTATTCGCAAACGCTTATTGCGTCGCTTTCGCCGGACGAAGTTAAGGAATTTAACGATCTTCAACGCAAAATAGAAGGCGTAATAAACGCTTACGAAGGCAAGGACGTAGCCAAGGAAATGCAACAGCGCGCCGAACAACACGCGGACAGACAGGCGTACGAGCAACCTTCAAGCGCGGACGGCGCCCCCGTATCCGACAGACCCACGGTAGCCTCCGTCGCCGAAAAGCAAACCGACGTAACCCCGTCGGACGCCACAATGGGCGTATTTGCCAACCCGATAGCGAAAATTGCCGGCGCCGCCGATCAGGTAATAGACCTTCGCGAACTTACCGCCACAGACAAATCGCTGGAAGAACTGTGCGAAGAATTGGGCTTGACGGTCAAAAAGTAATTTTGTGCCGCGTTGTATACCGAAATTGGCATTACAAGGGCGTGCCGTTTGTCGCCGCCTCGGATATACGCCAAGCCGCGGCGCAATACGCGTTTTTCGCAGCGATGGGCGCGCAGTAATATATTCAACTTTGCAATTGCCGCGCAGTGCGCTTTATGGCGGCGCAAGGCGCAATAAAAATAAAATTTATGTGGAACGTAGTTCTCGATTCGTTGATCGACAGTTTAATAGCGGTGCCGTTTTTGTTGGCGATATATTTGCTTATCGAATTTTTGGAAGGCAACGTTGCCGCCAAACGCAAAACGGTAAAATTGCTCAACGGCAAGTGCGCGCCATTGGTCGCGTGCGGTGCGGGGCTTATTCCGCAATGCGGTTTTTCGGTGATGGCGGCGGATCTGTATTGCCAAAATTATCTCAAAACAGGCACGATAATTGCCTTTTTTGTTGCCGCAAGCGACGAAGCGCTGCCCATATTGCTTACCAATCCGCAAACCGTCGGTTCCGTGTGGATAGTGGTGGTAGTCAAGTTGGTCTACGCGGTGGCGTTGGGGTATATTATCAACCTGTTCGACCGTCGTCCGCTTGCCGCTCAATACGAAGAACACACGGAAGAAGGCTGTTGTCATCACGATATGGAACAGCATCGCACCTTTTGGGGATTTGTAAAGCACCCCTTGTTACACACGCTGAAAATTTTTATTTATATATTTGTTATCAACACGGTTTTCGGCTTGCTTTTGCATTATTTCGGCGATACGATAACCGAATTTACGTCGAAAATAGGCTTTGCGCAAAGTTTTATAACGGCGGCGGTGGGGCTTATTCCCAACTGCGCAAGCAGCGTGCTTATTGCGGGAATGTACACCGGCGGCGTGATAGACTTTTCCGCAGTGCTGGCGGGACTTGTGTCCAACAGCGGCATTGCCCTTGCCGTATTGTTCAAAAACAAACAAAATATCAAGCGCAATCTGATAATTCTTGCCGTCATCTACGTTGCGGGCGCGGCGTTAGGCGTGGCGTCCTATTTTGTCAAGGCGGCGTTTGTGGCCTGAACTTCTTTAAGTTTCGCGCCTTTGCGTTTACCGCGCGGTCTTTCGACATTCGATCGCGTGTTTTTTTACCCGTTTAGACGTTATCTTTGCGCGATTACACATTATTTTGCTCGCTCTCGCTTGTCCGATGTGCGTTTTCCAGCCCAAGAGCGAACTGTCTTGCGCGTTCGCCCGGCCTGCTTTTTTGCTTTTTCGCCGCGCTTTTGCTATTCGCTTGCGCTTTTTTGCCCGCTTTTGCGCGTTTTTCTTAATTTTACGTCTTTTTTCCCCGTTTTCGCGCCGTTTGCGTTCAGTTTCGCGGCGGTTTGTTTAGGTCTATGTGTACGCCCATTCGGTTGTCGTCGCAGTGCAAAGTCAGTTTTCCGCAGGGCGTGCAGGACGTAAATTCCATATAATTGCGCGCGCGTTTGCAGGGCGGAGCCTTGCAGGGACGATTTTTGTTGCAAATTGTATTTATATAGGTTTGCTCGTTGGCAAAACGGTAATTATTGTTGCAGCATCTCATAATTATTTTTACGCACGGCATACAAATTTTGTTAAAATACTTGAAAGTTTAATAAATGTGTACTATAATATGCCTATTATAGGAGGATATTGAAATGGTATTTGAAAAAGTACAAAAACTTCTTGCCGAGTCTCTCAATATCGACGATCCGAGCAAGATCACATTGGAATCCAACATCGTGCAGGATTTGGGCGCGGACAGTTTGGATATGGTAGAAATGCTTATGGCTTTGGAAGATAACTTCGGCATAACCGTACCCGACGAAGTCGCAAACGAACTTGTAACGGTAGGCGCTATCGTAAAGTATATCGAAGAACAGCAAAAGTAATATACTGTTATCAATTGCTCCGAACGTGCGTAAACGCGTTCGGATTTTAATTTGCCTTTTACTTAGCGGTAGTGCGGCATGGGTCAAGCGCATGCAGGGTCGCAATTCGGCGCGTTGTCTACTCTGCCGCCGACAGTAGCGCAAGTACCGCCGCCGCAATTTAAGGCAAATCGCCACGGAGAAAATACAATGACATACGAAAGTTTGTTGGAAACGTTCCGACAAAACAGCGTAAAACAATTCGATAATTACCGCAATCCCGTAATAAACAGCGATGTGCGCTCAATGGGTTGCACGGTGCCTTTTGTGCGCCGCGTGGCAAAAGGCGTAACGCTGGAACAAGCGGAGAGTTTTCCCGTACACGATTGGTGGGAAACCGACTTGTTGCGCGCCATCAAAATTGCCGATTGCAAGTTGCCTTACAAACAGCACGCCGCACACATTCTCGCTTTTGCCGATACTATCGAAAATTGGGCCGTATGCGACAATATAATAAAGGTGCGTAACGAGCGCGAAAGTTATTTTGCGTTGTTTTGCGGCATGCTTACTTCCGACAAGCCCTTTGTGTGTCGTTACGGCGCGGTCAATTTGATGGGCAATTTTTTGGACGACGCGCACGTCGACGTTATTTTTGCCCAATTGGCGCACGTTACTCAATGGGGACATTACTATGTAGATATGGGCATAGCCTGGCTTGTGGCTACCGCAATGGCAAAGTGCCGCGATCGCACAGTGGAATTTATGCAGGGCGCGGGCAAACAAACGCTTAGCAAATTTGCGTACAACAAGGCGTTGCAAAAAATGCGCGAGTCGTACCGCGTGTCCGACCAAGACAAGCGGTGGACTTACACTCAAAAAATACAATAGGTTTTGCGGCGAACTTTGCCTTTGCGGTTATTTCGCCGTATTTTTTGTTTTTTTCGGTTTTCGGTCGGCAATTTAGTAATACCGCCGAGTTTAACTCGGCATTTTGGACGAGCGCGCCGCGTTGTATTTTGCGCGGATCTATTTTTCGATTTTTATTATTTACGCTTGGACGCGTTCAAGCCTTTTACGTTTCCGCCACGCCCAACGCCCCATCCACACAAAAAAGCATTTTTTCGCATACCACCTTGTTTCGCCTTTTCGCCTTGCCGACGGCGTTTTTTGTAGCCGTAAATTTCCGCCGCAAATGCCCCAACGCGCAAGCGAGTGTACGTTAATGTCTTTTTGTGTAAAAAAAGGTCGTCCTACGATTTAATCCCGCGCGTCTGCATAAACTAAAATTATGTACGAAACCACCGTAAGCGTGCCCAGCGGCAACCGCTATTTGCTCAATTACGTAGTAAACCAACTTGAACCTTGCGTTCGCGAAATAGACGGTTTGTCCACCCGAATCGACGAAAAAAAGCGCAGTTACTATTCGCTGGCGTGTTCCGATACGTATCGTTTTACGTTGCGGCGTCAACTTGTAGATACTGCGGCGCAGACGTTGGGGTTGGGTTACAAAAACATATTTGTGCGCAGTCTGCTCAAAATCGGCACGGACAATTTTTACCAAAACGTACTTGTCAACACGGTGTGCGCGTTCGACAGCGAATACGACAGGCAAATAATTTCCAAACTGATCGACGCCGACAAGCCCATTTGCTTGGACGGCTACTACAATTTTCGTATGAGCGCCGTCAAAAAGAAGTGGACAGAGATAATACGTCTGCTAAGCGACAACTTTTACGTCTTGCGCGACGATCAACTTATTGTGGAATTTTTGCGCTATTTAACGGAGTCGTCGCCGTCCAAAGTAAAAAAGATGTCGGTAACGGTAGGTTCCGACGGCTTTGTTTTGTACGGTACCGACGGCAAAGTTGTGCCGCCCTTGACGTCGCTGTCGCCCTGTTGCGATTGGCGCGAAGAAGTGGCGCTCAACTTGTTGTATTTCAAGCCGCAACGCGTTATTTTGTATTCGCCCCTGCCAAACGACGCGCTGTACCGACTGCTAAACGAACTGTTCGAAGTGCAAACGGTGCAGGCAGAGTAACGCGCACGGTCGCTTTTGTGTTTCGTATCGACTTGTTGGCGCAATGTGCCGTCGCATTAATATAACCGACATTTTGGATCTCGACAGTGTATCTATAGTCCGTAACGTACGCTGTTGCATTTATATATTTTTGCCGACATTTCGGCTGAACAGAGTATTGCCCGTAGCGTTTGCCCTTACATTTATATAATGTTGGTATATCAATATATTTATAAATATATTGCATATTCAAGCAGGTGAATTATACTATCAAGTGCAACACGCGAAGAAAAAAAGAAGTTCATATAAATCTCTGGTATAATGGTAGTTGGA
>CANRFV010000007.1 GCA_947629985.1 uncultured Clostridia bacterium | reverse complement strand
ACCGTGTCGCAACCCAACACTACGCAATCGGTATTGCGCGAAAATACCGCGGAAGCCTTGGCGCAGGCAAGTTCGCAAACCACGTCTTGCGGACGTACGGCGGTACTTATTTCTTCGCAGTCGGATGGGATTATTTCGAACGGATAGCCCAACTTGGACAGCAACTCTTTTCGGCGCGGCGAATTGCTCGCCAAAATCAGTTTCATAATAATACATTATATAACATAAAAACAAGTTTGTAAACACTTTTGTAAAATCAACGCGACAACACGTTTCGACAAAATACGCGCGAAAGCCCGTTTGTGCGTTACGCACAACAAATTGTATTCAAAAGTTTTGCGCAAGCGGCGAATTTGCAGTTGCTACCGACAACCGCAGAAAATGCGTTTGCAACGCCACCGTCTGCCACACACTTGCGCAATTTGCAACATCGCATACGGCGCATTTTTGCAGGCTGCCGAAAACACAAACGCCCTTGTCGCCAAAAGAGCGGCAAAGGCGCTAAGGTAACCGTCGTCAATCGTGTTCGGATTGTTTTTCGGTGTAATATCTATCCAAAAAATCCCAGGCAAACTTGTAAAAATATTTTTCCCAAGACGTTTCGTAATGCGGAAGGTCGGAATTTACCAACAATTCACAAGTGATGTTGCGTTTTTTCAACGTGCGGTAAAGTTTGTAGGCGCAACGTTCTATCCTTTCGCTGTCGCGCTTGTTGTCCCACTCCTTGCCGCCGCAGTACACCAACGCGTATTGGGGCAAAGTTTGCGGAGTTTTGCGCACAAAGCGGTCAAAAGCCATTTGATTGAACTCCGTATAGGTGGAAAACAATCCCATCGTGCGGTAAATGCGTTGGTAATTAAGCCCGAGATAACAACTGATAAGTCCGCCCATACTGCTGCCCGCCACTGCCGTAGCGTTACGATCCTTGGCGGTGTTGTAGTTGGCGTCGATGTACGGTTTGAGAACTTTGGTAAACCATTCGCCGTATTTGCGCCCTTCGCCGCCGCGATTTTCCTTGTCGCGCGCGGCGGAACGTTTTTTTGCAAATGCCAAAAAGTTTACTTTCCACGGGCTGTATTCGGACAGGCGGTGCTTGCTGTTGCACTCAACGCCCACAACAATGCACGCTCTGCCGCTTTTTGCAAAAATGTCGTCCAAAATTTTGTCCACATGCCAGGCTGCGCCGTAAGCGGTAAGGCGGTCGTAAAACAAATTTTGCCCGTCGTGCATATAAATTACGGGATAGCCGTCGCCGTGAGCGTCGTAACCGTCGGGCAAATAGACCCAAACCGTGCGCGGACGGTCGAGCGTGGTTATTTCCATTTCGATACTTTCGATCTTAGACATAATATTACCTCGTTACTGTACAATAATACAATATTTTACATCAAAAATCAATACGCATAGCAAACAAAATTAAAATTGTGTAAGATGTCCCTTGCAGTTGAAACCGTTAAAACCGCGCTGGCGCAACGCTTCGTATACCGCTATCGCCACGGAATTGGACAAATTGAGACTGCGCGTGTCGGCAATCATAGGGATACGTACGGCATGGTCGTAATTGTCGTGAATAAGTTGCTCCGGCAAGCCTTTCGTTTCCTTGCCGAACACCAAAAAAACTTCGTCGGGATATTTGACATCGCTGTAATTGCGCTGCGCCTTGGTGCTGAAATAGTAAAACTCGCCGTTGGGGTAGGCGTTTTGCAACTGCGTAAAACTGTCCCAATAGCGAATAGTACAGTCTTTCCAATAATCCAGACCTGCGCGTTTTAACATTTTGTCGCTTGTATCAAAACCCAGCGGCCGCACCAAATGCACGGTACTGCCCGTTGCCGCGCCCGTGCGCACAATATTGCCCGTATTTTGCGGAATTTCCGGTTCTACCAAAACTATATGTATCATTTGTTCTCCCAAGCGTATTGCGGATTGTCTTGCGTAAATTGCAATACGTATTGCATTATTTCCTGCCAACTTTGCGCAAGATTTACCGCGACGACGGTCGGCTTGGAATTGCGTTTGCCTTTGAGATAGGCGCAAACGTGCTTTTTCATTTCGTTTGCTACCACCCTTTCGCCGAAAACGGCGCTTAGCAGTTGCCCCTGCCGAAGCACGGTTGAATACAAGTCCATAGAGTAGGGCATATCCGCCAACTGCGCAAACACATACGGTCTGCCCAACGCGCCGCGCCCCACCGCAACGCCGAACGCGCCGTTATCCAACAGGGACAGATATTGTCGGCGGTCGGAAACGTCGCCGTTGGCAAATACGGGCAGCCCTACCGCGGCTATCTGCGGCAGCAAAGTAAAGTCGGCATTGCCCGAATACATTTGCTTGCGCGTGCGAAAATGCACAGTGATAAAATCCGCTCCGCTGTCGCGGCACATACGTGCAAAATCCGCCGCGTTAGCGCCGTCGGTTACTCCCAAACGGAATTTTACCGAAAGGGGCTTGTCTTTTATTGCGAGTTTTACCGCCGTTATGCACTGCGAAGCCAACTTGGGGTGTTCCAACAGCGCCGAACCGTCCATATTGGAAACGATTTTTTTTACGGGGCAGCCCATATTTATATCTATTCCTTCGTAGGCGGCAACTTCGTCTATATGTACGCATTCCGCCATTACTTGCGGCTCGTGCCCGAATATCTGGCACATACACGGCGCGTCGTTATCCGCCCTGTGCAACATCTGCCGCGAAAGTTTGCTGTCCATTGTAAGCGCCTTGGCGCTGACCATTTCGGTTACGGTAAGCCCCACGCCGTAATTGCGGCATATACTGCGAAAGGCAAAGTCGGTATACCCCGCCATGGGCGCCAACATCGTGCGCGACGCAAGCGAATTGAGTAATTTGTCAGCCGACATTGCTCTTAGCCTCTTGCCACAAGTCGTCAAATTGCCGCGGCGACATATCCGGCAGGCGTTGTCCGCGCAACGCAAGCAATCGCTCGCACTCGGTAACGCGACGCACAAACTTTTCGGTTGACATAAGCAGCGCGGTTTCGGCGTCCACGTCAGATAGGCGCAACAAACTTGCGCACGCAAACAACAAGTCGCCGCCTTCCATTTGCTTGTCCGACTGCGGCGCGGACAAAAATTCCGCAAGTTCTTCCTTTACTTTGTCCGCCACCTGCGCCACGCTTTCAAATTCGTATCCGCCCTTAGACGCGCGCGAACTTACCTTTTGACAGCGCATAAGCGCCGACATATCGCGCGGAACGTCCGCAACGTTTTGCGCGGTGTTTTTTATTTTGTGTTCTTTTAGTTTTTGCGCGTTCCAAACGTCCAGCGATTCGTCCGCATTGGTTGCGACTATCTCGCCGAATACGTGCGGATGGCGGTCGATCAACTTGCGGCACAGCGCCGTGTACACCGTTTCCGGCTCGAACTCGCCGTTGTTATGGGCAATTTCCAAATGGAATATTACCTGCATAAGCAGATCGCCCAATTCTTCCACCGTATGTTCGCCGTCCTGCTTTTGCAAGGCGTCGGCAAGTTCGTACGCTTCTTCTATGACGTTTTTTATTATCGTCAGGTGCGTTTGCGCCCTGTCCCACGGGCAGCCGTTTTCGCCGCATAGCACGGTCATTACGTCCGCGCAATCGTAGTAATCGAATACCTGCTTGTCGGTAAGCGGCAACGGCGCGATAAACAGCGACGTTCGGTAATCGAAACGCTGACGCACCAACTCGTCCAGACGTATTTGTTTTGTGCGCGTTCCGCAACAAAATACCGCGCGCGTGGTCGGTTCGAAAGCGGTAAGCAACTTTAGTTGCACTTCGCTTGCTATGTATTTGTCGTCGATACACTTTACCACCGTGGGGCGCGGCAAAACGCGCTTGGCAGCGCAAATGTCCTGCGCGGTGTAAAATACCGTTCCCGCGGGCATGTCGTTGCCCACAACGGCGGATTGAAATCCCACGCCGGCAATTACGCGCACTCCGTCAAGGCGCTGTACTGTGCTGTCGTCGGAACCGTCGCCAGCCACGCAAAAAACGACCTTTTTGCCGCCGAATGAACGCAAACGTTCGGCAATAAGATCGTTAAGTTGTTCAAAGTCCTGCGCCTGTTGGTACAAGTCGTCGCAAAATATCGCGTCGGAACGTATTTGCGCAACGTCCTCTGCCGCGTGCGTCAATGCGGACTTGACAACTACCGCGTCGGCTCGGCGTATCGCTTCCGCGCCGTTTGCGGTAAGGTCTCCGCGCTGTCTGCCCATTCCTACTACTGTTATCATTGGCTTGTATCTCCGAATGTTATTTTTGCTTTGCGGGTAAAAAATTGAGTTCGGCTTTGCTGAAAACTTTAAGCGCGTACAGCGACGTAAAGTAAATTGCGCCTGCCGCGGCTATTATAAGCAACGTCGCCCAAGACGAGTTGAACCAATCCCCTGCAAAGGCAATTACCAACGTCAAAAACAACGTCATTAGCATTGCCGAAGCAAGCGGTTTGACAAGACACGCATTGGCGTCTACTTTCAATCCTACCTTTGTTCGCAGATAGATTATAACACAAGTTGCCGCAAAAAGATAGCACAATGTTTCGGAAATTGCCGCGCCGTAAATATTTACGCTTTTGTTGGGCAGTAAAAACAAATTTACCGCCGCTTTGACCACTATCGCCAAAGATATTATTACCACCGTAGCGTACGGTTTGCCCACCGCCTGACACACGGATACGCACGTTTGCATTACCGCCAAAAACACGATCGACATACCCGAAAGCGACAACAATACCGCGGAAATGTAAATTTCGCTTTGCGGAAGACTGCCGTACAGCAAACGTATTATGGGCTGAGACAGCGCTATCATGCCGCAGGCGCAGGGTAACGCGATTACCAACGTAAGTTTTATTGCCGAATTGAACGCCGCGTGCAGTTTGTCGCCGTCGTTGGCGTAGTATGTTTTTGTAATGCCGGGCAATGCTGATACTGCCACGCCGCTCGACAGCGCAATGGGCAAACCCAGCATAGAATTGACGGGGCCCGTCCACAACCCGTACATTTGAGTGGCGTCGGGCACAGTTAGCAAATTTACCACCATTACCGAGTCGATCACCTGCGACATCTGCATGGCAAATCCGCCCAAGGCGACGGGCACTGCCAGCGCAAATACGTTGGGCGCAATGGATCTGGCTTCCGCCAAGCGCACGCGTATATGTCCGAGTTTGTTTTTGCGAGAGTACGCCAAATAAACGACGGACATTATTACCAACGAGCCGAATTCGCTTACGGTTATTGCAAATACCGCGCCCATTACCGCACGATGAACGTCGGGCATAAATTTAAGCGCGCAAACAAGCCCCACCGTCAACTTGACTATTTGTTCGATAACCGTAGTTACGCCCGAAGGCACCATGTTGAGATTGCCCTGAAAATACGCTTTGAGCGCGTTGGTAACGGGCACAAACAGCAACGCGGGCGCAACTATCAAAAATGCGTTTGCCGTCTCCGCATTGCCCTGCGACGCCGCGATCACCCGCGACAAACTTGCCATTACAACTGCGCAAACCGCACCCAAAACCGCCAAAAACACAAACGCGCTCTTGAATATTTCGCGCGACTGTTGAATATTGCCGAGTTGATTGTTTTCCGCGATCAGTTTGGACAGCGCCACGGGAATACCCGCCTGCGCCACCGTCAAAAACAAAATATAGGGCGGAAACACCAATTGATACAGCCCCATACCGTAACTGCCTATTATGTTTGTAAGCGGTATGCGGTACAACGCGCCCAAAATTTTGGCAAACAGTCCGCCGAGACTCAGGATCAACGCTCCCGAAATAAAACTTTCACCTTGCCTTTTCATACGTATATATTATGTGAAAAGACACCTAAAAATATCTATACCGCAACTCCGCGCGCCGTCTGCTACGCAAAAGCGGCATTTCGCCGTGCGAAATGCCGCTTTGCAAAGCAAATAGTTATGTAATTTTACACATATGGGGGTAAAAAATCGACGAGATTGCCGCAATTTCAACCCTGCTCGGCAACGGCGAGCCTACGCGCAAACAACGTGTTTTACTGCAATTTGAGCGGAGCGTCGTAATCGAACCAAGGGAAGTTTTGCCACTTGCCGCCGTTTACGCGATGAACTTCCTCCACAGCCAGCGACCAGCGCATACTGCTGATCGCGTCGGGCACAAACTGCAAAAATTCGCCGCTTGCGTAGGTGTAAAAGTAACTGCCGTCAACTGGCATGCATACCGTGTTCAACTGCTCGCTCGGAATAAACACTTCCCACGGAAATTCTTCGCGAATACCCGTAAACGTCAGCCCCGTGCGATCCAGCCGCAACATTCCTTCGCCCGCGGGCAAGGCCACCTTGTTGTGTTTGAGATAGCCGTATTTCGGCATCAAACCGAGTTGCACGTGTTCTTCCATAACAAAATCGGGATCGCTTACTTTGCGGCGCATTTCGCGGCGCTGCCAATCGTACCACTCGCGCGGGTTTACAGGCACAATGCTGCCGCCAATCGGAGTAAGGTTGTATTTGTCGTCCAATTGGGCGCTGTTGCCGCAATTTTTGCAAGAAATGACGTTTTTGACGCCTTCCATCTGCAATTCGGCGCCGCAACGCGGACACTTGTACAAAATTTGCTCCATATTTTGGGCATAGTTGCGCTTTTTGCACCGGTATGAATTTTGACGGGTGGCGTTCCAGGCGTAATCGTCGGTGTAAATGGCCTTGTTTACGCGCTGTTCTATTTCGTCTGCGGACAATTCGCTCAACTGTTCGGGCGTAAACAGTTCGTCAAGATGCACTTCCACCTTGCCGAAACGCTCCTTTACGTCGTACTTGGGGCACACAAGGTAGCCGCCGTAAATGCGAACAGCCAGCACATGCACGCCGAAATGTTTGAGCATTTTGCCCGTGCCCGTCATACAAGGTTGTTGTGCGCCGCTTGCCGTACTCATTCCGCACGGGAAAATTGCCACGCAACCGTTCTTTTCGTGGCGAATGATCCGCGAAATGCCCTGAATCGTCTTTATGTCGGGCACGAAATTGCGCTTGGGTATTACTTTGCCGATTTTGAATATCGTCTTGAATTTGGCGCGGTGAAATTCGTTTTCCGCCGCGACAAAGTTGATGCGACGGCGTTTCATTACGAAATTGACTAACGCGTAGTCGAACCGCGACGCATGATTTGCCACCACTATTACGGGTTTGTCGGTATACTTTTTAAGATCGACGTTGCGAACAAGTTCCACCTTGCACGGACCGTAGTATACCAATCGAGCCACCTGACTAAGCACGGCGTTTACCGCCGCGTTGGGCTTGGTTATTTTACATTCTCTTACTAATTGCGTTGTTGATTTGATATGTATCCCCTACCTTTTTTAATTGATACCGCAGGCGTAATTTGCGTTGTAGCCAACGGTATAACGGTGATGCTGCGTCAGTAGCCTATTTGACAGGCAATAAACAACAGTAGCACCGTAAACAACAGCATAAGCAGTTGCAGCCACCACGTCCACTTTACCCATTTGCCGTACGACACGTTTGCCATAGACAAACCTATCAACAGCACGGGATTAGTGGGCAAAATCATATCGGTAAAACCGTCCGCAATGCAATAAGTAAGTATAAGCATTGCGGGAGAAATATTCAATGCTTGCGCAACGGGCCACGCCAACGGCATAATGAGAAATATTTTGGCGGAAGCCGACCCTATAAATACTTGCAACACCAATATAAGCAGGTACAGCAGCAAAATAACCACAAATTCGCTTTCTATGTCCTGCAAAAACGTAATTGCAAAGTTCATTATCGTGTCTACAATGCCGCTTTCCGACAAAATAAGTTTGATGGAACTTGCCATTGCAATAAGCAAAACCGCAGGCGACATTGCCAACACGCCATTGCCCAGCCAAGTAAAAACTTTCTTGGCGGGTGCGGTAAGGCACCCCGCAATAATGCCGCCCGCCAAAAAACTGACGGCAAGTATGGGTATGGCATAACCGCTGATAGCCCTAACCGCGGCAATTACCACAAGTATTACCGCCTGTACGCCGAAAAATATGGCGTAAATTTTGAACAGGCGAGAGTCGCTTGCAGTTTCGTTTTTTACAGACAAATCGAGATTAGCCAACTTGTCGCGATCGACGTCAAAGGTAAGCGAACGCGACGGTTCCTTGGTAATTCGGCGCGCGTACAGCAGTATAAAGCCCACAACAATGGCATAAACGCACACAAAGAACACAATGCGTAGCCAAATCCCTTCGGATACGCTTACATTAGTAAATTGCGCCGCCAACCCCACCGAAAACGGGTTGGTTATTGCCGCGGAAAAGCCGAAACACGCCGCCATCATGCATACGCCCAAGCCCACCATCGTGTCCAGCCCCAGCGACAGCATAAATACCACCATCAGCGGCAATAGCGTTACAAGTTCTTCGAACATGCCGAACAAACTGCCGAACGCCATAAATATCAACACGGCAACGGCAATTACCAGATTTTTGCGCTTGCCGCATTTGTTTACTGCTTTGCCGATAAACGCCGATACGCCGCCGCTCTTTTCCATAATGTTGAATACGCCGCTCATAACAAGCAAAAATACGCTTATCATTATTATGGTAATGCCGTCGTCCGACGCAAATACCATAATGGGTGCGGTTATTACTTTCCAAAAGGGTATACCTTTAACTTCGCCCTGAGTGTAGGAATCGGGAATAATTTCGTTTGTTTCTTCGTCTAGTTGGAAATGCCCCTGCGGAATAAAGTTGGTAATTATGCCGCTAAGCGCCATAAGCACCGCCAACAATATTACCACCGTTACAAACGATTTGATGTTTATCGACGAAAAGGATTTTTCTTTTGCAGCGCCTGTTGCGCATTCGCTGTTGCCCAACGGCAAAACACCGTTTTGCACATTGGCGGAATTGCCGCCGCGCTTGTCGGATCTGTTTTTATTTTTCATCTGTTGCCTCTTTCAACAAAATGCTTGCCATATACCATTTTACGCAGGTGCGTTTGTCGTCGGGGACGAAATACCATATTTCTTCACCTTCGTAAATTTCAAAGTCCTCGCCCGCGCCGAACAGCAGCCTGTATATTGACGTAATGGGAAAAAATTTCGTTATTTGCTCGCCGCTGTCGTCGCCCGTGTAGGTAAGACCGTCGCGGTTTAATACGCACGTTCCGTTGCCCGCAAGCCGCAGTTGCTTGGCGCCGCCTATCGACGAGTGATACAACTGCACCCTGTCGCGCAATTCAAACGCCGTATCTTCCGCTATCTGCTTGCGCATAACGTCCGCTTGCCAATTGTACCATTGCTGATGATTGTCGAATACCGCGTCCGCGTCGGTAAAACGATACCTGTCGTCCATTGTGGCGCTGTAATTGCAACAGCCGCATTTGACGGTATTGCCGCTACCCGTAAGCGTAAACTCGCTGCCGCACTTGGGACAGCGGTACAAAATGTTGTCTATGCCCACGGCAAGGTTGCCTTGCGGATAATGCATATCGGGGTGCGCTTGCAGCCAATCGAAATCGTTGTAGTCCAATTCTCTCGTTACGGTTTCGGTAAATTCGTCCAACGAAACGGACATACTTTGTCCCTTGTCGTACAGCATATACAACTTGGCTTCCACTACGGATTTTTTGCGAATAAGGCGTTTTTTCGGAGTGCGCGCCCACTTGGGCATTGCAAGATAATCGCCGCCGAACTTTATTATGTATATAGCGGCGTCGGCGCCCGCCTTGCGCACAAAGCCCAATGTGCCGGGCTGTATGTCCTCGAACTGCCCCGCCGTAGACAAACGCGCTTCCGGACAAATTACCAATACGCCGTTGTCCTTTACTACCTGCAAACAGTTGCGCACATTTTCGAAATCGGTGGCAAACATACTCTTTGGTATACAACCCAAACGTTTGAGCAAGTTGCCGAGACGCTTTTCGTAAAAATATTGTCGGTTGGACACGATGTGCGGCTTGTCCTTGTGCAAAAGCATTGCCATATACAAAAAGTCGATAAACGCGCCGTGGTTGCACAACACTATGGCGGGACGCTGCAACTGTTGCACGGCGCGGTCTACTTTGCATTTTACGCGGCGGTTAAGCCATATTTTCATTCCGCCGAAAATTACCGCGCTGAACGCCTTGCCGGGAGTACGCACCTTGGTGCGCGAAGTGTAATTAAACTGTTTTTTGGCAAATTTGTTTATTTTTTCAAATACTTTTGTGCGGTTGAAGTACAATATCACAATTACCGCAATGAGAACCGCCAATATAACAAGGGACAATACCCAACTTACGTCTGTTGCCAAGTGCCCCAACGCGACGCCGATAAGCACCGACGGTATGGAGCCCAACGTGGTTAAAATGATATACTTGGGGTATTTTGTTTTGAGCGACGCCGTGAAAAAACAAATAAGCCCGTAGGGTATTGCCGGTAACAGATACAAAATGAAAATTACCAACGAAACGCGTTTGGACGAGCGCAGTACGTCGAAGTCCACTTCTAATTTGCTTTTGAAATATTCGCTGAGTTTGTTGCCGTACACCCTGTACAACAAGTAAATTACCGTGTTGCCAATTACTATGCCCGCAACGCATATAGCCGCACCTATCCACAAGCCGTACGAAATGCCCGCAATTACCTGCACGGGCTCCGCAGGCAAAAAGGTAAGCACCACCTGCAACATAGACAGCACGCCGAAAACGACCATGCCGCGCCAACCCAATTGTTGAACGTCCTGCAAGATCTGATTTAGCGGCGCGCCGCCGAAAACGTCTTCTATTACTTGCTTGTTGTCTCCCGAAAATAACAGACACAGCAATCCGGCAAACAGCGCAACCAGGACCACTGCCAAAATTATTTTCGATTTAACTCCTTTGTGCTTCACGGAACAACTCCATAGTAATATATATTATAATACTACATAATGTCGGAAATATCAACCGATATTGGCAAATTGGGGGGATAGCACACTGCCCACGGCTGCAATTGCAACAAAAGTACAACCTTGTACCGGCACTGAGCAAACGTGTTTATTGCAAAATAATCGGCAACAAGCGCAAATAACGCAACATTGTTTATTGAACGGTTTGTACGGTAAAAAAATGCCGAGTTGCGACAAATCGCAACTCGGCTGTGATATACGATATTGTTACTCTTCTTCGCCTTCGGCAATATCTTTGAGATATTGTTCCGCGTCGAAAGTAAAGCCGTTTTCTTTAAGGAATTTACCGAATTCTCTGCTGATAACAACGCGGTCGGTATACGCCTTGCTGAGTTCGTCAAGGTCTTCTTCCAACATAAGCGACGACTGAGACGAAAAATAGGTTGTAAACAGTCTGTACGACGGGGACGACGTATCGCTGAGATAGTTGTCCGCAGCAAAGTAGAAGTTTTGCGGTTTTACATAATCCACAACGTAAATGATGTGTACGCCGTAATCGGAAACCGCCAATGCGTAATGCTTTACGCCCAAGTCGGCTGCGGCGTCAGTGCCCGCTACAAATTCATCCACCCAATTGTGTTCGTAATCTTCGGGGGCGTCAATGCGCACGACGTAATCGTATTGCGAAGAATGTTGACCGACGTCGGTGTTGTATTGCTTCATCAAATCGATTACGGTTTGATCTGCCGTTTTGCCTTCGGCGGGAGTTACCACGCCTTCCGCTCCGAAGAACTTACCCAAAGCGCCTTCGGGATTGATTTCGACGTTGCCGTCCTTCAAAACAAACAGATTTTCCACTTTTTGGTAATTGCCGTCATCGTCTTTTTCGCTGTTGAAGTCGTCCGCAACTATCTGAGCGGCATATTTGTTGCGCGCGTCGATGTATTCCTGTCTTGTACGCGAGCCCAGACGGTTTGCAAGTCCGTTAAGAAGGTTGGTTTGCGCCCCGCTGAACGGGATAAGAATGTTCTTTACAAATACGTACTTGTCGGCAAGATCTTCGGGCACGTCGAATATGAACGAAGAGTCGGTAAGCGAAGTGATAAACGCGTCGAAGTTGTCGTTTACGTTAAACTCGGCTTCCTGAGCGTTGCGCAGCACTTCGAGATTGCTCTTCAGGCTGTCCAACGTTTGCGTAAGATTGTTGTCCTGTTCCAAAGCGCCGTAAATTTCGTAATTGCGTTTTACCACTATTCCGTTGGCAACAAGGTCCGCAGTTTGATATACTACAAAGTCGTCCATTGTAATTTTGTAAGCGGTCTTGATGGAATCGGTGTATTGTTTGACGATGTTTTCCTGTTCGCGACGCAATTCTTCAAACGTAATTTGTTCATCGCCGTCGATTCTCTTGTTGAATTCGTCCAACTTTACCTTGGCGGCGGCTTCGTCGGAATAAATATAACCGTCGATGGCGCTGTCCGTTCCGAAGTTTACGCCGGGATAATATTTTGTAAAATATTCGTCGGCGTCCTTATTGGAAAAGTTTTCGTGCAGTTGGAAATCCGAATAGGTGTCGTAACCCGTCAAATCGTCCGTTTCGGCAAAGTCTCTCGACGTATCTGCGGCTTCGGCGTCTTTAAGTTCGTACTTGGCGGAAAGTTTGGTTTCGAGATCTTCGTCAAAAGTTTGGAATGTAAGATATTTTACATAACTTATGCAATACTCTACTTCCGCTTGGGTAAGATATTGCGCATTTACGCAGAAATCGGACAAGTCGTGGTTGATCGCCTCGTGATTTTTTACATAATCGTCCACTTGCGCATACTGCCGATACAACGAAGAAAATACCATTTCGAACAATTGATCCGCAGTAAGATAGCCGGCGCTGATATAGTAATAGTAACTGTTGTAATACGAATTGAACGTATCCAGCAATTTGGCTACGGTTACGTTTTGATCGCCTACCGTAAATACCGTTGCCGCGCGATATTTGGCAATATCCTTGCCAAACAGATCGCAGCCTGCAAATATTCCCAATACCATAACGGCAACCAGCAGCAGCGTAAGTATTCTACTTGCTTTTTTCATTTTCGTTTGCTCCTAACCTTAATGACGGCGTTTCGAAGGACATACCGCCACATTATGCTTTTATATTATACATTTTTACTTACTAATTGGCAAGCGCTTTGCCCCATTTTGTCTGCAATAACTTCAAATACTTTGCAAAAATTCCGTCATTGCGTCGGTCAGACGGCGTTTTTGCATAAAATCGGGAGACGCAAATACTATCGAATAACTTCCCGACGACGCCGTTACGCGTTCGCCCGCCTTGGACAACGCTTCGAAAACTTCCCTGCGCATCATCGACTGTTTGTCGGCAAATACCAATTCGCCCCTGCCCGAACGGACGGACACCTTGGCAATGCCCGCCTTGTTTGCCAATACTTTGAGCCGCGCGATGTCGAACAGATTGTCCACCTGTTGCGGCGGCACGCCGTATATGTCGGTTATGCGCGCTTTTACGCTATCTATTTGTTGCAACGTTTCGCAGGAAGCCAACTGCCTGTAAAAATTGATCCTGTCCGTTTGCAGTACGATATACGTATCGGGAGCGTAGGCTTCGATGTCTATTTCCACGTCGGTGTTCAATTTGCTCTTTACTTGTTCGCCTTTAAGTTCGGCAACGGCTTCTTTGAGCAGACGGGCGTACATATCGTACCCCACTTTCATCATATGCCCGTGCTGTTCGCGCCCCAAAATATTGCCCGCGCCGCGAATTTCCAGATCTTTCATCGCTATTTTGAAACCGCTGCCCAATTCGCTGTATTCGGTTATGGACGACAAGCGTTTGTAGGCAACTTCGTTTAATATTTTGTCGCGGCGGTATGTAAAATACGCATACGCCAAACGGTTACTGCGTCCCACGCGTCCGCGCAATTGATACAGTTGCGACAAGCCCAATTTGTCGGAGTCGATTACGATAAGAGTGTTTACGTTGGGTATGTCGATGCCGTTTTCGATTATTGTGGTACACACAAGCACGTCGCCTTTGCCGTGGGCAAACCCCACTACCGCGTCCTCCAACTGCATTTCGTCCATCTGCCCGTGGGCGACGATTATTTTAATATGGGGTAGCAATTCGGACAAATTACGCGCAAATGCGTCGATGAATTGCACCTTGTTGTACACGCAGTAGACCTGTCCGCCGCGGGCAAGTTCGCGCGTGATGACGTCGCACAGCAACGCGTCGCTTTCTTCCACCACAAAGGTTTCCACCGCAATGCGTTCTACGGGCGGGGTGGATATTGTGGAGATGTCGCGTATGCCGGAAAGCGCCATATGCAATGTGCGCGGAATGGGCGTTGCGGACATAGTCAACACGTCCACGTTGGTTTTGAGCGCCTTTATTTTTTCCTTGTGTTCAACTCCGAAACGCTGTTCTTCGTCCAGCACAAGCAAGCCCAGACGGGCAAAATGCACGTCGGACGACAACAGACGGTGCGTACCGATAATTATATCTATCTTGCCCTGCGCAAGATCGCTTAGTATTTGCTTTACTTCTTCGGCGCTGCGAAAACGGTTAAGACACGCAACGTGTACGTCGAAGTGCGACATTCGTTCGCAAAAGGTGTTGTAATGCTGTTCGGTAAGAATTGTCGTGGGCGCCAATACCGCCACTTGATAGCCGTTGCTTACCACGTCGAACGCGGCGCGCATTGCCACTTCGGTTTTGCCGTAGCCCACGTCTCCCACCAGCAGTCTGTCCATTATTTTGTCGCTTGTAAGATCTTTTACTATGTCCGCCTGACAGCGCAGTTGATCTTCCGTGGCTTTGTAGGGAAAATATTGCTCGAATTCTTCGTCGAGATAGGTATCGACGGTATATTTGAAACCGCGCGGCTGTCTGCGTTGAGCGTACAGTTGCAACAAATTGACGGACATTTCCTTTACGCTCGACTTTACCTTGGCTTTTACCTTGGCAAAGTCCTCGCCGCCCAAGCGGGACAAAGTCGGGTGTTCGCCGCCCGAATAGCGCGACAGCAAATTGGTCGCGTCCACGGGCACGTACAGCCTGTCGCCGTTTTTGTACAGCACAACGATGTAATCTTTCTGCTCGCCGCTTGCCGCGGTAATTTTTTGTATGCCTTCGCACAGACCGATGCCGTGAATGTCGTGTACAACGTAATCGCCCTTTTCCACGGACAAAAATGCCTGTTTACCCACACCTCCGGACAAAGTTTGACTTTTAAGTCCGCGCCCGATATTGCGAGTGCCTATTACCGCAAGTTTGTTGCTGTGCGACACAAAACCTTTTTCTATGCCGATGGGTACGATAAGCCCGTCGGCGGAATGGGGCTGCAACTTGTCGGCGTCGGACACGTACACGCCCAGCCCCGCCAACTTGTCTTTAGTGGCTTTTACGCCGTCGCTACCGGCAAAAATAACCGTTTCGTACCCCAAACGCAGCCAATTTTTTATATCCGTAGCCAGCAAGTCCTCTTTTGCCGCGTAATCGGATACGGCGCCCGTCTTGAACGTGTGTATCGCCTGCGGACGGAAAAAGTCGCTTTGATAAGGTAATGTTTGCAACGAAATCTGCGCGCAATCGCATTGAAATACCGAGTTGTCCGCACGCAACGAATTGTAATGCGCGGCAAGCACTTCGCCCGCGGCGGACAAATTGGCTACGCGCTCGGCGTGTTCACGGCAGACAAATGCGATACGCGCGGACAGCAACTTGGGCTCGTCCCAAAACACCGTGGCGTCGGCAGGCAAATAATCCTGCAATACCGAGTTGTCGGTAAAGGGCGTAAGCCAACCGCTGTAGGCGCGCCGTCCGCCCGAAAGCACCGTCAATTCGTCGGTTATTTGCGCAAGCCGAGCCTGCGCGTTGGGCGAAAGTTTGTTTTTGCGCGCCTGCGCTGCCGCATATTGCCGCAACTTGTCCAATGCGGCGCTGCCCAAGCCGACGGTATCGTACAACGGGTAAACGTTTACTTGGTTTACGGCTTCGGCGGACGAACCGTCGTCGTTTACTCGGCGTACCGACTCGATTTGATCGTCCCAAAAGTCGACGCGATACCTTTCGCCGAAAGGCATGCTTATATCCAAAATGTCGCCGCGCAACACAAACTGACCTTCGCCGCCTATTCCGTCCACGCGCGCGTAACCTATTTTCGTCAACTTGGCGGACAGCATTGCAAAGTCGTAACACAACCCCGTTTGCAAAGCGAAGCAGTCGTTTGCAAAAATATCGCGCGACGGTAAATATTGCAACAACGCTTCGACGCACGTTACCGCGCAGTCGGCACCGTTCAATATGGAATACAACGCGCGGTTGCGGGTGTATACGCCGTTATGCGACGCGTTGCTCTTGTACAGCAATACGTCGTCCTTGTGCGGAAGATATACCGTGTTGCGCTCGGGCGCGATGGCACAGATCGTGCGAAATACCCGCTGCGCTTCGACGTAATCCGACGTTACATACAAACAAAAGCCGTCGGTATTGGCGGCGATAAAGGGTTTTTCGTTTGGTTGCACGCCAAAAGCCGCGACAAATTTTTTGTCGCGGGTATCTGCAAGCAAATTGCGATATGCCTGTACGTTATTTACCTTGTCGAAAAAACCGTGCATATTTTGCTCGTTTTTTGCACGCTTGCGCATGCTTGTTTACTTAATGTAGTTTACCACAACAACTTGCAATTGTAAACCGCCTGACAAACATTTACAATTTGCAACAAATGTGATATTATTAAAAATACGGTAATAACAGCCGCCCGCACGGCAAAATATGCGCGGCAAGCGGCAATATTTATATCCGCCGTAACAGGAAAACGCAATGTATCTGGTTGTAGGATTGGGTAATCCCGAACAAAAATATTACAATACTTTCCACAATATGGGCTTCAACTGCGCAGACAGACTTGCCGCCAAATTGAACGTTCAATTTACCAAGGGCGAATGTTGCGCCGTTACTGCCCACGCCAAAATAAACGGCGCAAAAGTTATTATTGCCAAGCCTGTAACATATATGAACCTTAGCGGACAGGCGGTTGCCGAACTGTGCCGCAAATACAAAGTAGAATACGGACATCTTGTTGTGGTTTACGACGACGTAGACATACCGATGGGCAGTTTGCGTATACGCCACAACGGCTCTGCGGGAAGCCACAACGGCATGCGCAACATCGTGCAAATGCTGGGCACCGACGACTTTGCCCGTATGCGCGTGGGCATAGGCAAACAAACGCCGATGGCGCTGATAGATTACGTGCTTTCGCAGGTAACCGACGACGATCACGCGCTGCTCGACCCCGTACTCGACCGCGCCGCAGACGCGCTGTTCGACTACCTACACGGCGAAGAACTTGACAAAGTTATGCAAAAATACAACCTTAAAGCCTGACATGCCCCCACACCGCACAATACGGATTGACGGTACTAATCGGGCAAAAGGCAAGCCGATTACCAAACTCTGATTGCTTTGGCTGACATATTCGACGTTACAATCGACTATTTGCTCGGTCGCACGGACAAATAACGCGTAAAAAAACAAACAAAACTAATATTACAAAAACAGTACGAAAAGTAAAATTTCATAATAAAATTATTCAATAAACAATGTACGGAATTACATAATGCCCACTTTACATAAACGATATAATTGTCGCAAAAGAAATAATGTGTAAAACGACAAGAAAATAACACAAAACCGCTCTCCCAATACGGGAAAGCGGTTTTTGTGTGTAAAAAGTTATTAATTTTTGTTTTCGTACTTTTAATTCTGCGATGTTTTTTATCGATGTTCTATCGGAATGTAGCGGCGTTACATTTGATTTATCGTAATTGCATTGAAATTTGCCGATGTGCTTCCATTTGGAATACTTCGCAACTTATTTATTGCGCGTTCGGCTCTCGGGTGCGAATATCTGTTTACAAAACTTGGTTTGTTGTCGATATGCAATGATACCGCGTGCCGAATTGCCGTATGCGGCAAAATTATCCGCCCAAGCGACATTGGATTGCGGCATTATTTACGCAAATTGCCGACTTGAATACAAATATCCGAGTATTGCAGACGCGTTGCAACAAATTGCGTATATAATATGCCCCAACAGCCGCAATTGCAACGTAAACATGCGTTATTTGCACAAAGTTGCCGCAAGCGCGTCAAGTTGCTCCAAATTTTGCCGGGTAAGCGCCGACATTATGGTAACCGTGCCCGCCCAATTGATATTTTTGCAAGGGGCAAGCACGCCCGTTATCGCCTTTGCTGCCATGGGCGCCCAACTGCCGTTTTCGATGACGGCAACGGTACGGTTTTGGTAATTGTGTTCTGCAAGGCGATCGACAAAATCGTGCATAAAGGGAAATACCGACGCGTTGTACGTTGTGGACGCCAACACCAATTTGCCGTAACGAAAAGCGTCCTCTACCGCTTCCGCCATATCGCTGCGAGCAAGGTCGCACAGCACCACTTTGGCGCAACCGTTGTCTTTAAGGCGCTCGGCAAGATATTCCGCCGCCGCCTTGGTGTGCCCGTATACCGAAGTGTACGCGATCATCACGCCGTCGCTTTCCACGCCGTAGGACGACCAAATATTGTATAAATTAAGGTAATAGCCGAGATTTTCGCGCAAAACAGGTCCGTGCAAGGGGCAGATAATGTCAATATCCAGCGCGGCGGCTTTTTTGAGCAACGCCTGCACCGATACGCCGTACTTGCCCACTATGCCGAAGTAATATCTGCGCGCTTCGCAATCCCAATCTTCGTCCGCGTCCAATGCGCCGAATTTGCCAAAGCCGTCGGCGGAAAACAACACCTTGTCGGCGCTGTCGTACGTAACGGTAACTTCCGGCCAATGCACCATAGGCGCAAAAATAAATGTAAGAGTGTGCGCGCCCAAGCAAAGCGAATCGCCGTCGTTCAGCGTAATGCGATTGCCGCACAATTGCGCGCCGTAAAAGTTGTTGATGAGTAGCCACGCCTTGGCATTGGCAACAACCGTAACGTCGGGATAGCGCGCGACAAAATCGGCTATGCCGGATGAATGGTCGGGTTCGACGTGCTGAATAATAAGGTAATCGGGCTTGCGATCGCCCAAAACGCGCTCGATGTTGCCCAGCCACTGCGCGGAAAAGCGCGCGTCGACGGTGTCCATAACGGCAACTTTGTCGTCCGCTATTACATAACTGTTGTACGCCATGCCGTTGGGAACAACGTACTGCCCTTCGAATAGGTCTATTTCGCGGTCGTTTACGCCCACGTAAAAAATGTCATTTGTTACTTTCATAATTATCTCCGAAATTTGTTACAAACATATTATTGCACATTACCGATTTTTTGTCTATTGTTTGCGCAAATCGCGCTTGATTTGCGCCCATATTGCCGCATACGACCCCTGCGCCCGCGGAAATACAACACGCGCCCTGCCGCAAATTACCGCCCGTTACGCGCACGACGATTGCGCGACGATATGTTTTGTAAGCGCACGGCGGTATGCCAACGCAACAACCGACGACGGCAACCGGCGCCAACGCCCAATTTGTGCGCGGTCAGATATCCACACGATAACTGCGTATTGCAACCGATGTGATTTTGCGTGCGATATCTTGCGGAACGGCAACGGTAAGCACGTTGTATTTAAGGTCCATTGTGTGCATTGGCGGACTGCTTTCGCGCACGGTTACGAGCAGTTTGCCGTCGGAAAACGCGTAACCTTCGCACTTTACCTTGATACTGCCGCTCATTCCGTCGGTCAAAAACATAACCAACGCGCTTTCGGCAAAAAATTCGTCGGTATACTTGGCGCACTGCCGCGCGGAAAGGTTAAAAAAGTCGCCCTTGTGCTGCCGAGAATACTCGCGCAACTGTTGCGCGCTTGTAAATACCACAAAGGGATTGCCGTTGTCGCTGCTTAGTTTGCCGCCCTGTACTTGCATTGCCGCATCTCCCATCAATACGGACGCGACGCACAAAAACGCCAACGCCACGCAAACAGGTAAATTTTTGCTCATTTTGCCCCCTGTTACAGGCACAAATCGCTTGCCTGTATTGTATCACAAATATCGGTAGTATGCACGTTTTGCAACAAATATATTTTTGCGCGGGCGGGCGCAGGCGAGACGGGAAGCGACGCCTTGTCCCATTCGGGCGAGATAGTATGTTTTTCGCGCGGGGCAGGCGCATAACTGACTGCAACCATTGCGGCGGCCGCCAAAGCGTTTGCCCTTGTGAGTTTTTTGCGCGGGGTGGGCGAGACTGCACACTGTACGAAGTTGCGACAAAACAGACGTGTGCGCTGTAACGACGCACATCTGACGGCAATGTTACGCTGCGCGCAATGATAAACGCGCATGGACGCCTTGCCGCACCGATATACCGCGCGCATACAAATCTCATTACGAAATTGCCGTTGTACAAATCGGGTATTGCAAATATCCGCAAAACAGGTTATAATACTTACCGACATTAACACAAGGACGGTTACAAAAATGTGTACATCTGCATCATTTAACAGCGCCGACCATTATTTCGGGCGCAATCTCGATTACGAATTCAGTTACAACGAAACGGTTACCGTAACGCCGCGCAACTATCCGCTTGCCCTGCGCATGGCGGACACAATACAAACGCACTACGCAATGATAGGTATGGCGTTTGTTCAGCAAAACTATCCGCTGTACTACGACGCTACCAACGAAAAGGGGCTTAGCGTTGCGGGACTTAACTTTCCGCAATTTGCACACTACACGCCGCCCGCGGCGGACAAAATAAACGTCGCTCCGTTTGAATTTATCCCTTGGATACTTGCGCAATGCGCCACCGTACAACAAGCGCGCGAACTGTTGCGCAATGTAAACATTGCGGCAATAAATTTCAGCGATCAACTGCCCGCGTCGCCGCTGCATTGGCATATTGCAGACAAAACGCAGTCTATCGTTGTGGAAAGCACCGTCAACGGACTTGCCGTTTACGACAACCCCGTAAACGTAATGACCAACAGCCCCACGTTTGACTTCCATTTGCTTAACCTGTCGCACTATATGGGCGCAACGCGCCAAATTGCAAACAACCGCTTTGCCCCGAATATCGACATAACGGCGTACAGCCGCGGCGCGGGCGGATTTGGGTTGCCGGGCGATCTGTCGTCGGCGTCGCGCTTTGTGCGAGCGGCATTTGTGCTCAACAACTCGGTGTGCGACGGCGACGAAACGTCGAGCGTGGCGCAATTTTTCCATATTTTGGGCAGCGTGGCGCAACAAAAAGGCGCTTGTAGCGTAGAACACGGCTACGAATACACCATCTACTCGTCCTGTTGCAACACCGACAAAGGCATTTACTATTACACGACCTACAACAATCAACAAATTACCGCCGTAAATATGCACAAAACCGACTTGGACGGCACCCAATTGACAAGTTACCCCCTGCGTACCGCCCAACAAATCGCTTGGGAAAACTGATCGTTTGCGCAATAAAAATCCGCGTCTTGAAGGCGCGGATTTTTATTGCAAAAGACGGTGCCGCCGTCCTTTCGCTATCAATGCGTCAATAAAACGCATTTATTAAATTCAGGCAGTGTTTTTGTATTAAAGGGTAAACGAAGGCGAAACGGCTCCGTTATAATGCTCGGTAATAAAGTCGTAAACTTTTTTGGTTTTGAGCACTTTTAAAAGGGCCTTTGTCTTTGCGCTGTTTTCGTTGCCTTGCTTTACGGCTACAATGTTGGCATACAACTGAGCCGCCTCGCCCGACGCATTTTCCACCGCAAGCGCGTCGGATATTTTAAGCCCCGCTTCGAGCGCATAATTGCCGTTTATTACCGCTATGGTACCGTCGCTTGAATTGTTGAGTTGTGCGGGAATATTGGACGCTTCGACAAGGATCACAGTGTTTCCTTTGTTGTCGGCGATATCCTTGTCGCTGAGCGTGTCGGACGCCGAAACGCCGTCTTTAAGCGTCAGATAGCCGTTGTCTGCAAGCACGAAGAGTGCTCGAGTGCAGTTGGAGCCGTCGCCGGGAATAAATATGGTGCGTCCGGTCTTGGTAGTCTCGAAGTCCGCTTTTGTTACGTTTTTGCCGTACACTCCAAACGGTTCGTAATGGATCTTACCCGCCGAAACGATATGAGTGCCGTTTTTGGCATTGAAATCGTCGAGATAAGGCGTATGCTGGAAGTAATTCGCGTCAAGATCGCCGTCTTCGAGCGACTTGTTGGGAAGCACGTAATCGTCGTAAATGCGAATATCCAGTTCGAATCCTTCGTTACGCAAGTCTTCGCGAATCGCTTCGAGTATCTCGGCGTGGGGAGTGGAACTTGCGCCCACCACAATTGTCTTGTCGGGAGTGCCGACGTTACAAGCCGTCGCCCCTAATGAAAACGCAAATACAAGCGATATGCCGAGTAATGTCAATAATAATTTTTTCATTTTATAAAACTCTCCTTTTTTTGATTTTTCTGATACGTTTGTCCGTTTTGTGCGCTATAAATATTCCCACTTCCTGAATTATCTGCACTATAACAACCGTAAATGCCACGCAAACCCATATTATATCTTCGTTGAACCTTTGGTGTCCGTAAATTATCGCCACCTTGCCTAGTCCGTCGCCGCCTATCGTGCTTGCCATAGCCGAATATCCGAGTATCGTTACCGTCGATATTACCGCGCCCACTATCAGGGACGGTTTGGCTTCAGGCAAGAAAACTTTGAATATTATTTGAAGGTCGCTCGCGCCCATCGAACGGGCGGCTTCTATTACGCCCCTGTCCACTTCTTTCAAAGACGACTCCACAAGACGAGCCACATACGGAGCCGCCGCGATTATCAACATAACAAGCATTGCCGCGTTGCCCGTGCTTGACCCTACGAAGAACTTCGCCACCGGCAAAAACGCCACCATCAGTATTACAAAGGGCATGCTTCGCAAAATATTGACGATAAGCCCGAGCGCTCTGTTTAACGGTACGCAAGGACGAAGTCCTTCTTTGTCTGTTACATTGAGCAGAACGCCTATCGGCAAGCCTATAAGATAAGCGATAAATGTGCTTAGTAAGGTCGTCCATATCGTGATCCAGGCATGCTTGTAAATTTCTCCGCTTTGAAACAGTTGTTTTAGTAATTCGCTCATATTCCCTCCTTGTATGTAACGCCGTTTTTGTCTAAAAATGATTTTATTTCGGCTACGGCACGATCGTCATTCGGCATTGCTATAACCATATGCCCGAATATCTTGCCGTCGATCGTCTTAGTGTCAGCAAACAAAATGTTGACTTCTACGCCGCACTCCCGCGAAAGCGCGGATATGAGCGGCTTGTCGGTTACGCTCCCGTCGAAAATCAATCTCAGTTTGTTGCCCGGCGTACTTTCGGAACGAATAAGCCCCGGCAAAATCAGTTCTTTGGCTATTTCCGACTTGGGGCACGAAAACAGTTCCGCCACTTTGCCGTGCTCGACTATCTTGCTTTTGTCTATTACCGCCACATACGAACAAATGCTCTCCACCACCTTCATCTCGTGCGTTATTATAACTATCGTAACGCCCAACTTGCGATTTATGTCTTTGAGCAGTTCCAAAATGGAATTGGTCGTATTGGGGTCGAGCGCACTCGTTGCCTCGTCGCAAAGCAGATATTTGGGACCGGTGGCGAGCGCTCGCGCTATGGCAACGCGTTGCTTTTGTCCGCCCGAAATTTGCGACGGATATGCCTTTGCTTTGTCTTGCAACCCCACTAACCTAAGCAATTCGTCTATGCGCCGATTTGCTTGTTCCTTGGGCGTTTTGACAAGTTCGAGCGGAAATCGCACGTTCGCTTCCACTGTGCGCTGTTCCAAAAGATTGAAGCCTTGAAATATCATGCCGATATTTCGACGTATCTCTCGCAACCGCTTGCCGCTCGCCTTGACGAGATCTTCTCCGTCGATTACGATCTCGCCCGCCGTAGGACGTTCAAGCAAATTGATGCACCGCACCAAAGTGCTTTTGCCCGCTCCCGACAAACCTATTATGCCGTATATGACTCCGTTTTCTATCGAAAGGTTTATGTCGTCAAGCGCGACGAGCGTCCCGTTTGCAGCGGGATATTCTTTTCTCAAATGTCTGAATTCTATCATTTGTTTTTACTCCCGAAATAAAAAATCGCCCGGACTGTAAAAGTCCGAGCGAAGAAGTTGTTTTTGGTCGCTTGTCAAAGCATAACACAAAAGCCGCGCTTCTTTGCTCGGTTCTTGCACATGCACATTATTTGATTTGCGAATTTTATTTGCAACATAATTTTTTCTTGCCTTTTTCTTGCTCTCAATGTTAGCATAATTAAAACATACTGTCAAGCGAATTTCGATGATATTGCTGTTAAGTTTTTGCTGTGTACGGTTCTCTCATCGTTGGTTTTCAAACACTTGACATTAACAATTAAATAGCGATAGCAAAAAAAAGCAACATACCGAAATTTGGAGAATGTATAAGAGCGTTTGAAATTTGGTTGGGGTACGTAATCGACTCGCCGGATACATCGTACACAAACGGGTTTATTGAAGAGAAGAACAACAAGATAAAGGTGCTGAAATGGTTTTCCAACTAAACTATCGATTTGCGCCCGCGCGGCAAATTTATACGAGCAACAAGCAGTCCCAATTAACCCCAACATTGTAATCTCGCAACGCGAGTGTGTTTACGGCAAAACAATCTGCAACGAGTGCGCTGCCGCATTATATCTTTATTGCTTAAAGTGCGAGCGCTGTTGCATTCATACAATCAACAAACAAGTTTTTAATTAAAATACTACCTTGTTCTCACTTGGAGCCGAGTGCGTCGCAACTCAAAATAATCTGCAACAAGTGCATACACGCAACAAGTAGTACTAATTAAACCCAACCTTGTAATCCCGCTGAGCGAGTGTATCCACTGCAAAATAATCTGCAACGAGTATGCCGCGCAAAATATTATTTTTTATGGCGCGAGTGCTGTTGCATTTACACTATCAACAAAAAGTTTTAATTAAAATACTACCTTGTTCTCACTCGGAGCCGAGTGCGTCGCGACTCAAAATAATCTGCAACAAGTGCATACACGCAACAAGTAGTACTAATTAAACCCAACCTTGTAACCCGCCGAGCGAGTGTATCCACTGCAAAATAATCTGCAACGAGTATGCCGCACCTAACAGGGGGCGGGATACACCTATTTATTGAAAATACGCTAAGCATTAAACTAAGTAGTTAATAAATCAACTAAATCAAATCAATAGTTGTTCAAATTAAACTACCGCAAACTACGGACCGGTGCCGAAGTTTGCGACCTTGCGGGGGTTGGTGGGGTATGCGACTCCCCACCGAAAGTCTAAACAATGCCGCGCGTGCGTTCACGCGCAACTCCCAAGTCCGACTGCGGCGGCGCGATAGCGCGGCAATATATGTAACAAACAAAATAAAAAACAGCCAATCTTATACCGAGATTGACTGTTTTATTTTAGTAATTATGCCGTCGATTGCGCTCGCGTTAGCGCAGCAGCAAGCAATCGACCGACGCACGTGTGGTCGGAGCAAAAAGCGTTACTCTACTGCAGTTGCGATTACAAAACAACAACAAGTGCCATTTCGGCGCCGTCGCCGCGACGTGCGTTCATCTTGTAGACTGCCGTATAGCCGCCCTTTTGACCGCTTTCTTCCGCCTGTTTGTCGAACTTGGGAGCGTAATCGTTGAACATCTTTTCGATAAGGGGATGTTTTACCGTCTTGGTGCGCACTTTGTATTCGGTTGCGCTTTCCTTGGGACGGCGCGTCTCCTGCAAGTCTGCCAAGTTAGCCATAAGTCTGCGCCTTGCGGCGAGTTTTTTGGGTCCGTCGTTGATAACGGTAACTTTGGTTTCCTTGCCGTTGACGATTTTTACTTTTTCCACTTCGACAGTATCTTTGTATGCGTTTACTGCAATGGTAATGTATTTTTCGGCAAGTTTTTGAACTTCCTTGGCGCGCGCTTCGGTAGTTTCAAGTTTGCCGTTCCACAACAATTGAGAAACTTGGTTTTTTAACAGAGCAAGTCTTGCGTCTGTGGGTTTAGATAGTTTTCTTGCCATATTGTCTTTCTCCTATTCATCCTTATTTTTCAAAGACAGACCGTAACTTTCAAGTTTGGCTATTACTTCATCAAGCGATTTTCTGCCAAGGTTGCGTACTTTGAGCATATCGTCTTCGGTACGGCGAGTAAGGTCTTCGACCGTTTGGATACCCGCGCGCTTTAAGCAGTTGTACGAGCGTACGGACAGATCCATATCGTCGATGTTCATTTCCAAAACTTTTTTGTGGTTGTCGCTTTCGCGGGGGATAAGTATATCCCTGTTGAAATTTTCGGACAAATCAACAAACATTTTGATGTGGTCTTCGATAATGCGCGCCGCCAAAGAAACGATCTCTCTGCCGGAAAACGCGCCGTTTGTTTCCACTTCCAACGTAAGTTTGTCGCGGGTGATATCCTGACCGACGCGGGCGCTTTCTACCGTGTAACTTGCCTTTTTTACGGGGCCGAAAACCGAATCGATGGTTATGTAACCGATGGGGTAGTTAAGTTTCAACTCTCTGTTGCGTTCCTTGTTCTTTTCTACGGAGTAATATCCGCAGCCGCGGGCAACGTACAGTTCGCAATTGAGCGACGCGCCTTCTTCAAGGGTGCAAATATACAGTTCGGGGTTCAAAACTTCCACTTCGCTGTCGGTAATGATGTCTTCCGCGTGTACTTCGCAGGGACCGACTTTGTTTATTGATATTGTCTTTCTGAAATCATTGTCTTCATTATCCGATCTTAACGCAAGGCGTTTGATGTTAAGGATAATGTCCGTTACGTCTTCTTTGACGCCGGGAACCGTTGAAAATTCGTGCTGAATACCCTCGATGCGCAGACCAACTACCGCTACGCCGGGCAATGCCGCAAGAAGCACGCGACGCAAGGCGTTGCCGAGCGTTATACCGTAGCCCCTTTCCAATGGCTCTGCCACAATCTTGATGACGCTGGCGTTCTGTCCGCTTTCTTCAACTGTCATAACCGGCTTTTCTATTTCCATCATTGGACAACAATCTCCTTTATATTAAATTTAATAAGTACCGCACCAAACCGTGCAGTTGATGCAACCTGTGTTGCAACGTGTTGCTGTTACTTGGAGTACAATTCGACAATCATATGTTCCTGGATATTCATGTCGATATCTTCTCTTACGGGTTTAGCAAGCACTTTACCTGTCAGTTCGGCAGGTTCGAAATCTAACCATTGGGGAAGATTTGCCGGTTTTTTGGCTTGTTTGAGTTCCGCAAACAAGGGTTGTTCGCGTTTGTTGTCCTTAACGGAAATAACATCGCCAACCTTTACCTGAAAACTGGGAATTGTTACGCGTTTGCCGTTGACGGTGATCAAACCGTGGTTGACAAACTGTCTTGCCTGACTGCGAGACGCGCCCAAGCCCATACGATATACTACGTTGTCAAGACGCTGTTCCAACAAAATAAGCATATTGGCGCCTGTTACGCCCTTTTGACGTTCCGCCTCTTCGTAATATTTGTGGAATTGCTTTTCTTGCAAACCGTAAATACGTTTGGTCTTTTGCTTTTCTCTCAATTGGAGACCGTATTCTGTGGTTTTCTTTCTGCTGTCGGCGTGTACACCGGGGATCTTACCGCGTTTTGTAAAAGCGCATTTTTCGGTGTAGCATCTATCGCCTTTAAGAAACAATTTGCATTTTTCACGTCTGCATTGACGGCAATCTGCACCTGTATTTCTTGCCATATCTTATTATCTCCTTTACTATACTCTTCTGCGCTTGGGCGGACGGCATCCGTTGTGTGCAATGGGCGATACGTCGCGGATAAGCGTAACTTCGATTTCGGCTGTTTGCAATGCGCGAATAGCCGATTCGCGTCCTTGACCGGGACCTTTGACGTACACTTCTACCGAACGGATTCCGTAAGAGTCTTTTGCTGCCTTGGCTGCTGTTTCCGCCGCTTGCTGCGCTGCGAAAGCGGTGCTTTTACGCGAACCGCGGAAACCCAACGCACCCGAACTGCACTGCGTAAGCGCATTGCCGTTAAGGTCCGTAAACGTTACTATTGTGTTGTTGAAGGAAGCGTGGATATGAACTTGTCCTTTGTCAACTTTTCTTATGTCGCGTCTTTTTTTGACAACTTTTTTACCTGCCATTATCTACTGTCCTCCCCTATTTAGCCGCTTTTTTGCCGCGCGATACGGTACGCTTGGGTCCCTTGCGCGTGCGAGCGTTTTGCTTGGTGGATTGTCCGCGTACGGGAAGCCCCTTACGATGACGAATACCACGGTATGAGCCGATTTCTATTTGTCTTTTGATATTCATAGAAACTTCACGGCGAAGGTCGCCTTCTACGTGAATATTCTTTTCTATACAATCACGGATCTTCGATACGTCGTCCTCTGTAAGATCTTTTACGCGCGTATCGGGATTGACGCCCGTTTCGGCAAGGATCTTTTTTGCCGTGGTGCGTCCTATTCCGTAAATGTAGGTCAAGCCGATTTCAATACGTTTTTCTCTGGGTAAATCTACACCGGAAATACGAGCCATTTGATTTTTTCTCCTTGATTTTTAATACGTTTTTGTAATTGTATATTTACGCGCCAAAGGCGGCGAGCCTAAGTGGAATGATGTCGCTTGGCCGTTGTACGCGATTGAATCCTAAGTTGGCGCCCGCATTGGGGCGAACTTAATTTATTAGCCTTGTCTTTGCTTGTGTTTGGGATATTTGGAACAAATAACCATAACTTTGCCGTTACGTTTGATAACCTTGCACTTGTCGCACATCGGTTTTACAGACGGTTTTACTTTCATTTTATCCTCCTTAATACAGGCTTGCTGCGCCGTGTAACTGTAATTTTGTGTTATTGCACGCCTTTTGTGCGCCAAACTATGCGTCCCTTTGTAAGGTCGTAGGGGCTCATTTCCAATTTGACGGCATCGCCGGGCAAAATTCGTATAGAGTGTATGCGAAGTTTTCCCGATACGTAGGCTGTAATTTCATGGTTGTTGGTAAGTCTTACGCGAAATTCCGCATTGCGCAACGCTTCGACAACTACGCCTTCCACCTCGATTACATCGTCTTTAGACATTTGGTTTCTCCTGTTTTATTTGCTGATTGAATTGCCGCAGTGCGCTTTTTACTTCACTGTCGAACACTTTTTTGCCCGAAACAAGTTTGTTGGCAATGGATTCCAACACGGTTCCGCTATCCGATACATGCTTGACGTTTTTCTTTTTGGGATTGCTTAGTTTACGCATACCGCCGTCGGCAAGATAAACCTGCCCGTCGTCAACCGCCGTTACAACAAAGTACATTCCCTTGTCGCGCCCTTGCGTGGACAGCACCACGCTGCCTATTGCAATATTGCTGTTCATTGTACACCTACAAACTGAGTATCTCTATTCCGTCGTCCGAAATAGCAATCGTGTTTTCGTAATGAGCGGCAGGTTTGCGATCGCGCGTTTTGACAGTCCAACCATCGTCCATCCAATCCACGCGCTCGGTCCCCATTGTTATCATAGGTTCCACCGCTATCGTCATTCCCGCGGACAATCTCATACCGTGCCCGGGTATTCCGAAATTGGGAACTTCCGGATCTTCGTGCATATTGCGCCCGATACCGTGCCCTACCAACTCGCGTACGACCCCGTAGCCGAAACTTTCGGCATAACTTTGTATTACGTGCCCCAAGTCGCCCAAGCGGGTTACGCCCGCCTTGATGGAATTGACGCCCTTAAAAAAGCATTGTTCGGTAACGTCGATAAGTTGCTGACATTCGGGCGAAATGTATCCCACGCCCACAGTCCGCGCGGCGTCGCCGTGCCAACCTTTGTATATTGCGCCGCAATCGTAACTTACGATTTGCCCCTCGTGCAAAACCTTTTTGCGGGAGGGTATGCCGTGGACCACTTCGCTGTCCACCGACACGCATATACTTGCGGGAAAGCCGTTGTAATTCAAAAAACTCGGTACAGCGCCTTGTGAAAGGATATATTCGTGCGCCAATTTGTTCAATTCGTACGTGGATACGCCCGGTTTTGTATGCTCGCGCAACAAGTTGAGCGTATCACGCACAATTTGATTTGCCTTGCGCATAAGCGCGATTTGAGCAGGTGTTTTTACCGAAATCATTTGTTAAGCACGCTCAGTATGCGGCGATACACTGTTTCGACGGATCCGTTGCCGTCTACCGTAACCAACTTGTGCCTGTGCGAATAATACTCGATAAGCGGCAATGTCGTATTTTCGTAAACTTTAAGACGTTCGCGCACCGTCGCTTCGGAGTCGTCCGGACGAACGATAAGTTTGCCGCCGCAAACGGGGCACACTTCGGTGTTTTGCAACGTCGAAACGTGGAATGTTCCGTTGCAATCGGGGCAAAATCTTCTGCCCGACAAACGTCTTACCACCGTTTCCTTGTCCACATCGAGATTGATCGCGCAGTCTATATTCTGAAAAGTATCCAACGCTTCCGCTTGCGCGATGGAACGCGGAAAACCGTCCAGAATATATCCGTTTGCGCAGTCGTTTTCGGCAAGCCTGTTTTTGACAATTTCGATCGTGATACTGTCGGGAACAAGCCCGCCGCTTGCCACAATGTCCTTTATCTGCAAACCGAGCGGCGTTTCTTCCTTTAAGTTTTTGCGGAAGATGTCGCCTGTCGATATTTGCGGAATATGCAATTCGTTTGTGAGTTTTTGCGCCATGGTGCCTTTGCCGCTGCCCGGCGCGCCCAAAAGAATTATGTTCATACTATTTCAAAAATCCTTTGGAGTTGGATCCCAACAAACCTTTGTAATGGCGCATCAAAATTTGATTTTCCAACGCTTTGTTGAATTCCAACGCTACCGATACGCAAATCAACATACCCGTTGCGCTGAAACTGCTAATCAATCTTGACGCAGTGCTTGTTACTCCCAGCCAACCGAACGCGGAGAACAGAATGGACGGAACGAACGCGATGATCGCAAGGAAGATTGCGCCCCACAAAGTGATACGTTTTACCACTTTGTCAAGGTATTCCGCCGTTTCTCTGCCCGGTCGTATACCTGTTACAAAGCCGCCGTTATTTTGAATGTTACGCGAAATTTCGACGGGATTGAACTGTATTGTCGAGTAGAAGTAGGCAAATATAAAGATGAATACTGCCAACAACACATTGTACACTATTGTACCTACAACGTGCCCGTTAGTGGCAGTCATATAGGTGTTCCACCAATTGGCAAAATTGCTGTCGCCCCAGAATGTTTGTATCAACATCGAGGGGAAACTCATCAGCGCGTAAGCGAAGATCAACGGCATAACGCCGGACGCGTTTACTTTGATGGGGATAAACGTCGATTGTCCGCCGTACATTTTGTTGCCCTTTACTTGCTTGGCGTACTGAACCTTGATTTTTCTTTCGGCTCCGTCTACCCATACGATAAAGCCGAATATCAATATCAGTTCAACAACGAATATAAGCGCTTCCACCCATTGACCGTTGCTGAGCGTGCTTGCAAACTGTTGTGCCGCAGTGGCTACGATACCGACGAAAATCAACAGCGAAATACCGTTGGAAACGCCGTATTCGGTAATGCGTTCGCCTATCCACATGCACAGCATGCTGCCGCCTACAAGTACCAAAACTACGTAAATACCCATTATCCACTGACCGGCTGTGCTACCGAAGAACGACGCGTATTGTGCGCCAAGCCAATTGACATTGACGTAATCCGTGTAGTTGTTTTTCAGCGTAAGGAATATACCTATCGCGCTTACGATTGCCAGCACAAGTGTTGCCCAACGGGTAATTTTGTTTATTTTTTCTCTACCTTCGTCGCCTTCCTTAGACATTCTTTCGAGTGCGGGAATGGCCACCGTCAACAACTGCACGATAATGGACGCGTTGATGTACGGGGAAATGCCGAGAGAAAAGAGAGTACCCTGACTTAGCGCGCTACCTGTAATAGAGTCCAACAGTCCGAAAATGTCCATTCCGCCGGACTGTTCCGCCGCAATGGTGGAACTGATATCCCGCAGCCCGGGAATTGTGATATAACAACCCAGTCTGAATATAATGATAAACAGGATTGTCATAAAGATTTTTTTACGTACGTCCTTTATCTTAAAGGCATTTCTGATGGTTTCAAACATTATTAAAGTACCTCTGCCACTCCGCCTGCCGCTTCGATCGCTGCCTTTGCAGAAGCGGAGAACTTATCTGCCTGAACAGTAAGTTTTTTGGTCAAGTGTCCGTTGCCGAGAACTTTTACGCCGCCGTTGGCTTTGCAACTGACGAGACGGTGTTCGGCAAGAAGTTGCGGAGTTACCACAGTACCTTCTTCAAACACATTTAATGCGTCTACATTTACTATATCGTAATCGATACGGAATTTGTTGTTGAAACCACGTTTGGGCAAACGTCTTGCAATGGGGGTTTGTCCGCCTTCGAAACCGGGGCGAACTCCGCCGCCGCTACGCGCCCATTGACCCTTGTGGCCCTTGCCGGCAGTCTTACCGAGACCGCTGCCTACGCCTCTGCCCAATCTCTTTTCGGAAGTGGTTGCTCCGACGGCGGGCTGAATTGTATGTATTCTCATATTAGCCTCCTACTTTACTTCTTCCACGACAACAAGGTGTTTTACCTTGAAGATCATTCCGCGGATCGCTTCGTTGTCGGGCAAAACGTTGCTGGTGCGTATTTTTGTCAAACCCAGCGCCCTTACCGTTGCCTGTTGATCCGCAAGACAACCTGCCGTGCTCTTGACCAACGTTACCTTAACTTTTCCCTTTGCCGCAGGATAGGGTTTTGCACCCTTGGCGGGTTTGGCGGGAAGTTGCTTTTCCGCAACGTATCTGCCGTTGATGTAAAGAGGTTGCTTGGTAGCATTTTTCTTGGATGCTTTTTTAGCAGCGGGCTTTTTGGCGGGAGCAGCGCTTACTTCTTCCGCAACTTCCACTGCAACTTGTTCTTTCTTTTCTGCCATGGTGCGCCTCCTTAAATTTCCTCAACGCTCTTTCCGCGCAATGCGGCGATATGTTCGCGAGAACGAAGTCCCACAAGACCGTTAAACGTTGCTTTTACGCAGTTTACGGGGTTGTTGGAACCGTACGATTTGGTACGGATATCCTTGATGCCCACCGCTTCGAGTACGTTACGAACGGGACCGCCCGCAATAACGCCGGTACCGGGTTGAGCAGGCATCATCAATACATGACCCTTGCCGAACTTACCGATCGTTTCGTGGGGAATAGTAGTATCTACCAAAGCAATTTGTACCATTGCTTTTTTCGCTCTCAAATTGGCCTTTTCGATGGCTTGGGGAACTTCCGCCGCCTTAGCCATACCGATACCGACCGAGCCTTTGCCGTCGCCGACTACGCACAGCGCCGAAAAACGCATTGTACGTCCGCCCTTAACAACCTTTGTTACACGGTTGATAGCCACGGTTTTTTTGATAAGACCGTCGTCTTCTCTGTTTTCTCTTTCGCGATTGTTGCGTCTGCCGCCTTTTCTGTCGGGGCGAGCGTCGCGGAAGTTACGTTTGGGTTGCTCCTGTTGGGGAGCGGTTTCGGCTGCAACCTCGGTTGCAACAACTTCAACTTGTTCGTTTTCCATTATCTTGCCTCCGATTAGAATTTAAGTCCGGCTTCTCTTGCGCCGTCTGCCAAAGCGGCAACTCTGCCCGTATAGATGTAACCGCCGCGGTCGAACACCACTTCGGTCAAGCCGAGTTTAAGCGCTTTGCCTGCAATGTCTTTACCTACCAACTTGGCGGCTTCCGTTTTGGATTTGCCAGCCACCTGAGCGGAAATGGTAAGCGTGTTGGATGAACACAGCGTTTTGCCGTTTACGTCGTCTATTACCTGAGCGTAGATATTGCTTGTTGAACGGTACACGCACAAACGGGGTTTAACAACCGTGCCGAATACCTTTTTTCTTACTCTTGCATGACGGATTTTTCTGTCTGCATTTTTGTTTAATTTCTTTATCATATTCTACACTCCTTACTTGCCTGCTTTCTTGCCTTCTTTCAACGTTACGGTCTCTTCCTTGTAGCGGACGCCGTAAGCGTGGTAAGGCTCGACAGGACGTTTAGCCTTGATGTTTGCCGCGGTTTGACCGACAAGTTCCTTGTCGAAGCCCGAAACCACTATATCGGTGGCTGTGGGGCAATCGAACTTGATGCCTTGCGGAGCAACCACTTCGATGGGATGCGAATATCCGATGTTAAGTACGAGTTTGTCGCCCTGAACGGCGGCTTTGTAACCTACGCCGTTAATGACGAGATTACGCGAAAAACCTTCGGATACGCCCTTTACCATATTGGCGATCAACGCTCTGTAAAGGCCGTGTTTAGCCTGAACGTCTCTTTCCGCGTCGTGCGGGCAGGACAGATTGATTACCGCGCCGTCGATTTCCACCGTTATGCAGGAATCTATCGAACGGCTGAGTGTGCCTTTGGGACCCTTGACGGTAATTACGCCGTCATTGAAGTTTACCGTTACGCCTGCGGGTATGGCGATAGGTTTTTTACCGATTCTTGACATTTCCTACCTCCTTACCACACGTACGCAAGCACTTCGCCGCCCAAATTTTGACTGCGAGCGTTTTTGTCTGTCATAATGCCCTTGCTTGTGGACACGATTGCAATTCCCAATCCGTTGAGAACCTTGGGCAAATCTTCGCTCTTGGCATATACTCTCAAACCGGGCTTGGAAATGCGTTTCAAACCTGTAATGACTCTTTCGCCTTTGTAGCCGTACTTCAACGTTATTTTAAGAGAATTTTGCAATTCCTTTTCCACAACTTCATAGCCTGCGATATAGCCTTCTTCGAGCAATATATCCACAATGGCTTTTTTCGTCTTGGAAGCGGGGATCTCTACGTCGGCGTGTTTGGCGGTGATAGCGTTTCTGATACGAGTCAACATATCAGCAATAGGATCTGTAACAACCATTTGTATTTACCTCCATTTTACCAACTTGCTTTTTTAACGCCGGGGATTTCTCCCTTGTACGCCTTTTCTCTGAAACAAATTCTGCAAATACCGTACTTTCTAAGCACTGCGTGCGGACGGCCGCAGATCGAACAACGCGTGTATCCGCGAGTGGAATACTTGGGCGTTCTTTGTTGTTTATTTATCATTGCTTTTTTTGCCATAATATTACCTCTTTACTACGCTCTGAAAGGCATTCCCAAATATTTGAGCAATGCTTTACCTTCCGCATCCGACTTGGCGGTTGTTACAAACGTTACGTCGAAACCTCTTGTCTTTTCCACCTGGTCGTAAACGATTTCGGGGAAAATAAGTTGCTCGCGAATACCCAGCGTGTAGTTGCCGCGTCCGTCCAGATTGGTGCTTACACCGTGGAAGTCGCGTACTCGGGGAAGAGCGATACTGATAAGTTTGTCGAAAAACGAATACATACGCTCGCCGCGAAGAGTTACCTTTGCTCCGACAGCCATGCCCTTTCTTACTTTGAAGTTTGCAACAGACAGTTTGCTGTTTGTTACCAAAGGCTTTTGTCCGGAGATCGCTTTAAGTTCTTCTACCGCCAATTGGAACGACTTGGAGTTGTCCTTTACGTCGCCGAGACCGGCATTGAGTACGATCTTTTCAAGGCGGGGAACTTCGTTAATGTTTTTGTAACCGAATTCTTTTATGAGTTGAGGAACTACCGTTTCTTTGTACAATGTTCTCAATCTGCATTCAATCGGTTGTTCGCTTGTTGCAGCGGATTTCTTTGTAGCCATCTTGTTCCTCCTTATTCAACTTCGGCTTCTGTTTTTTGAGATTTTTTGGCAGTTTTGGCCTTGGCTGCCTTTGTTTGTTTCTTTTCGGCTTTGGTATCTATAACTGCGCCGCATTTTTTGCAGCATCTGATATATTTGCCGTTGTCGCCGAGAACATGTCCCACGCGAGTGGGCTGTCCGCATTTGGGACACACCAACGCAACATTGCTTACGTCGATTGCGCGAGGTCTTTCCACCTTGCCGCCCTGCTCCTGTGCCGAACGCGGTTTTTTGTGTTTGGTAACCAGGTTGAGGTTTTCAACGATTACTCTGTTCGTTTTGGGGTCGGCTACGATAACTTTGCCTTGTTTGCCGCGGTTTTCCACGTCGCCGACAAGAATTTTGACCGTATCGCCGGACCGTATATTCATACTTGCCATTTATGTGTCCTCCTTTTACAGCACTTCGGGTGCCAAAGAGACGATCTTCATGTAGTCTTTTTCACGAAGTTCTCTTGCTACCGGCCCAAAGATACGGGTACCTCTGGGTTGCTTTTGCTGATCGATAATGACAGCCGCGTTGTCGTCGAAACGGATATGCGTGCCGTCCTTTCTGTTGATACCTGACGCGCTGCGAACGATAACCGCCTTTACAACGTCGCCCTTTTTGACAACGCCGCCGGGGTTGGCGCTCTTTACGCTGGCAACGATCACGTCGCCGATATTGCCGAACTTACGGAAGGAACCGCCGAGTACCTTGATGCACATAAGTTCTTTTGCACCGCTGTTATCCGCGGCTTTAAGTCTTGTTTGTGGTTGTATCACTGTACCGTCCTCCTGTTATTTAGCCTTTTCGACGATTTCCAACAAACGCCAATTTTTGTCCTTGGACAACTTTCTCGTTTCCGCAATGCGAACCGTGTCGCCGATACCGCATTCGTTGTTTTCATCGTGAACTTTGTATTTTTTGGTTGCAGACACCGTCTTTTTGTAAAGGGGGTGTTTGTATCTGTTTTCTACCGCGACAACGATCGTTTTGTCCATCTTGTCCGAAACGACGATGCCGACTCTTTCTTTTCTGCTATTTCTTTCCATTGTTTGTTACCTCCGTTACGCCTTGGCGGCTTGCTCTCTTTCACGGAGCACCGTTTTTACTCTTGCAATGTCCTTTTTGACGCTGTTGAGAGCAAGAGGGTTGGTCAGTTGTCCCGTTGCGTGAGACAAACGCAAGTTAAACAATTCTTTTTTCAAATCGGCAAGTTTTGCTGCCAATTCCGCATTACTCAATTCTCGAATATTACTTGCTTTCATTTGCCGTTACCTCTTCAACCTTTTTCACAAATTTGCACTTAACGGGCAATTTATGACTAGCCAGACGCAGCGCTTCTCTTGCAACGTCCTCGGGGACGCCTGCCATTTCGAACATTACTCTGCCCGGCTTTACTACTGCCACCCAATATTCGGGCGAACCTTTACCGGAACCCATTCTGGTTTCGGCGGGTTTTTTTGTTACGGGTTTGTGGGGGAAGATGTCTACCCATACTTTACCGCCACGCTTTACGAAACGCGTCATTGCGACACGTGCCGCTTCTATCTGATTGGAAGTGATCCAACCGCATTCCAACGCTTGAAGACCGTATTCGCCGTAAGCAACCTTATTGCCCTTGTGCGCTTCGCCCTTCATTCTTCCGCGGAATTGACGGCGTCTCTTCACTCTTTTAGGCATTAACATTATTCAGTTACCTCCTTTTTTACGGTCTTTTTCTTTTTGGGGAGTATTTCTCCTTTGTATACCCACACCTTTACGCCGATGATACCGAACGTGGTAAGCGCCGTAGCGTAACCGTAGTCGATATCCGCTCTTAATGTGTGCAGGGGAATACTGCCTTCGTGATATTGTTCTGTTCTGGCGATTTCGGCGCCGTCAAGACGTCCGGAAACCATTGTTTTGATTCCCTTTGCGCCCGAACGAGTCGCTCTGCCCATGCATTGACGCATTGCTCTGCGGAACGATACGCGCTTTTCCAACTGAGCGGCGATCGCTTCGGCAACCAACTGAGCGTCCATATCGGGACGTTTAACTTCGATGATGTTTACCGTAACCGCTTTGTCGCCTACCATTTTGGCAACTTCGGCTTTTATTTCTTCCGCGCCTGCGCCTGCCTTGCCGATAAGCACGCCGGGACGTCCGGTGTGGATATCAACAACAACTTTGCCTTCGCTTCTTTCTACAACTATTTTGCTTATGCCGGCTTGAAAGTATTTTTTCTTCAAGAACGTGCGGATATTGTCGTCTTCTTTGATGAATTTGGCAAAATCTTTTTTGTCCGCGATCCACTTGGCATTCCAATCGTGAATAACGCCTACTCTCATTCCGTGCGGATTAACTTTTTGTCCCATAAATCCTGTCCTCCTTACGCTCTCTTGTCCAAAACCACCGTTATGTGGCTTGTTCTCTTCAAGATACGGTAACCTCTGCCGCGCGAAACGGGCTGCATTCTTTTGAGGGTCGGACCTTGGTCTGCATAGCACTCGGCAACGTAAAGTTCGTCTTTGCTCATACCGAGATTTACTTCCGCATTTGCCGCAGCCGAGTTGAGACATTTAAGTACCGGCTCGCAAGCGGCTTTGGGTGTGGTTTTGAGTATTGCAACGGCTTGCGCGTAATCCTTGCCGCGAATAAGATCCAATACGATGTGAACCTTAGAAGGGGATATACGGATGTATTTTGCTATTGCCTTGGGGCGCGTGTCCCTGTTTGCTTTGCGCATTTCGGCTTTCGCCTTAATTCTTGTAGCCATCTTTTATCCTCCTATTTGGCTCCGCTGGTCTTACTGCCCGCGTGTCCTCTGAACGTTCTGGTGGGGGCAAATTCGCCCAATTTCAAGCCCACCATATCTTCCGTAATGTAAACGGGAACGTGTTTTCTGCCGTCGTGTACCGCAATTGTGTGTCCTACGAAATCGGGAAAGATCGTTGAACTTCTCGACCACGTTTTTACAACTTTCTTTTCGCCTTTTTGGTTCATTTCTTGTATGCGTTTGAGCAATACGGGTTGAACATAAGGTCCTTTTTTAATCGATCTACTCATTGTACTTCCTCCGATCAGTTGACGCGTTTGACGATAAATTTGTCAGACGCCTTTTTCTTCTTTCTGGTCTTGTAACCGAGTGCGGGCTTGCCCCACGGAGTTACGGGACCGGGTCTGCCTACGGGCGATTTGCCTTCGCCGCCGCCGTGCGGGTGGTCGCAGGGGTTCATAACGCTGCCGCGAACGGTAGGTTTAATTCCCATATGGCGTTTTTTGCCCGCTTTGCCTATTGCAACTATTTCGTGATCCAGATTGCCTACCTGTCCGATGGTTGCGTGGCATTTGAGCAGAATAAGTCTCATTTCGCCGCTGGGCATACGCAACGTTGCGTATTTGCCTTCTTTTGCCATAAGTTGAGCGAATATTCCCGCGGCGCGTGCGATTTGTCCGCCCTTGCCGGGATTCATCTCGATGTTGTGTACGATAGTACCTACGGGAATATTTTCCAAGGGAAGATTGTTGCCCACTTTGATGTCCGCTTCGGGAGACGCTACAACCGTGTCGCCTACGTTAAGCCCGATGGGAGCAAGAATGTATCTCTTTTCGCCGTCTGCGTAATGCAGCAATGCGATATTTGCCGTGCGGTTGGGGTCGTATTCGATGGTCGCAACCTTGGCGGGTATGCTCTTGTCGCGCTTGAAGTCGATTATTCTGTACTTGATACGGTTTCCGCCGCCGATATGGCGAACGGTGATTTTGCCTGTTGCGTTGCGGCCGCCGGACTTTTTACGCACAGCCAATAGGCTTTTTTCCGGAGTGTCGGTCGTTATTTCTTCGAACGTCGATACAGACATAAAACGGCGTCCTGCCGATGTGGGTTTATACTTTTTAATAGCCATTGTTCTTATTCCTCCCTATTAGGACAAACTTTCAAAGAACTCGATTGCCTTGCTGTCGGAAGTAAGGCGAACGGTTGCCTTTTTCCAATCGGGGGTGTAACCTTGCGTTCTTCCCTGTCGTCTTTGCTTACCCTTTACGGTAGAGGTTGTTACTTCTTTTACTTTTACGCCGAAAATTTCTTCAACCGCTCTTTTTATTTGCACTTTGTTGGCGCTTTTTACCACTTCGAAAGTGTACGTTTTGGCGGGGATACCGGCATAACTTTTTTCCGTCAGCACGGGACGTTTGATAATATCGTAGGAACTCATAACGAATAAGCCTCCTCAATTTGCTTTATTGCGTCCTTGGTTGCAATTACGGCAACGTTGGAAACAAGTTGATATACGTTTGCAAGACTTGCGTCCGCTATCGTAAGCGTGGGGATATTGGAACCTGCTCTCAAAATATCTGCGCTGTCGCCCGAAACAAGCAGCAACGTGCGCTTGTCCAACTTGAAGTTGGCGAGTATTTCGGCAACAAGTTTGGTCTTGGGTGCGTCGAGTTTTATTTCGTCTACAACAATAAGTTCGTTGTGGGCAATTTTGTAACTGATTGCACTGCGGAAAGATTGCGCGCGCATCTTTTTGTTTAATTTTTTGGAGAAATCTCTCGGTTTGGGTGCGAATACAACGCCGCCCTTTGTCCATTGCGGAGCGCGAATGGAGCCTTGTCTTGCGCGACCGGTACCCTTTTGACGCCAAGGCTTTACGCCGCCGCCGCGAACTTCCGTACGGGTAAGCGCAGACTTGGTGCCCTGCCGTTGATTTGCCAGATATGTTACTACCGCTTGGTGAATAAGGGGTTCGTTGTACTCACAAGCGAATACGGCGTCGTTCAGTTCGAGTGTTCCGACTTCACTTGCCTTAGTATTGAAAACTTTTACTTGCATAGTTGTAATCTCCTAATCACCTATTTCTTTACGGCGTTACGCACGTAAACTATACTGTTCTTTGCACCGGGCACAGCGCCTTTTACAAGGATAACGCCCAATTCTTTGTCGACTTTTACAACAGAAAGATTTAATACGGTTACTTGTTCCACACCGTAGTGTCCGGGAAGGTTTTTGCCGGGCATTACGCGCGAAGGACTGCTTATCGGACCCATGGAACCTACTTCTCTGTGAACGGGACCCACACCATGGGTTTCCTTCAATCTGTGTTGATTCCAACGCTTTATTACGCCGGTAAATCCGTGTCCCTTGGTTATGCCGGTTACGTCTACGTAATCGCCCGCGGCAAACACGTCGCATTCTACCCGTGCGCCCACTTTCAATTGACAATTATCAAGTTTGAACTCGTGCAGATGTTTTACCGTTGCGCCGCTTGGTTTAAGATGCCCGAGTTGCGGTTTGTTCAGTTTTCTTTCCGGAACTTCTTCGTAACCCAATTGGATCGCTTCGTAGCCGTCGCGCTCTACCGTTTTCTTTTGTGTTACTGTGCACGGACCCGCCTGTATTACCGTTACGGGTACCATCGTGCCGTCGGGTTGAAATACTTGCGACATACCCAACTTTTTACCAATGATTGCTTTATTCATAGATAAAGTTCACCTCCGTTTATTGTTACAGTTTGATTTTGACATCGATGCCCGCGGGCAAGTCCAACTTGGTAAGACTGTCAACGGTCTTGGCGTTGGGGCTGTAAATGTCTATCAAACGTTTGTATGTTCTTAGTTCGAATTGTTCGCGCGCGTCCTTACATATGTGCGTTGCGCGCAAAACGGTTACAATTTCCTTCTCGGTGGGAAGGGGGATAGGTCCCGACACCTTGCTGCCCATCTTTTGAGCCGCTTCCACTATCTTGGAACACGCAAGGTCAACTAAGTTGTGGTCGTAGGACTTCAATCTGATTCTGATTCTTTGGTTAGCCATGTAAGATACTCCTTTTATAATGTTTTATTGTCCGAACTTTGTGGGAACAACACTTCCGTGTGTTTCCTGCTGCGGCTTTTAATAAAGCAAATTGAATTTGCCGTCAAAATATCTGCGTCAGTTTGACTTTGCAGCCACTTAACGCCTGATACTGCTTAAAAGATCGTTCGGTCGCAACGCTCTCGGCGTTGCTCGGTCGGCAGTAAGTTTTCTGTTTTCTCAGTAACCTTACGCGTCAGCCCATACTTCGCAGCCTTTTGATTTTATCACACAAGTCAATAGGGTGTCAAACGTTTTTACGCGGTTTGCGGCGTATTTTTTGCGTTTTTTTGCAATTATTTGCGGATTGCGGACTTTTTGCGTCAAGCGCCGCCCTGTGCGCCGCGCATTGCGTTTAGCCGCATTTCGTAAGGAGTGCCGTTGTTTTTAAGCCGTATGCGGCGGTAATTGTAAAATTCGATGTACGCGTCAGTCATTTTGGCGGCGTCGTCAAGCGACTTGGGTCGATGCAGATATATACACTCCGACTTGAACGCGGAAAAGAAACTTTCGGCGGGAGCGTTGTCCAGCGGAGTGGACTTGCGGGACATGCTGGGCTTTAACCCGCAATTTTTCAGCAGGTTGCAATAACTTTGCGTCGTGTACTGAAAGCCTTGGTCGGAATGTAACACGGCGTTGATGGGCATATCGGCGCAACCGGCGTTGCAATACAGATCGGCGGCGGTTTTTACCGCGTTTTTTACCGTGTCGGACACAAGGCGCAAGTCCTGCGTGAGCGAATACTTGTACCCCACCACAAAGCCGTCGTAAACGTCCTTTATTACAGACAAAAAAAGCGTTCCTTCGGGGGTAAGAACGTACGAGATGTCGGTTGTCCACTTTTGATTGATTGCGGTTGCGGTAAAGTTTTGCTTGTACAAATTGTCGTACTTGCGCAACGAATATTTGGAGCGCGAATAGGCAAACCGTCTGCGAATACGACTTTGCAATTTGTATTTGCGCATAACGCGCAACAGCCGTTTGTGATTGACGTTTTGTCCCGTCTCGCGCCTGATGGCTATTTTCATTCGGCGGTATCCGTACGTACTGCCGCACGACCGCTGCACATCGGCAATGGCGTCGCGCAACGTTTCGTCCGAACAACGGCGGCGCTTTACGTATTTGTAATAACCGCTTACGCTTACTTCCATACATTTACACATAGAAGAAACCGCATACGAGTTGCTAAAAAGTTGTATGGTTTGAAATATTACAGACTTTCGGCTTCTTCGTGCAATAGCAACTCGTTTAATTTTTTTAGCAGAGTTACCTCCATTTCCAACTTTTTTACTTTTTCCGCAAGGTCGGAATAATTTTTGCGCGGTCTGCCGCGTACTTTGCCCGTTTGCTGAAAGGGCGTGCCGTACTTTTTGTACCAATTGCACCAATTTACTATTTGCGTATCGTTGATGTTGAACTCTCCTTCCAATTGATGTAACGACCACCCCTTGTTGAGATGCATGTCCACCACCGTCATTCTGAAATCTTTGTCGTAATGCGTCATTCCCGCTTTTCCTGCCATAATAGTACCTCCGTAAATTTTTTCGATGGGCGCGTGCGGCTGCGTGTGCGGCAAAATAACTTTTTGTCAATTGCTCGCACGGCGGCTGCGTGCGCTTTGTATAGCGTTTATTTTACACTTTTTGCAAAATTTTGCAAACAAATTGCCCCAAAACGGCGCTTGGTGCGTACACCTTTTTATTTCCACTGCGCCAAACGGTACCACTGCATATTGATAAGCGCCCCGAAAAGTGCAGACTAAATAAAAAGGTTACCCCTGCCGCACCCAAATACACGCAATTATTAAATATGTTTGCGGCTGGCGACCACGGCGCACGCGCTTGCGGCAACAGCGCACGCTTGCGGAGTAAATGAACGGCTTGCGGGTACCGTTACAAAATCGATTGCAACTCGGGCATGAAGGACCCGATGCAAATAAATAAAAACTATTATATGGAGGAAAAAACACAATGAAAAAAGCAAAACTGATTGCCTGTCTTGTGGCTGTCATACTTGTTTTGACACTGGGACTTACAGCGTGCCAAAAAGATGTTAACAGATCCGAATGGATAGGTGATGCTAACGAAAGAACAGATTTTACGTCAGTCTACGACAAAATCGGTTCTAAAGTAACTATCGACCAAGTTAAAGAAGACGCAAACGGCGTTGCTACCGTAACTGTTGATGGTATTACATATACTTTGGGACTTGACTTTTTGTCCATGGCAATGGTTTACAACTGCTCTGTCCCCGAAGACGGTAAATGGGAAACGCGCGAAGACGTTTACAACGAATGGTGGAAATTGTACATTCAGCGTTGGAATCAGATGGTTCCCGAAATTCCCCTTTACTCTAACCAATACTTTGATATTTATGCCGCTAAAATCGGACAATTCCAGACGTCTCCTTTCTGGGACGCTGCAAAAGCAGTTGTGGGGGCAACGTCAACCGACGGTAAAATAATTATCGGTAACACAACAGACCTTAGCGGTGAGTTCCGTGAGCCTTCATTCGGAAAATCCAGCCCGGGAGCCAGCGACCTTGCCATAAGCAACCTTACAAGCGGATACGACACCGTTGTTGCCACAAGCGGCGGAGCCTATATATGGAACGATGACGTTGTTGCTTCGCACGACGAAGGCGTTATTGACGAAAAAGGTTTCTTAACTTATACGATAGAAATAAAGCAGGGTCTTAAACTCAGCGACGGTAGCGAAATTACCGCAGATAACTATATCGCAGCAAGCGTTGTGGGTCAATCGCCCCTGTACGGTGCCGCAGGCGGAAACTCTTCGGTAAGTCCGAGTTTGGCTGGGGCAGCCGCATTTGCCGCATACGATGGAACAAATGACGGCAAAACCGTTAACAAAGTTACGGCGTCCAAGTGGCTTAGCGGTATTAAAAAACTTGATACATACAAATTCTCTGTTACTATCAACCCCGATTATGCCGATTACTACTATGCAGTAACATATGCCGGTTTTTCGCCTGTTGACGTAGATATTTATCTCTGCGGAACAGAATTGCAAGTAGACCCCGAAACAAAGGCTGTAGGTCTTAGCGACGAATTTTATGCTAAATCGACCGAATCCGGTGCGGAAGTATATACAAATGCGAAAAAAATCAACGAAAATATTCACGAACTTGACGCAAGTAAATTCGCTTACTCCGGACCGTTTGTCGTAAAGAGTTACGACCAAGGAACGCATACCGCTGTACTTGCGAAAAACGATCAATATGTAACCGAAGATTATCGCAAATTCAACGATAACGGCGAGTTGAAAGAAGGCAATATTACAGAAATAACCTATGTAAAGATAGTTTCCGAAACTCAAACGGATATGCTTAAAAACGGCGAAGTCAACCTTCTTGAAGGTATAACCGGCGCAGCCGATACCGAAGCGGCTTTGGCACTTACCAAAGGCGACAATCCGCAATTTAAGGAAACGCACTATGACCGCGCGGGCTACGGTAAACTTGCTTTCAAATGCGATTACGGCGCGACGCAATTTGTAGAAGTACGTCAGGCGATTATGTACTCTATTAACCGTAATGACTTTGCGACAACATTTACCGGCGGTTACGGTACGGTTGTACACGGTCCGTATTACGAAGGTATGGACGCTTTCCAAGCAAACAAAGACACAATTAAACTTAATCAATATACCGCAAATAAAGACACTGCTCTTAAACTTCTTACCGATAACGGTTGGACGCTCAATGAAAAAGGACAAGAATTCCGTCCCGGCAAAGATACTGTAAGATACAAAGAACTTACCGGTAACTACCTGTCCGTTGCAAACATTCAGTACGAGTCGACCGACGGTAAATACGGTACGGTTCGTCTGGAAAACAAAGACGGTAGCAGCAGATACCTTATTCCGTTGGTAATCAACTGGAGCGGAACGCAACCCAACGAAGTTACGGATTTGTTAAAGACCAGCTGGGCTGAATCGCAAACGGTAAAAGACCTTGGTATGTATGTAACTTGCACAGAAGGCGAATTCAATCCCCTTTTGTACGGAGATTACCAACAAATGGAACAGTACGGTTACAGCAGAGGAGACCACCCCAACGTATCGGCTGTGAACTTTGCAACCGGTTTTACCAGCGCTGTTTACGACTTCTCGTTAAATTGGAGTATCAATCCTGAATACTATGCGGATTACAATATGCAATTGATGGATCCTGCCGATTTCTGGGCGGATTACCAGACTAAATAGCAACAGCTACAATTTGTAATAAAATATAATGCAAGTACGGAGTAGCGCAATGTTACTCCGTACATTGCTAATTTTAGCAGCACACAAACTGTTAACTTTATCAACATAACAGCGGAGAACACTTTATGGCAAAATATATAGTAAAACGTATTTTCTACATATTACTTGTAATGCTGATACTGTCTTTTATGATTTACTCTATTTACAGTTTAATGCCGGGAGACATAGCGGCGCAAACTGCAACCGAAGAAGTAAAAAACAGCCACGGCACATTGAAATATGAAGACAGATACGCCTATTGGCAAAAGTATTACGGATTAGACGGTACGTTGGTCGAGCAATATCTGCGTTGGTTGGGTGTATACCCGTTTTCAGACGGCGCATATCGCGGTCTGTTAGAGGGCGAACTGGGAAAGTCCACCTATTATAACAAGCCCGTTTCCGAGGTAATAAAAGCCCCGATGAAAAACACGGTTTTGCTCAACATCTTTGCAACAATTCTCGGATTGGGTATTACCATTCCGTTGGGAATATTTTGTGCGGTAAAAAAGGGTAGCAAACGAGATATAGGCATACAGGTCGGCACCATTATAGGCTATAGTTTGCCTACCTTTATTATTGCAATACTGTTTTTGTGGCTGTTCTCAATCGAATTGAGAATTTTCCCCGTAAGCGGTATGATAACTCCCGGCAAAAATCTCGAACCGGGAACTTGGGCATATTTTTGGGACGAAATGTATCACTTTTGTCTGCCGTTGATTATAATGACATTTTGCAGTCTCGGTGGCATGACGCGCTATGTTCGCGCGTCAATGATCGAAGCGCTGTCTATGGACTGTATTCGCACAGCCCGCGCAAAAGGCGTAAAAGAGAAAGTTGTAATATATTCTCATGCTTGGCGAAATGCTCTTATTCCCATAGTTACGCTTGTAGTAGGCTGGTTTTTGGGTATTTTCTCCGGTTCGATAATGGTAGAAAACCTTTTTGCGATCAACGGAATAGGAAGGGTGTATTATCAGGCACTGACTAATAGAGATAATGACGTTATATTGGCATTACAAATGTTTTATATTGTAATAGGATTGCTTGGCAATCTTTTGATAGACATCTTATATGGATTTATTGACCCGCGAATAAGAGTTAATAAGTAAGGGGGGGATATTATGAGCAACAATAAACAAACAACAAAAAAAGAACAATATGCCCCCGAAACAGAACAACTTATGTTAGAAGTTGAAAATACGGAAAAAGTTACGGAAAAATCCGATTTACAAACCGAATCCAATCAAAAAACAGCGCAACCTACAAACAAATTTACGGCATTTTTTGTAACTGTAGGACACGGCGTATTAAAAGCACTTAAAACTGTGTGGCGTTGGATAAAACGAACTTTTTGGGGAGCAAGCAAAGAGTTGGTAAACGACGATGTGTTTGCTGTGGAAAAATTGGAAAGTCCGTCAAAAATGACGTTAAAAGCCTTTTTCCGCAAAAAACTTGCCGTAGCGGCGCTCGTAGTGTTGATTGCGATGTTTCTATTTGTATTTGTGGGACCGATGTTTATTTCAATTGACTTGAATGCAACCGACACCACACAAAAAAATGTTGCGCCGAATTATTCAATGCGAAGCGTACCTCGCCGTCTTAAAAACAATATTCGTTCAATAAGCAGTTTCGGCAGTTTTACCGTTGGAGTAAGCAATGACAACGAAATGTTTATTTGGGGAGACGCAAAGTTGCGTGTGGCGCAAATAAACCTTAAAGAACTACCAGAAGGATTTGATAGCAACAAAGTGGCATTTGCCGCTGCCGGCGTAGACCATATTATCGCTATTACCACCGACGGAAAAGTTTTTGGTTGGGGCTCTAATAACAGCGGACAGTACGGCGGCGAAGAAAATCTCGGAGTGCTTCCCGAACCGAAAGAATTGGTAGAAGGCACAATAGACGTATCTAATGTAAGCGAACTTGTTTGCGGCAATCAAACCACTGCAATTGTTATGAAAGACGGTTCGGTATATGCTTGGGGCAATCTAAATACAACACGAAATTTGTCCGAAATAGCGCAGCTTACAAATGTCGAAAAAATTGTGCTGGGCAATTCGGCGGCGATTGCACTTTTAAAAGATGGCACAGTAAATATCGGATCAAACCAGCAATTTACATTGACTGCGCTTGAAGGCAAAAAGGCAATTGACATTGCCGCAAGCAACTATGCACTGGGCGTTGTTACAAGCGACGGACAAGTTTACATGAGCGGCATTTTCGAAAACAACGAGGACAAAGTTCCCGTATTGGAAAACGGCGATAAATATGTAAAGATTTCTGCCGGAACAAAACATTTTGCCGCAGTAACGGAGAATGGCGTACTGCACTGCTGGGGCAGCAATTTTTACAAGCAAACACAGTTGGATTCCACTACAAACATTTCCGACGTGTACGCAGTATCATTGCAAACCTATGCAATAAACGACGAGGCGCAACTTGTTAAATCGTGCGGACTAAAAGGCTATTTGATGGGAACCGATAACATGGGCAGAGATATGTTTGCTCGAATTGTTCATGGCGGTACTATGACAATGACTATCGGCGCGGTTGCAGTTATTATTTCCACGATTATCGCCATTATAGTAGGATGTGTGGCGGGCTACTTTGGCGGTTGGGTAGATATGTTGCTCATGAGAATATCCGAAATATTCTCGGCAATACCGTTTTTGCCTTTTGCAATGATGTTGTCTATGGTTATACGAAGCACGCCTCTCAACGACAACGAAACGATGCGCATATTTATTATCATGTGCATTTTGGGTGTGTTATCCTGGACAGGCTTGGCTCACATGATCAGAGGACAAGTGCTTGCCGAACGCGAAAAGGAATTTGTTGTTGCAGCCAAGGCAATGGGCGTAAAAGAACGCAGAATTGCATTTAAACACATTTTGCCTAATGTTATTTCCGTTATACTTGTAAGTCTTACGTTGGACTTTGCGGGGTGTATGTTGACCGAGTCGAGCCTTAGTTATTTGGGGTTCGGCGTGCAACAACCGCAACCGACCTGGGGCAATATGCTCAACGGTAGCAATAACAGTATCGTTATACAAAACTATTGGTGGCAATGGCTATTCCCGTCCATTTTCTTGGGAATATCTACTATTTGCGTCAATATTATAGGCGATACATTGCGGGATATTTTCGATCCCAAATCCAATTCGGAAAGGTAGGAGGTAAACATTATGGCATTACTTGAAGTTAAAAATCTCCATACCTATTTCAAAACACGCAAAGGCATTGTAAAAGCAGTTAACGACGTAAGTTACGAAGTGCAGGAAGGCAAAACGCTCGGCGTAGTAGGCGAATCGGGCAGCGGCAAATCCGTTTCGGCAATGAGCATATTGCAATTGTTGGACGGCAACGGTTATATTGCAGACGGCGAAATAATGTTTGAAGGGACCGACCTTACCAAACTTAAATTGCAAGATATGTATCAGATAAGGGGAAACAAAATTTCCGTAATCTTTCAGGAACCGATGACAAGTTTAAACCCCGTATTTACCGTATCTAAACAATTAAGCGAACCGTTTATGATACATCAAAACATGACCAAAAAGGAAGCCGCACAAAAAGCAATAGAAATGCTTTATGCCGTACAAATTCCCAACCCGGAAGCGGTTGCGCGTCAGTATCCGCACCAACTTTCCGGCGGTATGCGTCAACGCGTAATGATAGCAATGGCGCTTGCTTGCAAACCAAAAATTTTAATTGCAGACGAACCTACAACGGCATTGGACGTAACGATACAGGCGCAGATTCTTAAACTGATGAACGATCTTCAACGCGAAAATGGCACCTCCATTATATTTATAACGCATGATCTCGGCGTAATAAACGAAATGGCAGACGATGTAGTTGTAATGTATTGCGGACAGGTTGTGGAAAAAGCCTCTGCAAGAGTAATATTCAGCAATTGTGCATTAAGCCACCCCTATACAGAAGGTCTAATGTATAGTATTCCGCGCTTAGATAATATCAGTACAAAGTTGGAGCCGATCCCGGGCGCGGTACCGCACCCATTGGCGCTTCCCAAGGGATGTAAATTTGCTCCACGCTGCAAATACTGCACTCAACGTTGCATAGACGAAGAACCAATATTGGAAGAAGTTGCCCCGGGGCAATTGGTCAGATGTTTTTATCCAAGTAAGGAGGAAAGACAGAAAAATGTCAGATGAACGAAAAAAGTTGCTGTCTATAACAAATTTAAAAAAATACTTTCCTGTTGCGAAAAAAAGCATTTTTCAACGTAATCAACTTTATGTTCGTGCAAACGAAGATATAAGTTTTGATGTATACGAGGGCGAAACGATCGGTATTGTCGGTGAAAGCGGATGCGGCAAATCTACGCTGGGCAGAGTAATATTGCAATTATACGACCAAACGGCAGGCACTACAATGTATTATGGCCGTAGCCGTTCCGAAGTGGCGCCACATTATGTATACGATACTTTAAATCACGTACACAAATACATTCAACGCTACCGCAAGGCGCAAGAAAAAGCGGATAAAATTACGGATGAATGTGAAAAACTCGGCAAAGAAGCGTCATTCTTTCAACTTCAACAAGAAATTTTACTAAAAGGTGCAGCGCAAAAGGCGCTTACTGACGTAGCAAGCATTGTTGGCGGATTTATGGCCGTAAGCGACAATACCAACGGGATAAATTTGCTGAAAAAACGCCACGCCAATCACGTGGAAATTGCTCGACACAAAAATGCTATTGCGTTGAATCGTACCAAAACGGAACTATTGCAAGAAAAGCGTTCAAAAGCGACCAACTGTAAATTACAAGCGCGAATTGATAAAAAAATTACAGCTATCGAACAAGAAAACGCCAAACATAACCTTGCAATTGAACATCTTGAAGAACTACGAATTGCAATAAGACAACAGTTAGAAGATGAAAAGGCGCGTTTTGCAGACAATGCCGAATTTGTAAAGTATGAAAATTTGCTGGACAGCGGAATTGATCTTTCACGACTTAAATACAGCGAAATGCGTTTTTTGCGCAGAGATTTGCAAATAATCTTTCAAGATCCGTATTCGTCGCTTAACCCTCGTATGACTGTTGGGCAAATAATCGAAGAAGGACTTGTAACACACAAGATGTTTGCTCACGGAACGGACGCATTAAAACAATATATTTTAAATGTAATGGACGAGTGTGGATTGCAAGATTATATGCTGCATCGCTATCCGCATCAATTTAGCGGTGGTCAAAGACAACGTATTTGTATTGCGCGCGCTCTTGCAGTTCAGCCCAAATTTGTAGTTTGCGACGAATGTGTTTCCGCACTTGACGTATCTATACAATCGCAAATAATTAACCTGTTGCAAGAGTTAAAGGACAAGGACAATCTTACATACTTGTTTATCTCCCACGATTTGTCCGTAGTAAGATATATCTCCGACAAAATTATTGTAATGTACTTGGGAAATATTGTCGAATGTGCCGATGCGGCAGAATTATTCAATGACCCGCGGCATCCTTACACGCTTGCGTTATTGAGCAGTATTCCCACTACGGACGCAGACAGTCTCGACAAAGAACGCATCTTGTTGGAAGGGAACATTCCAAGCCCGATTTTTCCGCCGGAAGGTTGTAAATTCCACACACGTTGCTATATGGCTTGCGATGAATGTAAACGGGTTCCGCCGCCTCTTGTGGAAATCAAACCGGGACATTTTGTTGCTTGTCATCGTCCGGAAAGAAAAATGGAAAATGGCGAATATTTGTTTGAAGTTAATACTGAGAAAAAAGTCAACCGCTCCGCAGAGACTGTACAAAAAAACGAAAATCTCGAATGAAATTTTTTAAAATTATCAAAAAACCGAACAAAGACAAGGAAAAAGAATATAAGGAATACATGTCTACACAGTTAGAAAAACATGATCGCTTTGCCATGATTGTTTCCGCAATATTGGTAATAGTGCTGCCTTGTATTATAATATTGATTCTGTTAACGGTAATTGCAATGTTAATTTTCGGGGTATTGTAATGTTTTTGTGAGTTTAATGCAATCGCCGAATAATTATTTTGAGTTTATTGCGATAGCAAGTCGGCAAAGATACACAATCAACTATAAACTCGGTTTTGCAACAATATTTTAGCAAAATGTCGATGCGGCGGCGCAAACGCTCGTGGGATATTGGAGCGACGCGTTTTTTGTACCCGGAATACTTTGTGTTTGTTTTGGGCTGTTGTTGCTTGCAAGTAACGGCGGCGCATTCGACATGCTGTCGTATGCGTTCAAGTCGCTGTTCAGACTGTTCAAAAAGGACGTTGTCGACCGCAAATACGGCGGCTATTACGAGTACACACAGGCGCGCCGTGAAAAGAAACGCTCCTTTTGGTATCTTGTTATTGTGGGAGCGGCATATTTGCTTGTGGGAATAGTATTTTTAATAGCCTATTACCAAGTGTTACCCCCGCAAACAGCCAATTGACCAACGGCAAAAGGGACGCAATGGTAATTGCGTCCCTTTTTTATGTTCGGTGAATTATACTTTCGGGTGCAACACCCAAAGGAAAAAGAAGTTAATATAAATTTTCTACGCTTGTTAAACTGCAAAAAACTCTCCGTCGAGTAACGGCGCTTAAACGTGCCAACTCGCAGGAGAGTTTTTATTTTGATAATTTTTGCTTTTGCGCAGTTTGTCGCAATGAGCGCTTGCCGTTATCGCAATATGTGCTTGCACATTCGGTGCGCAGGTAACTGCCATGAACATTTGTGTATTTTTACGCAAGTTACTGCAACATGCGTTTGAGCAGTTTTGTACAAGATATAGCAATGTGTGCTTTAGTAATTTTTGCACACGTTATCGTAATATGTGCGCGCATTGGGGCAGGGTCAAATGGCAAATCAGTCAAAGCACACCGAATAAACCACCAACAGGGCAATTCCTACCAGAGTATAAGCGCCGCCAACTATCAGCATATACGCAAACGAACGTTTTTTTGCTTTGCGCGCTTGCGAATACTCGTAATAACCGCCGTATTTGCGGTCGACAACGTCCTTTTTGAACAGTCTGAACAGCGACTTGAACGCATATGACAGCATATCGAATGCGCCGCCGTTGCTTGCAAGCAACAACAGCCCAAAACAAACACAAAGTATTCCGGGTACAAAAAACGCGTCGCTCCAATATCCCACGAGCGTTTGCGCCGCCGCATCGGAAAAGCCGCCTTGCACCCACCCGATAAGCACAACCATAACCGCAAGCGCCGCCGCGGTAATAACATAAGGCAACCAGCGTTTGCCGTCGTTCGCCGGTTTTTTTACCGAATTTTGTTGTGCAACGGTTGTATTGTCTTTGTCAACAGGTTCCGTAGTATCGGCAACGGTCGATCCATTGTCGGCGGCAGGCGCGGTTGTGTTGTTTTGTTCTCGTTCGTCTTTTTCTCTCTTCAATTTGCCCCTCGCTCTTTACAGCCAATATCCACCCATACCTATGAGTGGATATCGTCTTGTTACTCTTTCAGTTCTTCTTGGTACCGCACAAACTCTTCGTCGTTGCAGTGTACATAGTGCCCCGGCTTTACTTCCCGTAAACTCGGCTTGTCTACACTGTAATCGTGCGACGCTATCGGATTGTACGTTATACGCTTGCGCTGCTTTTCGTAGTGCGGATCGGGCACCGGTATCGCCGAAAGCAAACTCTTCGTGTACGGGTGCAACGGATGCGCAAATAACTCGTCGCTCGTCGTCAACTCCACTAAGTTCCCGAAATACATTACCGCTATCCTGTCGCTGAAATACTTTACTACCGACAGGTCGTGCGCAATAAACAGTATCGTCAACCCTAATCTGTTTCGCAACTCGTTCAGCAGGTTTATTACCTGCGCCTGTATAGATACGTCCAACGCGCTTATGGGCTCGTCGGCTATTATCAACTCGGGCTCTAAGATTATCGCCCGCGCTATACCTATACGCTGTCTCTGTCCGCCGCTGAATTCATGCGGGTATCTGTTGGCATGCTCAGGTACCAAACCTACAAGGTCCAATACCTTAAATACCATCTCGTTTATCTTCTCTTTGTCCTTTATTCCGCGTATTACCAACCCTTCCGCTATTATCTCGCGTACGGTCATTCGCGGATCCAACGACGCTATCGGGTCCTGAAAGATCATCTGTATCTTGTTCGTGATCCTGTCTTTCCCCGCTAACTTGCGCGCATTTCTGTATTCCGCAGTTAAAGCGTCCTTCTCTTCCTGCGTGCCCGCTCTCTCTATCTTCGGCAGATATTCGTCGTCTACTCTCTTTTGCTGCGCTTTCGCATACTCGCGGTTGCAATTCTTGTGGTCAAACTTCGCTTTGCGTATCTCTTCGCTTTGCTCGTCCGCTACCGCCTTGAACTCCGCTTCCTTCTCCTTTATCGCCGCAGCATATTTCTCTTCTATCTGTTTGAGTACGCTCTCGTCGGTTATACCTTCCGTCTCTTTCGCTTTCTCGGTATTCAGTTCCTTTACCTGCGCTTTCAGTTTGTCTCGCGCTACCTTGATCGCTTCCTTGTAACGTCTGGTTCCAGCACATATCCGCTGCCCGCGAAAATATACCGATCCTCCCGTTATGTCGTATAACCTAATTATGGACCGTCCTGTCGTGGTCTTGCCACATCCCGACTCGCCTACCAATCCGAATACTTCGCCTTTGTATATGTCGAAGGATACGTCGTTTACCGCTTTCAACTGCTGCTTGCCCATCTTGAAAAATTGTTCAAGATGCTGCACCGACAACAATACTTCCTTTTCAGCCATTGCTCTCCGCCTCCTTCTTCTTCATTCTCTCTATCCTGTCCGTTACTATCTTGGGAGGTTCTACTTTCGGCGCGTTGGGATGCAATAACCAGGTAGCCGCATAGTGTGTGTCGCTTATCTTAAACATCGGCGGCTGCTCTTCAAAGTCTATCTCCATCGCAAACTTGTTACGCGCCGCAAACGCGTCCCCTTTCGGCGGAAAGATCATGTTCGGCGGTGTGCCCGGTATCGCTTCCAACTTCTCTTTGGTCTCTAAGTCGGGCATACTCGACAACAACGCCCAAGTGTACGGGTGCCGCGGATCGTAAAATACATCGTCTGCCGTGCCGTATTCTACTATCTTGCCCGCATACATTACCGCTATCCTGTCTGCCATGTTCGCTACTACGCCTAAGTTGTGCGTAATAAATATTACAGATAAGTGCCGCTCCGCCTTTATGCGGTTTATTAGTTCCAATATCTGCGCTTGTATCGTTACGTCCAATGCAGTAGTGGGCTCGTCGCATATTAGTATGTCCGGATTAGCCGCCAACGCTATGGCTATTACTATCCTTTGACGCATTCCCCCGCTGAACTCAAACGGATACTGTCTGTATCTTATTGCCGGTTCGGGTATGCCTACTTCTTCCAATAACTTTAACGCTTTGGCTTTAGCCATCTTGGGCGTTACTTTGTATACCACCGCGGACGCTTGCTCTTTAAGATAGTCTATTAAATTTACCATCTTCGCTTTGGCGTCGTATGCGCTGTCGCTATCCAAGTCTTTACGTATGCTTGCCCTTAACGAGTGCAATACCGCTCTAATATTCTTTCTGCCTAACTCCAAGTCGAACAACGCCGCAGGTACTACCTTCCAATCCGGCGTCTTGCCCTTGGCTATTAACGCTTCCCGCTTGGCTGTCTGACGCTCGAATCTGCGCTCTTCCTTCGGGTTCTTCGCTAACCCCGCAAAGTATTTCTTCAATGCCGAATGTATACTGCTGCGGAATGTGTATTCCACACTGTTCTTTATTACTTCCAGCCTGTCTATTGCCGCTTCTTCCTGCTTGGCTATTGCATTTACTTTGTCGTATGCAACTTTCTTGTCCAATTGCTCGTTGCGGAAATATTCCAATACTTCGTCCGTTGCCGTCAGCAACTCTTTCTTTAACGCTATGCTCTTGTTATGACTGTACTGCAACCCTTGCGCGCCGTCGTCAATAAACCCTAACATAAACTCTTCGTCAAGATACTTGCGCGTCATCTCCGTAAGTTCTTCTATGGGCATATTGTCCAAATTCGCTTCGGGATTGCGCATCATATAATACCCTAACGTAAAGTAATTGGGTTTGTCCTTGGCACACGCTTGCCCCAATATGCCGCTTAGTTGCTTTAATAACGGTATTAACGTTTCCGTTACGTAACCCGTTTCGCCTTCGTGTATCTTGGCAGAAGCAACATTGCCGCTTTCGGATAACTGCGCAAGCAACTCGGTCAATTGCTCGTCCTTTACTACTATGTCCGGATGCAACGTACTGTCTACTCTCTTTACAAACGCCGTTACTTTCGCTTTAATATCTACTTTCTGCTTCTTTTCCAACAAGAATACACAGTCGTCTATGTCTAATTGCAACTCTTCCGCCGCACGGTGTATTTCGTTGTACTTGCTCTCTAACTTGGTGCTGTTTATGCAAAAAGTATCGAAGGTATGGCATTTGCCGTTGTTTTCGCTTACCTTTGCAGAGTCGCCTTGCGCTACTTCGTCCATGGCGGCATTAAGCAACTTTAACTTGCCGTTGAATATCTTGCGGGCATTACGCTGACTCGCTCTGCCTTTCAATAACATCGCTTCCGTCAATTGCTTGCCTACTCGCATTATGGGGTTAAGGCTGGATAACGGATCCTGGAAGATCATCGCTATCTTGTCTCCGCGCAACTTGTGAAAATCTTCTTCCGAGATCTGTACCAAGTCCTGCCCGTCGTAGATTATCTCGCCGCCTTCGATCATTCCGTTGCCTGCAAGTATCCCCATTACCGCTCGGTTGGTTACCGACTTGCCGCTGCCCGATTCGCCTACTATTGCCAACGTCTCGCCTTTGTATAGGTCAAAAGATATGTCCCTTACCGCTTGCACCTTGCCCGCGTCCGTTCGGAAGGATATGACTAAATTCTTTACTTCTAACTTCTTCTCCATCGCCTTAACCCTCCGATCCTCGCAACGTAGGATTGAATGCGTCCCGCAATCCGTTGCCAAATAGGTTGAAACTTAACATAAGCAACGCCAAAAATACCGACGGGAATGCAACTATATGGGGGAAACTTGTCAAAAACGGTTGTCCCGCGGCAATAAGCGTACCTACGCTTGTAATGTTACCCGACGTAAGGCTGATAATGCCCAAATACGTAAGGCTTGTTTCCGAGAATATCATGCTGGGAATTACCAACGCGCAACTTGTAACAAGCGTGCCCAAACTGTTGGGGAAGATGTGTTTCCACATTACCCGCCAATCCGTTGCGCCCAACGTGCGCGCCGCAAGTACGTATTCCTGGTTTTTGAAACGGTAAAACTGCATACGCACCGTGCTTGCCATACCTATCCAACCCGTTGCGATAAACGCCAGGAACAGTATAAGTATTTGGCTGGTTTCTTCCATGTGATATTTAAGCAAAGTAATAACTATCATCATAGGAATAGCGCTCAATACGTCGGTAATACGTTCCATTGTAAGGTCTATTGCTCCGCCGTAGTAGCCGGCAATCGCACCCCATATTGCGCCGATGAACATATTTACAACCGCAATGGCAATTGCAAATATAAAACTGAACCGAGCGCCGCTTGCCAGACACGTAAGTATATCTCTGCCCGAGTCGGTTGCGCCGAACACAAAGTACGGTTCGGTAATGCCGTCTTTAAGCACGTACGCGTGTCTGAAAATGTAATACTCGTAGTAATTTATGCGCAATTCCACGTCGCCGCCGGCAACATTTCTGGCGTAAACGTTGTAATAAGTTGTGCCGTCGCGTTGGATACCCTGCTGTCCTTCGATACGCAGCGAATGGTATCCGTCGTTGATGTCGGCAGCGGGTTGCTGCCAATAAACGGGTATTACGTTGCCGTTGTCGTCAAGCACTATTTCCGTCTTGTTGTTTACCATTTGCGTCTTGAAATAGTAATTGGCGTTGTTGTTGTCCTGGCTTGCCTTGGGGCGATCGCTCGGACGAACGGTGGGGTAAATTACCTGATTGCCCGTTTCGTCCTGATACTTTTGTATCATTTCGTATTCTTCTACGTTTACCTGTTTGTAGATCGTGCCCAATTTGTGGTACGAGTCTTCGCGATACACGTACAGCGTAGAGCCGCTTGCGTCGTCGGTTACAACTTCGTACTCTTCGTTCTTGATAACGTTGTGTCCGCCGTTGCCTTCCTTGGCGTCGTTAAGTTCGGTGCTGATAGCGTAGTTGATAATAAAGTCGTGAAAACCCACTCTCTTTACCGCACAGCCGTCCCAAAAGTTCGTGTTTTCAAACAAATGCGATTTGGGCAATGCAAATGCAAAGTTGGGGTCGTTGTACGACACCTGATACGGCGTACACCACGGGGTAATTATTGCAAACAAAACCAATACCACAATTACGCACGCGGCAACAACCGAACCTTTGTTTTTGCAAAAGCGGCTGAAAGCGTCGTGCAAATAACTGCGTGGTTTTGTTTCCAACTTGACGTCGTGCGACAGGTTTTTGTCGCCGACAAACTTAAATTTTTCCTGCGGGATATTTTTGATTTCTGCCATATTATCTCGCCCCCATTCTGATACGCGGATCGATAAATCCGTAACTTATATCTACAACAATGCCTGCCGCAAGTCCCACCAAGCAGTAGAAACCCGACAGCAACATAAAGAAGTCGTAGTCCTTGGCATTGATAGCGTCAAGATACAGTCTGCCCACGCCGGGAATGCTGAACATCTGCTCGATAATAAGCGACCCCGACAAAACCGCAATAAATTCCGACAAAATGCTGGGGAAGATGGGCACCATGCTGTTGCGCATAGCGTGGCGCACAGTCGCTTGCCCGCGGGTAAGTCCCTTTGTGCGCGCAAGCAGCATAAATTCGCTTGTAAGCACTTCGGTAAGTTCGGCGCGGGTAAAGCGCGCATAGCCCGCAATACTGCCCAAGCACAGCGACAGCGTTGCCGGCATCATACTCTTGAACATCGACCAACTAAGGTAGTCGGTTCCCGCGTCCATTCGCAACGGAAACAGTTGCAACTTGAAGCACAGCACATACAGTATCAGCAGCGCGTAAACAATGGACGGCACCGAAATAAGCACGATAACGCCCGTACTTATTACGTGGTCTATCCAAGTGTTCTTTTTAAGCGCGGCAAGTATGCCCAAGCCCAAGCCGATAGGTACGCCTATCAGGCTGGAATAGATGTTTATCAATATTGTCGGGGGCAATCTGGACACAAATGCGTCCCACACGGGTTTGCCTTCGTATTGCGGCATACTTGTGCCAATACCGAAGTCCCCGTCCCTGAAGATACGTTGAAGATATAGCCACAGCTGTTTTAGTATGGGTACCTTGTCAAAACCGACAATTCGCGTGCCTTCCCAACGCAAGTTTGTTATGTATCCGCGTGCTTCCAATTTAAGATACTGAATATTTGTGTCCACGCCGAACGTTCCCGTAACAATAATGGGCAACATTTTTATCAGTACAAAACACATAAGCATTATTATTGCAAAACACATCAACATCAATGCCAAGCGTTTAAGCACGTATTTGAACATATACATAAAGTTGTTCCTCCTTGTAACTACTTAAATAGCGGGGGTGCGTTTGCACCCCCGCTATCAAGTGCTGAGTATTACAAACAATCTACATTAACCTTTGTAGAAGTCTCTCAGGTCGCCGCCGTACATTTGTACGAATGCTGCCCATTCGTCATCGGCGTAGTTGAATGTCATATACTTCATTCCGCCAAATCCCAACATTGTGTTGTAGGTCTTGGTGATGTAACTCCATTTTGCACTGCCAAGAGCAGCGGTCATACCACGGCTGGTGGGCAATGTGTAATAGTGTTTCAATATACATTCTTCCAATCTTGCCAAGATTTCAAGACGCACTGCCGCGGGAGCGAATCCTGCGCCGAGATTGGCAACTTGGGATTGACTGTTAAGGATGTTGTACCATTCTGCAACAGAGAACGTTGCTGTTTCGCCTTTGAGATCATAGTCGCCTTCAACTTCGGGTATGGCTATTGCAAGATCTTCCGCAGTAACGTCCCAATACAGGTGATACGATACGCTTGAGCCTTGGGGCAGGTTACCCAAGTGGGCAGCCATCAGATAGAAGGGGTCAAACGGAGCGTTACCGATACCGCTTGTGCTCAATTCATAAGTACCATCGCGGAATTTTTCTGCCCATTCTTCGCCAAGGTCTGTACGAGAAGTGATCTTTACTTTGCCTTCAAGGCTGGTGCCGGAAGTCAAATTGTCAACCCATTCCTGCATAAACGTAACCGTACGGTCTACGGATTCGCCGGGAGAGTCTGCGCCGAGTTGAATTTCGATATTTTTAGTTTCGTCGTAATTGTACTTTTCCTTGTGGTCAACAAGTTCTTTGTACGCTTTTTCTACAAGTTCTTTGGCAAGGGGAAGGTTTACGCCGGTCATCGCTTCAACCGCTTCGTCCTGAGACGCATATACGGTACCTGTTGCGCTGTCTACCCACTGACCTTGAGCGTTTTGTTCAAAGCCGTAAGTACGCAGCAACGCAGCCTGACCTTGTTTGCTGTAACGATATACGCCGCCGTTTTCTACGTCGTAGTAGTAGTCTTCGCCCATCAAGCCCAAGCAAGGTTGGTTAGCCGTGCTCAGTCTGCGGTTGTATTCGTTTCTGTCAAGGCTCAACGACAACGCTTCACGGAATTCGGGAATGGCAAGTATACCGTTATTACGTCCGCTCTTTACAAGAGCGTCAAGGTTACCTTGTACTTGTACGCCGAACGTAGCAACTCTCGGCGAGAAGATCGCATACGGAGAGTTCTTGTAGTCGTCCGCAATGGTTACGCTGATACCAAGGCTGTCTACTTGACCTTTCCAGAAAGCCAATTGCGCACTGGCTTCGGTTTCGATTACCTGCGTTACGATCTTGTCAACGGGATACAAACCTTTGTTTTCTTCCAAGGCGTAGCCGTACCAATTGTCGTTACGAGAAAGTTCGAACTGTCTGCCTGCTTGGAAGTATGTAAGTTTGAAGGGACCCCAGCTGGCGCTTGTTTCGAGAGAAGTGTTGTATGTGGTGGTCCACAGCGTGCTACCGGCTTGCGGTTCGTGTTTGCACTGTTCATACAGATCTTTCTTTACAAGAGGCAGGCTGGCAAAGTTGTAAGCTGCCAAGTAGGACAGAGTGCCGTCATCTTTGAAGAATTGCATCGGGCTGTCGCATACCAATACGATATCATAGTCGCCTTCGGCAAAGATACCAACTTCACTGAAGTCCATTTCGGGATATTCGTAGTTTACAACAAAGAAGTCGAGTTCTTCGTTGGGTTCCGTTTGCCAACTTGCAAGAACTTTCTTCCAGGTCGCTTCCATAGCGGGATCTGCCTTGATTTCGGCAAGGGTTTTGCCTTCCAAAGCGACAATTTCTTCTACTGTCGCGTCGACCTTGTTGTTAATACCGTTTTGAATAAGGTATTTTGCCACCATTTCCGCCGTATAATTTGCGGGGAAGCCTATAGCCGTACGTACTTCGCAAACAACTCCGTTGTAAGCGGCGTTTTCTTCGGGATTACCCAAACTAAATATCAACATATCGTCAAGATCTTCACTGTAAGCGGAGAAAGCACGACCGGTAAACCAACCTTTTTGTCCTTGATACAAATAGTTCTTTGCGTTGTGGATCTTTACCGCGTTGTTGTAGTATTCGCTTGCACGTTCAAGTTGGAAGTTGGGATCCAATTGTTGTTCCATCGTGTACACAAAGTCTTGCGCTTTGATGGGTGTGCCGTCGTCCCATTTAAGGTCGTCGCGCAACGTGATCTTCCAAATGTAACCGCCGTCTTTAACTTGTGCAGCCGTAAGATAATCCCATTCTTCCGCATATTCTTCCGTTACGTCTTCGAGAGCGGTTGCCGCTTCGTAAGTAACTTCGAATTCACCGTCGATAATACCTGCGGCGTTGATTGTGCCGTCTGCATTACGTTTGTTACCGTCGAATTTGAAGTCGTAACCGAAGAACGACGAACCGATGTAACCCATAATAGCGTCATCGTTTGCGTCGGTAGAACTAAGTTCATTCCAGTTGGAAGGTGTGGTGCTTACGTAATCGTTCATCGTGTAAACGATGTCCTTTCCGCAAGTGTCGCACTTTTTGTCTCCATCTGCGTCAACGTGTTTGAAAACAGTTGCCTTACTACATACGTCGCAAATTCCGTCGTGGTTATCGTCTGTATGTTTGCCGATACCGCAATCTTTATTGCACGCAGCAACTATTGTCAACACGCCGGTCATCATGCAGACAACCAACACTATGATCAATAGTCTTTTCCAATTTTTCATTGTTGTTTTTTCCTCCATATAATAGTTTTTATTTATTTGCATCGGGTCCTTCATGCCCGAGTTGCAATCGAGTTGCTTAACCTTTTTATTAGGTGTATACTTTATTGGGCGCTTATCAATACCGCCTGACCTTTTTATTTTGCGTTGCCCATTACAATAAAAATACTCGGCACGCAACAAGGCTTTACTATCACATTTAATAGCAATTACACCATGGAGCGACTCCGAGTCTCCGTAATTATTAAATTAGTGGCTACGCTTCAACGACGAGAACCTTCGGAGCCGAGCAAGTTGGCGATAAACTATTCTCAGTTGATAATGCAATGATTTTACCATAGAAAAACGCATTTCGTCAAGTATATGAACGCACTTTTTGAGATTTTTTAATGAAAAAATGTAATTTTATTTTTTTATTACGCTTTGGTATTGACATTTACCTTAAAATGCTTTATAAATATGTACCTTGATTATACAAAACATTGTATTACCACCCATTTTGCGCGCGCTTGTTTACCGCAAGGCGCATTTTTTTTGCGCAAACGCACTACTGCCGCCGCAAGCGCGTTGCCCTACGCAACGCCGACAAGAGTTTTGCCGCCGCAAACGCAACCGCATACGAGCGCGCGTGCGAGCGACAAGCAATGCGACGAGCCGCAAGCGCAAGCGCAATACGTTAATATATGCGCAAAGTGCGCGCGGCGTTACCCGTTGTGGCATAACGTTACACGATCCGCCATAAAATGTATACAGAAATAAACGCATTGGGAGAATTTATGAAAAAATTACTGTGTACATTTGCCGCGCTGTTGATAGTTGCCGCTGCGGTGTGCTGTTCTCTTGTGGGGTGCAGTGCAAACAAAATGCAAACCGCAACAAAAAACGGCGATACTTACACCATTGTTGCCGGCTACGACGACAACGCGCACGTGCTGTCGGCTATGCAAACCGTGCAAATTACCAATCGCAGCGAAAACACGCTGGACGCGATAAAATTCCACATATATGCCAACCAATATCGTCAGGACGCGCAAAACGGCGTTGTGCCCGCGGGATACAAATCGCAGGCGTACCCCAACGGCGAAAGTTACGGCGACATTGCGCTGGACAGCGTAAAAGCGGACGGCGTTGCGGTTGCTTACACCGTGGAAGGCACGGATATGGACATTTTGTCGGTACCGCTGGGCAAAACGCTGTACCCCGACGAGCAAACCACGATAGAAATGACCTACCAAGTTACGCTTGCCAACATCAAGCACAGGCTGGGCTACACCGACGCGACGGTAAATTTGGGCAATTTTTACCCCATACTGTGCCACATAGATAACGGCGCATACAGTTGCACACCCTACTACTGCATTGGCGATCCGTTTGTAAGCGACGTTGCCAATTACAACGTTACCATTACCCTGCCGCAAGACTACACCGTGGCGGCAACGGGAAACATACAGGAAGCGAACAGCGCAAACGGCAACGTTACGTACACTTACAGCGCCGACGCCGTGCGCGACTTTGCAATGGTATTGTCTAAGCAATACAAAAAACTTACCCGTCAAACGGACGGCATAGAAGTAAACTACTACTATTACGCCGATACCGACCCCGAAACAAGCCTTGCCACCGCGTGCGATATGATGCAATTGCTTAACGCCAACGTGGGCAAGTACCCCTACCGCCAACTGTCCGTTGCGGAAACGGAATTTTGCTACGGCGGAATGGAATATCCCAACATTACAATGATAACAAGCGGTTCGTCGGCGTACCGCGAAGCGATAGCGCACGAAACGGCGCACCAATGGTTTTACGGCGTGGTGGGCAACAATCAGATAACCGACGCCTGGCTGGACGAAGGATTGTGCGAATTTGTTACATATTTGTATATGGACAAGAGCGGAATTGCGCCGCTTTCGCAAAAGATGATGGCGGGCATTAAAACTTACACCACGTACGTAGACGTGCTTAACCGCTATTACGAAAACGTAGACAGATCTCTGCGCCCGATTGACGCTTACAAAAACGACAGCGAATACGTAATATTTACCTACATAAAGGGCAGTTTGCTGTTTAATACCCTGTACGAAACAATGGGCGAAGCCAAGTTTTGGAAGGCGCTGAGCGATTACTATAACTGCGGACAGTTTGAAATTGCCACTTCGGCGTTGCTGTGCGATTGTTTTGCCCAATGCGGCGGCAAGGAACTTGCAACCATAATAAACAGTTTTGTGGAAGGTACCGAAATAATGGGCAAAATTACCGATTGATTACCCGACAAAAATGTGTTACAATATACGCGAGGTAACACTATGAGAATTTTTGTCGCATTGGAATTGCCCGACAAAACAAAGGACAATTTGGAAAGGTCGTCGCAACAGTTTGAACAATTTGCCGCGGGCGGAAACTTTGTGCCCAAGCAAAACTTCCACCTTACGCTGCATTTTCTCGGCGAAGTTGCGCCCAGCGACGTTATTTACGTGCAGAGCGCAATGGATAAAATAAAGGATATGCCCGCGCCGGAATTGGCAATAAGCCAATTTGTGCTGTTGCGCGCAAGCGATATTGTGTGCGCCAAGTTGCGCCAAAGCAACGACTTGATTGCGCTGCACGACCGTTTGGGCGAATATCTGGAACGGGACGGCTTTGAAGTGGAACACCGCGCGTACCGTCCGCACGTAACGTTGATACGCAAAAAGAACTTTACGCTGCCCTTTTCGGAAGTTACCAAGAACGTAAAAGTGTACAACAAGCCGTTTTACGCGTGCAACGTTGTGCTGTACGAAAGCGTGTTCGGCGCGGACGGCGTGCAATACAAGCCGCTGTATACGGTTGCGCTGACGCCTGCTTTGCAGTAAGATTGTTCGCTTGCGCGAAATGCTGCGCAGTTATATTTTGCTGTAAGGCAAATGTTTTGTCTTACAGCAAAGTGTTATTTTTTCGCCTGCGGCGAAAAAGTGAGATTTACGCGCAAGCGCGTAAGTGAGATTATTCGCTGTCGCGAATAGTGAGATTGTTTGCTACGCAAACAGTTGCGGAACCGTTAATTGAACAACTTGTTGTAATAAAAAATAATTGCCGAAGGATAATCTCTTTCGGCAATAATAATTTTCAAATAATGTCAACCTTAACTTTGCCGATAGGCAAAATAACACTTTTCCGCCAACGGCGGAAAAATAACACTCGCCGTAGGCGAATAACACTTACGCGCTTGCGCGTAAATATCACTGTTCGCGTTAGCGAACACCCTGAGCGAGTGTATCCACTGCAAAATAATCTGCAACGAGCGCACACAGTGCGCGAAGCAAAGCCTTTTTGCAGGGGATATGCGAGCGGTATAAGCGACCGACGCACGTGTGGTCGGCTCCGTTTGATCGGAAAAATTTATTTTCTTACAAACGCCGCGCCGAAATTGCGCGCAAATATATCGTCCAAATCGCTAAGCGAACCTTCTACAAGGTCGCGTTTGCTTATTACGTGGCACTGCTGTGCGGACAAATACACATAGTAATGCGTGGACGTGCTTACCACCTTGTTGAAACAGTTGTAACGGGCGCGCATTGTGCTTTCGTAGTCGCTGCCCTTGCGCTGCGTAAGCGTAACAAAATCGGGCGTAAATACGTAAGTTTCGGTGGTTTCGTCGCTTAACAGCGGCATTTTTTTGTTGTTGCGATTTACCACCGCAAACGTGATGGCTATGCACACGGGTGTAAACAACACGCCGACAACGATCAATGTAATGCCGAACGCCACGTCCGGCTCGTCGGGGTTGACGATATTTATTACGCCGACGACTATCCAAATAAGCGAAAGCAGTACGTAAGCCCACCACAATCTTTTGATGGAAGTGCGCGCAAGAGACTGCGCCGCCTGATTGTTGAGTTTTGTTTCGAACTTTATTTGACACAAAGCGGTATTGTTATTGTTGTTATATTCTATTTCTTCCATAAAACGTTTCTCCCACACGCATTACAGCGACTTTAACACGGCTTGCACTTCGCGCATATCGCACTGACCGGCATAGTTTGCCTTAAAATGCTTCATAACGGCGGGCACGGATTTGTCGTCCAGCGACAAAATTACCTGTTTTATTTGCTCGGCAGACATCATTTGCGGCAAAAAGCCGTTTACAAACTGTATCTGCTGTGCCAATACCTGCACGTTTTCGGCGCGATTTGCCTTGGCAAACGCCTGTTTTTCTTCTTCCAACTCTTTAAGCGTCTTTTGCAAAACCGCCACAACGTCGGCGTCGGTCAATTCCGCATTTTGGGCGCGGCGATCGATCTCGGCAAGTTTTACTTTGTTGAGTATTACCGACAAAATGGAGCGCGCAACGGTATCGTGATTTTTAAGCGCGGTTATGTTGGCGTCTTTTAGTTGTTGATATAGCATAATATGTACCCCCCCCGGCGAATTTTATTTGGTTACGCTTACAACGTAACTTAGATTGCCCACTTTGCGCAACATTGCGGAAAGCGACTTTTTGTCTATTGCAATGCGCTCTTCGAATATCAGCCATCTGCCGTCCGACGTGTCGGTATTGGGCGCGCCGAGCAACACGCTGATATACGCCGCCGCTTTTATGTCGTCGGGCAAGGCGTCGTATTCCAAGGTTTGGTTGTCGCACACGGCAAACAGGCGGAACTTGTCCCTTACAAGTTTGTAACGGTTGGACGTAAGCGCTTGCAGATATTTATTTGCGGAGTTGACAATCGAATTTAATTTGTCGTCGATCAACAGCGCAATTATTTTGTTGTGGTTTATTGCGTCGCGCATATTTGCCAACGTGCGCGCTTCCGTGGCGGCTACGGTTGCCTTTTGACGGGCTGTGCTTGCCGCCGCGTACGAACTCAACTGCCTGTTGCGCGACGCTTCCAACTCGCGTTGGCGGCTTTGCAACTTGGCAATTTCGGCTTCCTTTTGCGCTATTTCGTCCGGCGAAAAGGTAAACACAGGTTGACTTTTGAGTATGGCGCACAAATTGTCTATTTTTTCGGAGACGTTTGCGCAGGTTGTGTCGTATTCCGCAATTATTTTGCGCAAGCCGTCCAGATTGATGTCGAAATCCATTGCGGCAATTTTGTCCACGTCCAGACCTTTAAGGTTTAGTTCGAACTGCAATTCCTGATACAGATCGCGATATTCGGCGCACTTGGTTTCGTACAGCCATTGCGCCTTTTCAAGGTCGAGACGCTTTTTGAACACTTCGCGCTCGGCGTTTTGTTTGGATTCGATCAACATTTGCCGTTCGCTTTCCACGTCGCCCAATTCGTACTTGAAGTTGGCAACAGCCTGTTCGATATTGTCGCTGCCGGCGTACACTTTTGCCTTTTCGGTGGATTCGGCAATTTGGTTTTCGTTTACTTTGACGGTTTTGGAAACTTCGATAATCGCCGCGCGCACGTCCTCCAACTTGGATTCGACGCTTTCCAACTGCCGCGAAACCGCTTTGTACTGCTCGTAGCCGGACGACAATCTGCCGCCGATATCGGTAAGTTCGTCCTTTATTTTGTCGTTGGTGGCAATAAGACTGTCGATAGACGTCGAGCCGTCGTCCAACGATTGCTGCGTTTCCTGCAAATATTTAAGACGCGATTTAAGCGACGACAACTTGGTGCGCTGCGCTTCGGTCGTGCGTTTGAGTTCGGCAAGTTCCGCTTCCGAACGGACGGAATCCTGCTGCATATCCAGCAAATACTTGGTGCCGTTGTCGGTGCTTAGCGCTTTGAGATAGTTAAATACCGCTTCGCTGCTGTTTTGCGCAACAATTTCGTTGTAACGCGCGTTGATGTTGTCCTTTTCGCGTTGCAGCGATTCCATTTCGGCGCTGTTTATTTCGATGTGGCGCTTTATTTCCTTTATTGCGCCGTCCAGATTGAACGCGCGTTCCAGCAAGTTGTCCCTGTCCAGATTGCGTTGGACGATCTTTTTGTCGAAATCTTCCATTTCCTGATCGTGGAAGTTGGCGGTTACGGCAAATACGCCCGTCGAGTCGTCGCTGTACACCTTTTGGCTGTTAAGATACACTTCGCGCTTGAACTCTTCCTGCTTGCGCGTCATTGCCTTGTCGCGTTCGGCAACAAGCACGTTGCGCGATTGCTCCAATTGGATAATGCGGTACTTGTAGTCCTCCAAGGCGCGCTCGAAATTGCGCTGTTTTTCTTTTAAGGACGTGTTGATCGATTCCAACTTGGAATACTTGGTGTCCAACACCTGCAAAATCGTGTCCTTGGCTTTGATGGGCGTTACGGCAACGTCCAGATCCGCCACCGCGCGGAAACGCTTTACTTTAATTACAAGATTGCTCTCTTTTTCGGCGATTTGGCTTTCGCGCACGGTAATTTCGCTTTGCAACTTGTCTATTTGGGCGTTTACTTCGTCTATTTTGACGTCCACGCGCACCAACTCCAACAGTTCGCTTACCGAACTTGCGGGAATTTCAAACGAGTCGAGACTTTCGCGCACTTCGTTGATGGACTTTTCGATGTTTTCCAACTTGTTGTTGTACAGCGCCTTTTCGGCGGTAAGGCGTTCCTGCTGGTCGTTAAGTTCCAACAGCGTTTCGTTAAGGCGCTTGTTTTTGTCGTACAGCGACGCAATGTAGGACAATTCGCCGTTTATGCGTTCTATGCGGTTGCGCTTGTCCTGCGATACGTCAAATTGTTGCTGTTTTTCTTCCAACTGCTTGGTAATAACGTCAAGTTCGTTTTGCTGCCAATCCAATTCGCTTTGTATTTCTTGGCGACGGCGGTCGTGTTCGCCGCGCTGCTGCCCTATCGATTTGAGCGTTTTTACCTTGGGAATTACAAGTTCCAGGTCGTCGCGCAGTTTTACCTTGGCGCGAGCGTCCTCTATTTCGCTGTGGCGAGACATAAGTTTGCCGTACTTTATTTGCGATTTGTCAAGTTCGGCTTCGATATCCTTGCGCAAAGCGTCAACGCCCTGCTTGGCTTTCAGTTCGCCGAGTTGCGCCGTGGCAACGGTAATGTCGCGCGCAACCGCGTCCAATTGCGAATTGACTTCGTCCAAACGCTCGAATGAAGCGTCGTTTGCGTCCGCCGAATATTCGCGCACGCGGCGCAATGCGTTTTGTTTAAGCGCGTCGGCTTGGGTCATAGATTTGGCAATGCCGTCGTTTATGTCGGCAAGCAAAGCGATCTCGTCAATAGCCTGCAAATTGCCGTGAAAGTCGGCAATGGCCTTGTTGTTGACGTAGTTTATTTTGAGCATGTCGGCAAGTTGTTCGTTGATAAGATCTTCTACGTAATTTACCGCACGATTGCGCGCCGCAACCTGCCAATGCCCGTCAACGTATTTTTTAAGTACGCTGCGGCTGCCGCCGTTGTCGCCGTGAGTGCGGCTTAGAATAAACTTGTCGCTGTTTACGTCAAACCACACTTCTACGTCGCTTTGACAGTCTACGCCTTCCTTAAAAACGTATTCCAAATAGCGGTTAAGTTTGCCGCCGCGCAACGTAACAACGTCCTTTCCGCCGGAAGCGGTAGCAAAGTTAAACGTAACTTTTTGTTTCGATTTGATATCCGTGGCAATAACTTTGCGGATTAACATTCAGCACCTCTGCCAAGTAATAATCAACAAAAGCCGACAAGTTATGTAAATAGGTTGAAATGGTCGGCAATTTGTGTTAAAATAATAAAACAATGCGACGTGCGCACAGGCAAAATTGCGCATTGTAAATTATTTTATATTATAACTCATTACGCAAAAATAATCAATACTTTGCATACAAAAGGGGTAATTTATGGCATTTTGCGAAAAAGAAAGGCCGCCGCTTAACAACGGATTTACTTCGGTGGACAACAAGTTTTTTACCAACTATATGCCCGACGCGCCCGATATGCGCAGCGCGGTGTATTTGTTGGGCTTTACGCTTACGCAAACGGACGGCGAACAAAACAGTTGCCTTGCCATATCGCAAAAATTGGGCATTTCCGAGCAGGACGTTATGGACGCATACCTGTATTGGGAAGAATTGGGGCTTGTACGCGTGGAAACAGATCCGCCGCACGTTGTGTATCTGGACGTGCGCGACTCGTACAGCAGTCTTAAAAAGATAAAACCCGGCAAATATGCAAAGTTTTCGCAAGATATTCAGCAAGTTATTACGGGGCGAATGATCACCGTAACGGAATACAACGAATATTACAATTTTTTGGAAAATACGGGGTTCGACGCGTCGGCGCTTGTTGCCGTGGCAAAATACTGCGCGGAATTGAAGGGCGGCTCGATAAACTACCGCTATATACTTACCGTTGCGCAAAATTTGCAAAAATACGGCGCGTACACCCTTGCGGAAGTGTCCGAGCGGCTAAACAGTCAACTTAAATACGACGACGACCTGCGATTGGTATTCAAGGCGATGTCGTCCAACCGCAAAATAGACCACGCCGACCGTGAAAACTACGAACTGTGGACCAAAACCTACGGCTTTACGCAAGACGTTATCGTTGCCGTGGCAAAAAATTGCAAATCGGGCGGAATGTTCAAGTTGAACAGTCTGCTGGGCGAATATTACCGCCGCGGCGCGCTGTCCGTAAAGGAAATAGAGCAGTACGAAACGGAAAAGACGCACTTGTACAACCTTGCGCGCGAAATAAACAAAATAATCGGCGTAATATATCAAAACGTCGATTCGGTCGTGGAAGAATACATCGTTGTGTGGCTGCAACGCGGCTACGACGACGAAACGCTGCTTGCCATTGCCAAATACTGTTTCCGCACAGGTATACGCACGCTAAACGGCATGGCGTACAAAATAGACAAATTGTACAAGGCGGGCGTAACCACAATGTCGGCGCTGGACGAATATTTGTCGCGTTTGGCGCAACTTGACCAAGCGATACAGTCGGTGTTGGAACGTTGCGGGTTGGATCGCCGTCCCACGCAAAGCGACCGCACTCTGTACAAAACCTGGACGGAATATTGGAATATGCCGTCCGAACTGATAATGTACGCGGCGCAACTTGCCGCGGGAACATCGTCGCCGCTGGCATACATAAACCGCGTGTTATCCGATTGCAAGCAAAACGGCATTTACACCGCCGCCGCAGCCGAACAACGCCGCCAAACCAACGCTCACGGCAACGCCACCACCGCAACCACCGCTTACATCGGCGGCAAAGATATAGAACGCCGCACTTACACCGACGAACAACTCAACGCGCTGTTTACCGCGTTGGATACGGAGGACTGATGAACAGGCAACAACTTATTGCAAAAGCACAGCGTATTGTGGATACGCGCCGCAACGACGCGCTTGCCCAAGCCGACGCCTTGCACAAAGCCCTGCGCGCGGACGCCGTCTGGGCGCAAAACGAGCGCGCGCTGAAACAGGCGCAGGTCGATTTGGTAATGGGGCGCGGCAACGCGGATGATCTCAAGCGGCAAATAAACAGCCTTACCCGCAAGCAAAACCGATTGCTTGCAAGCAAGGGGCTTACCGCAGCCGACCTGCAACCGAAATATGTTTGTACCAAGTGCAACGACAGCGGCTACGTAAACGGCGCAATGTGTTGCTGTTTGCAAAAGGAAATACGCAACCTTATCATTGCGGACAGCAACGTAATAAACGTCAATTACACCTTTGACGCTTCTACCGAAACGGACAAGCACAACCTTGCCATATACAAAAAGGCGCGCCAAATTTGCGACGGACAGGGCAACATACTGCTGATAGGCGGCACGGGTTGCGGCAAAACGTACCTGCTTACCGCTTGCGCCAACCATTGCGCGCAAACCGACAAAAGCACGCTGTTTGTAACGGCGTATTCGCTAAACGCCACGCTGTTGGACGCGCACCTGTCCGATACGGCAACTTGTCAGGCTGTGTTGGATAGCCTTGTGGACGTGGACGTGCTGGTAATTGACGATCTCGGCACCGAAAACGTGTACAAAAACGTAACGGCGGAATATCTGTTCAGCATAATCAACGAGCGGATAGCGCGCGGAAAACAAACGTTTGTAAGCACAAATTTGTCGCTTGCGGCACTGCGCCAACGCTACGACGAAAGGCTTTTTTCGCGGCTGGTAGACGCAAACCGCTGCTTTGTTGCGCAACTGCAAGGGGCAGATAAAAGATTTCCCCGACCAAACGCGTAGCCGACCACACGTACGTCGGCGCGATAGCGCACAAATTCATACAAGCAACAAGCAGTCCAAACTAAACCTAACCTTGTAACCCCGCTGAGCGAGTGTATCCACTGCAAAATAATCTGCAACGAGTATGCCGCATTATATCTTTTCGTTCTTTATGCGCGAGTGCTGTTGCATTCATACTATCAACAAACAAGTGTTTAATTAAGATACAACCTTATATATACTCAGAGCGAGTGTGTTTACTGCAAAACAATCTGCAACAAGTGTGCCGCACCTAACAAGGTGCGGCACGCGAAGTGAAGCCGTTTTGCAGTGAACACGCGAGCGATATCCTTTTTGCAGGGGATATGCGCGTGTTTTCCGTTTTGAATGCAATTGCACGAGCGCTCTTTCTACCATTTCCTGCGGCATACGAAGCGAAGCCTTTTTGCAGGGGATATGCGAGCGACTTGCAATCGACCGACGCACGTGTGGTCGGCTCTTACAAATCTTCCAGCCGTTCCACCGAAAGCACTTGCGGGTGGGCGGTCATCAATTCGGACAGTTCGCTTGCAAAAAAGTTTTGCTTGGTGTAAATAACCGCTTCGGCAACGGCTTGATCGCCGTCCTTGTACAATTTGAAACGGTGAAAACTGTCGCAACCGAAATGGTTGATAAGCATATCCTTTACTTCGTCGCTGTACACAAACTTTACAAACAGCATATGCTTGCGGCTCTTGCGCAGCACCACCTTGCTGTGCAAAAACATTTGTATGCCCAATATCAGCGCGGTGCCGGCAACGGCAAGTATCGGCTCGCCGATTGCAACGCACATACCAATAGCTGCGGTTGCCCATATGCCTGCGGCGGTGGTAAGACCGCGCAAGTTTTCGCGGCGGAAGAAAATTACGCCCGCACACAAAAAGGAAATACCGGATACTATTTGCGCGGCAATACGTTCGCCGTCGCCGATATTCCACAACGACATCGACACCACCGTAAACAACGCCGCCGCGCAACCTACGATAAAGTGCGTAGCCATGCCCGCTTCCTTTTGACGGCGGTTACGCTCTATACCGATAACTATACCCAATGCGCCCGCAATAAGCACGCGCAACAAAAATATAAGTTGAACTTCCCAACCTGTTTCGGCGGGATCGCCGAGATTGTGCCCGAACAATATGCCGATGGGCAATTCGGACAGCGATTTGGCAAATGCAAGCAATTTCATTTGTTAAATACTCCCTTGCGGTTTGCAACCGTTATTGTATTCTAACACAATCGCTATGTAATTTCAATACTATTTGCAAAATTTTTCCAACAATTTGAATTTGCAAACACAAATTGCGCTATGCAGACAGATTTACGTGCAAGTAAACCATTGAACGGAACAAAAAAGAACCAAGCCGTATCGGCTTGGTTCTTTTTTAAGAAATCTTCGGATTAGATTAAGATTCTTTGATGCGATAGATTATTCAGCAGCATCTTCTGCAAGTGTTGCGAGAACTGCGAAGTACGAACCTGTTGCATAGTTTTCAAGAGCGGATGCGCTGAATGTATCATACGTGCCATAGGTTCCGATGTAACCTTCGGTGCCGGAAGCAACGAATGTAAAGATTCCGTGTTCAGCGTTCCATTTCCATACTGCGCCTTCGGTTTGAGCGTCGTTAAGTTTGATGTTAACATGTGTGTCGCTCACAACAAGTTCAAGGTACTTTTCGCCAACTTTGATTACCCAACCGTCTTCGCCACTCTTTGTAAGAGTTACTTTAACAGCCTTTGTAACATCGGTTGTGGACGCGAAGAAGTACGTGTTTTTAACTTCATCGGTGAAGTAACATCTTTCACCTTTTCCATCGTTTCTCGCCGCTTGGAAGAATGTAAGCAGGTATTCGCCTTCTTCGGGATCGGTAAGTTTGTCGAGTTTCTCTTTGTGGTCAACGATCAGTTGTCCGCACTTCTTGCAGAGATGTCCCCAATAATGCGTCAACGTGTCTTCACTGTACCAGTCAAGGAGTTTTTCTTCCAATTCATGGTCGGTAAGTACGCGTGCAACAACTACAGAGATGGACTCCTTAGTGCCGTCATAGTTGAATTCGTGCGTGTAAGTGTCGCTACCGGGAACGGTGCAGCTGGACGCTTTTTCCGTGCGTTTCCAGAATGTCGTATCGCTCAGTTTGGGCAATTCAACTGTTCCGCCTACCGAACATCTGCTGCAAGATACCTTTGCACTACCGGCTTGATCGACGGTGGGTTCAGTTTCAACAACAATGGTCAAGTCGTGTCCGAGTGCCGCTTTGTCAGAACCCGGCTTCTTAACTTCTTGGTTGCACTCAGAACATTTTTGATAGGTGTAACCAGCCGTTGTGCATGTCGGCGCTTTGAGTTCTTCTTTACCAAGAGTATGGTCGCCCTTTACTGTAAGAACCAATTGTTCGTTGCAGACAGAGCACTTAATTGTAATCTTGCCTTCTTTCTTGCAAGTCGGATGCGAGTTAGCAAACGACGGGTCAACAATTTCTCCGCCTTTTTGCGCGGCTGCAAGGAACTTACCTGCTGTCAGGCTGTCTGATTGACATACATCGGGATCTTCGGTAATACCTGTCAGGTATGTAGCATCGCCATCCAAACCGAAGCAGTGTGTAGTCAATCTATCAGTCCAAACGGTTGCTACACCAGGTTTGTTAGAAGCGTCAAGATAGTAATACTTGGTGTATCCCTTACCGGCATCACCGGGAGCGCAGGTTGCTGCTTTCTTTTCAATACCGGTGTTGCCATCGCCCTTAGACGTATCAAGTTTACCTTCTGCTTGCTTGCCGCAAACGGTACAAGTGCAGTTTACTTTGTTGGTTTTTTCGTCAACTTTAACTTCCCAAGTATGATCGGGGATGCCCTGACCATCTTTCGGTTTGGTCGTATGCTTGCCGCATACAGAGCATGTATATCCATCTGCAGGAGCAACTCCGTCGGGATGCTCGGCATCGGCTTTACATGTGCCTTTAACGTCGTATGCACTATCGGGATCCCAATCGTGTTCACCAACAAGGCGAATCAAAATCTTTTGTTTACAACGGCTGCAATCGATGTAAACCCAACCGGGATTCTTGCAATCGGGATGCGAGTTTGCAAACTTGTTGAAGTCATCGTATGTGCTGAGCAATTCTTGAACACTAAGACCAAGTCCCTTAGCAATATCTTCGATTTCATATGTTACAGTGCCGTCATCGGGCAAACCATTCTTGAACTCGAATGTATTGTCGTTGTGAATAAGCGCATGGAACAAAGCGTCAACTGTTTCTTCGAATTTACCTTCTAGGGGCTTTTCAGCGCCTTCGGGTTGATACTGATACGTCCAAACAATCTTGCCGGCTTCTTCACACTTAGCAGGAGTTTCAGTCTTTTTAACGTTAGTTCCTACAATATGGTCTGTAGCATCACAACCGTCGCGGTCGCAGTATACGTACAAATCAGCAGTGCCTGCGCTTTCATCAAACGTGCTCTTGGTGTTGTCTACTTTCCAACTATGACCAAGTGCCTTGGTGTACTCTTTGTAAGTATGACCGTCTGTGCTGTTCTTGCAGACATATTCGGTATATCCGCGTTCGGTACAAGTAGCGGGTACTTCGCTCAATTTTTGATTATAATCGGGATTGTGGTTGGTGCCGCGTACTCTGATCAAGATTCTTTCACCGCACACTTCGCATGTGAACATTGCATAGCCCACTTTGCTGCAAGTGTTGGACGAGTTGCCGAAGTGTTCAAACGCTTTTTCTACCGTGCCGGCTGCTACATCAGCGTCCGTAATGTCGTCATATACGGGAGAGTCGCCTGAAATTTCACCTGTCTGATAAATCGCTTCACCATTATACGTGTGTTTAACGTCGCCCAAAACTTCGAACGAGAATTTCTTTTCCTGTTCGGCAGGTTCTTTCGACTCATCGAGATACTTGTAAACGTATGTATAAATTGTCTTGGCAACGGTATTGTCTGCGCCTTCCTTACAAACACCGTTTTCAGTCTTTGACGTCCACAACAAATGACCTTCTGCGTCCTTAGCGGTCAATTTGGGCAATACGATCGTTGTTTCACCGCAACGTGCGCAAAGACCTTCCGCAAGACCTGTTGCATCATCGGTGGGACGTTGTGTAATTGTCCATTCACCCGTAATAAGGTGTCCGGGAGCATCGCGATGTTCGGATTCCTTAATTTCTTCGTGGCAGTCTGCACAAACAAGCGCAACTTCACCGCCGTCAACACAGAATACGCTAAGGTCGTCAACTACGGGTACCCAGTTTTCGGCTACGCCTTCGGGAAGGTCGGTTACTTCTTTTACCCAACCGGTTTTCTCAACACTCGAGTCTTCTGCACGCCAAGCGGTTTTATCTGCCGTCTTTATGTACGGAGTGTGGCCGAGAGCGGCAACTTCTTGCCCCTTAATGGTTTTGCCGCAGTCTTTGCAGATTTGGTCGGTATTGCCCGCTTTTGTACAAGTGGGTTTTGTATCGGCGTCTACCAAGTTAAGGTGATTGTCGGGGTTAGGATCGCCCTTTTGGCTAAGGTACATAGCGTTGCAACCGGGTCTGCGGCAAACGGTAAGCCATGTTTCGCCGCTAATGCAGTTGGCGTCTACAACCTTGTGAAGGTCTACCCAAACGTGTTCTTCGCCATCTACGCAATTAACGGAATAATCGGGGATTTCTACTACGATTTCCTTGTCGTTATCCAGCGTAATTACAAGATCGCCGTCGTCGTTGATGGTAACGTTTTTGATACCAACACCGTTAGCGCCGTTGGTGCCGTTGGTGCCGGGAGTACCGGGTTGAGCAACAAGACCGGCGTCGGACGTACTACCATCACTCAGTTCTAAAATTAAATGGCCGTTAGTATCGACATGGCCGCCTACAACTGTGGGGGCTTCTGTTTTGTTACAAGCGGTAACTGCAACAAACATTGCTACCAAGCAGCATACAAGGCAAACACAGATCAATACTTTTAACAGCGTTGATTTTGCTTTTTGCAACATTTTTAAACTCCTTTTAAAATAATTTCGACTAGTTTTTTTACGAGTCGCTAATCAACGACCCATTTTTGCAAACAACCTTTGCACCGCTGCACGCCTACTGAAATTTCCGATTTTGTGCAGACGCTTTACAGCACAAACGATTGTTTTGTTACAAACAAACCGATACTTTACCGAGAAATATTGCACCCTAAAATATGCATTATATCAGCCAAATACAAGCCCTTTGACTTGGATTTGCCCGACTTTCCCCATAATTTATCAATTTATTTGCTTTTGAAGTATAACACATAAAATATGCCGTGTCAATAATTTTATTCAAAAATTTTCATTTTTTTTCGACACTTTGCAGGCATTTGACCAAACACTTTGATTTGTTGGCGATTACACGCGCCAAACGGGCGCACAACTATGCCGCGACAACGCCGCAACGGGAGACAAGCGGGCGCTCGGGGCGGCAAGTAGGTGCGGCAGGCGCGCATATTTAATATACGCAGGCGCGCATATTTATAATGTTGTTTTTGATTGCATATATATTATATAATATACGCCGCCGATTTGTAAATGCTTTTTTGCGCTGTAACAAAAATTTTTTGCCCCAAAGCGCATTGTATAACACCCGACTATAAGCCGTTATTAAGACAAAATAGCCAAATACTCGTCCAGCCTACCGTTAAGATATTCGGCAAAGAGTTTGGTCATTGCAGAAGCGTCGCCGAGATCGGGCGTTTCAAACGCATTGTAATAGCGCATTCTGTCCGTAAACTTGATGTCAATCGGCGGATAACCCGCTTTCATTAATTCGAGATTGACAAGCAAGCGCCCCGTTCTGCCGTTGCCGTCGATAAAGGGGTGTATGTTTTCAAACCGAATGTGAAAACTTGCCAATTTTACTACAATGTTGCGTTGGTCGGCGGCGTAGTCGTTAATTAAGTTGTATTTGCGGAACAATGTCAATTGTTTGCGGAATAATAGTTGGCTTTAATCGGAACAAAACAAACACGGCGACAAGGAATAAAAACATAAACCTTTGTTTGACAAAAAACGGCGCCCGACTGCGCACTTTTAGTATGTGCCGCCGGGTACCGTTTTGGCTAAGTGTGGTGTTTAATGCATTTCGGGCTCCAACAAATCTTCGACGTAGCACCCGAGAACTCTTGCAATGCGCAATAACTTATTTGCCGCCGCGGCATTTATATCAAGCCGACGTTGCTCATATAATTGAATCGATCGTAAAGATACCTCGCTATATTCCGCAAGTTTGCGTTGAGACAAATTTGCCGATTTGCGGATCCGCGCCAAATTGGTATCCGCACGCATTACTATGGCGTTTGCCACATCGACAAATTTACGCAAAGACGCTTCGTGCAACGGATGATACATCTTTAATATCTCCGACGCCGGTAGCCGCCGAAATATTTCTTCGAACCTGAGCCCGGTATACCATTGGTAATAGGCAAGTACAAAACCGCACCAGTATTGCGGTGTTTTTTCGAAATTACATCCGCGGGGAGACGGACGCTGTTTTTTTATTTCATAATAAAGCGCATTGGACGGCATATTTATATAGTGCGGATTGCCCCTTTCAAATTGCGCCGCCACTCCGCTCATAACAAAGTCTTGCGCCAACATATCCACTTGCTTGCCGTCAACTGCATAATCGAAAACTTCGGCAAGCGTATACATAGCGTCATCTACGTAAATTTCGTTGTATGCGCGGATCATCGTTTTGCACTCCTTGTCTTATAATATCCATAACAAACAAATCGTCTGGCGCTACGCTGATTGAACGAGTGGTATGCAGATATTCTTCCTTTGCCTGCCTGTCTCGCGCAAGGCGCTTTACATAATATTCTTCGTTGTTGGCAATATAATTTTTGACATACCGTATTTGGTTAAACGCCTTTTGAGAATGCAATACAACTTGCACGCCAAGTTTGCCAAGTTCCATTGCCTTGGATAATTGCGAAACCGTTATTGAGTTGCGAACAAAATCTCTTGCAAACGAAAAATACGAATCGTCGGCGCGATATCCCTTGATTACGTCAACATCCGACAAATCTACGGAAAAATTGCCTATGAGATAATTTCTTGCCTGTTCATCGTTCGGCGTCATTCCGCCGGGTATGCGGTATTGCAACAAAAGCGCTATCCAATTGAGTATGTTGTATTGCGGTTTGGTTAGATCCAAAATTTTTAACCCCGTCAAATCAAGTTCGTACTCGTTGGCGTAACCGTCGTTATTATCGGGGCATGCCCATTCGCAGGCGAGTTCTTTGCTTTCGGTGCAGTAGAAGCCGTACCCGTAGTCATTTGATTCTTTGCCGCCTTGGAGAGTGGGATTTGTGATGATGTGCTTGGAACCATGATAAAGAATAAGTATTTTTTTTCTCATTTACCATTTGCCTCCTGCCAAAATTATATCGTTACGCCGATACTTTGTCAAGGTTTTTTAACAAAATAAACAAAACTATCGTTTTAACGATAATTACTTGCACGTTTTGTTCGGATATTACCTTACCCCGTAGCGCACTGTTTGATGTGCCGACAAATATTGTGTTTACACAGACAGCAAAAAGGAGACAGCGTACAGCGTCTCCCTTTTTTTGCGCGACTCAATGCAAGCCTGCGCCCGTGGCGGAAGAGCCGGGATTCGTCCCAAGCGGAGCGCAGGGTAAGCGGAGCGAAGTGAAGCGCTACAGCGTCGCAACTCGATATTAGCCAACACCAACCGCAAGCGTGCGGTCGGTTCCCTTGGCAATCGGTTGCTCCTTTCCCCAACAAGACTGCTACGCTACGTCTTGTTGGGGACCCCGTAAATTTTTTTGTTCGTACAGCGACAAAGCAGTCGAAGCCAAAGGAAGCGTGAAAAAAGGAAGATGTCGCAAGACGTCTCCCTTTTTCGCGCGACTAAATGCGAGCCTGCGCCTTGGCGGAAGAGATGGGATTCGTCCCAAGCGGAGCGCAGGGTAAGCGGAGCGAAGTGAAGCGCTACATTATTTCGACATCACATCGTTGAAGCAACAAGGCGGCAAGTAAAACGGAGCGAAGAAAAAGGACCCACACAAAGCGCACTTCCCATAGGGAACAAAAACAAAATTTTTAGAATTGTGCTTTCAAGCGATGACAAAAACTCTCGGATA